>JACPTQ010000022.1 GCA_016192705.1 Deltaproteobacteria bacterium | reverse complement strand
CCCCGCCCGCCCCACGCAAATGTTGCCCGTTATCCGGGAATCAGTGAAATCAAAAGGTTGAATTGACGGGGATTCCGGGCGCATGTAACTTAATAGATGAGGATGAAAAGCATGTCAAAGATAGCCGGCTTGGCGCTGGGGCTGCTCGCGATCGCGGTCGCGTTGCCGTCGTTGTCGTTTGCGAACAGCGCGAAAAAAGGACGAGACGCGGCAAAATCTGCGGCGACAATGCGCGCGAAACGGGCCGCGGACGAGGTGAGGCGGGGCGACGTGTGGCTTGCCGTTTCCGATTGGGGTCGGGCGGCGGCATCGTTTCGGCGGGCGACACAGCTTGACGCGGCCGCTTGGCACGCTCGGGTGCGGCTTGGTTTTGCGCTTGCGCGGGCAGGAAAAGTCGACGAGGGCCTTCGAGAAATCGACGCGGTGATTCGCGCGACGCCCGGGGCGATCGACGCGTACCTGACGCGGGGCGATCTGCTTCTTGAGATTCGGCGTTGGGATGCGGCGGAAAAGTCGTTTGAGGAGGCGGTGCGGCGCGACCCGAAAAACGGGCGGGCGATTTTTGGCATGGGCGATTCGGCGCGTGCGGCAGCTGGGAAGCTCGAGGGGAAGGCGGCGGATAGGGCGCGCGAGCGGGCGAAGGACTTCTTTGAGTTGTACCTCGCGCTTTCGCCACGGCCGGCGCGGGCGCGGGAGGCCGAGGAGGCGATCCATGTTCTCGAGCATGGCGAGGCGGGGCTTTTATTTTTGCGCGGAAAAAACGATCTCGCCGCGGGACGTCCAGCGGACGCGGTCAAGTCGTTTTCGGCGGCGCTCACGAAGCGTGCGGCGCTCGACGAAGCGCGGTATCTCTTGGGGCTTGCGCTGTCGGCGCCAGCGGTTGGACGGCGCGAGGAGGCGCGTCGGGCGTGGCGCGCGCTCGCGGGGCACAAGGATGCGCATTTGCAGCTCGGAATTTCGTACTTCGAGGATGGCGATCTTGACGAAGCGGAGCGTCACCTGACGCGTGCCTCGGTGATCGACAAGAAGTTCGCCGCGGCCAAGTACCACTTGGGTCTCGTGTTCAATGAGCGCGGGGATCGCGATCGCGCGAAGGCGGCGCTTCGGGAGTCGCTGCAGCTCGATCCGCACGGCCCGACGGCGAAATGGGCGTCGTCGCGGCTTCAGGTTTGGACGGGGCAAATCGCGCTTCTGCCCGAGGGGCAGGTGATCGATGCCGCTTCAGAGATCGACATCGGCCGAATGTTGGCGGCGCGGCTCGAGGCGCGTTTTGGGGTCGTGCGGGACGCGGCGCGCGAGGAACGGCTTAGCCGTGTCTTGAAGAAGCTCGTCCAGGTGAGTGAGCGGCGCGACAGCGTCCGGTATTCGGTGAGGATTCTGAATGGCGACGGGTTGAACGCGATAACCGTTCACGGTGGGCGCATTTATGTTTTTCGCGGGATGCTCGACTTCATTGACAAGCACTTTGGCGTGGGGGCGAAGATTGTCGAGGACTTGTATGCGGGCGTGCTCGCGCATGAGTTGACGCACGTCGTGATGCGACACGGGATCGACCGGCTCAAGGTCGCGGCGGCGAGCCTAGCGTCGGTTACCGAGGGGGACGCGCGCGGGGTCGAGCGGCTTTTGCTCGGGTTTGGGCGCGTGCAAGAGTTCGAGTCGGACCAGTATGGCGCGCTTTACTGTTATCGCGCGGGGTTTGATCCGAGCGCGGTTGTGAAGTTGTTTCAAAATGCAACGGCCGAAGGGTTCGAGGTCTCGGCGGCGTCAACGCACCCGCGTTTCTCGGAGCGCGCGGCGCGGCTGTCGGACTATTTGCTCGATTTGCGGGCGAAAGCGCGTCGATACGAGGCGGGGCGAGTGGCTTTGCGGGAGCGGCGCTATGCGGCGGCGATTGCGGCGTTTGAAACTTTCTTGGGTGTTTTCCCGGACCATTCGGGCGCGCGAAACGATCTCGCGGTCGCGCTCTTTCAACGCGCCGACGCGGCGCGCGTGCGCGGTATCGACGGCGGCGAGCGAGGCGGGAGCGTTGCGACGGTCATGCGGATGGCGTCTTCGGTGGCGCCCGCGACGCGCGTTCGGGCGATTGTGCTCCGCGGTGGCGACAGCGGCGATGGCGACGCGACGCAGCTCCTGCGCGAGGCGGAGTCGGAGCTTGAGCGGGTTACGGCCCGCGACCCGGGTTTCTTTGAGGCGCACGTCAACTTGGGTGCGGTGCTCGTGGCGCTCGGCGACACGGAGCGTGCAAAACGCGTTCTCGAAGCGGCGTTGAAGCGCGATTCACGGTCGGGCGCGGCGCGGCTAAACTTGGCGGTTGCTCTCTCGCGCGAAGGGCAATGGGCACGGGCGCAAACGTTGACGCGTGAAGCGCTCTCCGACCGCGAGCACGGCGTTGCGGCGCTCTACAATTTGGCGCTGATCGAGGAGGCGCGCGGACGCCGCGACGAAGCGCGACGCATCTGGGAGCAGTACCTCGCTGTTGACGACGAAAGCGGCTGGTCACGCATCGCGCGCGAACGCGTCGCCACGCTGCGGTGAGGAAGAGTCGACAGTACGTTTAGCTATTTCCCGAGTTTTGCACGCGCCTCGGCGTGCGTCGGCTGCAGCTCGAGCACGCGACGGAAATGGGCCATCGCCTTGGCCGGCGCGCCGATGAGCGCGTAGACGAGCCCCAGATTGTAATGCGCATCAACGTTCGTGTCGTCGAGCCGAATCGCATCGCGAAACGAAAAAAGCGCGAGTTCGCTGTTTTTATTCTTGATGTGCGTAAGGCCCTCCTGAGTCATTCCGCGGCTCATCTTCTGCTCGCGCGTTTCAGCCGCGGGTGTCGTTGCCGCGGGGCTTACGATTGGCGCCGTCGCCGTTGATGCCGTGCCCGCAGACGTTGCCGAAGCGGTCGAGGCCGTCGTCGCCGCCGCACCGGTCGCCGCCTTTGCGCCCGTTGTCACCGCGGCTCCCGCACCGACCGCCGCCGCGCCAACCCCCACGGCCGCGCCCGTCGTTTTCTTTTCGTCCGCCTCAAGCCGCGCAATTTCCGCCTTCGCCTTATCGACCCACTTCTTCTCCTCGGCGCGATTCTCGATCTCGACATACTTCCTGTAGTTTTCGAGAGCGCCCCGGCTGTCGTTCATCGCCTTTAGCGACTCCGCAAGCCCATAGTAACCGTCGGGGTCCTTCGGCACCGCCGCCAAAAACTTCCGATAGCTCTCGACCGCGTCTTTGTGCTTCCCCTGCTTTCTGAGCGCATACGCGATGTTGTAGTGCCCGCGGTGGTACGTCGGCCGCTTCTCAATCGCCTTCTTGAACTCGACGATCGCCTCGTCGTATTTTTTCTCGTCGACGAGCGTGATGCCGAGGTCTTCGTACGCCTCAAAAAGGTCGGCGTCGGTCGCGAGCGCCTGCCGATACGCCGCAATCGCGTCCGCGTTTTGCCCCTTTGCCACAAATGCGTCGCCGCGTGCCTTGTGCGCCTTCGCCTCCGCGCGCTTCGCCGCATCTTGCGCCAGGGCGCGGTCGCCAATTCCGATTGCTGCCGCGACCGCCAGAACCCACACCATCAAACGCGCTTGCTTGATCGCCATCGTCGCCTCCGTACAAGTCTCTATCATTATATATATAGACGCGCGCGCGACATATAGAGTTGGTGCGCGACGGTTTTCGGTCGTTCAATAAACCCGCCTTGACCCGGAAACCGAGGCCGAATAAGGTGCCGCCGCACGATGCCCGCGATTAACAAGATCCTTAAGGTGATGCTCGAGTCCGACGCCATCGATCGCCGCTGCGCGGCTGCAATGGTTGCGGCCGAGGCAAAGCTGCGCGATAAGTCCCTGGTCGCGGCGCTCATCGAGGCACTTTCCCCAGATAATCCAGTACTTTCCAAGTACGCGATGGAAGCGATCGTTGCGGCCGGGCGCGCGGCTGCGAAGCGGGCGATCCCGCGCCTTCGCGAGCTCGTTGGGGTCGCGGGGGTCGGTGAGCAGGCGGCTGAGGCGCTTGCGGTGCTTGGGGTTTCGGCGGCTGACGCGGTTCCGGCTGATTGGGCGGCGCGCGGGGTGGTTGAGCGGCGCGCGGCGGCGGCGATTTTGGCGCAGGCTCCCGATGCCAAGGCGTTTGACCGATTGCTCGAGGCTTTTGGCGCCGGAGCGGACGTTCGGGGCGATGTCGTTGAGGCCGTGCGTTCGAAGGCGAGCCGCGTTCCGGCGAAGGCGTGGAAGTCGCGGCTTTCGGCGCTCAAGAAGTTCATCGCGCGGAAGGAGTGGGCCGAACGGCCCGACGTGCGCGAGGCGGCCTTGTCGGTCGTTCCACTCGCCGGGGATTCGACCGCATTTCAAATGCTTATCGATTGGGTGGGGCCGAGGACCGAGGCCCGGCTGCGACGGGCCGCGCTTTCGTCGCTCGGGCGGTTTCACGATCTCATCGCGAAGAATACACGCGCCCTCAAGGCGCTCGTTCACACGCTTGAGGATTCCGATTTCGACGGCGTCGTTTCGCCAACGTTGTCGGCCCTCTTTGCGGTCGCGGTTCCGAAGTCGTTCGAGAAGGAGATGGTTAAGCTTCTCGACAGTCGACATGGCCCGGTCCGTCATTTTGCGATTCGCCGTTTGGGCTCCATCGTATCGGCGAAAACCACGAAGCGGCTCGTTGAACTTTTGGCGTCCGACGATCCGAAGGCGCGCGAGCTTGCGGCCGAGGCGCTGAAGAATCATCCCGCCGCGGTCGATGCGCTCGTCGCGCGGCTCGTTGCCGTCAAAGACAAGTCCGGCGCTGAGGTGGTGACGACGGCGCTTTCGGGGCATCACGACCGCATCAAGAAGGCGCACATCGAGAAGCTGTCGCATCGCGCGCTTTCGGCGATCGAAGCGAACGACGCGGCGGCCGAGGTCCTCGTGCCTTGGGTGCGCTCGCTCAACCACGCGGCCTTTCGGTCGCTCGCGACGCTTGGTGCCGAGAAACATCGGCGCGCCGGGCGCTATCGGGAAGCGGCCCGGCTGTTGTCGCAGGTGCTTCGTGATGCCGACGCGAAGACCAAGTTCGCGTACTTCTTGTGCGATTGGAAGATGACGCCGCGGTCGCCGGTCATCGGGATGCGGATGGGGGATGCGGCGCTCCGCACGCTGTCAGAACTGCTCTATGACAGGAAGTTTGAGGCGCTCAGGGCGATTCGCGGAGAGCGCGCCCTCACGCCCATCGATCTTTTTACGATTGCCTTTGCCTTCAGTGACGGGGGGAGCGAGGAGCGGCTTTTTGCGCGCGACTTGCTCAAGCATATTGTGAAGAAGTTTGGACGCTCGAAAGTCGCGAAGCACGCGAAAAACAAGCTTAAACTCCTCACGCAAAATGCCCCCAAAGAACTGACGGAGGAGGCCGCGGATGGAGATCTTTAGGTCCCTTTCGGAACACGACCACGAAGAAGTTTTTTTCATGAACGACAATCGGCTGGGGCTGAAGGCGATTGTCGCGATCCACAACACGATTTTGGGGCCGGCGCTCGGCGGGTGCCGGATGTGGACGTTCGCGAGCGAGGAGGAGGCGCTCCGCGATGCTTTGCGGTTGTCGCGCGGCATGACGTACAAGGCGGCGGTTGCGGGTTTGAATTTGGGCGGCGGCAAAGCGGTCATCATCGGCGACCCGAAGAAGGATAAGAGCGAGGCGCTGTTTCGCGCGTACGGGCGGTTCGTGCAGGGGCTGGGCGGGCGGTACATCACGGCCGAGGACATGGGGACGAGCGTGCGCGACATGGAGTGGGTGCGCATGGAGACCCAGTATGTGACTGGGATTTCGCGGGCGCTCGGGGGGTCGGGCGATCCGTCGCCGGTCACGGCGCTCGGTGTTTATCACGGGATGAAGGCGTGCGCGCGCGAGGTGTTTGGGCGCGATTCGTTGTCGGGGTTGACCGTCGCGATTCAGGGGGTTGGGCATGTGGGGTACCCCTTGGCGCAGCACCTTCATGCGGAGGGGTGTCGGCTCGTCGTGGCCGACATCGACCGCGAAAATCTGGATCGGGCGGCGCGCGATTTGGGCGCGGAGGTGGTTGAGGGGGAGGCGGTTTTTGATGTGGCGTGCGATTTGTTTGCGCCGTGCGCGCGGGGCGGGCTCTTGAACGACAAGACGATTCCGCGGCTGAGGTGCAAGATTGTCGCGGGGGCAGCGAACAACCAGCTCGAAGACGAGGCGCGGCACGGGGCCGAGTTGCTGAAGCGGGGAATTCTGTACGCGCCCGACTATGTTATCAATTCGGGCGGGCTGATTAATGTAGCGAACGAGCTCGAGGGGTACAACCAGGAGCGCGCGCTCAAACAGGCGACGGGGATTTACGACATTTTGGCGCGGGTGCTGGCGATATCTAAGGAGGAGCGGATTCCAACGCATGTGGCGTCGGATAAGCTCGCGGTCAAGCGGATTCAGGAGCTCGGGCGCGTCAAGCAGACGTACACCGGATGGAGCGAGGGGACGTTTCATCGGCGGCGCCAACTCGACTCGTAGGGCTGCCTTGCGGCCGAACCCTTTCCGTCGGATTGGCTTGATAGTCGTGGGTGCCGTGGTTTTCGGCGGATGCGTTGAAGATTTGTCGTGTGATGGCGAACGGTCGTCGTCGCCGTCGTCGCGACGGCGGAACCTTTCGCGCGCCGCAAGCGGGGCGGCGCCCGTTGATTTGGGCGAAGAGGGGCGCGAGCGGAAAGCGCTGCGTGTTGGTGAGCGCGCGTCGGCCCGCGGCGACGAGGAACTCTTACGTCGCGTGGCGGACGCGGGGGTTTTGGGGCGTGGCGATCTGAGACGGCCCGTGCGGTATCAAATCATCGCGCCGACATCGACGGAACGCGGCGGCTGCTCTTATTTCGAAAAGGGAAAGTCGAAGCCGACGCACGCGCGGTCGCTCGCCGACGTGCCGATCGATTACCGCGACGAGGCGGTGTGCGCGTCGCGATGAGGCATTCCTTCACATTGGTGCGAGTTCGGCCGTGAAGTGTCGGAGCGTCGCGGGTTCGCGCAGGATACGGTAGCCGCGAAGGGCGTTGCGGCGTTCGGCGACATCGGCGATCACTTCGCCCACGTAGTCGATGTGGCTTTGCGTGTAGACGCGGCGCGGGATTGCGAGCCGCACGAGATCGTGGGTGGCGGCGTCGCCAAACATCAGCGTCCCGATTTCGCACGCGCGAATTCCGCCCGCGAGGTAAAGCTCGCAGACGAGCGCCTGACCCGGGAGAGCGGCAGGTGCGATGTGTGGCAGCGCGGTGCGCGCGTCGATGTAGACGGCGTGACCGCCCGGCGGTTCGACGATCGGAAAGCCAACATTGCGACAAGCGCGCGCGAGGTACGCGGTCGAGGCGAAGCGATAGCGCAGGTAGTCTTCGTCGAGAACTTCGTCGAGTCCGACGGCGATCGCGTCGAGGTCGCGTCCCGCAAGGCCGCCATACGTCGGGAACCCCTCGGTCAAGATGAGGACGTCGCGTTCGAGCGCGGCGAGGCGGTCGTCGTTGAGCGCGAGGAAGCCGCCGATGTTCGCGAGGCCGTCTTTTTTTGCGCTCATCGTGCAGCCGTCGGCGAGCGAAAACATTTCGTGCGCGATGCCGCGAACAGAGCGCCCCGCTTGGCCCGATTCGCGTTTTCGAATGAGCCACGCGTTTTCGGCGAAGCGCGCGGCGTCGAGAAACAGCGGGACGCCATGCTCTGTTGCGAGTTTGCGCACAGCGCGAAGGTTCGCAAGCGAGACGGGCTGGCCGCCCGCGGTGTTGTCGGTGACGGTGACGATGATAAGGGCGACGTTGCCGGCGCGTGTCTTGAGGCGCGTCTCAAGCGCCGCGGTGTCAATATTCCCTTTGAAGGGGTGCGGCTCCGCCGTGTCGCGCGATTCGGCGCACGGCAAGTCGATCGGCTCACCGCCGGCCGCGGCGACATTTGCGCGCGTCGTGTCGAAATGGTGGTTTGAGACGACGATCTTCCCGCGAACGTTCAGCGTCGAAAAGAGGATGCGCTCGGCGGCGCGGCCTTGATGCGTCGGGATGATGTGCTTAAACCCTGTGAGCGCCCGAACGACTTTCTCGAATCGAAACCAACTCTCCGACCCCGCGTACGATTCGTCGCCCCGCATGATCGCGGCCCACTGCTCGGCCGACATGGCACCCGTGCCGGAGTCGGTCAGAAGGTCGATAAGGATGTCGCGCGCGGCGATTTTGAATGGGTTGTATTTTGCCGTGGAGAGGATCCGCTCGCGCTCGGCACGCGTCGTCATTCGGATCGGTTCGACGGCTTTGATGCGAAACGGCTCGATGATCGTTTTCATGGTGCGGGGAGTATACACTCCTCGCCGATGGCGAAACGGCTAAGGTTGCTCATCGGGCTCAGTCTCTTGTGCCTTGGCTGCAAAGACAGCGCGCCGAAGTCGTACACGAAGAGTCGGCTTGCGATGGACACTCTCGTGAGCCTCACGCTGGTCGCGGAATCGGACACACGGGCGAGTGCGGCGTTTGACACGGCGTTCGCGGAGGTCGCGCGGCTCGAGGCGCTTCTCAACTTCTATTCCGAGACGAGCGAAATTTCGCGCATAAACCAGAACGCGGGGATTTCCCCGGTCCGCGTTTCGAAAGACACGCTCGATCTTCTCGACGCTGCGCTTCGCGTCTCGGCCATGACCGATGGCGCGTTCGACGTGACGATTGGGGCCGTGACGCGGCTTTGGGATTTCAAGAAAGGCGTGGTCGCGAGCGAGTCGGCGGTGAAGACGGCGATGAAAGTCGTCGGACATCAGGGGCTCGTGCTCGATCGCGCGGCGTCGACGGCGTTTCTCGCGAAGCACGGTGCGGCCATCGATCCCGGCGGCATCACGAAGGGGTTTGTCGCGGATCGCGTAGCGGCGGTCCTTGCGGCGCGTGGCGTCAAAGCGGGTCTCATCGCGATGTCGGGCGATATTCGCGCGTTTGGTGCGCGTCCTGGCGGCACGCCATGGGAGGTCGGAATTCGACATCCAGACAAAGGGCCGGGCGAAACGATCGCCGCGGTCGACGTTCGTGAGGCGGGAGTATCAACCTCAGGTGGATACGAGCGGCGAATCGTGACGGACGCGGGGTCGTTTCACCACATTTTCAGTCCCGCGAGCGGACGGTCCGATGACGCGTTAAAAAGCGTAACGGTTGTCGCACCGACGGCAACCGAGTCCGATGCGCTCGCGACGGCGATCGTTGTGATGGGGCTCACGAAAGGACTCGCGCTTGTCGAGCGGCTCAGCGTTGACGCGTTTCTCGTTGATCGCGAGGGTCGCATCCACACGCGAGAGCGGCGCCACGCGTTTCGCCGGCGCTGATATCGAATGGGCAAATCTGACCGACGACCGACGCGCTCGATTTTTTGGTTGACATGAAATTGATAATGCGTATCATTAGCATCGTTAAGGGTTGGTTTTGCGTTTTGCGGAGGTTCACGTGAAGGATGTTCGTTATTTCCCCCTTTTCTTCTGTTTGCTCGCTGGGTCCGCTTTGGCCGACGGGAAAGGCGGTGCCGCCGGTGAGCGGCTCGACAAAGTTGAAAAAGAATCAGAGGCGCTGAAAGACGAGATTCGAAAACTAAAACTCGACGTCGCAGTTCCGAAGGCCGAATACAAATCATACGGCGGCCTCGGCCCAGCGGCGTCAAAAGTCTATTACGTGCCGCGCGGGTTCTCGATCGGTGGGTACGGCGAAGTGACGTACGAGCATTTCGGTGCCGCGTCGAAGACGAACAAGGCCGACGTCGTTCGGTTCGTGCCGTACCTTGGTTACAAGTTCAACGACCGGATCGTGATGAACGCCGAGCTCGAGGTTGAGCACGCCGGCATCGGCAACGTTGGCGACAGGAAGCCCGAAGTTTACGTCGAGTTCGCGTACCTCGATTTCTTAATCCACCAGGCGTTCTCCATTCGTGCGGGGCTCATCCTCATGCCCGCAAGCAGCATGAATGAGTTCCACGAACCGACCGTTTACAACGGCGTTTTGCGCCCCGACGTCGAGCGCCTCATCATCCCAAGCGTCTGGCGCGAGATCGGGCTCATGCTGCACGGGCGATTCGATTTCGGGTTGTCGTACAAACTTGCGCTGACGAGTGGGCTGCGCACCGACACCATCAAAGACTGGATCAAGGACGGTCGGCAGCGCGGCGCCGAGATCAACTTCGATCGATTCGCGGCGATTGCGCGGCTCGACTACTCGTTTAAGGACATCGTGAAGGTGGGCGGATTTGCTTACTACGGCGAGGGCGAGGACAAGGCGGGCGGAGCGGAGAATGGCACGCAGATCGGTTATTTCGCGCTGTTTGGCGGCGAGGCGCAGTTTGACTGGAAGAACATTTGGCTGAAGGGCGCCGTTGCATTTGGCTCGGCCGCGGGGAACAACGCGTACCAGACCGAGCCGGGGAAAAACCGGTCGAAGGAAGTTTACGGTGGTTACGTCGAGGCGGCGTACAACTTGATGCCGCTTTTTAGCCCGGAGACGGTGATGTCGCTGAGTCCATTCGTGCGGTACGAGAAATACAATCTGCAGTCGGCGGTTTTCAACGGGAACACGGCGGACGCGGCGAAAGACCGCACGGTGTTGACGTTCGGGCTCGGGTTCAAGCCGCACCCACAAGTTGTCATTAAGGCCGACTATCAACTCCGCGACACCGCGTCGACGCTCGCCGAGGGGCTCGGGAAAGACGCCGCTGGAAACTCGCGCGATGGAGACAAGGTTGACCAATTCAACGTGGGTGTGGGATTTATCTTCTAATGAGATCGCCGCGGAGAAAAAGAAATGGGTGTCGAATGCGGCGCGCGCTTGCTCTCGGTGCGGCGCTTGGCGTTGTGACAGCGTCGGCCGTCGCCGTCGCAAAAGTTTTCAAACTGCCGGACGACGCGATTCAGGAGCATCTCGGCGAGTCGGTCGAGGTGCGGAACGTCGTCTTGACCGATGATCAGGTTCGCGACGTCGAGAAGGCGTCGCATGCGAAGGTCGATTCGAAGCTCGTGTCGTTCTACGTCGGACGGGCGAACGGCAACATCAAGGGTTATGCGTTTGTTGACACGCACGTCGTGCGAACGAAGCCTGAGGCTGTGCTGTTCGTGCTGACGCCGAGCGGCGACATCGACAACATCATCGTGCTTTCGTTTCGCGAGCCGCTCGAGTTTATGCCGACGGAGCGGTGGATGGGGCTCTTTAAGGGGCGCTCGCTCGCCAAGCAGAGTCTCCGGTTGCGGCAGGAGATTCCAAACATCTCGGGCGCTACGCTGACGGCGCGTGCGGTTGTGGAAAGCGCGCGAAAGGTGCTCGCGCTCTGGCAGACGTTGTTTAAGAAGTAGCCGCTTCGTGAGAGTCCTCGCGACCGGCGGCATCAAGGCAAACAAGACGCTTCGCGCGGTTGTGCTCGGGGCGCTCGGCCTTTTGGCGCTCCATGGGCTCGCGAGCATCGCTCACTTTACGGTCAAGTTTCATTTCTCGGCCGCCGAGGTCGAGCGGTTTTATTTTGGTGCGCCCGAGCTTCCCGAGCCGATCTCGGCGACCTACGTCTTCGAGAATTTACACACCGCGCTTTTTGTCTTCGGCTTCTTGTTTCTCACGCTCGCGGCTCTCATCATGCAGACGCCACACAGCCTTCGCGTGCGTCTCGGCTTCCTTTGCGCGCTTTTCGTGTTTGGTCTCGCAGATTCGTTGTCGGGGCTCGTCTTGCTCGCGGTCGGCCGCAGCTGCGCAGTTCTCAAGGTCGCCTCGTTTTGTCTCTTTCAGCTGTCGTTCTTCGCGGCGATCGCGGCAATCACGCGCCACCTCGTAACGCCAAACGGAAACGGCGTCGACCGGCCCCCTGGCAGCAACTACCGACTCGCGGTCACCGCCTTCGCGATTCTCAACATCGGGTTCGCGGCTGGGAACGCGGCGCTTCTTTTCTCGAAGTTTGGCGCGAGCACGGCCGCCATCGCGCGGCATTTTGTGGGGGACCCAGATGGCTTTTCGCGCCCGCAATCGCTCGAGTCACTTCTCGAGGTGTCGGCTGTTCACTTTGTCACGGTGGCGCTTTACCTCTTGGCGCTCATCCACTTTATGTTCATGCGACTTGGCCGCGAGCCAGAACCCGGCGAATCGGATGCGTCGTTCATTCGCTGGCGCCTAATTTCTCAGTTCCTCGCGATTGCACTCTTTGCGACGGCGCTTCTCAATCTCGGCTCGGGGTTTCTCGTCCGTTTCGTGTCGGCCGACGCGGCCATCGTCAAACTCGCCGCCTCACTCGGTTTCAGCGCCGCGCTCGTCGGTGCCTCGGTCGTCCTTTTCCGCGCCCTGTGGGTCGCAAGGCCCGTTTCCCACGAACCGTAATTCAGGTTGACCCCTCGCGGTGCGCGTCACTACTCTTTAATCGATGAGCCGGCCCGATCCGATTTTCGCCAGCGCAGAAGAGAGCGGGCTTTCGCCTGCGCCCGGCGTGCGCCTCGTGAACTCCTTCGCGGAGCCGTTCAATAACGCGATCGCGACCGCGCGCACCTGCTATTCATCGCGCGTCATCGACGCGAAAGACGTCGCGAAGGACGAGAAGGCCGTCGCGCTGCGTGACGAGATCGCCGCGTCGACGTACGAGGCGGGCCACCACACGACGCTCCAGCACGCGACGTTTCAGTTCGTTCTCGAGCGCGTCTCGCGGCAGTTCATCTGGTCGTTTCTGCACAGCCACCCGTTTTACAACTCGGAGCAGGTGAGCCAGAGGTACGTCGAAGTGAAGCCGGGAAACGTTCTCGTTCCGCCGCTTCGGGCGGCCGCGCGCGAGCGATACGTCGACACCGCGACGCGCATGATGGACGCGTACCACGGCCTCATCGAAATCCTTACGCCCGATGTGGAGCGCGAATATTTTTCCTTGTTCCCAGCGCGCGAGAAAAAGGCCCACGAGTGGCGCGGCGCCGTGAAGAAGAAGGCGCAAGAGATTGCGCGTTACGTGCTCCCCGTCGCGACGCACGCGCACCTCTACCACACGGTGTCCGGTCTGACGCTTCATCGATACCACCGCCTCGCGCGGATGTTTGATGTGCCGACCGAGACGGAGTTCGTCGTCGCGCGCATGGTCGACGAGGTGAATCGGGTCGACCCGCTCTTTTTTCGCAACATCGAGGACCCACTGCCGATCGAGGCGACGCCCGAGTACCAGGCGCTGCTGGGCCGCGTCGATGCGCAGGGCGGCGTTTGCGTCGGCGATGCGGCGGCACGCGCGTTTCGAGAAGAATTCGATCGCGACCTCGGTGGAAAGACGTCGAAGCTTCTCGACTACAAGGTCAACGCCGAAGCCGTACTCGCCGACTCCGTGCGGGCGACGGTCGGCGCTCCTCGCAGCGCGATGTCGGACGACGACGCGATCGCCCGCGTGCTTGCGCCCGAGCAAAACGGCCTTTTCGCCGAGGCGCTGAATCTCGTCTACCACGCGAAACTCACGCGTGCCCTCGCGCATGCGCATTACACGTTCGCGAAGCGCCTCTCGCACACCGCCGATTCCCAAGACCAGCGTCACCGCATGGCGCCAGCCTCGCGCCCCGTGCTCTCCGCGCAGTTTGTCGCCGGCGAGCCGGACGTCGTCGTTCCGCTCCTCATTCGCCGCAACGCCGCAGCGCTCGATCGATACCTCTCGACGATGCGCGAAGTTTGGCGCGCCATCGAATCGCTCCTCGCCGACGGTGTCGCACACGAATTCGCGCTTTACCTCTTGCCCAACGCGTTCCCCATTCGTTTTGTCGAGTCGGGCGACCTCATGGCGCTCCACCACAAGTGGACGTCGCGCCTCTGTTACGCCGCGCAAGAAGAGATTTGGCAGGCCTCGCTTGAAGAAGTCGAAGAGGTGCGTCGCGTGCACCCGCGCATCGGCGCCGCGATTGGTCCGCCGTGCCACTTGCGTCAGCGCGCGGGCGTCCGCCCGTATTGTCCCGAGGGGCCGCGCTATTGCGGCGTACCAGTTTGGAAGCTCGACCTTCCGCAGTTCGCGCGGATTCTATGAATCACTTCATCGCGGCCAGTTGGTCTTGCAGCTTCTTGATCTGTTCGGCTCGGGTCTTCGCCTCGATTTCGTAACTTTCAACCGCCTTCTTGTGTTGCGCCTCGCGAAAAGCGACGTGAAGTTGATACCACTCGATCCGCACCGTGAGCTCGGTTTTTCGCTCCACGAGGATTTGGCCCCGGTGTTCCTGTCGCTTGGCCCGATCCTTTTCGGTCGCGTACGCGTCTTTCGCGCTTTTCACGGCCTTTTGCGCCGCCGCAAGTTTCTCCTGCGCCGCCGCAAACTTGCCGACCCACTCGCCCCAATTCTTTTTCATATTTTCGCTTGACCACCACGGTGCCGGTGCGTCCTTCGCGCGCGCGGTCGTCGTCGCCTCGCTCGTCGACGCGCCAACCGTTGCGCCTCGCGCCTTGTCGGCGTCGTCACCAAGCGCCACCGTCGAAACCGTCACCACAAAAAACACCGCCATCAAGGCTTTCATCATTTCAACACCTCCAGTCCCACTGTGTTCCATTGCATCACGTTATTACGGTCCGCGAAACCAGCGCTCGACATCATGGGAGGAACGAGGAGATCGTCGCGCGGCTTGGGTCGGTGGCGTCGATGTAATAGACATCGATTTGCCCGCTCGTCGTGTTGTCAACCAGGTGAGGCGAAGCGATTTCGCCCGTCGAGAAGCCCGTGGAAACAATAGTCCACGACGCGGCGCTGTACTTCATGATGGTTCCTTTGCCGCCGCGCGTGTGGTCACGGAAGACAACGTATGGAACTCCGGCTCGCACAATCATGCCGATGCCGCTCGCCTCGCCGTCGGAACATGGCGCGCCCCCGAGCGTCGAGAACGTACATGCGCTGATCGTGCACGACTTAACCACGGCTCTGCTGGTGACCGGGTCTGGGTATGCGACGTAGATCGTCGTTCCTGCGAGAGCCATGACCTGACCCGGCCTGAGGCCATCTGAAACCGGGGCTGCTTCGAGATCGCCACCAAGCTGGGCGAACTCATCCGCGCCGCCCGCCGAGTGGTAGACGGCCGCAGACGGCCCAAACAGGTAGCCAAAGAACATATAGATTTCGCCACCGAAAAAGAACCCGCGCGTGAACGGGAAAAAGGCGTCCACGAGCGAATGCGGAACAAACAAGACCCAACTGGTCCCGTTGTGGGTCATCGCCTGCATCCCCCACGTTGGGGTGCATTCATCTGTTCGCAGCGTGAGGTACGGCGTGTTGCCTGCGAACAGAATCGTCGGCGAAAACGTGCCCGGGCAAGCGCCCACAACGTTCCCCTTTGAGACCCATGCGCCGGCTGAAAATGCATAGGTGTAAGTGTCCGAAGCCGGACCGCCGGTGTCCTGCGTGCTTGCAAACCACGGCTCGCCCGCATCGCTGACGGCGAGCGACATGCCGTCCCAAAGAACCGGCAAGCTCGTGAATCCGGCGCCACCGACGGCGGCCCACGGGCCACCATTTGAGCGAACGACGCTCACTTTTCCCGAGGCGGTGCTGTCGGGGAACGCAGCGTAAAGAAAGCCGCCTGCGACGGTGGGCGCGTGGAGCATCGAGACGGCCGTGTCGGGCCCGTAGAGAGCCTTGTTTCCCGCGTCATCGCGCACAAGGACCGCGAACGACTGGGGGGCGTTGGCGAGAATGCCGGTCGGTGCTTGCGATATCACGTTCGCCGTCCAATCCATCACGATCCCGGCATCGTCGGCTTTCGCGACCGTGTCGATCGCAGAAGTCGATGCCGCGCGAACGAGCTTGTACTCGAGCGCTGCTTGAGGCGTGACGTTATCCGTCGCCGCGGTCCAGATCACCGTGACGCTTGCCGTGCTGGGGGTCGTCGAGGAGCCCGGAGGACCAAAAACGATCATGGCGGCACCGGCGTCAGGGGGCGTGATATCGACGCTTGCGTCGACGCCCGCATCGGCACCCGCGTCCGCGTCGGAACCTGCATCGGCACTGGCGTCAGCGCCTGCGTCCGCACTGGCGTCTGCTCCGCCATCCACGACGCCTGCGTCGGCCCCCGCATCGGGGCCCGCGTCGACGGGGATCAGGGGCGCCGTGGTGAGATTGAGCGGCACGCGGTCGAAAATATAAATCGGTGCGTCGTCCGTGCTCAAAACGCTCGCCTGAACCACGGTGCCAAGCGGGTCTTTGAGCTGGATGGTCAGCGCCCACGCATACGGCATCCAGATCGTCGTTGCGACGCCAAGCGTGCAATCGATCCCGCCATCAGAGATGAGCGTGCGATCGTCGGCGGCGCGGTGCCCCCAGAGATAGATTTGATTCGCCCCGCAGTTTTGCGCAGTCGGCAGCTGGCCTTGAAGCGTCCACCCGAACGTCACGGGGACTTCCCCCTTGCTGTCGCAGCATCCGGCGGCGAACGACGCGATGGCGATCACCCCGGTGAGCCGCCCCGAAAGTCTTTTCTCGCTTGTCACCATCGCCCTCACTCCACGATCGCGATTTCGATCTGCCGATTCGCCGTGTAACACTTCTCGCGCGCCGCGCCCGACTTCTTGGCCTCGCATCTCTTCTCAAGCGGCTCAGCGCTCCCTTTCCCCTCGACTATGATTCGTTCGGCCGCAATCCCTTCACGCACAAAGAAGCGCCGAACAGCCTCCGCGCGTTGACGCGAAAGCCGGACGTTTTGACGCTCGATTCCGCGCGCGTCGCTGTGGCCAATGATGCGCAAGCGAAGGTTGGGGAACAGTCGAAGTTGCTCCGCGATGCGCCGCAGTTCTGGATGCGAAATGCGGAGGAGGACCGCGCGGGCCGTCGCAAACGCAACCGGCGACGAAAGGGAAACGGCGGGCGGCGGCGGCTCGGGCTCTGGTAGAAGCTTGGGAGCTGTCTCCGGCTGTGGCGGGGGCGCGACGTCCACAACGGGTTCGGGATCCGGTTCGAGCTCTGGGTCTGCGGGCGGAACTTTCGGTGGAAGCGGCGGCTCTGGGCAGCCATTCACGCGCGCGCCAGCGACCGATGGGCAGACGTCGAACACGTCGGGAACACCATCGGCGTCGCGATCGCGCGGCGTCTCAACGGGGCAGTCCGGCTTTGGACCGTAGCCAAAACCCGCTGTGATGCGCTGGTCAGGCGTTCCCCAGTTCGTCAGGACCCCGCGGCCGTACGACGCGTTTATGAAAAAGCCGCTGCAGAATCGATGCGTTCCGCCGACCGTTCCTTCGAGCGAAACCTGGTCGAGAAACGCGCCACCCGCGACGCCGAGCGCAAACTGAGCCTCGGCAACCAGATCCCATCGCGGGTGCAGGCGGAAGTTGCCGCCGACGCCCAATAGTATTTCGTTTCCCGCGTGGATGTTGAGCGTCACGGTTTCGGGCCGCAGCCGAAAGGCGAGGTTCGTTCCGAAAAACGATCCGTTCGCCCATCGGTAATCGAGAAGGACTTTGGGCGTGAAGGTCATGCCCGGCTCGCCGGCGTTCGCATTGTCAGTGGCGGTCGGGAGGGTGAACTCTGGCACGAACCCAAACCCGACGCCCGTCGGTGTTCGCGGTGCCAACGCGGTGATCGATTTTTTTAGCTCGTCGACCATTGCGAGGAGTCTCTGGCGGCGCTCCTCGAAGCGCCTGTAAACGTCGATGGCATCGCGGTAAATCGGCTCAATCGCGCCCAGTCGGCGCCGAATCTGCGCGAGCCGCAGCGCCTTCTCGCGTTCAAGGGTTTTCATCCCCATCAAACAGAGAGCTTCGCCCGGCATGCCGCCATCGAGCAGCCGTTTCAATTCGGGGGGCAACACGACCCCGCTTGCGAGCAGTTCCTTCATATTCGGCGGCGCCGGCACCTTGCCCTCAATCCAATCGCGGAGCGCGCGCGGCACCGGCACGCCACCGTCGGCAAGCGATGACAGCGATGGAATCTTCGCCACCCCACCGTCGAACCTCTCCAAAAACGTGATCGTTGCGCCCGACAGCTGACGCGACAGCGATTCCACTTGCTGCGAAACCTTGCGGACGACGCCCTCGGCTTCACCGCGCAGGCGATCGACCTCTTCCTTATACGCGGCGACCTTTTTCTTTGCCGCCGCCACCATCTTTCCAACTTGGCCGAACTCCGTGAGCAGCCCATAGAGTCTCTTGTTGAGACGCTTCACTTGAGCGAGCACCCGGTTCCGAAGAATCGGCAAGTTGACGCGCGGCATGACGCGAACATCGCCGATCGAAGTGCCGGGGACCTTGGGGACGTTGCCGAGCGTGTCGACGCCGCCGCACGACGCCGTGAAGAGGGGGACCGGCGGTTGACCACAGATGTCGAAGAAATCGCTGAACCCGACGCAAAGGAGAACGTCGAAGCGAAACTGACTCGCGCAGGCCTCGAGCGTCGATTTCTCGTCGAGCATCGCCTGGAGCGGATTTCCGGCGTATCCGAAGATCGTTTTGATCGCGAAGTTGAGGTGCCCCATCGTCTCGGACGAGCTGACGCCCACGAGTCCGTCGTTTCCGAGGCTCGGGACAAAGCGGTTCGAATTCACTTTGCGAAGGTCGGGAAGGCCTTTTTGCGCGTGCGCGTCGGTCGCGAATACGCCGACACCGCATACGACCGCGGCGAGGGAAAACAGAAGCGGTGACCAGCAACTCCTGAGGCGTTTTCGGACGGCGATCGGGTTGCGTCGTGTAATGAGGTAAAAAATTAGGTGGACCGTACAGGGCGAATTTGACGACGTCAACAGCCGACGTTTTGTGCGCGGATCCGACGAAAAAACACTCAGACGAACGTTATTCGGATTTCTCTTCCTTGGCCTTTTTCTTCTCGTCCTTCTTCGCCTGGTGGAATTTCAGGAACTGGTAGATCTGCTTCCCCAGCTTGGGCGAAATCCCCGAGTCCGGCTTGTTCATCATTCGCTTGACGTAGCGCATCCACGCCCCCGCACTCATATCGGTGTTGATGGGACGCGCGAGCGTGTGGCAGCGGCTGCACTTCGACGCGAACGTCTTGTACATGCTCCGAATCTTCGCCGGGTATCCCTTCACGTCAATCGAGTCGGGCCCCTTGTCGGCCGCGAACTCCTTCTTCTCCTCCTCCTTCTTTTCCTCTTCGTCGGCAACGGCAGGCCCCAGGCCAACCAGAAGCCACACCCCGAAGGCGATCAAGGTAAAAAGGCCGATCGTCACCGGCGCGGGGCACCCACGCCGTTCGTTTCTCTCCATCCTGCTCATCATTTTCTCTCCTCCTTTCGCCAAAGATCCATCCGCCTACCTCGTCTTATGCACCAGCTTCACGTTGAAGTCGCGTCCCTGTCCGTGACAGACCGAGCACGACTCTTCGCCTATGACGTTTGTCATTAGCCCAATGTGGATTTGAGCCGGCCCGTTGTCGTGGCACGACCCACAGACCGCGTTCCAGACGCGCGTTGGATTTGTTTGCGCGGGATGGGTGCGCGCCGCCGGCTCCTGCCACGTGGTCATGTCGGCGCCATGACACTTCTCGCAGTTCTTGACGCCGCCTGGCATCGCCGGGAACCCGATCTCTTCAAACGTGCTCATCGAACTGTTCCCCTCTATGCCGTAGGTCGTGGCGTAGGCGAGATCCTTGCCCATGTGGATCTTGTGCAACATCGTGCGGTAGTTGGCGGTCGCGCCCGGTGTCGCGCTGGCGCTGGACCTCGAATACTGTGGCTTGTCCTCCATGCCGGCCGTCGCATGACACATCATGCACGTTTCAAATCCGCGTCGCCCGCCGCCGTGGAAAAAGAGATCCTTGTGGCACGCATAGCAGTTTTCGCCCGACGAGATGAGGCGGTACGGCACCACAGTCCCGGCGTCGCCAACCAAGAAGTTGAACGTAGCCGGGGGCGAAGTATCGCTGTAGCTCGTGTTGTCGCCACCCGCGTCCGTGGTCAAGACGCCGAGTGGGGTCGTATAGAACGACACTCGGCCCCAAAGGCCGATGGTGTACGTGCCGTCGAGGATCGAAAGGCCCGTCCAATCGCCCCAAGCCTGGCCGAGGTCGGGCGAGTCGTTGATCGGCGGCGTGAAGGTCGCCGGCATCACGAAGTCGCTCGTGTAGCTGACGACGACCGCAACGTTGTCGCCGGATCCCCCGTCCCCAGTGAATCCCGCGTCGCCTTCGGTGATCTGCCCGGTGGCCGCGTTCAGCGTGTAGCCGCCCATGGCCGAAGTCCATGTCGTAAGCTGCACCTCCATGACGGAGGCGTCCGCGGTGTGGCTGTAACGGAGCCACGGCTGCACCGACGGAGCACCGCTTCCGATCGCGGCGAACCAGAGGCGGCCGCCGTCGACGAATTTGACCTGGAGGTACTCCTCCTTCCCTGGAACGCCGTCGTCGATGACGATGTTGTCGTTTGTCGCGAAGTTCGTCGGGCTCACCACGTCGATGTAGTTCTGGAGCGGGCTGGCGCCGCTCGCGAGCGAGGTTGCGCCGCCGTCCGTCGAGGTTCGAACGTACACGGTGGTCGTTCCGCTCGAGACGTTCCAGTGTGGCGTGCGAACCGTTGTGAAAACCTCGCCAGCGTCCATCGTGGACCGACCAACGTACTCGTAGAAAACGGGCTGGGGCACATTGATGGTGTACGGCTCACCGGCGTCAATCGCGATGGCGGTGAGCGCCGCCGTTGGGAACGACGCGTTCAAAATCATCTGACGATTCGTCGTCGGCCCTGAAATAACGGTGGTGAACGTGCTCCCGAGGGCGCTTGGCGCGATGCCGACCCCCGCATCGTTCTTGATCGTGAACGTGATCGCGACCCTCTCGCCCGGGTCGATCCGACCATTGCCGTTTCCACCGTCGAACTCGTTCACGGCGGTCAGATTGAAATTCACGCCCGAGGCCAACTCTGGCCGGTAAACCGGATGAAGGTGGGCGTTCGCGATATCAAGGCGCGCATCGTAGCCGCTGCCTACGTGACATCCCACGCAGCCGTTGTCATTCGCCTGCGGCTGCATCCCCGGCGGGTTGTTCGTCGGGTAGTTCGAGATGTACGGCTTCGTGAAGTCGACGTCGTCGTGGCACGACCCGCACGCCCTGCGCGTTGGGTTCGTCTTGTGGCGATCGCCCTGGGCGGGTGCGGTGAGTGGCCCGATCCCATCGGGATCTCCGTGGCACGCCGCGCAGTTGGTCACGCCCTTTCGAATCTCGTCGTCGAGTGCCTTCTCGCCCCCATCGAGCACCGCGTAGCCAAAGTTGCGGGGCATCGCAATATTGAAGTTCGGGAAGGCCGGGAAGCCGACTTCGGAGTAATCTTTATCCTCGATAATGAGCGATTTCTTTCCGGCGTCGTAGTTTCGCGTGCCGTCGGCTTTTGTCGCGACACCGTTGACCGAGGGCAGGTGTTTCCCGTTGTGGAGACGATGGATCATCACCTTGAATTCGATTGGCGCGCCGGGGCTGTTCCCGTCCTCCGCGCCGGCCGTGTGGCAAAGGACGCAGACCTTTGTGTCGCGCTGCTTCCCGCCGCCGTGTACTTGGAGCTGGATGTGGCAGACGTTGCAGTTTTCGGTCTTGACCACCTCGCGCGAATCGAGCGACGTGGCGCTGCCAAAGAGGAAGTCCTTCGTCGTGTTCGCGACATCTTTGTAGACCACTCCCGACACCGTGTAGTTCTTGTAGGCTTGTACGCCAACCGTGTACGTCCCATCGAGGAGCGCCTGCCCTTGCAACTCGCCGGCGTCGCCGTCGAATAGAGCGGAATCGTTGAGCGGCGCGAGGTACGTCGACGGGACCGCGGGGAACGAGTAGCGGTAGGCGCCGCTGTCCGGGACTTGCGTGGCACCTGTGATGACGATTGATTGCTCGGCGATCACGCGCTGGTAGTTCGTCGTTGGGCCCGAGACGAACACGGAGACCGCGTCGAGCTCGCCAAGCGGGATCGCGCCGCCATCCTTGTCTTGCACGGTGAATGTCATGGCGATCGTGTCGCCCGCCTTGAATGCGCCACCCGCACCCGTTCCACCGCTGAGCCCACTTACCGCGATGACGACACCGGGAAGGTTTTCGTACGGATCGAGAACCGTGCGAATCGTCGCGCCCGCCGCTCCGGTTGGACCCGTGAGGCCGGTCGTACCGGTCGGTCCCGTTGACCCTGCGTCACCGGATGGCCCAAGAGGGCCTTCCGGTCCCGCGTCACCCGCCGTTCCCGCCGGCCCCTGCGCGCCGTCGTTGCCAACGGGCCCATTAACCCCCTTGCACGAGATCATCGCCACCGCGACGCCGATGACGAACCAACCGATTGCCGCTGTTTTTCGCATGACCTTAACCCTCCTGCGCTTCGTGTTTGTACAAATCTCAAATCGCATGAATCGCTCTCGTTTCAATTGTTTGGCGCTCCGCTCGTTATCCACGCCTTGATCGTGTCCAACTCGCTCGCCGTTGGGCTGGGGAGCCCAGCCGGCGGCATCGATCCGTTGGCGATCCTTTGCACGAGGACCGAACCGGCCGGATCACCCGGCACGATGATGCCGCGTTCCAGTTGCTGCGTTACCAGGCCCGCATAAGTCGTCACGTCGAGGCCAGCTTGCGGACTCGACCCGCTGTGACAGGCGCCGCAGGAGTTGGCGAGGATCGGCTGAACCGTCGCCGCGTATGAAACGGTCGCGGGCCCAGCATCGACGCCACCGTCCGACACGGGCGTGGTGCCGCCGCCGTCGACGGCGCCCGTATCGACGCGCGGGGCCTTGACCTCAGCCGTGTCGACCCACAAATCGCAGCCGACGAGCGTGATGAGTGCCCAAAGCCCCATGATGGCGCCCCAGGTGGACAGCATGGCCCCGAACACCGTGACGGCAATACGATCCGCCGGGGCACGGTATTCGTCCGCGAGATTCGGTGGCCTTCGACGAATGAACGTGAGGATCCGCAACATCGGTACTCCTAAAAAACCACCATGGCTTGGACGGTCACGCGGTGCGCGTCGGGGTATCCAAGCGGTATCTGCCACCAACTGTATTCAAGGCGAATGTTGAGCGGCCCGACCGGCACGAAGAGGAGCCCGAACAGGTATCGGTTCATCGTCCCCGTGAAATCCTCGATGCCACCGCCCGTCGCGACGCGCGGCATCTTGTTGTCGAGCGAATCGAACTGGGCGAACGCACCGAGCCACGACAGGATCATCCCGTCGAGCGTCACATAGAGCCCCGCGATGTCCTCGTCGCCCTTCAAGAGATCCGCCGTGGGCACGATCTCGCGCCGCATGAAGATGTACTCGCCGCGCAGGTTGATGCGGCGCCCCGGTTTGATCTCGTAGCCGATCCACGCATCGGCGCCGACGGCGTACTGCCTAAGGCTCTTCTCCCACTCGTTTAGGAGCCCCGAGACACCGATCGAGGCGGAGAGTCTGTCGCCGAAGTAGCCGAGAGTGGCGCGCGCGCCGAGCTGTTTGCCGTTGTTGTTGTCGTCCCAAAAGCGCGACGAGGTGCCGGAGACGCTGCGAAGGCCGTTCGTGAAGTAGCCGCTGTACGACAGTTGGAACTTCTCGCTCTCGCCCAGCCAGACCGACCCACCGAGCTCGATGCCGATGTCGTCGCGCGGTGTGAAGAAGAGGTTGCTCGGTGTGATCCCCTTGTACGAAATGGTGCGCTCTTCGTGACTCGAGAAGAGGAGCGGGCGCGAGACGGTCGCGAAGCTGCCGGGAAGGCTTCGCTGGTTGAATTGCCCGAACGGGAGAAGGAAACGGCCGACGGTCACCTGGAGCGCGCGAAAGAACGCGTAGGTGAAGTTCGCTTCGATGACGCTGAATTCGTTGTTGTGCGCGACGCACGGCTGAACGGCCCACGACAGATGCCGCGTCAGGTCTCCGCCGAGTTTAACGTGGACATGCTCAAGCTCGAACGTGCGATCGTCTTCTTTGCGCGTTCCATCCGGAAGCGTGTGCGCGTCCATCCACGTCATGCGGAGCGACGTCGACATGACCCCCGAGATGTGGATCTTGCGGTCGACGGGGCCCTTGTCCTTTTCGAAATCGTCCGCGTCGTCTTTGTCCACGTCGGGGGTCTTTGCGACCACCGGTTTCTTCTTTGATCGCGCCTTCTCTGCGGCTGCCGCGGCGTCGCCGCGTGCGAAACCGATCGTGACGAGCATCACGAGGAGCCATCCCAAACTCAGCGTCTTCATCATCATCTCAACACCTCCTCCATCTCCTTACGGCGCCCCGAGTTTCACCGGCGGGCGCGGCGGTTTGCTTCGTCGGTCTTTTACGAAAGCGATCAGATCGGCGAACTCACCGGGCGCGAACTGCGGCCACTCCGTCGCGCGCTTCGCCATCTCGCGCTGCATCTTCGGCGCGGCACGCCACATCGCGGCGAGCACATCCTGCGGCCGATCGAGCCCAGCCGCGCGTCCAAGCGATGGAGCGGGATCGCCGTTTCGCGGCTCGCCAATCGCGTGGCACGCGCCGCACCCCTTCCGATCGAAAACCGTGGCACCGCGTGTGACGTCCCCTGTCTCGTCAGCGAAGTTGACGAAGAAGAGAAAGGCGACGAGATCCGCGAGGTCGTTGCCGACGAGCGGCGCGACAGACACGCCTTCGCGACGCATGCGATCCCACATCGGGACCGCGTGGTTCCAAAGCACGCCCGCGACGTCGGTGTAGTCCCTCACGAACGCATCGGGCTGACGCCCGAGGTCTGGCGCGGGATTCGCGCCTCCCTTTAAGCCCCCTCCAACACCGCGAACGGCGTGGCAACGTCCGCAGCCGCGCGCTTGAAACACCGCCGCCCCGCGTTTCGGACTCCCTGGTTCGAGCGTCGCCGAGACCGTTCCAGGCGGCGCACCACGCGTCGCGATGTAGGCGAGGAGATCCGCCATCTCGCCCTTTCGAAATGAGGGTCGTGCAATCGCACGCGCTTCGAGCGTCTTCTGCATCGCGGGGCCGTGGTTCCACATCGCCTGCGCCACATCGAGCGTCGAACGCCCCGCTGAATAGGCTGTGAGATTTGGACCGGTCGATTTCGCCCCCGACTCGAATGAGTGACACGCGGCGCATCCCTTCGTGGCGAAGAGCGCCTCGCCGCGCGGTGAAACACCCGGCCGTCCAACGCGCGTGAGGTAGTACTGGTAGCTCGTGAAGAGGGCGACCAAGTTCACGAGGGCGTCGCCTGTGATCGCGGGGTAAGGGACGTGCAGCTCGCGCATCCGCGCCTGCATTCCGGGAAAGTGGTTCCATAGCCGCGCGGCGCCATCAAGAAACGAGACGCGAAGGTCGAGTCGCCCGAGATTGGGGCCCCCGCGGTCCGGGCCCGCGCCGACGGTGTGACACGTCGAGCACCGAAGCTGCTCGAAGGCGACCGCGCTCTCTCGCGGCCCTTCGGGGAGCGGCCCGTTCAGTTTGATGGCGAGCTCTCCGGCAAGGACGGGCACGCAAACGCCCACGACTGCGCACGCAACCCAATAACGCGGCATGCGCTTCATTTGTTCCCGCCTTCCGCATCCGCACCCGCACCCGCTACCGCCTCCGCAACCGCACCCGCTCTTTTCTCCTCCCCCATATCCCTCTGTGTTTCCGCGCTCCCTTCTCTCTGTGTCTCTGTGGTGCATGTTCTCTTCTTTTCTTCTTCTTCCGGCAGAAACGTCTTGATGCGCTCGGCCGTCTCACGCGGCCCGTGGCGCATCCCTTCCTCGACCTCCCAAACCGACACGATCGGGAAGAGCTTCGTGAACCCCATATAGAGGAGGATGAACGCCGAGATGCACGCCGCGAGGATCGACCACTCGACCCAGCTCGGGCTGTAGAGCGCCTGCGTCAAGTGCACGCGCGGGTTGACGAGCGTCGGCACGACGATCGTGTAGCGCTCAAGGTACATCCCGATGTTGACCGAGATGCTCGCGATGAGAACGCCGCGGATGGAGCGCGTCGAGCGGCGACAAAGGATCGACATCGGGATGACGAAGCAGGTCGCGACCATCGCCCAGAAGAACGGGCTGTAGGGGCCCGAGAGTTTTGCCGAGAGGACTTTCATCTCGTGCCCCTCGTTGCCGTACCAAGTCGTGATGTGCTCGGCGAACGTGAAGTAGAACCAAAGGAGCGTCATGACGAGGAGGAGTCGGCCGAGGTAATCGAAGTGGATCGGGCGGAGATAGTTTTCGAGCTTGAACACTTTTCGCAGCACCACCATGAACGTGAGGATCGCGGCGATCCCGCTGAAGATGGCGCCCGCGACGAAGTACGGCCCGAAGATCGTCGAGTGCCACATCGGCTGAATCGTCATGGCGAAGACCCACGACACGACCGTGTGAACGCTGATCGCGATCGGGAGAACGATGACGGCGAGGATGTTGATCGCCTTCTCGACCTTGCCGCGCTGCGCGGGCGTGTCGTCGTAGCCAAACGAGAGGGCTCGGTAGACGCGCTCGCGCCAGCCGCCGATTTTGCCGCGAAGGCGCGCGATGTCGGGGAGGAGCGGGAGGAAGAGGTAAATCGTGCTTGCCGTGAGATAGAGCGAGATCGCGCAGACGTCCCAGAGGAGTGGCGAACGAAAGTTGGGGTGGAGGAGGACGTAGAACGCGCGATCGGGGCGGCCCATGTCGATGATGACGTTGCCGGCGCCGAAGAAGAGGACGAGCACGGTGATCACTTCGGCCATGCGCGTGACGCTGCGGCGCCATTCGGCTTTGGAGAGGCGCAGGATAGCGCTGATGAGCGTCCCCGCGTGCGAGACGCCGATGAAGAAAACGAAGTTCGTGATGTAGATGCCCCAGTAAACGGGGCGAAAGAGGCCGGTCACTTCGAGGCCGTGCGTGAGCTGCCAGATCCAGGCGGTGAGTCCCCACGCGGCGATGAGAGCGAGGACGAC
Organism: Deltaproteobacteria bacterium; assembly: GCA_016192705.1. Classification (GTDB taxonomy): domain Bacteria; phylum Myxococcota; class JACPTQ01; order JACPTQ01; family JACPTQ01; genus JACPTQ01. The sequence goes on along the minus strand of JACPTQ010000022.1, from coordinate 112,629 downwards.
CGACAGAATCTTGAAGCCGCGCCCCGTGTGGCGAATGTGGTGAAAGAGCGCGCGCTCGTGTTCGGTTTCGATGGGCGCGGGGGCGGTCGTGGCGATCGGACCGTTCATTTCTTCGCCTCCGCGACGCGCTTCAAATAGATGACTTTCGGTTTCGTCCCGAGCTCTTCCATCATTCGCAGGGCGCGCGGATCTTCCGCGAGGCGGTGGACGTCGCTCCCCTTGTCATCGAGATCGCCAAAGACCATCGCTCCCGCGGGGCAAATCTCGGCGCATGCCGGCACATAGTCGCTCGGGTTCAGCTCGCGCCCTTCGGCCCGCGCGACTTCCTTCGCGCGTTGGCGCCGGTGGTGGCAGAACGTGCATTTCTCGACGATGCCCACGGAACGGATCGAAACATCGGGGTTCTGGCGCCGGTCGGTCCCGTCGGGCCAGGTGGGCTTCTTCCAGTTGAAAACCTTGACCGAGTAGGGGCAGGCGCTCGTGCAGTAGCGGCACCCGATGCAGCGGTAGTAAATCTGGCCGACGATCCCCTCTTCGTCGCGATAAGTCGCGCCGACGGGGCACACCTTGATGCATGGCGGGTCGTCGCATTGCATGCAGAGGAACGGGTATTGGCGAACCTGGGTGTTCGGGTATTCGCCGTCAACGTGGCGGGCGAGCTGAATCCAATCGAGGTTCCGCCCCTTGTAATAGTCGTCCTCCGACGCGACGGGGACGTTGTTCTCCTGGCGACACGCGACGACGCAGGCGCCGCAGCCCGTACAGCGATCGAGGTCGATGACCATTCCCCAGCGGGTCATGCGGGGCCTCTCGTCGCGGGCGTGACTTGCACCGCGATTCCCGCCGCGAGTCGGCAGCCGATGACCGCGCCGCGTTGCGCGCCGAGGAGCCGCGACGCGCCGTCGCTCCAGCTCCGCGACCAGCGACCGCCCCCAACGCCGGCCGGTCCCATCGCGACGGCCACAGCGCCTTCGGGAATGCCTGGGTAGTGGCGCACCGAAACGATGATTCGCCCAGCGTCCGAGGCGATCTCGGCGAGCCCGCCCTCGCGAAGGCCGAGACGTTTCGCATCGGCTGGGTTGAACTCGGCCCAGGGTCGAAAGGCGCCTTCGACGTGCGCACCGGCGAGCTGAAGAAGCGTCGGGCGATTCGGCGTGCCGCACCCGACGAGGCCGCCCGCCGCGAACGGGATGAGCCAGAGGCGGTCGGGGGCGAGCGCAGGGGAAACCTTCGACGTTGTCCACGGCTCGGGGTACGGAAAGCCCTCGGCCCGGGCGTTCGTCAGGTGCAGCTTGGGCGCAAATCGGTATTCGATGCGGTCGCGCTCTGTTGGTGCCACGACCGGATCGAGCCATCCGCCGCTTTCGAGGATGAGCGCGAAGAGTTTTTCGGGCGAGGATGCCGGCGAGAGCCACCAACCGCCGGCGGCCATCTGCGACGCCCACTCGCGCTGGAACGAGGTGGAGTACGGCATTCCGCGCCGAACAGCGGCAAGTCCACGCAGGCGATGGCGGATCACGGCCTCGGTGTTCGCAAAAGGAAGCGCCAGAGTGAGGGACGGGCCGAGACGCTTCGCAAGGTCCAGGAACACTTGGACCGTGTCGCGCCCATCCGCGAGACGCGGAAGCGCTGGGCGTGAAAGCGCTAGGGTCGCGAGGCCGGTCGCGGGCGGTGGCACGACGTCGTTCCACTGCTCGAAGCGCGTGGTCGCAGGGAGGACGACGTCGGCGATGCGCGTGGAGAGGTCGAGCCCCGTCGCGAACGAGACGATGTGCGGGACGCGCGATAGCGCCTTCCAGGCGGGATCGTCGGGCGCGAGGCCCGAGAGCGCCGCGCCATCTGAGAGGAAGAGGAGATCAAAGGGTGGTTCACGCGTGGGCGGCTCATCTGCGAGCGCGCTCCAAACGGATGCTCCGTGTGCGGGCGCGAACGGGGACGCGGGTGCGGGTGCGGATGCGGGTGCGGAAAGAGGGCTCACCGGTACCCCCATCTGCCGCACGACGCCGCCGGCTGCGCCAATCCGTCCACGAAGCGCATTCAGTGATTGCACGGCGGCGAGCCCGAAGGCGCCGGCCGACCCCGCAAGCCTTTCACCCAGCGCGAGCGGTGCATGCGCCCTCGCGAACTCTCGCGCAACGGCAATCAGGGTCACGATCGGGACGCCCGTTGCCGCCGAAACCGCGGTCGGCGTGTAGGTGTTGTTCAAGAGATCGCTGAATCCCTGGCGACGCGCGCCACTCGAATCGGTCCACGCCTCAAAGCCGTGCGGGGTGCGCTCAAGAAAATCGCGGTCGACGAGCCGCTCGCGCACGATGGCGCTCGCGATGCCCAGCGCGAACATCGTCTCGGTCCCAGGGTTGACCGCAATCCATTGGTCGGCGCGCATCGCGGTTGGCGATAAGCGACTCTCGACCTGCACGAACCGAAGACGGTGCTCTTTGCGCGCGCGGGCTTGGCCGAACGTCGCCGCGACCCACGCTGGCGAGAGCCACCCTTCGAGCACGGGCGCTCCGAAGCTGAGGAGGTAGTCGGTTTGTGCGAGGTCGTACGCGCACTCTTCCGACCAACCGAGCGTGAGCGCCGCGGCCGCCGTGCTTGCCTCGTCCCGAACGCCCGACGAGCGATAAACGTGCGAGCTCCCGAGCGTCCGCACGAACGCTTCCGCCGTCGCCTCGACCACGCCTCGGCCAGGACCAAGCACGACGCCGACCCGACCTTGGCGTCCACCCTTTCGTATTTCAGCGAGTCGGCGCGCCAGAGCATCCAGAGCCTCGTCCCATGTGAGTCGCCCCCAGGCATCGCCGCCGCGCTCGCCCGTTTGCCTGACGGGGCCGACCAAGCGATCCGGGTCGTAAAACGCCTCGACCTCGGAAGCACCGCGCGCGCAGAGGCCGCCGCCCGCGAGCGGGCATTTCGGGTTCCCGCGAATGCCAACCAGGCGGTCATCGACAATGCGGAGCACAACCGAACAGCCCGCCGAACAGCCTCCGCACGTGGAGAGCGCAGTTCGTTCGTGAAGCGGCGCCTTCCTGTTCGGGTTTTTGCCCGGTGGCAGGAGGCGCGCGAGCCCAAGCGAACCGATCGTGACGCCGGCGCCTCCAGAACCAAGGACGGTGAGGAACGTGCGACGGTTCATGTTTCGCTCCGCCTCATCGGTGACACGCCGTGCAGTCGTTCGTGACCTGTTCGCGCTCGTGACAGCTCACGCAGCGTCGCATCGAAATCGGGACCGCGGCCTGCGTTGGCGGCGTCGTCGAGGTCGCCATGTCGCCGTGGCACGCCGCGCAATCGATCCCTCCCACAGCGACGTGGCGCCGGTGCGAGAAGTAGACGTGGTTTGGGACTTCGTAGAGTCGGTTCCACGCCTCGGGTTCCTTCGCCTTCGCGGCGTTCTCCCAGCGCGCCTTGTCGGGCGCGGCGAGTCTTGGGGGCGGCGTTGCGTGGCAGCTTTGGCAGACGCTGAATTTGGGGATTCCCGCGTTCGGTTGGGATTGCGCGCCCGCGTGGCAAAGAACGCACGCGGCCTCCTTCGTGTGAACCGCGTGGCTGTATGGAAGCGGCTGCTCGATGGGGCGTTCGGCCGCGAGAAGTGCCGCGCCGACGCCAAGGACGAAAACAACGACGCCTATTGCGAGTCGCCGGCTCATTCCTTGTCCCAATCGTCCTTTCCCGCTCCCGGCTGTTCTTTCTTGCCCGCCTTTTTCTTCTCCCTCAGATCTCCATTCCTCTGTGTCTCTGTGGTTGCATTTCTCTTCTCTTCCCCCGCCCCCGGGTACAAACTAAAAAGGTAGGCCACCAGATCGTCGACTTGTCTCGCCTTCAAATGATTCGCGAAGCTCGGCATTCGAAAGGGTGGCGTCGGGCCGGCCGCGTCTTTCTTACCGACCTGCTTGACCCCCTCGCGGATCATCTTGGCGACCTCGACCTCGGCGTAACCCTCTTTCACCTTCGTGAGACCGTTAATCTTGCCGCCGGTTTCGGAGTTCTCGTTTGCGACCTCGCCCTTTCCGTCGATGCCGTGGCACAAGCCGCAGCCGTATTGGCGGTAAACGACCGCGCCGCGCGCGACGGGATCGGTGGTTTCGCGAACGCGTTCTATCAGCGGGCGAATCGGTAGCGGACGTGGGGACGGGCCGCCGCCGGCACCGCCGAGGTCGCAGGCGAGGGCGAGTATGACGGCGCACAGCCCTTCCGCCGACGCGATCGATCGACAACCTTTACTCAAAATGGTCACAAGACACACCACTCCTGCCTGACTTATGAGCAACCGAAATGCCTGGTCCGCGCGCGCGCGTGGAATCCACGCCCGGACTGGTTTCGCGCAGCTCCTGGGGGGAAACCGGGCAAAACCGATCTCTTGCAGTTCTGCGAAAAGCGGGGGAGCGTCTTGCAGAGTTGCGAGACTCGGATGCGGATGCGGGTGCGGGAGAAGGGAATAAACGCAAAGGCGCAGAGGCGACTCAGGCAGTATAATGATGGACGCTATGAACCGATCGCAGACGCTGCGCGCGCGCCTTGCCCAGTGGAACGAGTTTAACCGCTGGGAGGTGGCGCACCCGATTGCGCTTTCGTTTGCCGACCGCGTCGCGTCGATCGGGTTTGTCGTCGATTCGGTTTCTCGCGTCGTACCCCCGCGTCGTTTTGACCCCCGCGGCGTTCGCGCGATGCACCGCGCCCTTGCGAAGGTTCGGCGCCAACCGTGACCAGCCTCGAGCAAACGCTGAGCGAGATCGCTCGGTTTCTCGCGTCGGCCCGAGCGCCGTACATGGTCATCGGTGGCCTTGCGGTCTCCGCCTGGGCCGCCCCGCGAACAACGCTCGATGTTGACGTGACCGTTCACGTGCCGGACGTCGACGTCCCCGCGTTTGTCGAGCGCCTTACGGGAGTATTTCGTGTGCTTGTCAACGACCCGGTCAGCTTTGCGAGAGCGCGTCGTGTCCTCCCATTGGAGACCACGACGGGCGGGCGAATTGATCTCGTGTTCGCGCTCTTACCGTTCGAGGAAGCCGCAATCGCCCGTGCGAAACCATGCGCCTTCGGTGACATCGAAGTTCCGGTTTGTTCCCCCGAAGACCTGATCATTCACAAGGTCATCTCGGAGCGCGCACGCGATCGCGACGATGTGCGGAGCATCATTACCGCGCAGCGCGACGCGATCGATCGCGCGTATCTCGATCCGATCGTCGCGGCTTTGGCGAGCGATCTGGAGCGATCGGAGATCGCGGAATTCTATCGCTCCTGTTGGGATTAGCCGCCCCGCGCCCGCACCCGCTTTCGCATCCTGTTGCACACACCGGTTGACCTTGGCTTCGCCCCTTGTTATCCCCCACCTCGTTCGTTCGCCGGGGGCGAGCGAAATGTCCTCAAACCAACACTCGGAGGAATTCCAATGAAAGCAACGAACGATTTCGAACGTCTTCTTAGCGAGCTCAAGGCGATTCCGGCGGAGCGGGTTCGCGAGCCGAATCTTGCCGTCGCGACGCTTTTTCACGAAGCGTTCGACCTCGCGGAGACCGCCGAGCGCTATCGTCCACAGCTCATCGCCGCTGGCCTCGAAGAGCGATTTGTCGATTCGCTCTCGGCTCGAGCCAACGCGCTCCGTGCCGCGCAAACCGCGTGGACGCACGCGCGCGATGCGGCGACGCCGGTCGAGTACTTGGCGCTCGTTGATCAGGCGACGGTTCTGCGGCGCGACTTCGTGGCGACGGCAGGTTACGCGCTGCGCAAGCACGAGCGGGCGCTTGAAACGCTCGCGCGCATCCAAGAGGGCGAGGGCGTCGCCGACCTCTGTCAAGACCTCACAGACCTCGCCCAGCTCGCCGAGTCGCATCGCGACGACTTCGCGCGGACCGACTTCGACGCGGCGCAGATCGTGAAGGCGCGCAAGGTGGCCGACGCGGTTACGAAGCTCCACGCGACCGTCGCGGCCGATCGCGCCGAGAACCGTTCGGCGTCCAGTGAGGCGAAAGACCTTCGCGACCGCGCGGCAACGTATCTCGACGAGGCGGTCGACGAAGTGCGGTCCGCAGGGCTTTACGCGTTCCGAAACGACTCCGACACGGCGCGCTTGGCGCAGTTTAGGAGCGTCGCGTCGATTCAGCGCGCTCGCCGTCGCCACGCGGCAAAAAAGGCGAGCGATTCCACGCCCATCGCTCCAGCCGCGCCCGCTACAGCGCCACGCCAGAACTAAGTAACCATCTATATTCACACTGAAAATCCTCCCATGGTGTCTGGGAAGCCCCAAACCTTGTCCGGGGAGGCTAGAACTATGTCCGGGGAGCTGGAAAGCGTGTCCGGGGAAGCGAAAACCGTGTCTCCGGTTGCACAGAGCGGCGTCAGTTCATCACGACGACGGGTGTTGTCCGAATGTCGGTCCGGAAACCGAGCTGTCCCGAGTCGCCTTTGCCCCAGCACCAAAGCGTCCCGTCGAGACGCACGGCGCATCCGTGGTAGCTCCCAGCGGAGACCATGCCCCAGTTGGCCCCTTCAACGTGCGTCGGTCTCGTTTCTTCCGCGACGGTTCCAACGCCGAGCTGACCGTTGGCGTTTCGTCCCCAACACCAGAGAGAATCGTCGAGCCGCGTTGCGCACGTTTGAAAAAGGCCAGCCGAAACGCTTTCCCACGCGGTACCGAGTACCTGCGTCGGGGAGTATCGCGGCGCCAAAGTGCTGTCACCCAATTGGCCATTGCTGTTAAACCCCCAGCACCAAAGGGTGTTGTTGGTGCGAGTCGCGCAGGTAAACTCATGACCCGCCGAAACGCTGGCCCAATTCGTTCCGGGGACTTGAACAGGGATCGTGCTTTGCGAGTTCGATCCATCGCCGATGCTCCCGAAAGAGTTGCTGCCCCAGCACCAGACGGTGTTGTTTGTGCGGCGCGCGCACGTGTGGTTTTGCCCAGCCGAAACGCTTGCCCAGTTGGTGTCCGCGGTAATCTGGATCGGCGTCGAGTTCGCGCTGGCCGTATTGACCCCGTTGCCGAGGCGGCCATACTGGCTTTGTCCCCAGCACCAGAGCGTGTTGTTGGTCTTCGTTGCGCAGGTATGGAGATAGCCCGCCGAAACGCTTGCCCAAATTGTTCCCGCGACCTGAGTCGGTGTATTCCGGTCGATAATCGTTGTATCGCCCAGCTGTCCACCCGAATTGAGCCCCCAGCACCAAAGGGTGTTGTCGGATCGTAATGCACAAGTGTGACTGTTCCCCACCGACACGCTTGGCCACGTCGTTCCAGCCGCTACTGGCGTTGCGACCTGAGTCGGGTTATCTCGATTGCCGTAGCTGCTGTCGCCGAGTTGGCCATTGGTGTTTAGCCCCCAGCACCAGAGCGTTCCGTCTGACCGTGATGCACAGCCGTGTAAGCCGGGCCCAAGATAACCTCCTCCATTTGCGACGGCCGTCCATGTCGTTCCCGCTTCCTGCACCAATTGCCGTGGAGTTGTTTGCGCTGTCCCGGATGTCCCATCGCCCAGTTGACCATCGCTGTTCTTTCCCCAGCACCAGAGCGAGTTGTCGGTACGTGTGGCGCACGTGTGCCCTACGCCTCCCTTGATCGCGTTGGCCCAGTTGGTTCCAGTAACTTGCGTCGGAGTCGTTCGGTTGGTGGTTGTCCCGTCGCCAAGCTGACCGTTCAAATTGCCTCCCCAACACCACAGTGAATTAGGCGTCGTATCGGTCCGTGTTGCACAGGTGCGCGACGCGCCCAACGCGACGCCTACCCATGTCGTGCCGGGGAGGACGTTCGTTGGAACGTTTCTGAGGGTGAATGTTCCATCTCCGAGCTGGCCGCTGCTGTTGACGCCCCAGCACCAAAGCGAGTTGTTGTCGCTCCGAATCGCGCAGCTATGGGTGCCGCCCGTCGAAACGCTCGCCCACGTCGTCCCGACGAGAATGGGCGTTGGTACAGTCCTCGTGCTTGCTGTTCCGTCTCCGACCTGACCGCTGCCGTTCTCTCCCCAGCACCAAAGCGAGTTGTTGTCGCTCCGAATGGCGCATGTTTGGTTTTGGCCCGCTGAAACGCTCGCCCACGTGCCACCGCCGGAAACAGGGGACGGATTGGTTTGGTTCGTTGTTGTGCCGATGCCGACCGCGGCGCCGGCCCCCCAGCAGTGGAGCGAGCCGTCAGCCTTTATCGCGCAAGTGTGAATGTCACCCGCGGTCACCGTTGCCCAGGTGGTTCCAGCGACCTGTGTCGGGCTGTTCCTAGACGAGAATGTTCCGTCGCCCATTTGGCCCCATCCGTTATTGCCCCAGCACCAAAGCGTCCCGTCTGACTTTGTTGCGCAGGTGTGGGAACCCGATGTGCCGCCCCCCGCCGCGACGGTTGACCAGGTTGTGCCTGAGATCTTCATCGGGGCGCTTTGGCTCGCGATGGGACCGTTGCCGAGCTGACCGCTTGAGTTGCTCCCCCAGCACCAGAGCGTGTTGTCGGTGCGCGTCGCGCATGTGTGGTTCTGGCCCGCCGACGCCTGTCGGACCGGCGCCGGGTCGTCGGTGATCGTGACCGTGTGCTCTGTCGTAGCCCCGAGCTTCGCGTTGGTTGGGGTACCGAGGGTGAGGACGATCGTCTTGCTTACCTCGTATAGTGCGTCGCCCGTTACGTTGAACGAAGCGCTCGTGGTCAGTTCGCCCGCGGGAATTGTGAACACGCCCGTTGCGAGGTTGTGATCCGCTTTGTTTGCGGTGCCTGCAACAAAATAGGGCACATTGACCGCGAGGGTGCTGGCGATGTCGATCGAGACGCTCACGGTGAGGTTCGTCGCACCTTCGGGTGCGGTTTGGGCGGCTTCGCTGAAGGCCACCGACGGCGTTGTGTCGTCGACCGTGATGGTGTGAACGTTTATCGCGCCAAGCGTGGCACCGGTCGGCGATCCGGTGGGCGGGCTGAGCGTTACGATGATCGTCTCACTTGGCTCAGGGAGAAAATCGTTGACGATATTCACGGTCTTACTTGCGGTCGTTGTTCCCGCGGCGATCGTGATGCTGCTGCTTAAGAGATCGTGGTCCGAGGGGCGTGTCGCGGTTCCGGAGACGGTGTAGGGCACCGTCACGTTCGACGCACTCATACCGCTCAAGGTCACCGTAAAGGTCACGGGCAGAGAGGATGTCCCGGCCGGCTCGGCCACCGTTTGGCTCGCCGCGGTGAACTCGACTGTCGGGACCGGGTCGTCGTCGATAATCGTTACAGTGTGGGTATAGGGTGCGGCTCTGGTTGAGTTCGTCGGTGTCGTCGCTGAGCTGTCGAGCGTCAGGATCACGGTTTCGCTCCCTTCATACACGACGTCGCTATCGACGACGTTGAACGTAACCGTCGCGCTCGTTTGCCCCGCCGGGATGTTTATCGTCCCTGGGGTTGCGAGGTCGTGATCGGCGGGGTTCGTCGCGGTCGCAACGGACTTCGCGGTTCCGGTGACGGTGTACGTCGCCGAGACATCACGGCCACTCTCGGCGCTCAAGATGGCCGTGACCGAGACGGAAACGGAACCGGTTGACGCGTTCACCGATTGGCTCGCCGCGCTGAACGAGATGGTCGGAGTGGGGTCGTTGTCGGCGATCGTGACCGTGTGCGTCTGCAGAGTCGTGCCGGCGGTCGCGTTCGTTGGTGTCCCGAGCGCGATGATGACGGTTTCGTTTGGTTCATCGAGCGTGTCGTGAATGACGTTGAATGTTATGGTCCCGGTCCCCTGTCCCGCAGGGATCGGCAACACGCCGTCCACGAGGTTGTGGTCGGCGCTCGTCGCGGTGCTTGCGGCGGAGACGGTGTACGGCACCGTGATTTCGAAGTCACTCGCGGCGCTCAATGTCACGCCCACGTTGACGGTCAGCGACCCAGGTCCGGCCGGCTCGGTCACCGACGTGGTAGCCGTCGTGAATCTGACCGTCGGTGGGTCGTCGTTGTCGGTGATTGTGACTGTGCGCGTGATTGCTGCGCCCAGCGTCGCATTCGTTGGCGTCTCAAGCGTCAGGATGACGGTGTCGTCCACTTCCTTCCGCACATCGTCGACGACGTTAAACGTTATGCTCCGGCTGGTTTCTCCCGGCAAGAACGAGAGCGATTGGGGCGATGTCGGGAGGAGAGTGTTGTAATCAGCCGGGAGCATCGCCGGTCCGGAGGCAGTTCCGGCGACGGTGTACGGCACCGTGACAGTTCGCCCGCTCGGCGCGCTCAGGGTCGCCGTGACGGTTACCGTGCCGATCGACTCTGCGACCGTCTGGTCCGTTGTCGTGAACTCGACGGTCGGGAGCGGGTCGTTGTCGGTGATGATGACGATTTGCCTTCGTTGGGCTAATCCCGCCATTGTCGCGTTCGTCGGCGTGCCGAGATCGAGGTAGATGGTCTCGTTTTCTTCGTTGAGGGCATCATCGACGACTCTGAACGTCACGTTCTTACTCGTCTCTCCCGGCGCGAACGAGATCTGTTGTGGCGTAGGAGTGAGGTCCGTGTAATCGGCGGCCGTCGCGGTACTTGATGCCGAAACCGTGTACGGCACCGTAACAGTCAGCCCGCTCGGGGCGTTGAGGTTCACTGCGATGGTCACCAAGCCAACCGATTCCTCTACCGACTGGACCACGCCGCTAAAGCCAACCGTCGGCTGCGGATCGTTGTCGTTAATCGTAAGGGTGAACGCGCTCTTCGCCCCAAGGTTCGCGTTCGTCGGTGGCGCGAGTGAGAACACGATGGTCTCGTTGGTTTCGTCGAGCGCATCATCAAACACGTTGAACGTAATGGTCTTGGTCGTTTCTCGCGGCGCGAACGTGATCTCTCCATTGGTAGGGCTGAGGTTAGTGTAATCGACGGTCGTCACGGTTCCTGACATGGTGAACGGCACCGTGACTGTTTGCCCACTGGCGGCGCTCATTTCCACCGTGACGCTCACCGCGTCAACGTTCTCGTCAACCGTTCGGTCTGCTTCGGTGAACGTGACCGTCGGCGTCGCGTCGTTGTCGTTGATTGTGACGGTGTGTACTTGCGTTGCGCCAAGCGCCGCGTTCGTGGGCGGCTGGAGTGTGAAGACAACGGTTTCGTTTGTTTCATCGAGCGCATCATCAGCAACGTCAAACGTGATGGTCTTGGTTGTTTGTAGCGGCTGAAACAGGATCTGCCCGGACGCGGGGTTCAAGTTGCTATAATCGTCGGTCGTCGCGCTTCCTCCGACGGTGAACGGCACCGTCACGGTCTTCCCGCTCGCAGCGCTCAGGTTCACGGTGACGGTCACGGTGCCAATCGATTCGAGCTGGGTTTGGTCCGGCAGGCTGAACTCGACGGTTGGCGTGGCGTCGTCGTCGAGGATCGTGACGGTGTGCGAAGAAGGTTCAGCACGGGTCGCGTTCGTCGGGCTTTCGAGCCTGAGGATGACGGTTTCGTCCGTTTCATCTAGCGCGTCATCGAACACCTTGAAGGTTACGGTCGCGTTCATTTGTCCCGCCGGGATGGCGATAAGTCCGGTCGACGGGTTGACGTCATAGTAGTCGGCGGGTCTCGTCGCGGTTCCGGCGGGGGAGAGATTGAAGGGCACCGAAACGTCGAGTCCACTCGCCGCGCTCAAGACCGCGGTGACGGTTACGGTGCCGACCGACTCGCTCACCTGCTGGCTCGTCTCGCTGAAGCTGAGCGTCGGCGGGTCGTCGTTGTCGATGATCTTGACGGTATGCGTGGGCGCCGGCGAGGCGATGGTCGCGTTCGTCGGCGGTTCGAGCGTGAGGACGACGGTTTCTTCTGCCTCATCGAGCGTGTCATCAACGACGGCGAATGTTTTCGTCGCACTCAGTTGCCCCGCGGGGATTGTGATCGACCCGTCCGTGAGGTTGTGATCGGCGCTCGTCGCGCTCCCGGAGACTTTGTACGGCACCGTTACGGTTTGTCCACTCATGGCACTCAATGTCGCTGTCACCGTTACGGAACCAACGGCTTCACTCACCTCTTGGTTCGCCGCGCTGAACGCAACCGTCGGCGGGTCGTCGTTGTCGATGATCTTTACGGTGTGCGTGGTCGTTGCGCCAAAGGACGCATTCGTCGGCGGGTCGAGCTTGAGGACGACGGTTTCATCTGCCTCGTCGAGCGCATCATCGACGACGTTGAAAGTCACGCTGCCACTCGCCTGTCCTGCCGGGATGAGGATCGACCCGTCCGTGAGGTTGTGATCGGCGTTCGTCGCGCTCCCGGAGACCTTGTACGGCACCGTTACGGCTTGTCCACTCACGGCACTCAATGTCGCCGTCACCGTTACGGAACCAACGGCTTCGCTCACCTCTTGGTTCGTCGCACTGAACGCGACCGTTGGGACCGCGTCGTCGTCGTTTATCTTGACCTCGTGCTCATTGATCGCGCCGAGCAGAGCGTTCGAGGGCGTGCTGAGAGTCAGAACGACGGTTTCACTCGCCTCGTTCAGCGCGTCGTTGACGATGCCAAACGTGAGACTGGCACTTCGACTCCACGCGGGAATCGTGATTGTTCCGTTCGCGAGGCTATGGTCCGCCGGATAGATTGCGCTCCCCGCGACCGCGAACGGAATGACGATCGCGGTGCCGATCATGGTGTTCAAGTTGACGGTGACAGTTGCCGAGACGGCCGACTCGTTCACGGTTTGGCTCGCGGCGGCGAACGTGACCGTCGCGGGCGAACTGTCTTCGACGTAGGAAAGCCCGAGCTGCACACAGGGCGAGATGTTTCCCGCGCGGTCGACCGTCTCCGCCGAAAACGACGTCGTCGCGTTGTCGTCGACCGAAACGGTCACGGCAAAGGCACCGGTCTGACCAACGCTTCCAGTTGTCGCAGCCGACGTGCACGTTGCATCGTTCTTATAGATTCGGACCGACGCGTTTGCTTCCGCGGTCCCTTGCACCAGCGGATCGTTTTTGTTGGCTGGCCCAGCCGGCGTTACGCCAGTTCCGATGGGTGAGGCGGGCGCCGTCGAATCTTCGACGTAATCGATGGTCGCGCATTCGGACGCATTCTGCGCGGCGTCCTTGGAGCGAACGAGAAACGTTGTGGTCGCGTTCGCGGGAACGACGTTCGGGGGAACTTGAAGGCCCGTGGTTGCAAACAGAGTCGCGGCACCCGAAACGACGAGCGTGCCGCCGGCCGCGAGGCCGCACGCCGACGTAAAGACTTCGACTGTGTCTGCGCCGATCGCCGTGCCCTTCACGATCGGTTCGTTGTTGTTGGAAGGAGAAGCGGGAACCGTGGCCGGCGTTGGCTTCGCCGGCGGCGTCGAGTCTTCGGTGTACGCAAGGCCCGCCGAGCACGGCGAGACGTTGCCGAGCGCATCGGTCGCTTGCGCGTAAAACGTCGTCGTCGCGTCGTCGGCGACGGTGACTTCGATTCCGGCGCCTGCGAGATCCTCAGCGGTTCCCGTCGCGATTGCGCCGGTGAGCGACTCGCCTGAACCCGCATCGGCGACCCCCCCCGCGCACGCAGAGTCCTTGTAAAGGCGCACCATTGCGCCAGACTCCGCGCTCCCGCGAACACGTGGAACGTTGCTGTTCGCGGGCGACGCCGGGGAGGTCGCCGTGAGGGCCGGAACGGTCGATGCGTTGTCCGCCGTGTAGGAGTGGGGGGGGTTCGCACACGGCGAACGGTTTCCTGCCACATCGACCGCCCGAACTGAAATCGTTGTTGTCGCGTTATTCGCGACGCTGATCGCGATGCCGCCTGACGCAAAATCGGCCGCAGAGCCCGTTGCCGCCGGCACGCCTTCGCACGTTGCGCTCTTGAAGATTTCGATCGTCGCACCCGCTTCGGCGGAGCCCGAGACGCGCGGCGTCAGGCTCTTGCCAGGCGACGGTGGGTTCGTCGCGGCGTTCACCGACGGCGCAGCGGGGGGCGTCGAATCCTCGATGTACGTGACGGTTGTCGACGAGCACGGCGACGTGTTGCCGGTCGCGTCGGTCGCGATCGCGCTGAAGGTCGTCGTTGAATCGTCGGTCACCGACACCGCGATGCCGTCGGTTGCGAGTTCGGCGCCGGTTCCTTCGCCGACGACAGCGCCTCCGCAGTCAGGCTGCCCGTAGACTTTGATCGTCGCGGCCGCCACGGCCTGTCCACGAATGCGCGGCAGGTTGTTGTTTGCCGGTGACGCCGGGCTGGTTCCGGCGAGCGCGGGCGCAGCCGTTGTGCCGATGCACGAGATTCCCGGTGTGCAGGCGATCGAATTTTCGACGGTCGCGCGCGCGCCGTGTTCGAGGGTGATCGATGCGCCCTCGACGGTGGCTGTGGCGGTCGCGGCGGCTTCATTCGAACCTTCGAGGAGAACGACCGCGCGGAGTGCGAACGGGCGGTCGGCGCCCCAGATGCCGTTAAAGCGGAAGAGGAAGGTGCGCGACCCGAAAACGTTGGTGTTGAACTGGACGACGAATTCGTTTTCGGGGTCGCTGTCGTCGTTCTTGACTTGCGTCGTGAACGTGAGGCGCCCCTTGGTGATCGTTTGTTCGCTGGTCGCGGTGAGGTTGAGGGGCGGTTGTCCGGGTGCGCTGTCGATGACGAGTTTCAGCCCGCGGACGAGGCTGACATTAAAGTCTTCGGAGAGGCGCACCCAACATTCGACGACGCCTTCGTCGGATTTTGATTGCGTCGCGCACGAAGGTGCGACAAAGAACGACACGGTCGCGAGAAAAACGGCGCTTCGTGTTCGGACTCGTAGTGTATTCATTGTTCCCTCCACGGGGAGGTGAAAGAGCAAGTGGGGCGCCAGCCGTTCCTGTGGACGCACGCGCACATTTGCTCGCGTTACGCGTTATGTGGTTCACGCGTTGACCGTTTCCCGTCGTCCGCGGACGTCGCACCGTCGCATGGCGGTGTCGCACTGCGACGGAGGGAGAAGAGTTAGGAGCGGATGCGGGCGCGGTAGCGGGAGCGGAGGCGGGTGCGGTAGCGGATGCGGGAGCGGGAGCGGAGGCGGGTGCGTGGTTGCCTCTTCACGACCTCCTTTTTCGCCCTTGCCTGCGCGGGCTCGCCCTGGCGCTTGCGCGCCTTTCGGGCAGGAGCCCGCTCGGCTGCGGGCTCCAAAGGAGGTTCCCGATGGATCGTTACAACGTTCCCACGACCGCTTCTCTCGAACGCCTCGATTGCTTTCGCGTCGCGCGCGCCTTCGCACGGCTTGCTCAGTCACTTCCGATTGCGAACGCCGTTCTTCGAGACCAGTTCCGCCGCGCATCGCTTTCAGTTCTCACGAACACGGCGGAAGGTGCGGGTCGCGTGGCTAAAGCCGATAAGCGGCGCTGTTACGCGATCGCGCGTGGCGAGGCGAGTGAATCCGCGGCCCTGCTGGATCTCATCGACGATGCGCCGAAAGAACTCGGCGAGTTGTTGTCGCGAGTTATCGCGATGCTGACCCGGCTCGTGCGATGAGCTTCGAAAGAAGTGCGCACACTCGATCGGCGAGGCCATCGAGTTCGGCGACTCGCCGCTCGTCGACGTAACCCCATATCATCGCGAGTTTCAGGGCTGCACGCGCCTCACGACAACTGCCACGAGCGATTTCGAAGAAACGGGCTTGGTCACGAAGGGATGATTTGCCGTTGCCTTCAGAGATGTTTAAGACCACTGACGCCGTCGCACGCCGAAGCTGATCTTCGAGAGAACGATCCTTGCGACGAATGCGATCGAGCGCCGGACGAACCGCAGTCGCGAACTCGAACGCGACGTCGAGAGCGATGAAGCGATGAGCCATGAGAACCTCCTCTCGAAGCCGCTGAGCGCGGCCCCCGCAAGGAATAGGGCCCGCGAAGCGGCAAGAGAGGAGGCGCGAACGCAGGTAAGGCGGATGCGGGAGCGGGAGCGGGAGCGGGAGTGGGAGCGGGTGCGGGAGCGGGGGCGGGAGCCGGAGCGGATGCGGGGGCGGCCGCGGTTGCGAGTCGTGCGCGCCGGGTGTAGAGATCGCGCGTCGTTTCACTTTGGAGGTGTCGCATGTCTGAAGTTCGCATCGAGACCGACTCGTTGGGCGAGGTTAAAGTTTCCGCGGACGCGCTTTATGGCGCCCAAACGGAACGCGCTCGTCAGAATTTCCCCGTGAGTGGGCTTCGTATCCCGCGTCGAATGATTCGCGCGCTCGGGCTTGTGAAAAAGGCGTGCGCCGAGGTGAACTTCGAGAAGCGGGCGCTCGACGAACGCATGGCCCGCGCCATTATTCAGGCGGCCGACGAAGTCGCGCAGGGTGATCACGACGCCTGGTTCGTCGTCGACATCTTCCAAACCGGTTCAGGCACCTCGTCCAACATGAACGCGAACGAAGTCATTGCGAACCGCGCCGCGCAGATCCTCGGCGAAAGCGTTGGCGGTAAGGCGGTACACCCCAACGACCACGTCAACAAGGGCCAGTCTTCGAACGACATCATTCCGACGGCGATTCACATCGCAGCCGCGGAGGCCGTTGAGCGCGACCTTTTGCCGGCCCTTCGCGACCTGGCCGCGGCGCTTTGGGAAAAAGCGAAAGCGTTCGACGACGTTGTCAAAATTGGGCGAACGCACCTCATGGACGCGGTCCCGGTGCGGCTTGGTCAGGAGTTTTCGGGTTACGCGACGCAGGTCCAAAACGGCGTTCGACGTGTCGAAGCGGCTCGCGCGGCGCTCACCGAGCTCGCCCTTGGCGGAACGGCGGTCGGTACGGGGCTGAACGCCGAGCCGGGTTTCGCGGCGAAAGTGATCGAGAAAATATCCGCGTGGACAAGCGTCGCATTCAAGCAGGCACCAAACCTCTTTGAAGCGCTCGCCGCGCGCGACGCGGAGGTCGAGATGTCGGGCGCGCTTCGCTCGGTCGCGGTGTCGCTCATTAAAGTTGCGAACGACATTCGTTGGCTTGGCAGCGGGCCGCGGTGCGGGATCGGCGAAATCCTGATTCCCGACCTGCAGCCCGGATCGTCGATCATGCCGGGCAAGGTGAACCCCGTTATGTCCGAGATGATGATGATGGTTTGCGCTCAAGTTATCGGTAACGATGCGGCGATCGCGGTCGGGGGCCAGCACGGCAATTTTGAACTGAACGTCATGAAGCCGATGATTGCGTACAATCTGCTCCAGTCGATCGAAATTCTCGGTCGTGCGGCGTCGACGTTTGCGGCGCGGTGTGTGCGCGGGCTCGATGCGAATCGTGCGCGATGCGAGGAAATGATTGAGAAATCACTCGCGATGGTGACGGCTCTCGCGCCGAAAATTGGGTATGACGTCGCCGCGCAGATCGCGAAAGAGTCGCTCAAGACTGGGAAAACCGTGCGGACGCTCGCGACTGAAAAGAAAGTTCTGCCGCCCGATGAGCTTACGCGCCTTCTCGATGCGCGGCGCCAGACCGGCGCCTGATCCCGCGCGAACTGGCGAACGCACCGACTTTTTGGGATGATAGGGGGAGCCCATGGAGGGCAATGTGCGCCTGAGATTTCTCTGCGCTCTTATTATTGCGCTGGCTCCTTCGGCGTGTCGGGATCGTCCGATTTTTTCCGGGCTCGGAACGTCGTTTACCGAGAGGACGCAGCTTCCGTCAGGTGATGGCGGCGTCAACGTGCAGGAGACGTTTCGCCAGCCGACGGAACAGCCGCGGAAGGTCGACATCCTGTTTGTTGTCGACAACTCGGGATCGATGGGCGATGAGCAAACGAATCTGCGAAACAACATTGCGACCTTCATTAACGAATTGACGACGAGCGGGGCCGATTTCCAAATTGGGGTCACGACGACCGACCTGATTACGACCGTTACCTGTGACGGAGGCGCGGTCGTTGATGGCGGATGGACCGGTGACCGCGGGCAACTCAAGGCGGCGGGCGGAAACCCCAAGATTCTCACGTCGACGATGTCAAACGTTGCGACTCTCTTCCAGCAAAACGCCGATCAGGGAACAACCGGATGGGGAATCGAGAAGGGGCTTGAGGCGGTGCGCCTCGCCTTGTCGGAACCACTGATCTCGACGACCAACGCGGGATTTTTGCGCAGCGACTCGGCGCTTGCGGTCGTTATCGTGACCGACGAGGATGACTGCAGTCTGCCGCTCACGTGCCCTTACAAGGAAGTGAATCAAACGTTTTGCTTCACGCAGCGAAGCATCCTCACGCCAACATCTGAGTACGTGTCGTTTTTGACGGCGCTCAAGGGCGGCGACTTGTCGAAGGTCCTTTTTGGGGTCATTGGCGGCCCGGATTATCCGCGCTTCGATGTCGACGCGGGGGGCTCGGCGATCGAATGCCGGCAGACGTCGGATTGCGCGCTCGCGGGACGAGTTTGTATCGGCGGGAAGTGTTGGGCGCAGCCGAACGAACGCGCAACGTACGCCACGTCGGCGTCGGATTGTTTTTATCAAAACGTTGATGCAAGCACGTGCTTCATGGACCAGCAGCTCGCACCGGGCGGAGGCGCCCTTGTTCCGAGGGACGGTGGTGCCGCGGCCGGCCCGTACGTTTGTTTGGCTCCGGGTGGCAATGCAGGGGCCCGCGCCGCAACGCGCTATATCGATGTTGTTCAGTCGTTTGGTCAAAACGGTTTTTTTGGGTCGATCTGCGATTCGAGCTTCTCGGAGTCGCTCCGTCAGATTGGACGCGGGATCGCCGGGCTCTTCTGCAAGGTCCCGCTGACGTCGGGCTACAACATCGATCCGAACGCCGCCGCGCAGAGTCCGTCGGGGATTTCAGTGGCCATCGATGGCGTCGCGGTTCCGTCGAGCGACATTCAATACAACTGTCCCGAGCCCGGTGGCTCGTATGCGAAGGGATCGATTTCGCTCGCGCAATCGTATTGCCAATACCCAAACCCAACGCTTGCACCGGGCGCGACGGTCACCGTGAATTACACATACCGAACAAGCGTCACGACGTGCGCATCGGACAGCGATTGCCCCGGGTCGCGGTGCGGGCGTTGCGGATTTTGCGACGACCAGATTTGCGAAGTCGGTTTCGCGACGATGCCGGCCGTCGTGAATCAGGTGGCGTCGGGGCCGTACATCATTGTGCGACAAGACGGCGGTGTGTTGCCGAAAGATGGCACGCGCTACACGTACCAATGCCCGTCGACCGCGTTTCCGAACGGCTACGTTCAGTTCAGTGGAACGTGCCCGCGCCTCAGCGAAAGGGTCGAAGTGTTGTTCCAGGCGCGTGACGGGAATCCGCCGCCAACGTGTGGCACGAGTCAGACTTGCGCCGCCGGGTCGACGTGCGGGAGGTGCGGATATTGCGAGTAGTGTTTTTCGTTCTCGCGGCGCTTGCGCAAAAGCCTGCGGCGACCGAAAGCGCCGATGTGGGCGTCGAGGCGAAATGGACGCTTGCGATGAAGGCGTATCAGGCGCAGTCGTTTGAGGCGGCGTCGCTGGTTTTCTTTGACATCGCGGAGAGCACGGCGGCCTCGTATGCGGCGCGCGTTGAGGAGGCCGAGTTTTTTTTGGGGAAGACGCTGTATCAGATGAGGTACTTCGATGCGGCGTTCGCGCGGTTTGACAAAGTCGTTGAGCGGGGCCGGGCGCACAAGTTTTTCTCGGCGACGCTTTCGTGGCTCGCGCTTCTCGCGCATCGACTGCAGGGCGACGCGGCGGTGCTCGAGCGAATCGCGCGGTTTTCGCGAAACGAGTTTCCGCCTGGGATTCGTAACGAGCTGTCGTATTTGCTCGGGAAGCACCTCTTTCAAACGGGCGAGCTGCGACGTGCCGAAGAGATTTTGCGCGGGGTGCAGGCGTCGAGCCAGTTTTATCCGCGGGCGCAGTTTGTTTATGGGCTGGCGCAAATTCGGTTCGGGAGACCGGAGGAAGCCTTGAAGGCGTTCCAAACTGTTTTTGACTTGGTGCCCGCGGGAGCCGCCGAAACAGAGCTCGGGCCGCTTCGCGAGCTTGCGCAGCTCAACATGGCGCGCATCTTGTATCAGCTCGAGCGATTCAAGGACGCGAACCGCTTGTATCGGCGAATCGACGGGCGATCGGCAAATTGGATTGCGGCGATTTTCGAGGCCGCCTGGGCGGTTTTTCGAGAACGCGATTACGCGAAGGCGCTTGGCAACTTGCTGACGCTCGATTCGCCTTTTTATGAGAACGAGTTTTTTCCGGAGGCGTACCTCTTGCGCGCGGTGACCGCGTTTCGGAATTGCCGGTACGACGAGGTCGATCGGACGGTCGATATTTTTTTGAAGCGGTTTGAACCGCTCGCCGCGGAACTCAAAAAACAGATTCAACGGCTCGGGAATTCGTCGGATAAGTACTTCGACTTTTTTGTCGAGATGCGCAAACGAGCGGCGCGGCGGACGGGCGTCGTGGCGGGTGCAGGCGTCAGCACGAAAGGCGATTCGGCGCCCGACCTGCTCGGGCGTGTCTTGAAGCTTTCGATGGCGGACCGCGCACTGACGCGGATGCATGCGTTTGTGTTGCAGCTCGACCGCGAGCTTGCGGCGATTCGGAGCACGCGTGGCGTTTGGCGAAAGTCGGCGCTCGCGCGATCGATGTTCGAGGCGGTGTCGTACCACCGGGAGCAGGCGGCGATCGACGCGGGCAAGCGGGTCCGTGACCGGTTCGTTGGCGCGCACACGGAGATTGAGTCGCTTGTGCAGCAGGCGTACCGGCTGCGGTTCGAGACGCAGAACGCGCGGCTCAATCGGCTCACCGCGGAGGTGCGCGAGGAACAAGAGTTTGCGCCCGCGCGGCCGACGCGAAAGGTTGCGGTGTACGAGGTGATGTTTCCGTTTAAGGGGGAATTCTGGCGCGATGAGCTCGGGTACTACGAGGTGGACGTAAAATCGGAGTGCCAGAAGAAGTGAAGAAGGAGAAACCAACAGCGGTAGGCTTACTCCTCATAACTCATCTTCTCATCTTCTCTGTGGTTTCTCTTTTTCCTGCCTCATCTTTCGCCGACACCGCGAAGCGCGAGGGGCCGCGGCTTAAGGCACCGGTCGTCTTCGCGCCGCGGCGCGATGCGCAAGTCGAGGAGGCGCGTGCGAAGGCGATCGAAAGCCTGCTGCAACTCATTCGGCGAACGCCGAGGGAGCACCCCGATTTGCCGGAGTTCCTGTCGCGGCTTGCCGAAATGTATTGGGAGGAGGGCGACCTATATTTTCGACGCGCGATGAAGCGCGAGGGCGCGTCCGAGGCGGCGGCGCGCGAGGCGGAGATGCGGCGCGCGAGCGATGCGCAGGGACGTGCCGTCAAGATTTACGAACGCATTGTGAAGAGCTTCCCGTCGTACAAGCGCCTCGACGAAGTGCTCTATTTTCTTGGGTACGCTTACCAAGAGCTCGGGCGCATTCGTGACGCCGAAGACCGATTTCGCGAAATCTTGCGCGACATCCCGACGTCCGATTACGCGCCGGATGCGCTGATGGCACTTGCGGAACACGCGTGGAGTCGCGATCAGCTCAAGCTCGCGACGGAGATGTATCAAAAGCTCGTTGCGTACGGCGAGGGTCCGCTTTACGGCTTCGCGCTCTATAAGCTCGCTTGGTGTGCGTACAACCGGCGCGATTACCGGCAAACGATCGATTATTTTTTGCAGGCGATTCGGCACGGTGAGAAGGCGGGCGACCCACGTCTCGAGCTCATCAAAGAGGCGAAAAAAGATCTCGTCACGGCGGTGAGCCGCGTGGCAACCGGTGCCGGGGCGGCCGAGGCGTTTTTTCGACGCGTCGGCGGTGACGGGCTCGTGCGCGATTCGTTGCCGCGCCTCGCCGAATTATTTTATGGCCAAGGTCGGTTTGCGGAGGCGCTGGCGATTTATCGGCGACTGGCGAACGATGAAGGCGAGAGTGCAGACGGAGTCAATTTCGCCGCCGGCGCTCTCCAATGCGCGATTGCGCTCGGCGATCGCGCGCGCGTTGTGTCCGAGGTGGCGATGCTCGGCGCGCGATGGAAGAAGATTCGCGCCAATGTCGGAGAGCCAACGCGGTCCGTGGTCGCGAAGCGCTTGGAAAACACGATTCGTGACCTCGCGGTTGTTTACCATCGTGAAGGCGACAAGCTGAAAAACGACGACATCCTTGGGTTGGCGACGGCGGTTTATGGGGTCTATCTCGATGCGTTCGCCGAGGGTGAACGCGCGGCGGAGATGCGTTTCTTTTTTGGGGAAGCGCTTTTTCGGACGGGGCAGAATGCGCGCGCGGCGGAAGAGTACACGAAGGTTGTGGACGCGAACCCCGCGGGACCCCGAGCAGCGGCTGCGGCCTACGGCGCCGTGGTTGCGCTCGATCGCGCGCTGGGTCGGAGCGATCGGCCGCTGCGTGTCCATGCGCCCGGAAAGCGCCCCCCGCCTGTCCCGCTTCCGCCTGGTGAAACGCGCCTTCGCGAAGCTTGCGAGCGGTACCTTGTGCTCATCCCAAAGGACGCGGCGACCGAACGGCCCGGTGTGCTTTATCGGCTCGGGAGGCTGTTCTACGATTTTCATCAGATCGACGACGCCGCGCGGCGCTATGGAGAGCTGGTCGGGTCGTATCCATCGCACGCGCTCGCCTCTGCGGCGCTCGGTGAGCTTCTCGACTGCATGAACACGAAGGGGGATTTGACGGGCGTCGAGGAGTGGGGCCGGAAGGCGCTTGCAAACGCGAAGCTTATTCGGCGCGGCGGCGCGCTTGAGCGCGAGGTCCGCCGGATTGTCGAGCAGGCGATGTTGAAACGGGCCGAGTCGCTCGCGCAGGGTGGGCAGGCGCGGGACGCCGCTCGGATGTACGAGGCGTTCGCAAAGGAGTTCCCGCGGAGCGAGTTGCTTGATCGTGCGTTGTTGAACGGCGCGGCGGCGTACGAAACGGCGCGGGAAGTTGAGGCCGCACAACGGTTGAGGGCACTGCTTGTGCGGAAGCGCGCGTCGAGCGAACTCGCGCCGGCGGCCCTTTGGGCGCAAGGCGAATCGTTCGTCGCGAGCCTTCGGTGGGCGGATGGCGCAGCCGCTTGGGAATCTCTTGCCGGGGCCTATCCGAAATTCAAGAAGGCGGGTGACGCGCTTGTGCGGGCGGGTTATGCGCGGCGAGCGGCGGGGGATCTGAAGCGGGCTGTCGACGATTGGGAGCGCGCGTTGAAAGCGCCTTGGGCGTCATCGATCACACCGAAGACGAAAAGCCGCATCGTTGAGGTGCTTTTGCGCACCTTGGAGGATACGGGTGAGTTTCGGCGGATCATTCGGGTTGCGCAAACCGTCCGACAATCGGACGGACTCGACGCGGTGACGCGGCGCGCGGTGCTGGTGGCGCTGGGGCGGGCTAAGCTTGAAGTGGGAGAAGCGGCTCAGGCGGACGATTTGTTGCTGACGGCGCTGAAGCCTCGTGCTGAGACGGGCGATGCGGCCGAAGCCGACCTTGATCTCATTGCGCGGGCGAAACTTGTCCGCGCCGAAGTTCGTCGGAAGCTCGCTGAGGGCACAACGCTCGCAAGCACCACCATGAAGAAACTGACGCGCGAGCTTACGGAGAAGTCGCGGCTCGTGACCGAGGCGCGCGCACTTTACGCCGACGCGGTGGGCGCAAAACGGCCACGCGTGGCGGTTGAGGCGCTGGCCAAGGTTGGCGACGTGCTTCAGTTTTTCGCGAAACAGATCCTGGCGGCGCCGGTCCCCAAGGGGCTGACGGGCGACCAGGTCCGCGAGTTCAGGGCGGCGCTGGAAGCGAAGGTTTTGCCGATCGAGGAGAAGGCGGCGGACGCGTACAGGGCGTGCTTGAAAGTCGTTGCGGCGGGTGCGGTTTACGATCGGTACGCCGAGCGCTGCGTGCAGGGTCACGCGCAATTTGTTCCAGGCGAGTCGCGCGAGGTGACGGAGGTTGTGCCGACCCTCGGGCGTGTTGAGGTCACGGTGGATGGGCGGCGCGACGAAATCGCGCGGAAGATTGCCGCGGCGTCGAGAGACGAGGATGTGACGGCGCATTATCGGGCGTACGTGGCGTTGGCGTTGCGAGACAAGCGGCCGTCCGAGGCGCTCGCGGCGGCGCGGGCCGGACTTCTGCGCCTTCGCGCGGCGGCAAAGGCGGGTGTTTCGCCGACCGATGCCGGGACCGAGGCCCTTGAATTTGGGGCGGGGCTTGCGCGCTTGGACTTGCGGGACAGCATGGGAGCGGTCGCGCATTTTCAGGCGGGCGGAGAGGCTGGGGCGTTGGCGCTCGGCGTGATGGCGCTGCGCGCGGGCGATGCGGAAGGGGCTGAGGCCGCGTTTCGACGGGCCGGGCGGAAGAGTGAAGCGGTTTCGGGCCTTGGGATCGCGCGGAGGGTCGCGCGGCGGCTCGATGAGGCGCGATCGACGTATCAAGAGGCGCTGACGATGGATCCGTCGAACGCCATCGTCCTCTACAATTTGGGAGTCCTTGAGCACGATTATGCGAAGCGGCCAGCCGAGGCGCTCGAGATCTTTAAGCGGGTCAGCGCGGCGGCTGAGGGGTTGCCAAGCGAAAAAAAGAAAGAAGTCGAGGCGCGGATTCAGCGACTCATGGAGCAGAAGGGACGCGGGCGAACGGACGTTATCGAGGTTGCAAGACGGTGCCTCAATCTCGAAAAGCCTGTATACGATCCCCACAATCCCCGGTTAAACGGTTCGTGCGCTCTTGAGCGTGAGAGTCGACAGGAGCCCGCTTCGGCGCGCCGACGTCCTCGGGTCTGATTTGAGACGGGCGATTTATTCGCAGTTTAGAGGCCGCCAAAGCTCCGTGGTCCCAGCCGAAATCGCGCTGCAGACCCTGCGCAAAGGTGGGGCTGCGGGCTCCGTTCCGTCGCCCTCGCCATTCCGCTCGCGCCGGCAAGCCGCTGGCTTGCCGACAGACTGCTCGCAGAATAGGCGCGCCTATGCGGCGCCCCTGCCGACCCCACGCGAAATCGGGCGGACCGCTTTCCGGAGATGTATTTTCTGGGCTTGAGGGCGGTACGAAAATTTCACCCGCTGGGTGTCGGCCAGCGTTCGATCGACCCCCAAGTCTCTCAAGCGCCGTTCCGGGGAAACGGCTGGTTTCTGGTAGGGCGGGCGGGGATTGGGCGAGCAGAGGCTCGCGTCCGCAGGGGATGAGGTGCCGATGGGGCGTGGAATTGCCGTTCTCATGATGTTTGATTCGTTTCGCGCAGACTCACATTTCAGGTCAGACCTGAGGACTTTCGCGAGCCGGAGCGAGCCCAAACCCGACCGCCCCATTCTGGTCTTCGCCGTTAACCGGGAATCAGGCTATACTATTCGAGATGAGAACGGCGCCTTCTATTCTGTTCGTGCTACTCAGCCTCGCAGTGGGGAGAGTTTTCGCGGAAGACGCACCGGCGAAAGACGCGAAAGCAACGGCGGATGGAAAGACGAAGGCCGCAAAGAGCGCGGTCGAGAAGGCGAAGGCCAAGGCGGTTGGTGCGAAGGCCGTTCCGGCCGCTGGTGCCGCGGTGAAGGAGCGTGTCATCGATTTCACGAAGGAGGAGGAGATTCGCGGGGTTCTCACGAAGCCAGAGGCTGAGCTTGTGGGCGCGCGCCGTCGCGTTCAGTCGAAGAGTCTGCTCCCGATTCGGCTGCACTTTATTCCCGAAATGATGAAGACCGTCCAGGAACTGTAGCCACGTGGGGCTGCGGTGAACGCGAATCGATGTCGATGACAAGCCGAATCGCGGCGATCGTTGCGTACGCGTTTCTTGGAGCGGCGTGTTCGCAATCAAAACGCGAAGCGGTTGAGGCCAACAATCGCGCCGTCAAATGGCTCAAGGAGCAGAAATACGAAGCGGCGGCTGGCGAGCTTCGAAAGGCGATACAGGCGGACGGGTCGGTCGCGAGCTTCCACGCAAATTTGGGGTTCGCGCTCCGAGAGTTGCGCCGATTCGACGAGGCGAGCGCAAGTCTTGAAACGGCGCTCAGGCTGGCGTCGGCGAACGCTGAAGTTGAGGTCCAGCTTGGCGCCTGTTATCGGGAGCTGGGTAAACGCGATTTGTCGCGCCGGGCTTGGGAGAGCGCGGCGAGGCGTTTGCCGCAGCCGATCGACCCGTGGAATCCGGCGGCGGTTTTCTGGTCGGCACGTGCGCTCGAGCGGCTCGGTGAGCTGGCGCGCGAAGAAGACGATCCCGAAGGCGCGCGGCTTGGATATGAACGGGCGATTCGGGCGACGGTGCCATTTTTGTCACGTCCCGCGCTCGCCTCTGCGTCGGCTGAAGGGCGACTCATCGATGATTTGAAAGAGATGGCGATGCGCAACTATCAGCGGCTCGCATGGCTTTACGCCGATCACGGAGATCTCGTGAGCGCGCGTGGCGTTCTCGAGAATGCGATCGCGTCGCCCGGGAACCGCGCGTATGTGCATGCGACGCTTGGCTATGTTCACGCGACCGAAGCACTCGGGGCGAGCGTGGCGTCGGAGAAGGACGCGCTCTTTCTTCGGGCTGCCGCGGCGTACCGGCAGGCCCTCGAGATTCAATCGAACGACCCGATCGCGCTTTTTGGCGTCGGAATGAGTCTTGCCGCGCTTTCTCCCAAGGCGGGCGAGCCGCATCGCGACGAGGCTAAACGCGTCCTAAGAAAGTTTATTCAGAGCCTCGAATCGACCCGAGCCGATTCGGTCCGCGTCGAGATCGCCCGCACACGTCTCGCCGAGTTATCGTCGCGCCCATGACAGCCAAGGCGGGGGAAGAATCGCGCGAGCATCTGGCACGCTTGTCGAGCCCCGACCCGGCCGTTCGCCTCAAGGCGTGTGCGCACCTTCTCAAGATTTGGCTCGACACCCGCGAGCATGTTCCCCCGGCCGTTGTTGAAGCGCTCTATCGGATGCTGCACGACCGAGATGCGTCCGTGCGCGGCGTCGTTCAGCGATGGCTGATTGAGCGCCCGGAAATTGTCCTCACAATGACCGTTGAGGAAAAGAACCACTCGGCAGTTACCGTGTCGCGCGCGATTCTGAAGGCGACCGATGCGGCGTCGATTCGTGCGCTCACGGAGATCGTGGGGGGCTTGTCACAAAGCGCGGCGTGCCAAGTTCTTGAGAATGCGATCGACGGAACCGATATCGCGGCCGTGGCGAACGCCGCCTTTGCGCTCGGTCGAATGGCTGGGTATTGCGGAGCAACCGGGGACGCGATGCGGCACCACCATCCCGTTGTACGTGCCGCGGCGCTTATGGGTGTTGGCGATGGTGAGAGCGTGAAGGTCGAACGGGAAGACGATTTCATCGCCGAGTTGTTTCGCTGTTTAGAGGATACGGGGCCGCTCGCCGACGTTGTGCGAGCGAAGGCCGCATCGCTCATCGCGCCGTTTCGCGTCGTGCGGGCCATTCGGGCTCTGGTCCGCGCTTATTTTAACGGGGATCCCGCAACGCGACATAACGTGCGACACGCGCTCCTTGTGGGCGGCGCGGATTTCGCGGACGGCCTCGCCGCGGCGGGCGCGACGGATGAGCGCGCGCGTGCGCTTGTGGCTGAAGTGCGTCACCTGTCGGCGGTCGCGGCGTCACCGGCGTCGAGTGACGAAACGCACGAGTCGCAGTCGCCCTGGTTCCCGTTGCCGGTCGCGTGGTTGAGCCGATCAGAGCTCGAAGCGCGCGGACTTTTGTGAGTTGGATTTCTTGACTCGGGAGGGTTGGAGCGTACCATTAACATTGGATATGAGCGCAAAGCGAAACCGGCTATGGCTTGGGAGCCTCGGTCTGGCAATTGCCGGAGCGTTTGGGTGCGCCGGGTCTGAGTTGCGGTCGAAAGTCGCCGCGCTCGAACGCACGATTGACACTTTGCAACGCGATCTCGCGCTGGCGCGAACGCGGCTGGACGACATGGCGAATCAGGTCGCGCTGCTCACGGTGAACCAGTTGCCGCGCGCTGAGGCTGCGACGAAAGACCGAAGTGAGGCACGAGCGGTCGCGCCGGCGATTCCAGGCGAAGACGCGGGGCGGTCACGGGCAATTGCGGCGGGCGGTGAAGACGAGCGGATTCGTTCGCTCGCCATTGAGAAGGTGCGGCGTCGGGCGCGCGTGAGCCTTGGCCCGGAGCCCGGAGAGAAGCCGATTGCGGTCGACGATCCCGGTGGCGCACGCGGCGCCGCGGGTGAAGCCGTCGCTTCGGCGGACGTGCCGGGAGTTGCAACGCGTGAACGTGATTCGAAGCCGCGCGGTCACGGATCGGCGAATCCGGGTCACCGCGGGGGCGCTTCAGTGGGAGCGAGCCGGGAGCGCGCAGGCGACGCGGCGGTGCAAAAGAGTTATCTCGCGGCTCGGAGGCTGTTCGAGACCAAGCGGTACTTGGACGCGATTTCGGCGTTCACGGATATCGCGAAGCGCCACGCGGATCATTCGCTTGCGGAAAACGCAACCTTTTGGATTGGGGCTGCTTATTTTGAGCGCCGGGAGTACGCGTTGGCCCTGCGCGAGTTTCAGCGCGTCGTGAGTGACTTTGCGAAAGGGCGTAAGCGTGCCGACGCGATTTATCGGGCCGGGCTTTGCCATCTGAAATTGGGCGCCGTGGCCGAGGCCCGCGAGCGTTTTCTCGCGGTCGTCGACCGGTTTCCGGCAAGCGACGCAGCGCGATCGGCGAGGCAGGCGCTCGCTGACTTTGTGAAGGAGTGACGGTTTGGCCGCAATCACAGTTCGGTTAGCGACAACGGCAGGGTTGCTGGTTTTTGCGGGCGCAGCGCACGGTCAGCGCACCGAAGAAGAGAAAGCGGAAAGATCGGGACGCGATCAGGTCCGCGACGAGGCGCGCGATTTTAAGAAGTCGGTTAAGAAGAAAGTTTGGCGTCGAAAGCCAATCGGCGAACCGGACGGTGCGGCGTCGCTTGGTGGTGCGGCGACGGGGCGAACAAAACTCCGTCGCGCGGGCGATGCGGACGACGAAAAAGGTGATGATGCGGCGCCCGCCGATGCACCGGACGTTTACACGATTCAGGCGGGCGACACCCTCTGGGACCTGTGCGCAAAGTTTTTAGCGAACCCGTACTACTGGCCGCGCGTCTGGTCGTACAACCCAGAAATCACGAACCCCCACTGGATTTATCCGGGCGAGGAGATTCGATTTCGGCCGTCGACCAAGCCGCGTGCGTCGATTCTGCTCGAAGGTCGGGAGGCGACGACGGGCGGCGGCGGGCTTTCAACGTTCAGGACCAAACAGCGTTCCCCGATGACCGTTGACACATTCGTGTTGCGAAACGTCGCGATCTTACCGGAGAAGATGATTCAGGATGCGGGGAAGATCGCTAATGCCTTCACCGAGCGGCACATCCTCTCGCAGGCCGACGAAGCCTATATCGAGTTCAAGGATTTGAAGAAAGTTCGCGCGGGCGATCAGTTTTCCTTGGTGCGGCTGGATCGTCCGATTGTGCATCCGGTCACGAAGAAGCGCGTCGGGTATTTCGTGAGAATCATGGGCGACATGAAGATCCTGTCGGTTGAGGCGAAAGTCGCGAAGGCCATTATCGGGAACACGTACGACGCGGTCGAGCGCGAGCACAAGGTGGTGCCGTATTTGAACAATCGGGTTGTTGTGAAGCCGGTCGAGAACAAGGTCGACCTGAAAGGGTATGTGCTCGACACGTTAAACCAAGAGGTTCTTGTCGCGGACCAGCAGGTCATCATGATGGACAAGGGGTCGGCGGATAAAGTTGAGCGCGGAAATCGATTCACAATTGTTCGGCGTGGTGACGGGATGCTTTTGAAGCAGACGAAGAAGACACGCGAGAAGCTGCCGTTCGAAGACATCGGCGTCGTGATGATCATTGCGACGGATGAGAAGATGTCGGTTGGAATCGTCGCGCGGAGCAGTCGAGAGATTGAGCCCGGCGACCTCGCGGAAATGCGACGGGAAACGGTAAAGGGTTTGACGCCGGTGCCAGAGAAGAAGGAGAGCGATAAGGGCAAACCGCCGTCGACAGCGCCGCCAACTGTTTCGCCACCCACGCCGGCCCCAGTGACGACCCCCGCACCGAAGCCGTAACAGGTTGCTGAAAAACGCCCATCTATGCGGCACTGCCGCAACACGAACTTCATTCGTGCAAATCCATCATGGCTTATCGGCAGATTGCTCGCGAAATAACGAGGCGGCGCCCGTCATCGCGCCTTTAACGCTGCGCGACGCGGTTTTGGTGCAATGCCATTTCGAGACGGCGTCGACGAAGATCCGAAGGACACTGGATAAGAGTCGTCTGACCACGACGGCCTGAATGTCGAGTGCCTCATGGCTGCTCATAGCCGACAAGAACGACTTTCAGGCCGATCCTCGACAGCACGCGCGCGTATGTGAAGGTCCTGGCTCCGACCGGGTCGAGCAGCATCATGAGCGTCGGCGGCGGCAACCGGCTCACCCAGCGCCCCATCGCGTCCGACCGCACCTCCTCGGCGTCGCGGTCGTCGGGCTCGCGCAGCCAACCGATGAACACCGTCGGCTGGGGCTCCTGCAGCACCTGCGGAAGTCCGACATTCTGTCCGATGCGCAGCGTGATCGCTTCGGTAGTCCAGCGACAATCCACCAGGTCGTCAGAGCGCCGCGTGATTCGAAGCGATCCCAAGGACGCCTCGTCGGGAAGTCGCATCGTTTCGTACGGCGGAATTTGGGGTGGGGTTCCCGTCGGGTAGTGCTCGGCCGGCTTCCCTTTGTCCATCACATAAACGGGGTGCTCGAACAACGTGCGGGCAGAGGACAGCATGAGCTGGGAGAGCGGCAACACACCGTCACTGATCGAGTTAAACGAGATGACATACTTGACCCGGTTGCCCGGAGGGAGATCGGGCGCCTGAAACGGCGTGGAGACGTCCCACATCGGAAACACGCAGAACGCCCAGTCGCCACCACCGCAGGAGAGCAGTACGCCGCAGCGCACGCGCGCATCGATCATGCCACGCGGCTTTTCGAGAACCGCAGCGTGGGTCGCGGACTTGCGTTTGAGAAAGTCGAAGAGACCCATCGCGCTACCAATAGTACTGCCAGTACGCGTGGATAAGGATAAAAAGTCGGGGTTGGAAAGGCGCGCGAAGGATAGGACGCGCAATCGGGGGTTAGGAAAGCGATGAGGGTTCGTCAATTTCGTGAGCGATCTGTAGGCAAGCGAGTGGCTTGCCTGGGCGAGCGAAATACTCGAAGCGGGAGAGCCGGGAGCTACGCGCGTCGATCCCGCGCCTGCGCTGGGCGTGCTCGCTTCTCCGGCCTGCGACCTACTACCAGTAAGCCTCGACCGTCGTCGCAGCGCTTGCCCAGCTCGGCTGCGGTTTCAGCGCGCGCGCGACGAAGTCTCATGAAGAAAGCGGGTTAATCTGGTAGATTTGTTGAGCAGATGGGAAGTCGCGTCACCGTGAATTGCGTCGCGTGTGGGTTGACACAAGAGCCCGCGGCAACGTGTTTACGGTGCCATGCGGTGTTGCCGGCTGCCGAAGGGGCTGGTCAAGCGGTCAGCGTCACCGCGCGTATCGACCTTCCCGCGGCGGCTGTGCTCGGCGGAACCTACGAGATCGTTCGGGCGCTTGGGGCCGGTGGGATGGGCGCCGTCTATCTTGCGCGCGACCGGTCGCTGAATCGAAACGTCGCGATCAAAGTGATGCCACGCGCGCTCATGGACGATCCCGAGCTGGTTGAGCGGTTTCGCCGCGAGGCGCGCTCGGCCGCAACGCTCGATCACCCGAACATTATCCCCATTCACGTTGTTGGCGATCATGAGGGCCGCCCGTACTTCGTGATGAAGTTCATTGATGGTGAATCGCTCGCGGAGGTTTTGGCGCGCGATCGATTTGTGCCGCTCGAGCGCACGTGTCGGCTGATCGAGGGTGTGCTCGACGGGCTTCAGGTGATTCACGACGCTGGGTTTGTTCACCGGGACATCAAGCTCGCGAACATCATGTTGGATCGGCGCGGCGTGCCGATCATTCTTGATTTCGGAATTTTGCGCGACGCGCACGCGACGAACCTCACGCGAAGCGGCCTGATACCCGGGACACCGCAATATATGGCGCCCGAGCAGGCCAAGGGGATCGTGGCGATCGACGGACGGGCCGACATCTATTCGGTTGGCGTTGTGCTTTATGAATTGTTGACGGGGGCGCCACCGTTTTCTGGAAATTCGGGGATCGAAGTGCTGATGAAGCACGTGGGTGAAACGCCGGAGCCGCCGTCCAGGCGAAACGCGCGCTTGCCGGCGTCGGTCGACGAAATTGTGCTCAAGGCGCTCGCGAAGAGCCCCGGCGATCGATTTGCATCGGCGGCTGAATTTCGTGACGCGTTGGAGGGCGTCCGAAGAGGGGGCGAAAAGGGGCAGGCCATCACGGCGTCGACGGCGGTTGAATCATTGCCGATTGAGGTGGCCGGGCGCGCGACGAGCCTCGGTGCGTCGTCAGCGCGGGATCACGAGGTGAGTGATGTCGGTGTGACCTTTGTCGCGCCGCCAACGTCAAGCGTGCGCGCGACGGCCATTAGCGGCGAGGCGCTGACGCGGGTGAGGTCACGAAAGGCGCGGACGTTGGCGCTTGTCTCGGTGGTCGGCGTCGTCGGCGCGGTGGTTGCGGTGATTGCGTTTCAGAAGTCGGGCGATCGGCGGCCGGACGGCGTGGCGGCGCGTGGCGCGAGCGATGAGGCGAGGGAAGCGGAGCCGGGCAGGGAATCTCAACGCAAAGACGCAGTGCCGCAAAGGCCAGACGCCTCTGTTCTTGCCCCTTCGCGCCTTGGCGCCTCTGCGTTGGAATCCGCTCCGGGAGCGGATGCGGGAGCGGGAGCGCGCGCGGATGCGACAGCGGGAGCGAGAGTGGCGGTGCGACCGGGCGCAAAGCGAGCGGTGTCAACGACAAGGACGCATCGGCCAGCGATTCGTCGCGGGACGGTCAGCATCATCGTATTCGACGGCGACGAACCCGTTGATGGCGCTGCGGTTTTCTTGGATGGGAAGCGGCTCGGCGGACGAAAAGATATTCAAATCGATGTGGGGCAACATGAATTCACCGCAACTGCGACAGGGATTGGAAAGGGTCGGATCGTAAAGAGGATTGAGGCTGGCCGGAATCGTGATGTAGAGATTCACCTGAAGCGGTGATTCGACAGGTTTGCATAGGCGCTGTGATTGTCATTGTGTCCGCGGCGGTGCGGGCGGATGCGCCGCCGAAACTTCTGCGCGACGCCAAGCGATTGTTTGGCCTCAGCGACTATAAGGGCGCACTCAGAATCCTTGAGCGGCTCGTGGCGAAAGAGCCGCCGCCCGATGTGCGGGTGCAGGCGGAGGTTTATCGCGGCCTGTGCCATGTGCGACTGGATAATAAGGGTGCGGCGCGCGAGGCGTTTCGCCGAGTTGTCACGCTTGATCCCGAGGCGGGTCCCGACAAGCGGCGGGTTGGACCGGAGGCATTCGCCGTCTTCGAGGAGGCGCGGGCATCGGTTGTTGGAGGACTTCGCGTGATGCTCGGCCCACGCGTCGACGTTTATGTGTGCGTCGATGGGCGTCGTCGGCGAGTGATTGGTTGGTTTAACGACGATCGGATTCCGGTTGGGCGGCGAAAGGTCGAGGCGTGCGATCGCGACGGTCGGCCGATCGGGATTGTGCAGGAGGTCGTGGTGCGGGCCAATGCAACTGCCGTCGTCAGGCTCGCGGTCCCATTGCCGCCGAGCGCGAAGGTTCGCGTCGCGTCGACGCCGGCCGGTGCGTCGATCGAAGTGGGCGGCCGGGCGACGGGGCTCGTGACGAAATTTGGCGAGGCCGTTGAAGTTGAGATTCCGCCCGACCAACAGGTTGACGTCGTATTGCGGTTGGCTGGGTACGCAGATGCGCGCATTCCGGTGGTGATTGGCGCTGGCAAGAAGGTCGATGTGAGCCGCACGCTCGAAAAACTCGCGGCGGCGACGCCGACGGTCGTCGTTGATCCAACGGTGCGGCCCAGAGGAGACAAGAAGAGTGAGGCCGGTGTGGCGGTCGTGAAGCCAACCGCGGAAGTGCGCGTGACGCGCTTGAGGGCGAAGTCACCGTTGACAACGTGGGCGTTCGTTGTGGGAGGGGTTTCGGTCGCGTCGTTGGCGGCGGGTGTGGTGTTCGCCGTTCTGGGAAAAAGTTTGGAGGATGACCTTAATGCTTATGCGCGTTGTGCGAATCGCGGCGGAACGGCAGCCGAGTGTGGCGGATGGACGAAGAGTGAATACGAAGCTCGTTACGCGCGTGCGAGTGGTCGGCTGACCGCGGCGACAGTCTTTTTTGCGTTATCAGGCGCGGCGGCTGGCGGGGCAGGGTTACTATTCTATCTTGGGCGCAAGGGTGGTGTGGAGCGTCGGGCGGCGGTTCCAGCGGTGCGCATATCGGCAAATGGTGTTCAGGCGGAGTTTGCGTTTTGATGCGTGCGGCGGTCTGCACGTGGATGATCGGGAGCCTGGCATTCGGCTGTCAGCTTAGCGCGAAGCGAGTGGGCGATTTTCCGTCGACGAGTTTCGCTTGTCGATCCGATGACGATTGCGAAATCCAAAAAGGAGAAAGGTGTCAGGACGTCGATGCGGGTGACGTGAAAGTTTGTGTGGTGGCCGTAGCGGATGCGGGTGCGGATGCGGGCGCGGGTGCGGATTCGGGAGCGGGTGCGGATGCGGGTGCGGGAGTGGATGCGGGCGCGGATGCAGGTGCAGATGCGGGTGCGGATGGAGCTTGCGCAAGTGACGTCGACTGTGCGGGCGGACTGTATTGTGATCTTGGTGTTTGTCGCGCGACACCGGGTTGCGTACTCGATGACGCCGGGAGAGTCGGGCTCATTGCCGGGACGGCGGGCGGCGGACAAATGGCGTGTTCCGCGATCGAAGGTGATGCTGGCGAGTATCGGGACTGCAACCTTCTTCTCTTTGACGCGGGTTCATACACCTTGCTCAATCCGGTTTTCGTAAACCGGTTTCATGTCGCGGCTGGTGTGACGGCCAATCTCTCGTCGACCGCCAATTTTCCAAACCCCATCGTTCGAGTAAACCACCTCATCGTTGATGGCACGCTCGCCATCACGAATGCGTCGCTTGACGGGGGGCTCGCGTACATTCAGGCCCAGCGAATCGAGATCCGCCGGTCGGACGGTGGCGTCGGTCGAATCGATCTTTTCGGGCGCGGGTTTGAAGGGCAGACGTCGCCGTGGGCGTACACCGGCCGTACGACTTTTTCGACTGGCCGGTGCGGCGGTTACCACGGTGGGACCGGCGGCGATCCGGTTGGCGATTGCGTGGCGGGGAGCCAATATCTCTTCGACAGTTGGCGCGAGCCGGCGGTCCCTGGGTTTGGCGGTGGTTGTGGCGTTGGGTGTGACGGTGGCGTCGTGGGGGCGTCGCAGGTCGGTGCTGGAGGCGGCGCGATTCGGATCTTGGGCGATACGTTTTTCATGGGCGGGTTGATTGACGTCGCGGGCTCGTCGCCACCACTCGTATCAGATGGTGGCGCAATGGGAGCCGGTGGCGGCGCAGGCGGAGCCATCGACCTGCGCGCTTGGACGCTTGTACTCGAAGATCTGGCACCAGGCACGGGCATTTGCGCCGACGGCGGGAGCGCAAACCCGAGGCGTGGCTTCTGCGCGGAGGGTGCGGGGATTGCGTTGCAGGCTGGAGTGGATGCGGGGGGTGGCGGCGGCGGCGGACGGATCGCCATTCGAGCGTATGGCGTTTTCACCATGATCGATGGAGGCGCGCCAGTCGCGTTGGCGACGCGCGATGGCCTCGTTGCGAGCGCGTGGGCGAACGGTGGGTGGGCGCCGCCGGATTCATTTGGGTATCTCAAGTCTGGAAACCCGGGCACTGTTTTCGTCGAGGTCGAGTGCCGGTCGACGTTGTCAGTCGATAATCGCGGGATCGCGCGTGGCGGCGGTGAGCCGGACGACTGGGTCGGAATCGGGACTGGCGTTGGCGCAACGCTCGTGTCGAACGGTGCCGGTGAGATTACGATGCTGCGATGTTGGGACGACGATGCGGGCGCCCCGCGGTTCGCGGTTCACAACACGGCGTATTCGCCGGGGGTTGGTGAGCGGGTGCTGTTGGTGACGCGGAGCTTTGCGGTCGACGCGGGCGTCACGATCGGGGACCGAAGACTTTGGATCGCGAGGGTTGAAGGGTATCAAGGCCCAGAGACTGGGAATTGTCGCTCGATTGCGAGGTTGGCGAACAGCGCGGGTGTTGCGCCGAATCAGATCGCCGACGCGAGTGTTGATTATTACGGGCTCGTCGACGCGGAGGATTTCTTTGTGAGGGGTGGTGTGTCGTTGCGACTGTACGCAACGATCGCGAAGGGATGGGATGGCGGAGTGGCGCCCGATTACGTCTTTAACTCGGCCCCCATTGAGCGATTCTCGGTCGACGGGACGCTCACCGACATCTACTTCGACAGCGAAGCGTGGGTGCGTGCCCGAAACGTTAGTCTCGACGATGGCGGCGCTCTGCGAGTTGGGGCGATGCTCAATTGGTACGTGCGCCCGGCTCCGGCATTACAGATTCTCGCGGACGATACGATTGTTCTCGGCGGCGGCACGAGCCCGCTTGAAGCGATCAAAGTCTCGGGGTCTGGTTTCTTGTCGAATTATTCGATCGACGCGAAGGGCGACGCGGGGTGCGGATACGGCGCGAGCCATTGCGGTGCGGGCGGGGGAGTTGATGGGGGGCCGTTCTGTTCGGGCGCCACTTTCTTAGCCGACGTAGTGGACCCGCTTCGAGCCGTCCGTTTCTTGAGTCCGGGGGCCGGTGCGGTGAACGGGTGCCCAGAGGGAAACGCGGCCACTGGAAACGGCGGTGGTCGTGTTTGGTTACGCGGTGGTACGGTTGTCGTCGCGGGGAAAGTGCTGGCGGATGGCGAAATGGCGGGGGCTGTCGGTGGTGGAGGGGCCGCGGGCGGAACGATCGTGGTGTGTGGAAACAGCGTCCAGGCGGCCGGCGGTTCATTCAGCGCACAAGGAGGATCTGGGCTGACCCCTGGAGGAGGCGGAGGGCTATGTGTCGTGGGCGGGGCGGTGGGCGGCGGAACGATCGCGTGTAATGTCGCGGGCGGAGTTGACCAATTTGGTTTTGGAAACGGTGGGGGCGCTGGGCTCTCGACGACGGCGGATGTGGGCGACGTCGTTTGCACGCGGTCGTTTTCGGGGGTCTATCGCGCGTGTGTTGACGATGGCGGAACGAAATGTTTTTGAGTCTGCGAGTGCTGCGGCGAGGTGTTGGCGATTCCGCAGGTTGGGGTGGTTGCGTCGGTTGCGGGACCAGGTGCGGAAGCGGGCGCGGAGGCGGGTGCGGGAGCGGTTGGGGGAGCGGGTGCGGTTGCGGTTGCGGTTGCGGAAGCGGCTTTAGTTTCGGGCACGGAGACAACGGCTGTTGCACCGAACCCGATGATTGTGCCGGTTCCCGCACCACCGGTGGCCGCGCCAGAACCGCCAAAGCCCGTTGGGCCGTGCCTTGTCGTTTACCAAAATCGCGCCCCCGTGTTTCGGCATTTCGTCGTCAATGACGAGACGCTCATTGGGCGCGCCGATCCAATCGCGGGTTCGTTCCCCGATCTTGACGTTGCGAAGTTTGACCCAGACCGCGTGGCATCGCGCAAACATGCGTTCGTTTATCGGCAAGAGGGGAAACACGTTCTTCATGCGCTCTCGGACGGTGGGACGCAGCTGAACCAAGAACTCTTGAAGGGCGGCGATCGGCGGGAGATTAAGGAAGGGGACGTTATCGTTCTCGGCGCGAAGATCGCGCTCAAATTCGAAGTCGTTCGTTAGCGAAATCCAAATTTGAAAACCGATCGTCTGAGCCCTACCATCAAGATGGATGGGCGCACTCGCGGTTTCTACTCTGGCGCTTTGGATTGGTCAGCTCGCTCCCGGAGAGCGCTGGTTTTCCATTGTCTACCGCGACGCGCGAATCGGAACCGCGAATGAAAAAGTCCGGGCGGTCGATGGAGACCGCGGTGCCGTTCAGATTGATCGATGCGCAACGCGTCGATTTCTACGTCAGGGTGTTCTCGTAACCGACGAAGCGTGTTTGCGCGCTGTCGTCGAATCGAAGAATGGCGTCGTCGACTGGTTCGAGTTCGAGACGCGCGCGGGGAACGAAGGGCATCGCGTCGAAGCGGAATGGCTCGGCGATCGTCTCGCCGTTCAGCGCTTCGCGCACGGAACAGTTCGACGCGACGATATCGCTTTGTCGTCGGCACCGCGGCTCGCGAGCCTTGTCGATTCGTTCGGTGGGCGAGCGCGAGCCGAGCCGATTGCAAAGGAGCGTCGGGTCATCTGGGACGGCGAGTTTGTGGTTGATGATGAGACGGGCGCGGTGATGTCGGTCGTCGATTTTCGAGCCGTTGCGAAGCGGGTCCGCGTGGTGCGACATGAAATCGTCAGCGAAGCGGTCGCACGCGCTCCGTTTCGACTCGTCGAGGTTATGCGCGACGCGGCGATCGACACGAACGTAAAACTGCCGCGCGCTCGCCCCGTGCATCGTCTTCGCGTCCGGTTTCACGGCGGCCTCAGCGCCGCGACGATCCCCGAAGATGACCGCCAACGAATCGTGGGTGCGCGGGCTGGCCGCGTCGTCGAGATCGTTGGGACGAGAGCAACGGCGCGGGAAACAAATCGCCGGGACTCGATCGAGCGGACCAACGAGATACAGGAAATCGCCGACCGATGGCGGTTGAGGGGAGCCGCCGTCCGACTCGCAGATTTGGTCGAGCGCCTTGCGGGCGGTCAAGGGACGCCGTGGGAGCGCGCTCGTCGGTTGTCGCAATTCGTCTATCGGGCGCTCGCGCAAAAGCGGCCGTCCCAATTGCTGGGCTCAGCGGACGAGGCCTTGCGGACTCGCGCCGGTGACTGCACGGAGCACGCGGCGCTCCTGTCTCGGCTGCTCGACCTTGCGGAGATCGACGCACGTGTTGTGCTCGGACTCGTGTACAGCGATCGCGCGTTCCGGCTCCACCAATGGGTTGAGGCGCGCGCGGGGCGCAGGGGAAACTGGCGGCCCCTCGACCCCATGTTTGGTGACGACGACCTTGATGCGACGTACGTGAAGCTACAGGTCTTTCGCCCGGAGAGTGCGTTTTTTGAGGGCGCGACGGCGCTGCTCGACTTACTTTCGTCGACGCGAGCTGAATTGGTCGCTGCCGATTTTGGTTCCGGCTGGCGATCTCTTTCGCGTCACTAACACCAATCGGCCCGTCGCGGGGCGAAAAAAAAGGCCCGCGTCACGCGACGCAGGCCTCTTCTCAGCTCAAAAGGCTCGAGCCGAAACAGGAAAGCTTAGCGCTTCTCCTCTTTCTTCTCTTCCTTCTTCTCTTCTTTCTTTTCTTCCTTCGCAGGAGCCGCCTCAGGCGCCTTGCAGGCGTGAGCGTCAGCCCCGAAATCGAGCCACGCCGAGACCTTGTCCTTCGCCTTGCCAGCCGTCGCCGTGCACTTCTCCTTGGCCTTGGCAGCCTTGCCCGTGCACTTCTCGTTCGCCTTCGTGCACCTGTCCGTCGCCTTCGTCTTCTTCGCCTCGTCGGTCAACTTGCCAGCTTTCTCCGTGCACTTGTCGTTCTTCGCCTTGCAGGCCGCTTCGCCCATGCCGCACGCCCAGCCAACGAGTCCGTCCCAATCCTTCGGGCGGTCCGCCTCAGCGACCTTGTTCCAGCCCTTCGCCCACTTCCAGCCAGCCTTCGCAAGCTGACCCGCGTTGGCCTTCTTCACGGCCCAAACGATCTTCTCTTTCTTCTTCCTGTCGCACTTGGGCAATGCCGCCTTCGCGGGCGCTGCCGCGGCCGGCTTGTCGTCAGCCTTCTTCTCTTCCTTTTTCGCCTCATCCGCAAGCGCCGCGCTCGCAAGGAACGCTGTCATCGTAAAAACCGAACCAAACATCACCTTCGTCATTTCTCGACTCCTTCTTTCATTTGTCCCGACGGTTCACCGTCGAGAACACCCAAAAACCTAACCTAACGAAAAACCTCAAACCAAATCAGACTCTGGGGGAAGCCCCTCCCTCGCAACGCTTTCTGGGCCCGCCTACCCTCCTTCCATCAATAGGGCATTCCAGACACCCTGTCAGACGTCCGGGGTCCCCGTAACATCCGGGCGCGATTTATAGATCGAACCTCCCGGAATTGAAAGAAAAAACTTAACTTTGTCTGCGGTGACTTCGCGCACATGCCTTTCGTAGTTGGAACCCGAACCCCCGAATTAGTTAAGCAGTCGGTGGCCGCCAACGCCAGGTTTATCAGGGCTCTATGGTATAGTTCCGGCCGTGCGAGCGACGTTTCGCCTTATCCTCTTTGTTTTTGCTCTGGTTTTTGCCCACGACGCGCTGGCGCAGCCGCGACCCGTTTCATCGAAGAGAGAACAGGTGCGGCCGGCCGCGCTTCCATCACCCGTGTTGGCGCCAAAGCCGCCCTCCGTGGTTCCGCTTGAATCGGTCGAGTCGATCGTCGAGCCGTATCGCGAACTTGAATCGCTATGGCGGACGTTTCGAGCACCCCCGTCGGCCGGGGCTGCGAAGGGGGGCGCGCCGCTAACTCTCGACTCCATCAAGAACTTCGCGGTTCGGCACTCGATTCGAAACCTCTTCCCGTATGCGGCTGTCTTAATACGTGATGCCGAGCGGATGCGCGCAGACGATGCGGGTGGCGGCGGCGACACGAAGGCTCGGAACGAGGCGTCGCTCAAGGCGGCGCGGGGCGCGGTAGAGCTTGCGCCGGATTTGCCAGAGGCACATTTGGCGGTCGCGGACGCGATTCTCGCGGACAACATGTGGGCGTGGGCGAGCGCGATCGAATCGGCCGTGCGCGCGGTCAAGATCCTTGTGACCGATCCAGAACGCAAGAAGACGCTCTTTGGAAACCTCCTCATTTTCGGTCTTCTCGCGCTCGCGGCGACCGTGCTCTCGTTCTTGTTGCTCCAAATCGTGAAACATATCCGCTTCGTCGTTCACGACCTGAACCACGTCCTCGCGCTGGGTTCGATTGCGACGGTTTTTGTACTTCTCTTTCTCCTTTTCCTGCCGATCCTCTTTGGCGTGGGCGCCGTCGGCGTGCTTTTCGTGGCGCTCCTCATTCTTTGGCCTTACCAGGGCAACTCGGAACGAATCGGCAGCCTTTTCTCGGTCGCGGGCGTGTTTGGGCTCGTTCTGGGACTCGAGGCTCTCGCGTCCCTTCTTGTGCTGAACGACCCAATCCTTACGGACCTTCAGACGCTGAACGCGGGTTTGCCGAGCGCCGAGACCGTTCGGCGAATCAAAGCGCGCGTGGAGCGGGCGGCCGGAGAGGGCTCTGGTGAGGTGATGGGCGCGAACGGAGCGGGAGGACCTGGCACGTCGTCGAGCCGAAGCCAAGGTGAGTTTGAGCCGATTTTTGTTTTGGCGCTTCGGTACAAGGTCGCGCATCGCTTTGACGCCGCCGAGGCGTTGTTTAAACGCGCTGAAACGATCGATTCGAACGACGGGGCAGTCCAAGTAAACCTTGGAAACATAGCCTTCGAGCGCGGGTTGCGGACAATTGAGCGCGAGGTCGACCCCGCAAAGCGATCACCTCAAATGATAAAGGAGGCGCTTGCCGAGGCGCGTGGTCGGTACGAAAAAGCGATTCAGTGGAACCCCCGCATCGCGAGCGCGCACTATAATTTGTCGCGTCTTCGGTACGCCGCGGGTGAGCTCGAGGCGGCGCCCGCAGCAGAGACTTCGGCGCGTGAGATCGATTCGGCGTTGGTGGATCTTTTCGTGCGGCTGGAGGCGTTAGACGGTTCGGCGTTCGAGGAGCGTCTCTTGGCGGGCGGCGCGTCGGGCGCGTCGTCCGGCGCGTTGCGGCGGCGCCTCTTGATGGACGAAGTCCTTTCGCCCGAGCGCGTCTATCGCTTCGCCTACCGCGAAACCGTCGCGCGATCCGTTCTCGATGGAACCACCCCGCGACGCGTGGTCGATTTGCTGCGGCGCCAGATGTGGGGTCAGGTTTCAGAAGTCATCCCCGCAGACCTCGTTGGCCCAATCGCCGGTGGCGTCGGCCTTCTGCTGCTGTTGCTCGCGGTCTTCATTCGCCGTGGAAACATCGCACACGCTTGTGGGAAGTGTGGACACGCCTCCTGCAATCGGTGCCACATCACGCTGCGACGCCGTGAAATTTGCGCGCAGTGTTTCGCGATGTTCGAATCGTCGGGCCCCATCGATCCGCGCTTGCGAATTCAGAAGGAGCTTGAGATTCGGCGGTACCAGCGACGTCGAATCAACGTCGAGCGCGTGCTCGCGGCGATCTTCATGGGATCGGGGCACGTTCTTCGAGGTCAGGCGATTCGCGGATTTGTGTTCCTTCTCTTCTTTTGGTTCATTCTTTTTCAGGTGCTCATTTGGGGCGATATCTTGAAGCCGATTCAGCCGGTTGAGGCGGCGATGTCGGTCGTGCGCATCGTCCTTCTCGGCGTTGTTTTCGTCCTCGCGTACGTGACGTCGGTTGTTGATTTCTGGAGGCGGTGATGGCGCTTCAAGGGACACTCAAGGATTTTGGGATCGCGGAGATCCTCCAGCTCATTGGGCACCAATCGAAATCGGGGGTGTTGCATCTGCGCGAAGAAGGGAAGGAGGTCGACATCGCGTTTTCAGAGGGAAACGTCGTCGGGGCCGAGGCGCCGCACCGAAAGGGCCCGGAGCTGCTGGGTGAGCGGCTCGTGCGGGCGAATCTCCTCGCACAAGCCGACCTCGACGCCGCGCTCGATCTGCAAAAGCGAACCTTAAGGCGGCTGGGCGACATTCTGCTCGAACGGAACTATGTGACGCGCGAGGATCTGGCGCGCGTCGTTCAGCTGCAGCTTGTTGAGACGATCTACAGCGTCTTCGCGTGGAAGGCCGGGACGTACCAGTTCATCGCGGCCGACAAGGTTGAATACGATAACCGCTTTGTGGCGCCCCTCAACGTCGAGGGCGTTCTCATGGAGGGGTTTCGGCAGGTCGACGAGTGGCCGCTCATTCGCAAAAAGATTCCGAGCGACGAGGTAACGTTTGAGCGCGGGAAAAAGGTGCCGCCCGCGGCCGACGATGACGATTTTGGTGCGAACGATCGCGCGCTTTTTGCGTTCGCCTCGACGCCGGGTCGCACCGCGCGTGACGTCGTTCAGATGTCGCTCGTGGGGGATTTCGAGGGGATGCGAACGCTTCAGCGGCTTGTCGATGGCGGTTATCTCGCGGTTCGCCAACCCGCGCGGAGAGACGCGCGCGCGAAGGTCAAGGTGCGCGGGGTTTGGGCGGCGCGGGTGCA
Source organism: Deltaproteobacteria bacterium (assembly GCA_016192705.1). Taxonomy (GTDB): domain Bacteria; phylum Myxococcota; class JACPTQ01; order JACPTQ01; family JACPTQ01; genus JACPTQ01. Next base: position 69,630 of record JACPTQ010000022.1, on the reverse strand, counting down.
GCGGTTTGCGATCGGTGGCGCGAAGCTTTTGTTTTTTTTGGCGCTCGTTGGCATTGGGTTCTACTTGGTGCGCGGCGCGAAATTCGATCCGTCGATGTTGTTTCGTGAGCAACCGATCGTGACGGCGACGACTGGGCGTACGTTTGTCGGCAAAGGACAGCTCGAGCGGCTTCGGCGCGCGATTGAACTTTACCGGCTTGAGGAGGGGAAGTTGCCCGCGGATTTGAATGCCCTCGTCGAGAAAAAGATCGTTCTTGCGGACGAGGTTCGGTTTCCGTGGTCTCTTCCGTACTACTACAAGGCCGGCGCCGGCGATTCGTACGAACTCTTTCCACCGCCGTATTAGAACCGAGGATCACACGGCCACACATGGCGATCGCGAGCCTTGCGGCGATTGGCTGCTGTCACTAGAATATTCAGTTAGGAGTGAAGGGGTCGCCGGTTTCAGGGCACGGCAGTGCTCTGGTCAAATGGTTTTCGCACCGGCCGCGGAGGAGGGTCTCGGGAGATGGCGGCGAATCGGAATCGCATCGTAGCGGCAGCCCAGCGTTTTCTCCAAAAAGCCCAGTACGACAAGGCGCTCGTCGAGTACCAGCGGCTTCTTGAGGACGACCCGAAAGACATTCGAACGCTTCTCAAGGTGGGCGACGTCTATGTGAAAATGGGCGACAACGCGTCAGCGGCCGACACGTTCATTCGGATCGCGACGCGCTATCACGAAGAGGGATCGGTTCACAAGGCGATCGCGGTGTTTAAGCAAGTTGTGAAACTTGTTCCCGCTCGGGTTGATGCGCTCTTTAGTTTGTCGGAGCTGTACGTCGAGGTTGGGCTCGTCCAGGAAGCGGCCGCGGGGTTTAGCGAGCTGGCGAAGGTTTATGAAGGGATGGGGCGCACAAAGGAGATGTGCGCGGTTTATCGGCGTGTCGTGGAGCTTGAGCCGGATGATGTTGCGGGCCGCGTGCGGCTCGCGGAGTTGTGTGTCCGTGAGGAGATGCGCGACGAGGCCGTCGCCGAGTTTCGCGTCATTCTCGACCACCTTCGGAAAGTTCACCGGCGGGCCGACTTCATCAAAGTTGCTGAGCGGCTTCTCTACTATGATTCGAACGACTTGGTGCTCATCAAGGAGCTCGCGCGGCTCTACGTCGACAAAGGGGATGCGCAACGTGCCCTCGCGCGACTGCAGCAGGGGTTTCGTGCGGCGCCGCGGGATCCCGAAATTCTAGAGCTTCTCGCGGACACGTTCCGGGACCTCGGGCAATTGACGAAGACGGCGGCCGTGCTTCGCGAACTTGTGTCGGTCTTCGATGAGAGCGGCAGCCGCAGCCAACGGGACGCGGCGCTTCAGCGTCTCCTTGAAATTGAACCGGGCGATGAAGACGCGCGCCGTCAACTGAGCGCGGAGGCTCCGGAGGCCGATGTTGCGACCGACGCCGTGCAGCCGACGTGGGACAGGGCGGATGCGGCGAGCGTTTCGAGCGCGACGGAAGCGCCGCTGGAGCCGGGCGGTGAAATCGAGAAGCGGCTGACGGAGATTGAAATCTACGCGAAGTATGGACTGCGCGAGCAGTCGGTTCGGGAAGGCGAGGCGCTGGCGAAGGCGTTCCCGCGCGAAGAGAAAGTTGCCCGATTGCTTGCGCGGATTTACGAGGAGTCGGGGGCGCTTGCGCTTGCGGCCCATGCGCTCGCGCGTTTTGGTGAAGCGATGGGCGCGGAACTTGGGGCCGATGCGGGGCCTCTTGCGGCCGAGGTGTTTCGGTTGGACCCGACGTCAATTTGGGCCGCTGGGGTTTTCGGGACTGGCGGTGCAGGAAAGTCGAGTGCGAGCGAAACTGGCGCGGCGCCAGGTGGGCTTGAGATCGAGGTCGATGAGGCTTCGCTTGTGTTCGACGTTGATGCCGCAACAAGGACGTCCGTCGATCTCGCGGACGTGGGCGCAGAGGCTGTGGCGATCGATACGGACTTCGATGAGAGAGAGGGCGACGTTGAATTCTCAGCGTCGGACGCGGTCCTTCCGAAGCCGGCCGGTGCCGATCGGCCGGGGAGTGTTGCACCGAGAGTGGCGGCTGATGACGACGACGTTGGCCTCATCCCGGTTGAGGCCCCGAGCCGCGAGGCGAATCGGCGCCCGAGCGCCGCGGCGGTTCTCACGGATTCGAGTGGGAGTGTCGCGGCGATGGTGGTTGAGCCCGCTGCAACTTCATCGCTGACGGTTTCGCCCGAGGCGACGGCCGTCCTTGAAGAGGTCGATTTCTTTTTGATCCAAGGGCTCCATGACGAGGCGGCGTCGATGCTTCGTGAAGCGTGCCTTCGATGGCCGGGTCAAGTCGCGCTCACCATTAAACTTCGGGAGATTGAGATGGTGGGTCGAACCGCCATCGACGAGCCAACGGTCGGTGAGGTGGTGGCGCAGCTGCGCCGGTCGGAAGAGGGCGCGGGCTCTGACGCGGTGTCGCCGGGCGATCTCGCGAGTGACTTTTCGTTCGGGGCGAGTTCACTTGTTGACGATCAGTCTGCGGAAACGCACTTCGATCTCGGTAGGGCGTATCAAGACATGTCGCTGTGGGACGAAGCGATCGATGAGTATCGCTGCGCGCTCTTGGAGCCGCGACTCGCGATGGAGGCTGGGACCGCGCTGGCCACTTGTTTCAGGCAGGCGGGTCGTACGTCGGAGGCGCTTCGAGAAATCGATCGCGTTCTCGCCGTCCAATCGCTGACGTCGGCTCAGAAGCGAGCCGCGATTTTTGAGCGCGCTGCGGTCTTCGAAGCGATGGGCGATATGAGCGCGGCGCTCAACGGTTATCGCAGCGTTGCGCACGAGGACCCGAAGTATCGCGACGTTGAGGCCCGCATGCATCGCCTCAGTGCGATGCTCGGTGGATTGGGCTCGGGCGGTAGCGTCACCGCGCAGGGAACGCCAAAGGCGCGAGGCTAATGACGGACACGCGGTCGGGCGCACGGACGAAGAGCGTTGGGATCGTATTGCTGTATCACGGCAGCTCGAGCCCAGGCGCGGTCGTCGCTGAGCGCGCGCTGGCGGAACGCGTCGCCGAGCGCGGGCGTGACGTTGTCGGGGCCGTGCTATCGCACCTCTCCGGGGGCGACGAGGAGCTGTCGCTTGCCATTCAGGTCTTGGTCGCCAAGGGCGCGGGCCGCATCGTCGTCGTGCCGATGTTTCTTGCACCGGGCGGCCATGTCCAGCGCGACGTGCCGGCACTTGTCGACCGCGCGCGTGGGCGGTTCTCTGGAGTCGCCATCGGCGTCTCCGAGATCATTGGCGCTTCGCAGAGTCTTCCAGACGCGGTGCTGGATCTCATTTCTCAGGCGGAATGAGGTCGATGAGCGATTCGGGACTGACGCGGTGACCGTTTAAGCGAATCTCGAGATGCAAGTGCGGACCCGTTACGCGGCCGGTGGCGCCAACGTCAGCGATAGCGGTGCCGCGCTTCACGCGGTCGCCGCGCTTCACGTGGAGGCGATCGTTGTGGAAATGAAGCGACAGCAGTCGATCGCCGTGATCGATGATCACGGTGTTGCCGGATCCAGGATAGTGACCGGCGGCGACGACGACGCCGCCGTTTGACGCGAGTACAGGTTCGCCGCCTTGGCCGTCGAGGTCGAGCGCGAGGTGCGTGGAGCGCCACTTTCGGCGGCCGCGAATGTTGAGGCGCGACGTGCCGTAAGGTTCGGTGACGGTGGTGATCACGGGGCGAAGGAATCGCCCGCGCCAAAGGCGTGCCTTTGTGTTTGACGCGAGGGCCCGTGAGAACGAACCGGGCTCTGCTCTGGGGAGGGGCGGCGCGTTTTTTCGATGCGGCTCTGCGCCGGCCGCGATGAGGGTTGCTTTCGAGCGCGGTGGCGTCACGACGATCGAGGTGGGGTAGTTGCCGGACACGACCGTGAACGGTGCGTGGTGGATTTGGGTTTGGCCGGCGTGTGTGATTCGCACGACCACTTCGCGGGGACCAGGTTTGGCCGCGTAAGGGATCGCCGCGAGCGCAGTCTGTCGGGGACGGTCAAGGGCGGCGGTCGACGCTTGTGTGTCGCCGCGAAACCGGAGCGGCTGGTTTTCAAAACGTCCTTCGATGCGGCCCGGGGCACATACGACGACAAGGACGGGACTGCCGTCGGGAACCACGCTCGGCTCGACGCGCACGACGGGGAGAGGGGATTGCGCGCTCGTCCAGGCGGCTAACACGACCGTGGCGATCATCGCGCCGATTTCCGCAGGCGTCGAAGGATGGTTTCTACCTTGTCGTAAAGAGCGACACCGCGGGGCCCAACGGATGCGCGATACCGATCGTGGACGGGTCGCATGGCGCGCGCCAACGCAGCACGTTCCGCGGCGGTCAAGCGCGTGACGGTAATGCCCGTGCGCTGGAAATTTCGAAGGAGCGCGGGTGTAAGCTCACGGACGCCACGGCGCGCCCATGCGTTTTCGCGTTTTCGATGCGCGGTCAACATTGGGACGAGCGCCGGCGGCAGCGAATCGACGAACTTCTTTGAGTAGACGACCATGGCCGGCTGATACATGTGCTCGGTGAGCGTGAAGTGCCGGATCCCTTGGTACCACGATGTGGCGAACGTGAAGAGCGGTGTGTTGTCGAAACCGTCGACGATGCCCGTTTGAATCGACGAGAGAACCTCGCCGACGCCGATCGCGCGCGGTATGGCGCCGAGCTCTTTGTAAAGGTCGACGTGGACGGGGCTTTCTTGCGCGCGCATTCGGAGACCCGCGAGATCCGCGGCGCTCCTGATTGCCCGGTCCTTTGTCGCGAAGGAACGCCAGCCGTTCTCGGTCCAGTACGCGAGGATAAAACCGCGTTCACGGAACAACGCGGCGAAGTCGTCGAACATTTCGTCGAGCACGGTGTCGGCCTCGCGTTGCGAAAGGAAAAGGTACGGGAGCTCGAGGAGCCCAATCTCGGGGATTTCGGCGGCGAACGCGCCGGTCGATGTGCCGACCACCTGAATGTCGCCATCGCGGCATTGGCGCACGAGCGAGACTTCATCGCCGAGAATCGCGCTGAGGTAAACCTTAACTTTGAGGCGACGCTTGCTCCCGTGCTCGAGCTGGCGTTTGACGCGGTACGCCTGCTTCGCCCACGGCGTGTCTTCGGGCGCGACCGTGCCGATTTTGACGATGACCGGGGCGTCTGCGTGAGAGGACTCGGGCGCAAGGGTGAGAGCGATGAGCGCGCACCCAGCCCACGTCGTGCGTCGTGCCAAGGCGAACGTGGGAAACCTGAAGCGGGATGTTTTCAATAGGGACTGGGCGCTCAAAACAAGTCCTCCACGCGTTCAAGAAGTAGCCGCGCGCGGCGTTTCTCGACCGTCAGTTCAGGAAGAAGGTTGGGCAGCGCACGCTCGTCGGCGGCGGTGACGGCCCGAAGCTCGCGCTCGAACAGCGCCCGATCGCGCGCGCGAACCGCGTAATGCTCGGCGAAGAGAACGCGCGTTGCGAGATAGCTCGGGTGTCGCCGAAGCGCACGCTCAAAATGTCGTTTGGAACGCGCGAGGTCGCCGCGCGGCACGGGAACCCGCGTGTAGTAGACGCCGAAATAGCGGTCGACGGCGCCGTGGAAAAAATCGGGCGCGAGACTTTGAACGCGCTCGACGACCGCGAACACGCGGTCTTTGTGGTAAAGGATTTCTGCGATTCCCATGAGGAGCGCCCAGCGTCCGAGATTTGCGGCGTACCAGAAGAGCGCGCCCGCGGCGGATTTGTCGGCGACGAGGTGGAGCGCGGATTCAAGGCGCGCCCCAGATCGCATCGCCGTCGCAAAGCGGGGAGCGTGCGCGGCGATGGCCCGCTCGGCGGCGTTCGCACCATGTTGGTATGTGGCCCGCAGCCGGCGTTTGATCGATTTGATGGCGGCCGATTCGCCCGACTCGTCTTCGCGCTTTGCCCGCTCGAGCTCGAACGACAGGTGCCCGTCGGCGAGAAAGTAGTAAGCGCGCGCGAGTCGAGTCAGCCGTGTCGCGTTTGTTGCGTCGATTTCAACCGCGCGGGCGAGCGTTGCGATCGCCGCTTCGAGGCGCGATCGGTCGAGGCGATCACGCCAAAGTTCGTCGGCTCGTCTTTCGAGCTGTGCCGCTTCAGCGCGAGCCGCCGGTGAAATCGCCGCTCCACGCGATTCGCTCTGCCACGCGGCCTCGCGCCCCGCGCAGGCGAGAACGGGCGCGACCGCGGCGACGAGACACTTCATGCCCAGCGAGTTCGCTTTCATGGCTCTCTTTGTTTGTAACATCGGAGCGCGAAAGCGGCAATTGTAGGCGAGCCCTACCGGAGTTCGATGCTGATCGCCGACGAGAAGCGATTTCGCATCCCGTCAAACAGCGCGAGCGTGCTCCCTGTCGAATCGGCGCCAATCAAGAGCTCGGTCGCCTGCGATTCGTGCGATGCGCGATCGAACAAATTGAACAGCTCAGCATCCACGATCTTGTCGAGGTCGATCACAATCACAATTTGGCGAACGTCGCCGATCGCAATCTGCTCGAGCGTCGCGCGCACCGCGATGGCGCCGGAGTCGCGGAACACAAACGGGAGCGACTCGATGTCACCGACGTCGGAGCGCTCGAATGTGGGCGGCGCCGGCGTATCGGGTGATGGCGTCGGGTGATCCGGCGACGGCGTCGGATGGTCGGGCGAAGGCGTCGGGTGACTCGGCTTTGAGCGCTTTGAACGCGGGAACGAGAACGCTCCACGCAAAACGACGGACGCACCGGGGCTGTCAATCCGGCTGTCCGACGCGCGGCCGTCGAGCGTCGCGGGCGATGGGCTGAAGTCGATCCCCACGCGTTTGACTTTCTTCAAGGCACCCGAAAAACTCCCCTTTCGCGGCGATTCAAACGACGGCTCGCCATCAAACGACTCAAATGTCATCCCACCCAGGTCCTCGCCCGAGGAATCGAGGTCGTCGCCAAAGCCGCGGACCGACTCGATGTGAAACGACAGCTCGGAAAGGTTGAGCGATGTGCCGACGGTTCCGGGCTTACGGCCGAGGCCACGGACCTCAACCGTTATCGACTGCGAGACCGCATCCCGAGGCGCGTCGGCTGTGCGCGCTGTGTCACCGGAACCTGTGCGCCCCGGCGCTGGAGAAATGATCGGACGGATGCCATCGGGGTCGGCGCCAATTTCGGCGATGCAGCCCGCGCCGGCGGCCCATGCGGCAACTGCGGCCAAAGCAAAGATTGAGTTGAAAAACGGTTTTGTTGTCATCGTCAGCCTCACGCGTTTCCAACCTGAAGCGACCGAAGCGTCTCAAGGTTAGCTTTGACTATTTGCGAAAGCCGCGGGCGCTTCATCTTTAGAAGCGTTGCCGCGTGCGTAATATTCCAATCCGTTTCCTGCAGCGCGCGCGCGATGCACGTCATTTCGAGCTCGTGCCGCATGTCATCGAGCGACAGCTCGGAGCGAAGGACGCGCTCAGACAAACCGGCAACGCCGATAGGCGGATCGAACGCACCGACGCGTGAAACCGACGTCGCTCGGTCAGCGCCGGTCGTGGTCGGCGTCGATGGAGACGAGCCGTGCCACGCGCGAACGTCCACGAGCGAAATCTCATCGCCGTCTGAGAGGATTGCAACGCTTCGCACGGCGTTTTCGAGCTGCCGGACGTTGCCGGGCCACCCAAAACGACAGAGTCCGTCGAGCGCATCGTTTGAAAAGTGAAGACCGGGTCGACGCGCATCCGCGGCGCATTTGGCGAGGAACATGTTCGCAAGGCGCGGGATATCGTCCCTGCGCTCGCGCAGCGGCGGAAGAGCGATTGTGACGCAGTTGAGGCGGTAATAAAGGTCCTCGCGGAATCTCCCTGCTTCGACCATCGCCTCAAGGTTTCGGTTCGTCGCGCACACAACGCGCACATCAACGCGGACCGGCACAACGCCTCCAACCCGATGGAACTCCCGCTCCTGCAAAACGCGAAGCAACGCGACCTGCGTCGCCACCGAAATGTCGCCAATCTCATCGAGAAACAGCGTTCCCCCGTCCGCGGCTTCGAATTTCCCTTTGCCACGCGCCACCGCGCCCGTGAACGCGCCCTTCTCGTGCCCAAAAAGCTCGGACAGAAGAAGCGTCTCCACAAGCGCGGAGCAATTGATCGAAACGAACGGCCGCTCGCGTCGCGCGCTCTGACGGTGCAGCGCCTCGGCGACGAGTTCCTTTCCAGTTCCCGATTCGCCGACGACGAGCACGGTCGTATCTGTAGGTGCGACACGGGAGATGAGGCGAGTCACCTGCTGCATCACGGGCGATTCCGCGACCATCCGCTCGGACCTCGCGGAGGTTGCATGCACTCCGCTTCGCCCTGTTTCACCGGTTCGCGCACCCGACGTCTCTCGCAAAAGCCGGGCCGTTCGCACGTCCTCCGCGAGCTGGTCGACGTTATGCGCCTGGTCGAAGCGACGAAGAATCGACTCGGGAATCTCGGCGCGCATTTTCGCGACGAGACTCTCCGCAGAGAGCGCGTATCGTTCGGACGCTTCCCAATCGCCTTCCAAGCGCGCCATCGAGCCCAGGAGACGGTAGGCGCGGAGCAACAGCTCGCGGTCGTTCGTTGCCTCAGCCACCTTGACGGCGCGTTCTCCGCACGCCTGGCGTTCGGCGACCGAATCGCAGAGCGCGCCCGCAAACAACGACTTCCAAATCGTGATTTCGGGGGCGTCGTTCTCCGCGCACGCCGTCGCGGCCGCGGAAATCTCCGCGAGCAGCTCGCGCGCGACGACATCTCGCCCAAGCGAAACCATGAGCTCGAGGAGTCGCGCTTTGAATAGGAGACTTTGGCGATGGCTTTGGGTTTCGTCGGCGAGCCGGATCGCCGCACGAAGGTTTTCTTCCGCTTCGGCCGCGAGCGACGTCATCTGCGCGCCGCCCAAATAACCGAGCGAGATGGCGAGAACGTGTTTATCGCCCGCGCCGCGAGCCGTCGCAACCGCTTCCTCGGCGAGTCGCGTTGCGCGCGGCCGATCGCCCAGGAACGTCAAAAGGTCGGCGTAGTTGCAAAGCGCGCGCGCGAAAAAGAGGCGCCGGTCGACGCGCCGCAGGAGCGAGATCGCCCGTTCGTACGAATCGATCGCGCGGCCGTAATCCCACGTGCGGTGGTAAAGAGCGGCGAGATTGACAAGTGCCGCAGCGAGCCGCGTCGAATCGCCCGTCGCCTGCGCCTCGCGAATTGCAGTTTTGAGGAGGTCCTCGGCCTTAAAATAGTTTTGCCGCTGGATTTGGACCGTCGCGAGGTTCGTCAGCGCTCGGATTTTTTCGCTGGTGTCACCCGTCTCTTCGGCACGGAGGAGATTCACTTGAAACCGCGACAGCGCCTCGTCGTAGCGACCACGCTGCCAAGCAATCTTCCCGAGAACGTTGTCGAGCCGAATCGCAACACACACCGGCAACGCGTCCGACTGTGCCGCTTCTTCGCGACTTCGCGTCGCCAATTCGCTCGCGCCTGCGAGGTCACCTTGAAGAAAAAGAAGCTCCGCCTCGAGCGCGTCAAAGTCGAGCCGCAAGTCCGCCGCGAGCACGCCGTTGCGACGCTTCACGCCGCGGATAACGCCTCGGGCGGCACCGTATCGGCCAAGGTGCGTAAGAAATGTGACCGCTTCGCGAAGCGCCGGAACCGCGTCCAGCGCCGTTTTCGCGACCGCCTTTCGTTTCGCCGCAAATCGGAGTGCCAAATTGTACTCACCCCGTGCCCCCGCGTACCGAATGGCGCGGTCGAGCAACTCCGGCGATCGCCACCCCGCGTCGATCACATCGACAACCGTTTGGAGCGCTGTGCCAAACGCATGCTGTCGTTCGAGCCCGTCGCACGCCCGGAGCGCGCAACGCTCGGCGTCGTCGAAACGCCCAGCCCGCACGAAATGGTGCGCCGCTTGACCCGCTGTCGACGCGTCCTCTGCCAAGAGGAGCGCGAACTCCAAGTGCCACGACCGCGTCCTGTCCTCGTTTGCGCTCGCAAGCACCTCGTCGCGATCGTCCGCGCGAATAAAGTCGATCGCGTGATCGCCACCAACAAACCGGTCGCGGAGGAGCTCTGCGACGACGGCAAGGTCGACACCAAGAGTTTCCAACATCGCGAGCGGACACGCGCGCCCAAACAGAGCGATGCCGGTGAGCAGGTCCATCGCTTTCGCGTCGAGAGACCCCAGGCGCTGGCGCGAGAGGCTCTCGACCGGCTCGCTGTTGGCACCGAAGAGCTCCGCAAGCTTTCCGTGGCGGCCCTTCGTCTTTTCCCAAACCGTGTCGAGCACGGGCGCCGATTGAAGGAACGTTGCGATCGATGCGCGGTCAAGCGGACGTGCCTCGATCGAGACCGCGACTTCCGCCGAAATCCAGGCGGCAACTTGGGAGCGGAAACAGCCGCGATCGCGCGACCCAACCGCGCCATCAGTCGGCGCCCCGAACAGAACCACCCCACGAAAACCACGCGACTCAGCGCTCGAACCGTCGCCTGCACCACCGACGACCATCGCCAAGATTTCGAGCGACTCCGCGTCGATTCGATCGGCGTCGGCGACCACGATCATCGCGGGCCGCTCGGCGCTCGAACGCACAAACCACCGTGCGATGGTCCGAAAGTACGCCGACGGCGACGGATACGTTGCGGCGACGTGTGGGTCGTCCAACAACTCAGAGATCGATTGACGAAGAATCGGCGACGCGCAGCTGGCCAACGCGCGTGCGATGCGCGACACGCCCTCAAAAGCTCTCCCGGCGGGCGCACATTGAATCGCCGCAATCGAGACGACGTCATCGCCAGCGTGGTGCGTTTCCGCAACGCGCGTCACATCGTTCAAAAACGCTGAGACGTCGGAGCGCTCATCCCCGACTACGGATACGACGCGCTGGCCAGGCAGCCCCTTCGCCGCACGGTCGAGCAACGTTAGGATCGTGTCGATATCGCGCGCAGCGACGCTCGCTTTGACCGGCGTCAGTCGCTCGGCCGACTCTTCGTGCCGCTTTTCGTTGCGCAGCTGATTCAAATGTCGCTCGTTTCTCATCGATCCTCTTCCTAATCTCTGCCCGAATTCCGTAAGGGCGGATACCAAGGAGCGCGAGTCTACCGTTTTTCCGAAGAATCTTACAAGCCATTCCCATGCCACAGAGCACGGGCGCCGCCACCCCCGATGCCCATGAAATTACGTCTCTTTTTAAGCGGTTCGCCGAGCCGCAACGACATTTTCGCGCCACGCTGGCGCACCGCGGCCAAAACCTCAACACCGCTGCCGTCACGTTACTAACGGACGGAACAGGACGCTCGAAAGTCGAAGGGCAAGAACTGAGCGAACCTTCCTTACTTCGCGAAGGTTGCGAACCCGGCAAACAGCTCAGATGAGAGCCGGGGGACCTGCGCGTTATCGGCTTTGGACGCGAGCCGGAGCACGCTGTTCCACACCTTGGAGTTCGACGGGTCGCGCCGCGCGCGCGGTTGGAGAAGATTCATCTTGCGCCGCCCAATCCCCTCGGGTCCACGCTGAATAAACGTGACCGTTCCGTCGGCATCAATCTCCTCGACGATTCCGACGTGGCTAAACCAGTCGTTGGTAAGTTTGTCGCGATTCAAGTCAAACGTGTTGTTGAAGAAGACCACGTCGCCAACGTTCGGCCGTTTTTGGAAATGGACCGTGTTCGCCTGCTTCGAGTGGAACCAGATCCACATAACTTTGTTCGCCGTCTTCCAGCGTTTCTTGCCCTCAAACGGATCGTGTCCCGCCTGCTTCAACACGGCGCGCACGAAAAGCGGCGCCTCGTCGGTGAAGTGTTTTTTCGAGCCGAGCGTCAGCGTCGCTTTACCGATGTAACTGCGTGCGAGCTCGACGAGAACCTTTTGCGCATTGGTCGTAACGGCCGCGACGGGCCCTGCGGGCGGCGCGGGTCGCGTTGCGGCGCCGACGTCTGGAAGCTGCGACGGCGCCAGGTAAGCGACTTTCTTCGTCTTGTCGGCGCACGCGCGATCGAACTCAGCCGGGAGTGGCGGATGCGAGAAAGGGATTTTGCTCCAGCGGACTTCGAATTCGACCGGGCACCCAGCGATGAAGGGGCGTGGCGCGCTGGTTGGCAAACTCGCGTCAGTCGCCGAACCGCCCGAGCCGCGTTGGTCGGGCGTTAGGCTTCGGCGATGGAACGGCTCGCTCGCAAGCGCCGAGGTGGCGATGAGCATTAATGCGAGAGCCGCCGAGAGAAAACGCATAAGTTTTTTTAACACGCACGGCGACGTGAGGCAATAAATTTGTTCGATTATTTCTTTTTGTCGCCGACTGTTTTTTTGAGTCGGTAAAGCGTTTCGAGTGCCTCGAGTGGTGTCAACCGATCGAGCTCGAGACGCTGCAGCTCACTTTCAAGCGCAGACGAAGCGCTGGGCTCGACAGGTTCGTGCGGCGCCGGCTTTCCGCCAAACATTGTGAGTTGCTGCAGGAGCGAGCGGCGACCGACGCGTCGCGCGGGGGCGCCCGGCGGCGTTGCGATGGTCGGTTTCTCTTCGAAAGCCGCGTTCGACTCCTCGAGAGCGGCCAAAATCTCCTGCGCGCGCGCAATCACCTCGGTCGGCAGCGCGGCGAGTCGCGCGACTTGGATGCCGTACGATCGCCCCGCGGCACCGTCAACGAGGCGCCACAAGAAGATGATGTTGTCGTTCCACTCGCGGACGGCGAGCTGCGCGTTCTTCGCGCGTGGCAAAAGGTGCGGCAGGTCGGCCAGCTCGTGGTAGTGCGTCGCGAAGAGCGTGCGGGCGCCGATGCGGTCGTGAATCTGCTCGGCAACCGCCCACGCGATCGAAATCCCGTCGAACGTACTTGTTCCGCGGCCGAGCTCGTCCAGCACGATGAGGCTTTGCCGCGTGGCGCGCGCGAGGATGCGCGATGTCTCGGTCATCTCAACCATGAAGGTCGATTGCCCTCGCGTGAGCTCGTCGTGGGCACCGACGCGCGTGAAAAGGCGGTCGACGATGCCGAGCGTTGCGGCTTTTGCGGGGACGAACGACCCCACTTGCGCAAGAAGATGAATGATGGCCGTTTGGCGCATCACGGTCGACTTGCCCGCCATGTTGGGGCCCGTGAGGATGAGGATCTGCTGGTCGCTGGCGTCGAGCGTGACCGAGTTCGGGACGAAGCGCGCGCCAGAGGCGGCGACGACGCGCTCGAGGACCACGTGGCGACCATCGGTGATCGATGTCACGGGCTCGGTCACGATGGTCGGACGAACAAAGTTGCGCGTTGCGGCGAGGTGGGCGAGCGCGGTCGCGACGTCGATGTCGGCGATGGCGAACGCTGTGGCGCGAAGCGTGGCGGCGGCGTCAACGACCGCGGCGCGAAGCTCCTCGAAGAGCGCAAGTTCAAGCGCGGCGCGGCGTTCGTGCGCGTGCAGAACTTTTTCTTCTTCGCGTTTCAGCTCGGCCGTGACGAACCGCTCGCCGCCCGCGATCGTTTGGCGGCGTTCGTAGTCGCTTGGGACGCGCGCAAGGTGCGTTTTTGTGACTTCGATCACAAACCCAAAGACGCGGTTGTAGCGCACCTTGAGCGACGTGATGCCGGTCCTCTCGCGTTCGCGCGATTCGATCGTCGCGATGAAGCCGCGCGCGTTCTCTTCGGCGAGTTGAAGCTCGTCGATGTCGGCGCGAACGCCGCGTCGGATGAGACCGCCGTCGCCGGGCGCGAGCGGGGGTTCGTCGACGAGTGTTGTGGCGATGCGGGTTGCGAGGGCCGTGTGCGCGTCGAACGATGCGCCGGCGCGCGTGCGCACCAAATCCGCGCTGCGCAACGAATTTGCGAGTGCGAGGAGGTCACGCGGCGTCAGGTTGCCGACGCATGCCTTGCCGACGAGGCGTTCGATATCGTTCACACCGCGGAGTTCGCGTCGGATGGCGTCGCGGTCGGTCGGGCGCGAAAACCATCGTTCGACATCGTCAAGTCGCGCGTCGATGGCCGCCTTGTCGGTGAGCGGTTCGAGAAGGCGTGAGCGAACGAGCCGCGCCCCCATCGGCGTCACCGTTTCGTCGAGGCTCGCGAGCAGCGAGCCGTCGCGACGGCCGTCGGGGCCTGCGACAATTTCGAGGTTCTTGACGGCGGTCACATCGAGCACGGGCGGAGCCGTCGCCGCTCCCGCGGTTGCCGCGAGATGCGCAACGCCGCGCGAAGTTGCCGCGACATAATCGATTGCGAGCGCCGTCGCCACGGCCGCCGCAGACGCGCTTTCGCCGCGTGAAGCCGGCGCCTCGACCGTTGTCCACGCCGCCCCCGCCGTTCCGTTGCCCGCGCGAATCTCCGACACCCACGTCGAATCTGCGTCGTCGCGCGCGACCAAGATCTCTTTCGGTCCAAAAATCGCGATCGCCTCTTTAATGTCGCGTGCGGTCGCCACGGCGCGCGTTTTCATCTCGCCGGTCGTTGGTTCGACGAGGGCGTACGCAAACGATTCGTCGGCCGCATTCGCCGCGCGTGCAATCGCGAGGAAAAAATTCGGCTCGCGCACGTCGATGGCGTCGGGCGAGAGCGGCACGCCGGGCGTTGCAACACGCGTCACTTCGCGCCGCACGATCCCCTTGGCCGCTTTCGGATCCTCGACCTGATCGCAAAGCGCGACGCGATACCCCGCGGCATTCAGGCGCGCCACGTACGTCGTTGCGGCGTGGTGTGGAACGCCGCACATCGGAACGGCGTCATCGCCCTTGTCGCGCGACGTGAGCGTCAAGTTGAGGAGACGCGCAGCGATTGTCGCGTCCTCAAAAAAAAGCTCGTAAAAATCGCCCAACCGAAACATGAGAAGCGCGTCGGGGTTTTCGGATTTTGCCGACAAGTATTGCCGCATCATGGGGGTGAGCCGCGCGGGAGTGGGGACAGGCGACCCCGGCGCCCCAGACTCGACCCTTCGTTGAAGCGGTTGCGATGAATCTTCGACGGCTTCGATCGACATCGCTCTGACCGACTACCAGAGTCGATCGAAACGGTCAAACGACGTCCCGAAACGCTTGTGATTCACGGGCCGTCGCGACCGTCAGCGGTGTGACGGCTTTGGTTTCGCGCCGCTCGATTTGTCATCGTTGGCGCGCGCTGGGTTTTCAAAATCGACGCATTTCTCGCGAGGCGACGTGGGCCCGGCTTTTGCTCAACAAGGACCGACTCGGAAGAACGGGGGACACCTGAAAGGGGTGCTGGATGGTTCTCTTCCCTCTTTTAGTTGCGATGACGCTCACGCAGGTCGTTGAACCTGCGAATCCTCGCGCCGCCTGCTTTTCCGGGAAGCCGGTCATACGCGACGTGCAAAAACTCGTGACGCTCGGCGCGTTCGAGTCGTATCGCGGTGCGCCGAACTATTTGCGCGCACGAAAGAGCGGTCGGAACTTCGTCCTTCTCGTCGACGACGACGGCGCCTACGAGGCGACCAACTGGTCGAGCGGCCGCGAGGTTTACGGCGCGGTCGAGAGCGCGGTGCGCGCGTACTACGATACCCAACCCGACGATGTGCACTTCATCACGATCATCACGTCGTTTCCGATCGATTTTCCCGGGGCGTTTTATCTGCCGCTTTCGAACGACACGCGGGGGATCGGCTATCGCAACTCGACGCCCGGTGGCGACGAGGTTTTCGACCAAACGTTCGGCCTGCTCGAGGGGATCTTGATGATCAACCAACTCGGTTGGTACGGGCGCGGGAGCGACTGGGGGAACGCGGTTTTTCTGCAGGAGCTCGCGCATCGTTGGTGTTCGTTCGTGCACTTTGATGATAACGGCGTCGACTCGGATGAGTTGCTCGGGCGAGACGACAGCCATTGGTCGTATTTTTTTGAGTCGGGCGGGTCGCCGATGGAAGGGAACGCGTGGCGCGACGACGACGGGCCGAGTTGGGTTGAGCCGGTCGATGCGGGAGCCGGAGCCGATGCGGATGCGGGAGCGGTTGCGGATGCGGACGCGGGAGCGGAGCCCGACGCGGGAGCTGGTGCGGACGGGGATGCGGGAACGGTCGTCGACGCGGGGCCGCCGGTTCGCACGCGACATCGCTTCACGACGACCACCCAATACACCAACCTCGACTACTCGTGGCTCGACCTTTACGTGATGGGGCTTGCGCGACCCGACGAGGTTCCGCCCATGCTGCTCATTCAGTCGCCCGATGTTGCGCGCGCGTACGACATGTATGGGCAACGCGTGAACCGCGCATCGCCGCCGCAGTGGGCGCGGCCAGTGCAAATCACGGGGCTGCCGCGTCGCGTGGGGATTGAAGACATCATTCGCGTGGAGGGTGCGCGCGTGCCCGATTCAACGACGAGCCGCAAAGAGCATCGCGTTGGGTTTGTGCTCGTGGTGCGCGCCGGGGAGGCGAACGACACACGGCTTCTCGATCGCATGAAGTCGGTCGTCGACGATTTGGTGGCGAAATACGGCACGGCGACGCGTGGGCGGTCGACGCTGGTTGCGGTGTCGTCGGACACGAATATCCCCGAAGCGAAGCCGCTCGGTGAGCATTGCGCGACGGAGGCCGATTGCGCGGCCGATGCGCCGCTTTGCACGCGGGCGTATCAATCGGTGTGGCGGTTCACGTGTACAAAGCGGTGTTTTCGTGATGCGGAGTGCGGCGAGGGGTACTGCTGCGGTCGCACGCAGGACGGGTACGCGAACGCCTGCTTTGCGCGAGGGACGTGTTACGAACCGCCGGATGCGGGCGCGGCGACCACACCGGATGCGGGATCAGGCGGCACGCCGACCTCGACGCCGCCGACGCTCGTCGATCCGAACGCGGGTTACGAAATCACCGACGCGCCTCCAGGTGGCTGCGCGTGTGGCGTGGGAGCGGTTGGGGGCGAAAGCCTTTTCGCGCCGATCGTTCTGGTCTTAGGTGTTTTCGGTGCGCGCTTCCGTCGCAGGGCGCGGGCATCGAGATAAACCGTTCGCCTTCGACTGAGAGCGCTCCGTTTCTCAGTGTCTCCGTGGTGAATCTTGTCTCTTTTCCCTACGCGTTACCGATGAAGCGAAAACGGGTCGAGCCGATCTGAATTTCGTCGTTGTCCGCGAGCGCCGTCTCGGCAACTCGCTCGCCGTTCACAAACGTCCCGGCTTCGGTCCCAAAATCGAAGACGCGCACCTCGCCCTTCCACAGCAAAAACCCCGCGTGCGCTGCGGCGGCCTCGTCGTCTGTGATCGGGAGGTCCATTCCCTCGTCTTTACCGACCGTCACCATCGTGAGGCCGAGCGCGATCTTTTTCCCCTCGAGCGCCCCCGAAATCACCTCAATGACCGGCCGATTCCTCGTGCCGCCTCGTTTCTCTAACATGGCCCCTCCGTCGAGGGCGAACGGAGAGCAAGCCGTATGCCTGTGGTTTTTCAGCTGATTTTGGCCGATTTCGCGCAGTTTCTCGCGTGCTGGGCGTCGCAGAACTCGGCATGACGCATAAAGTCACGTGTTTTTCGCGGATTTCGTGTGCTTTCGCAGATGTCACGACACTGTGCAACCGTTGCTTTTTTGGGCGTCTTTTTAGTGCTGATTCCCGGTTAACGGCGAAGACCATCAAGAGAGCGGGAGGGGGCTGGGCTCGCTTCGGCTCGCGGACGTCCTCGGGGCTGACACTAAAAGAACGGTTGCGCCAGTTGAATCAAGGCCCACAGTGGAGTCAAATCCACGCCAGATCAACACCTCAGCCCCTGCGCAAAGGTGCGCTGCGGGCTCCGTTCCGTCGCCCTCGCGATTCTGTTCGCGTCGGCAAGCCACAGGCTTGCCAACCATTGCTCACAGAATACGCGAGCCTCTGCTTGCCCAAACCCCTCCCGCCATCTCAGAAGTTCACCGTTCAGCGGGAAATGGCGGCGGTGGGCTTGGGGGTTGAACGATCGCACGTCTGTACCCGTGGGGTGAACACATCGCACCGCCCTCAAGGGCCAAAAAAATATCTACCCGGTAAGCGGTTCGCCAGCTGTTGCGTCGGGTTGGCAGGGGGGCCGCAAAGGCGCGCCTCCGCAGGGTCTGCAGCGCAGTATCCGTTGAAATCTACGGGTTTTCGCGCGTCACTTTACACTGATTTGATCGCACGATTGCATTCAGACCCGAGGACTTCGGCGCGCCGACGCGGCCCTCTGCCAACCCGACGCCCTCGACTAACGTCACCGCTTAACCCGGGATCGGCGTCCTATAAGAGGGTTTGACAACAACTCGACCGGGGTTTCTATTGAGCGCGAAAGAGTCATGGATTGTCGATTCGCGTCGCGCTGTCTCGTCATCGCCCTCGGGCTTAGCGGCTCTTTCCCGCGCGAGACTTTCGCGCACCCGCACAGCGAAGCGGTCGTCGAGGCGGTCAAACGCGCCGGGCCCGCCGTCGTCAGCCTTTTCACGGACCAGGTTCGTGAATCGCCGTTTTCGGGTTTCATGCGCGATCCCTGGTTTGACGAGTTCGGCTTCGACTCCCATGCGCGACGGAAGCGCGGCGTTAGCCTCGGATCGGGCGTGGTCGTCGATCCGCGCGGGTTCGTTCTCACCAATGAGCACGTCGTCGCGCGCGCCGGGTCGATTCGCGTCGTGCTCGCCGATGGCCGCGAACTCGCGGGTGAGCTTGTTGCGGGCGACGCGGAGTTCGACATCGCCATCATTAGAGTGCGTGCGCCGGGCGGCCTCGCGTCGATTCCGCTTGGGCGGTCTTCGGCGTTGTCACCCGGCGAATCGGTCATCGCCATTGGGAATCCGTTCGGCCTTTCGCACACCGTCACCGTTGGCGTCGTCAGCGCACTCGGCCGCGCGCTTAAAACCGAGCGCCGCATCTACCGCGACCTCATTCAAACGGACGCGTCGATCAACCCGGGAAATTCGGGCGGGCCACTCCTTAATTTGAAGGGCGAAATCGTCGGTATCAACACAGCGATTTACCAGTCGGGGCGCGGGATCGGCTTCGCGATTCCGATCGATCGTGCGCGACGCATCGTCGACGACCTGCTCCAGTTCGGCGAAGTTGTGCGCGGGTGGCTCGGTTTCGACGTTCGCGACGTGGAGGATGGCGATCGCGCTCGGGTGGTGGTGGTTCACGTCGAGCCGGGGAGTCCCGCGGAAAAAGCCGGCGTGCGGCGCGGCGATTGGCTCGCAAAGCTCCGGGATGAAGGCGTCGCGTCGCACCGCGATTTCAGCGAACGCATTCGCGGCGTCACGGTGGGTGAGCTTGTGTCGATGGTCATGATTCGCGGGAGCGCATTCGTGCCGATCACCGTGACCGCAGGGCGATTTCCTGCGAACCGAGCGCGTGACTTCGTGAAGCGGCGCCTGGGATTCGTGGTTCGCGCCTTTGCGCGCGAGGGCGAGCGCGCGGCGAGCGGCGTTGTCATTTCGGGGCTCGTTCGCGGCGGGCTCGCGCAGCGCGTCGGGCTTCGGCCCGGCGACCGGGTTTTGCAAATCGCGAACGCGTCGATCAACAAGTTGCAAGACTTTGAAGCGGCCGTCGCGCGTGTTGTCGGGGCGAAGTCGGTGCTCGTGTTGATCCAGCGCGGGCGACTCGGGTATTACGTGACGCTGCCGCTTTGATGATGACGTGCCGTTCGTATCGGTTGTTGTTTTTGGTCTTCATGCCGCTCGCATCGTGCGCGCCAAAGCCGCTCTCGGAAGACGCGATGGCCGGGCGCGGTGGATCGGGCGACGCGGTTTTGGCGGTTGTCAGTGGCCGCGACATCCGAATGGGGCATTTTTTGGTCGAGCAGACGCTTGCGCACGCCCTGGTCGCGGGGCGATTTCGTTCGGAAGTGAAGCAGGTCGATTTGGTCGCGAGCATCGCGGACCGGGAGGTTTTGTTTTCTGAAGGGTGGAAGAGCGAAGCGATGCGCGTGAGGCCAGAGGTGCGGGCGGCGGTCGTACGGGCGCTTGCGCGCGAGCTGGTTGCCGCGGAGGTCGCGCGAAGTGGCGCGGGCGAAGTCGTGGAAGACAGAGAGCTTCGGGCCGCGTTTGATGCGCGGAAAAACGAGTGGAGAGAGCCGCTGCGGGTGCGGATTCGGACGATTCTCCGGCTTTGGACGCCGATGGATCTTGCGGCGCGTCGCGATGAGCAGCGCGCGCTCTTAGCGCGACTTCGCGGCGAGATCGCGGCTGGGAAATCGTTCGCGGCGGTTGCGAAGGAGCACAACGAAGACCCGGAAAACCGCGCGGAAGGCGGCGACGTTGGGTGGTATGACGTTGGGAGCGAGTTCATTCCGGAGGGGGCGCGTGCCTTGCGGGCCGTCGGTGATTTGTCGCCGGTCGTCGAGGTGGGAAACGGGTTTAGACTGTTCGCCGTGACGGAGACGGCCGAGTCCCACACGCTCCCTTTTGAATCGGCGCGCGAGACGATCCGGCGCGACATCATTTTTAATCGTGTTCGCGATCGGCTGGCCGCGACGTTGCGCGCGAAAAGATAATGTTCGCCGTCGCGTGAAACACGCCGAGCCGCGTGCGGCGTCGGTCAATCGCTGCGTACGATTCGAAGGTACGTTTCGGCGCTGCGATTTCCGGGGTCGAGCTTCAAAACTTCTTCCCACTCATGGCGAGCGGCGTCGTTTCTTCCCATGGCGTGAAGCGTAATGCCGAGGTGCACGCGTGCTGGGGCGTACGCTGGATTTGCGCGCACCGCCTCTTCGATCTCGCGGAGCGACTCGTCAAGTTGGCCGAGGTCTCGGTAAAGGCGCGCGAGTTTCGTGCGAACGTCGGCGAACTGCGGCGACAGCGACAGCGCGCGCCGATACTCATCGACGGCGAGGTCCGGCAGCCCCGCGCCCTGGTACGCGTCGCCGAGCTCGGCGTGCAGATTTGCGATTTTGCCCCGCACGAACGGGTCGAGCTTGCCGGGGGCGCCGGCCGTTGACGCGAGAACATTCGCGTAGACTTCCTTTGCGCGCTGGTACCGTCCGACATCGTTGTACGTGACGGCGAGGTTGAGCGCGGCCTCGGTGTAATGCGGGTTGATGCGGAGCGCCTCCTCGAAGGCCGCCTGCGCTTCCGGGAACTTGCCGAGCGCGTGATAAACCTGTCCGAGCAAATTGTGGACGTCGGCGAAGCTCGGGTACTTCTCAACGACCTGGCGAAGGCACGACTCCGCGGACGGGTAATCGCGCGCATCGAAATGTTCGCGCCCGAGCGTGAGCAACCGTCGAATCCCTTGATCCATAGGCCCAACCCCCCTTAACGTTTTGGAACGACGCGGGCGACGATCTTCTCAGCCGCCTTTCGATACCGCCCACCCGGAAAACGCGCGATGACCGACTTCAGCGTTTCGACACCGCGCCCAAAATCGCCGCTGCTGATGTAGGCCGAGCCGAGTTTAAAAAGAATCTCTTCGTCGCGTCCCATCCCCGGGTATTCGCGCATCGCGAATTCAAGGCGCAGCACAACGGCTGGCCACTTGGCACGGTTTGCGTAAAAGTCGGCGGCGTAGATTTCGTACGAAATGAGACGCGACCGAATCTCAAGATATTCGGTGCGCGCGTTCGCGGCGTACCGCCCATTCGGGTATCGCGCGAGGTAGTTCTCCAAGGCGCGGCGCGCGTCGGTCGTCGAGCGGAGATCGCGTTCGTGGGCGGGCGGTAGGATGAACCAGTCGTCGGGGATTTGGCGAAACGCCGAGAGGGCGATGCGATACGTCGCATGGTCGGCTTCCGGGTGCGTCGAGTGTGTCTTCGTGAAAAGTTGGTAAGCGTCGACGGCCTCGGCGTAGCGTTCGCGCTCGAAGTAAGTGTCGGCGAGGCGAATCTCCGCAAGCACCGCCCAGTCACCGTGCCCGCGCGCCTTCGTGTAGTTAAAATATTTTTCGGCTTCCGCCCATTCGCCCTTGTTGTACGCTTTAAGCCCGCGTTGAAAGTTCTCGCGTGGCGACGACGCGAGCGCGACCTTGACGTTCTCTTGTGCATCGCACGCGACAGCGGTTGCGAGGAACATAAAGAGACAGGCCCACGTTGGCGTACTAATCATCGCACCCGCTTTTATATTGTCCGCGCGTTGTCGTAAAGAGCCGTCAGTGCGCCTCCAACTTTTCGATGGCCCGCTCCACAGAAGGTCGATCGCGCGCGTCGGGGGCGAGCGCAAGGTAACGCTTGTAAAAGTGGAGCGCGAGTTCACGTTTTTCGAGATTGGCGTAGGCGACGCCGAGCAAGCGGTGCGTAACGGCGCGGTTTGGCGCGATCTTGAGGACGGCGTTAAATTTCTCGATGGCCGTGGGCGGATCGTTCCAGAGGGCGTCGAGCCCCGCCTTCTCGAGGGCCGGGACTTGCGCCGCATCGTTTGCGCGGGCGCCCTCACGCGCGGAAGCGGTTGCTGGAGCGGTTGCGGTTGCGGAACCGGTTGCGGGAGCGGGAGCGGTTGCGGAAGCGGGAGCGGGTGCGGGTGCGGTTGCCCGGCGTCGGATCGGAGTTGCGGCTTCAGCCGCTCGCGCATCGAGGCGTTTCCCGAGATCGGCGAGGAGTCGCTTTGCGGGGTCGTTGGTTGGATCGGCTCGCAGTATCTGCTGAATCAGCATGATGGCGCGGTCGCTCGCACCCGCGGCCACGGCACCTTCGGCGCGTTCGTAAAGTTTGCCGACGAACAACATCATCTCGCGTCGATAGCGACTGTCGTCCGGGATGCGCTTCGCGAGTAAAACAAATTCGCCCCATGATTCACGTCCAAACGCGGACTTGAGAAGCTGAAACGTTCGTGACGCTGCATCCTCACGTCGGGCTTCGTCGTACAGCGCACGGATTTCTTTGTCGTCGCCATGGGCGAGGACCCATGGGTAAAGCACGCGAACGGCGTCTTCCCAGCGTTCGGCCTCCATGTCGCGTTTAGCGATTGAGAGTTTTGATTGGCGGTCATCGGCGTCGCGTGGAGAGAGCGTAGCGGGCGCGGAAGCATGGATTTGACGCAAAGGCGCGGAGTCGCCACGAGGAGAAGCAGCTGTTTTTTCGGCTTTGCGGCTTTGCGCCTCTGCGTTGAAATCCCCTGCGGGAGCGGTTGCGGACAAGGTTGCGGGAGTGGGTGAAGGAGCGGGTTTGTCACCGCCCAGCGTCAGGGCAAACACCACGACACACGCGATCGCCACGACGATCGAGCCGACAACGACGATCTTCGTGCTCTTGGGCGCCTCCTTCGGTTTCTCTCCAAGTCCCCGCAACTTCGTCGTCGACGGCAACGCGCCCTTCGCCCCATTGTTTCCCGCATTTTTCTTCTCTTCTTCCTTCACCGGTGGCCACTCAAACCGCAGCTTCACCGGCCCGAGCGTCACCTCGTCGCCCTGGCGAAGCTCGGCTGTCTCAAACTCCTCACCGTTAATGGTGAAGCCCGTCGGGCTGCCGAGGTCGATGACTTTCCATCTTCCGTCCAACGCTATTATTTTCACGTGGTGCCGTGCGAGCCCCTTGTCGTCGATGACGATATCGTTGTCGGGCACGCGCCCAATGACGGTTTCGGCGTTCTTGAGAGGAAACGTTTGTCCCGCGATCGGTGCCGAGAGCCCCACGAGTCGTGGTGGTTCCCAATTGGTTTCAACCTGGGCGTCAACGCCCGACGACGCAGTGGCCAGCTCGGCAGACTCGATCCGAACCGTCTCATGCGCGTTCGGGTTTTTCATCCGCGCCGTGGACGAATCGCGTCCGCCCCCGAGCGGGTTGATTTCACTCGTGTCGGCCTCGATGGCGAGCTGGTAGTCGCCAATCTGAATGAGGTCGCCTTCGCGCAGCGCAGTTTTCGCTTTGATCCTTGAGCCGTTGACGCGGATGCCGCCGTAGCTGTCGAGATCCTCGATGAGAACTCCGGAATCGACACGCGTCAGGCGTGCGTGGTCGCGCGAAACGTTGCGCTCCGTGAGCCGGATTGTGTTTCCTTCGCGTCGTCCAATCGTTATTTCGTCGCGCAAAATCGGAACGACGGTGCTCCGACCTTCGTCGTCTCGAATGACGAGCTTAATCACAGGTATGAGTGTAGTCTCGGCGGGCCGGTTGGTTCAAGAAGCTAGGTTTCGGATACCGTCAGTCGGGAGTCTTCCGTCCAGAGTTCGTCGGGTCGGTCGTTCAGCCACGCCGAAACGAAGAGTGCGGTCGCGAGGCGCGACGCATCCCTCTCGTTTCGACATCGCGAAAGCGCCTCGTCGAAAAAACGAACCGACACTTCGGCAATCATCGAAAGGATCTCATTGCGGTTCGCGATCCGAGCATCACATTTATGTTCCGAAGCCGATTTCATCGTCTCATCCTTTTCATCGCTCTCACCGTTCCCCCATTGTCTCTTCAGCAAGCGATGTTCCACATCGAGGTTCGACGGGGGCGGCTTCGGTCGATCTTCTAAGTGGACCATCTATAGATGTTAGACGGACAACGCGGCGAATCTGTGCAATTCACCAAAAACCGTAAGAAGGACGCGGACCTCCGGGCGCTCGTTTCATTGACGCGGGTGGTAACCGTTTGTTATAAACTTTCTGTAGGCTAAACCTTGACCCTATGGGGTGGTGTTGTATGAAAACTACGTCTATTCAGTCGGCGATCGTTTTCCCGATTGTTTCCGCGCTCGTTTTTTCGTTCGGGGCGATTGCGCAGACAACGGGCGGTGGCGAGAAAAAGGATAACGAAAAGGAGGCCGACGCAAAGGGTAAAGGCGAGGGGGGTGCGAAGACCCCGGAATCAGGGACCACAGCGGGGACGAAGAGCCCCACCCCGACGCCGACTCCAACCCCGACTCCAACGCCCACGCCGACCCTAACGCCAACCCCAACACCCGCAACCGCTCCTGCAACTGCAACAACGCCGCCCAAAACCACCGCGAAGCCCGACGAGACAAAGCCGCCTGAGCTTCCGCCCAAAGAGGATTTTCAATCGGTGCAGATTCGGACGCTCGAAGAGAAGGTCAACGAGCTGAAAGAGCGGATTTACCGGTCCAAGGCGCGGCTGTTGGTTCTTCAGGAGACGGTGCTTCAGGGTGTGATCACGGGCGCGTCGGCGATTCTCGTTCATCGCAATGAAATGGGGTCGAGCTTCAAGCTCGAAGAGGTCCAATATCATCTCGACGGTGCGCCGATTTACCAAAAGGTTGATACCGAGGGCGACCTTGAGAAGCGCGAGGAGTTTCAGATTTTTAACGGGAGCATCGTTCCGGGTGCCCACAGCGTTGCCGTTTACTTGGTTTATCGCGGGCACGGGCTCTTGTCGTATCTCGAGGGGTATCGGTTTCGGATCAAGTCGAGCTATCAGTTCCATGCGGAAGAGGGGAAAGTTACGCACATTAAAATCGTCGGCTACGAGAAGGGGATGCTGACGACGCAGTGGAAAGACCGTCCCGATGTCCGATTTGAAGTTGACGTGAAGAAGCCGTCGCGCGCGGCTGTGCAGGGCGACAAGGACAAGGAGAAAGACAAGGACAAGGAGAAGGGAAAGCCGACGACCGAGCCGACACCGTCTCCAACCCCGACACCGTCTCCAACGCCAACCCCGACGCCAACGCCAACGCCAGCACCGACGCCAACGCCAACGCCAGCACCGACGCCAACGCCAGCACCGACGCCAACGCCAACGCCTAAGTCGAAGTGAAGTCGCTCGGCAAATCAGGCGCGGCGGTCTTTAGCCTTGTGGCGCTTTTCGGCGCCGCCTCCGCGTACGCTCAAACGCAAAGCTCGGCCGTTGAACTCGGTCGCATCCATATTCACCTCCGCAGCGTTGGAAGCGACATCGACCGACTCTTTAAGGAGCACTTTGCGGCGGACGCCTCGGTGCTTACGGTGGGCGTTAACGAGCGGCTCGCTCGGGGACTCACGGCATTTCAGATCGGCAATTACACGGAAGCGGCGATCGTCTTGCTGGACATTGTCGACGACGCGCGGTTTCAGGCGAGCGTCGCATTTGATGAGGCGCTTTATCACTTGGCGGAATCGCTTTACCGCAACAAGAACTATTTTGGCGCTATGCGGCATTTTTTGCAGCTCGTAGAGCGGGGTGGACGAAGGTGGCGGCCGGACGCGCTTCGACGACTTATCGCTCTCGCGTTTCAGGAGCGCCGTTACGCGGACATCGAGACCCTCTGGGCGCTTCTCGTTAAGACCAACGCGCTCGGCGACGATGTCGATTCGCCTTACTTGCGCGCGAAGGCGCTCTACAACATCGTCGAGGATATTCCTCAGGCCACAGAGGCCGCTGTGAAAGAAGGGCGGCGCGCGCGGGACGCGTTTTTGTCGATTCCTCTGGCGTCGCCGTTTTTGCTTCGCGCGCGATTCCATGTGGTTGCGCTTTGGGTTCGCGAAGGAAAATACAAGGAGGCGATCGCCGCCGCCGTCGAGGCGCTCAAGTTGGCGCCCGCGACCGAGGAGGAGCGACGTGTCGTCGACCTTCTGAACCTCGCGTTGGGACGAGTTTTCCACGATCTCAAAGACTATAAGCAGGCCGAGGATTACTACACGCGAATTCGCCACACGTCAGATGTGTTTGATGAATCGCTTTTTGAATTGGCCTGGGTTCACGTGAAGGCGAAGAACTTCAAGCAAGCGCTTCGAACGGCCGACGTGCTGATGCTTCTTCCTGATTCACCGCTGTTGCCGCGGGCACGCCTTCTCCAGGGCAACCTCCATTTACACCTCGCGGAGTATGAGAAGGCGGATAAGACTTACGAGGAGATCATCCAACTGTACAAGCCGCTTCAGGACGAAATGGCGAAATTCGTCTCGAAAGCCGAAGCGGCGGACGGGTTTTTCCGGCGCATGATCACGGAGAACCTCGACAAATTTGATTTCGCCGCGATCTTTCCGAAGATCGCGTCACGTTGGGTGAAAAAGGACCTCGATGTGTCCAAGGCGGTTTCACTCATCGCCGACGTGCGCGGCAACGAAGCGTCGCTGCGCGAAATCGACCGGATTTTAAGTCACTTGGAGTCGAGTCTGCGCGCGCCAAACAAGATCGATATCTTTCCCGATTTGCGCGATGCGCGGGCGCGGGCGCTGGGGTACGAGAATTCGATTTTGATGATGCGGCGCCAGCTCACCCAAGTTGAGGCGAAGCTGTTTGCAGGAAAGTTGTCGGAGGCTGAGCAGGCTGAGCTCGTTGAGATTCGGAAGCGAATCGCGACTTGGGAGGAGAAATACAAAGACGCGCCGAAGACGCGCGAGGATTACTTGAACCGACGGCTCACAAGCGAAGCGCGATTTCGGAAACAGGACCACGAGCTGTTTCGGCTCCTGTTCGAGCTTGAGGGAAGACTCGCCCAAGTTGTCGCGCTCGTTAAGTATTTCAACGACACAAAGAAGTCGCGCGGCATATCGGAGGACCAAGAGCGCATTTTTATTTCGCAGATCGACCTTGAGCAAAAGACAATTCGCGAAATGATCCGCGAAATCGAAACGGCGCGTAAAGAAACGGCGCGTGGGATCGCGCAGCTTTCGCTTGAAGACAATGCCGCGGAAGACGCGAATGTTCGCGAGAAACTGAAGGAGGCGCTTGCGGGTGAGCAGGCTTTTTTGCGGCAGCTTCGGTCGAGGTTGTCGGGAGAAGCGGCGCGGCTCGCCGAGAAGGCTGACGACGATCGAACGACGATGGACACTCTGTCGTTGCGGCTGCGCGAGTTTCAATCGCGGCTGCGTCGCGAGGTTGAGAAGAAAGTGATAGGGCTCCAGGCGCGCGTCAACGCGGAGCGGAAGGAAGTTTGGAAGTTTCGCCGCGAAAGCAAGAGGTATTCCGGAGAATCTGAGACGCTCGCGGGAAAGGTCGCGCACGAGACGTTCGACAGCGTGCGGCGCCGAATTGGTGATCTGGTCGTCGAGGCGGATGTTGGCCTCATCGATGTCGTGTGGAAAAAGAAGGAAGACAACAGCAAGAAGTATACGGGGACGCTCCAAGACCGGGAACGCGAAATGAAGACGCTCGAAAAGGACTTTAAGGAACTTCGCTCCGAAGACGACGACGCCGCGGCGGCCGAGAGCAAGGAGAAGAAGAAGCCGTGACGTCGGCCTTGTTGTTCGTCGCGTTGGCCTTTGGCGCGGATGTTGATGGCGGCGTGCGCATGCGGCTTGGGAGCGCGGCGGTGCCCAAAGCCGCGGTGGATGCGGGGGAAGAGGTTAAACGCAAAGATGCGGAGACGCCAAGGGAGGATGCCTCCGCTGCGCCTTCGCGGCTTGGCGCCCCTGCGTTGAAATCCCCAGCGGATGCGGATGCGGGGGCGGGCGCACTCCCTGTTAAGTCGGTGCCGCGCATTGTGACGCCCGAGTCGCTTCCCGACACGCCGGAGCGGCGCGAAGGGTTGAAAGAGATGCGCGAGGCGCTCGGTCGGTTTCAAGATGAAACAAAATCGTATAACGGCGAAGTTCGCGGCATCATTGAAGCGAAATACAGTGAACGCAAGAAGCGGCTCGAAGACACTTTTGAGAAGGAACTCAAGGTCCTTGAGGCCGAGGAGAAGAGGCGCCGCGATGATGCCATTGCGCGGTTTGAGCGATTCATAAAGGACTACCCCGACAACGCGCAGTACACACCCGACGTCATGTTTCGCCTTGCGGAGCTTTACTTTGAGCGGTCCGAAGCGGAAGCCGAAGTCGCGCGCGAGGCGTACCGCCAAGACGTCGAGCGAATTTCAAAAGCGTACGACGAGCAAGTTCGCCTTTTCAAAGAAAAGAAGCTTAAGGTCGAGCCCAAGGAGCCCGATTACCCGCAGCCGCCGCGCAAGCGATTCGAGCGCACCATCGAACTCACGCAGCGGATCATCAACAAATTCCCGCGGTTTTCTGTGCTCGACGGCGTTTACTACATTTTGGGTTACTGCTTGGTCGAACAAGCGGAAGAAAAAGAAGCGGTCGAGGTTTTCAACGAGCTCGTGCGCAAATACCCGAAATCGAAATTCGTCGCTGAGGCGTGGATGCGGCTCGGCGAACAGTTCTTTGACTCCGGGAAGCTGAAGGAAGCGATCGACGCCTACTCGCGGATGCTCGGCTTCACGGACCACATCCTTTATGACAAGGCCCTTTATAAACTCGCATGGTCGTACTACCGCGACGACGATTTTCACTCAGCGATCAAATATTTCGCGGACCTCCTTGACCTGTCGGACAAGATGGCGGCTGAAAAGGGCGAAGCCGGGAGCGACATGCGGGCGGAGACCGTTCAGTACATGGCCATCTCGTTTGGCGAGGAAAGGTGGCCGTGTAGCGTCGATCTGACGTGTTCGGCGGGGCGCCAGTGTGTTGAGGGTTACTGCATCTCGGGCGTTTGCAAAGCAGATGGGGATTGTCAGGAGGGGTCGGTCTGCAAAAACGGGCAGTGCGGCGAGCAGATTCCGATGTCGGTTTCGCGGGCGTGGGCGTACGCGCAGAAGCGCCTCGCCGGGAAGCCGTACATCCAGGAGATCTTTGCGAAGCTCGGCGAAAACCTCGCGAAACAGAATCGGCACGCGGAAGCGGTCCAGGCGTATACGCAAGTGCTCGCGGCGTACCCGCTGCATCCGCGCAATCCGCTCATTCAAGCGGCGCTCGTGAAGGCGCTCGAATCGCGCGACGACAAGCCGGAGACGCAGGCGCTTGCGATGAAAGAGCGTGAGAATATTTTTGACCGGTACAAACAGGGGAGCGAGTGGGCCGAGAAAAACCGCGGTGACACGGGTGCCATCGAAAAGGCGCGGGAGCTCGTCGAGGAGTCGCTCATCACGGCGGCGCGGTACCACCACAGCGAAGGCCGGAACATCAAGAAGGAAGCGGAAGCGCTCGCGAAGGCGGGGGACGCGCTGGCCGACGCGCGATGGACGAAGGCGCGGAGCGAGTACGGATTCGCGGCCGTGGCGTACGAGAAGTACATCGAGCGGTTCCCGCACTCGGCGCAGTTTTACGATCTGCTGTTTTCGCTCGCAGAGTGTTACTTTTGGTCAGGTGACTACGACAAGGCGGCGGCCGGATTTGTGCGCGTGCGTGACACGAATGCGGGCGAGAAGCACCGAGCCGATGCGGCTTATAACGTAACGCTTGCGCTTGACCGGCGGATTGAGCAGCTCGTCGCGAATAAGAAGATGGAGAAGCGCGGGCACCCGCAACAGACAAAGGATGGGAAAGCGCTTGAGGGTGGTCCGGGGCCAGATGCCATCCCGGATGTTGTGATGGACGGGATCAAGGCGCGCGATCTGTTCGCGACGATCGTGCCGAAGTCGGAGCGCGTGCCGACGGTCGGGTATCTCGCGGCCGAGTGGTTTTTTAAGTACAAGCACTTCGACGAAGCGCGGCGACGGTTTGAGCGAATCGCGACGCAGCATCCGACGACCGTCGAGGCCGAGAACGCGGCAAAGCTCATCATCGAAAGTTATCGGCTGGTTGGAAACTGGGGGGCCGGCGAAGAGTGGGCGCGAAAGCTCCTTGCGATGCAGGTTTCGCGCGGCGGGTCTCGCAAGGATCTCGGAAAAGACCTGCAGGTGTTTTACTTGGGCGCAAAGTTCAAGGGGGGCGAGGAGCTCGAAAAGCAAGGGAGGTTCGACGACGCGGCCAAGAAGTACCTGTCGCTCGTGGCCGAGGACCCAAAAAACGAATATGCGCCAACGGCGCTTTTCCGGGTCGCGCGAAACTACGAAAAGCTCGCGAAGTATGAGTCGGCGACGAAGGTTTACGAGCGCGTCGTTAACGAGTACCCGAAATCGGAGAGCGTCGATTTTTCGCTGCACCGCATCGGCGTGAATTCGATGCTGTTTTACAACGTCGAGAAGGCGATCGACAGCTGGCGAAAGCTCGGCACGCAGTATCCGGGGTCGCGGTGGCAGCCGTTCGCGCTCGCGTTTGGCGCGCAGGGACTTGAAAATAATCAAGATTACCCGCGCGCGGCTGAGATGTACGAGAAGTACGCGAATGAATACCGAGACCTTGATGGGTATTTGAAGAAGTTTCCGGAGATGAAGCAGGCGGCGGCCGAATTGCCGAAGGGGCCAGCGATGTACTTTCGTGCGGGGCTCGTTCGCGAGAAGGGGAAAGATTGGTCGGGAGCGATTCGCACGTTTTCAAATTTCATTTCGAGGTACGGGTCGGACGGGGCGTTCGCGCAGCCGGCGGTCGAGGCGGCGTGGCGCATCGCGAAGGCTTACGAGAAGCAGGGGCGAACGTACGACGCGAAGCGCGGTTACGCGAACATATTGAAGGAGTATGCGCGCCAGAGAATTGGACATGGCACGTTGCCCGCGTCGAATTTTGCCGCCGAGGCGAAGTTTGTCGCGCTCGAAGACCGGTATCAAACGTTTCAAGTGATGAAGATGGCGGGCAAGCTGAAGGACTTCATCAAGAAGTTGAACGCGAAGGCAAAGGTCGTGAAGGAGCTCGACGGGGCTTATGAAGAGGTTACGCGGTATTTGTCGGTCGAGTGGGTTCTCGCGTCTCGGTATCGCCAGGGGCTTTTGTACAATCAGTTTGCGGACGAGCTTGCGCTCGCGCCGTGCCCGACGGGGCTTGGGCCCGAGGCGTGCGAAGAGTTTTCGGCGCAAATGCGGAAGCGCGCGGATAAATTCGAGGACGACGCGATCGGCTTTTACACGAAGGTCATCGACACCGCGAACAAGTTCGGCGTGAAGAGCCGGTGGGTCAAACTCGCGATGGAGACGCGCGCGAAGGTGCGGCCGACGGAGTTTCGCGTTGTGAAGGACGAGAAGGTCATGCTCGAGACGGAACTCGGAGCTGATGTGGGGCTTGAGGTGTCGCCGCGGACGCCGCAAGAAGGACCCGGGGCAAAGCGCCCGAAGGAGAAATAAGTTGGGGGCGAGCCCAAAGAGATCGTATGGCGCAATCATCCGTCTTATTCGTATGAGCCGGTGGGTGGTCATAGGTGTGCTCGCGGCGGGTTTGGTGCGGTGCAGTGGGGTCGAGAAAAAGCCGGATACGCCGACCGTTGGGGCGGACGCCGTTTTCGTCGACGCTGGCGCGCGAGGGACAACGGTCATGGAAGTAACACCGCTACCGGATTCGGGTGTGGCTCTTCCGGTTGCAACTGTTGAAAGGGCAACTGTCGATGCGGGCGCGCCGGTCGACGAGCCGCCCGCCAAAGTTGAACCTCCGATTGGTGAGGCGGTTTCGGCGGAGTTCACCGAGGCGACGAAGGCGGGGCTCGAGGACGCGAAGAAGGGGATCGACGCGTTTAAGCGGCTTGCGGAGCGAAACCCCGACTTGCCGCACGCGCATTTCAACCTCGGCGTTTTGTACGAGCGAACGGGCGAAAACGGGCTCGCCGAGGAGGCGTATCGCTCGGCGCTTCGGGCGAAGGGCGACTTTTTGCCGGCGGCCGAGGCTCTTGCGAATCAACAGGCGAAACGGCGCGGCGCCGCGGAGGCTGTTCGTTTTGTCGATGTGCTGGTTGCGAAGAATCCAAAATCGCTGGACCTGGTGAATCTGCTCGGGAAATGGAAAATCCGCGTGGGCGATTCGGACGGTGCGGTTGCGCTCGCCAAGTCGGCGTTACGAAAGGACGAGCGCAACATCGGCGCCATCATGAACATGGGGGCCGTTTTTTATCGTCAAGGAAAGACAGAGCTCGCGATATTCGCGTTTCAAAACGCTGACACGATCGACCGCGAAAATGAGAAGAAGTTTGCCGCGGGATATCGACGAAGCGCGGCGATTCATCAGGCACTCGCGCTTTCGTATTTGAAGGTTGACAACAAGGACGCGGCCATCGCGGCGTTTCGGGAGGCGATCGCGCTGCGGGGAGATTTTCCAGAGGTTCTCAATAATTTGGCCGTGCTCTTAACTGAGAAGAAGGACTTCAAAGGGGCGGTTTCGCTGCTTGAAAAGGCGTTGGCGTTTCGGCCAGGTTATGTTCGCGCGGTTGTCAATTTGGGGAATGCGCACCGAGGGCTTGAACAGCTCGACAAGGCGCTCGAGCTTTATGAACAGGCCCGGAAAATGAACCCGGGGCTCGCGGAGGCGACATTTAACATCGGCGTCATGTACCTCGATCACGAATGGAAGGGGATGGAGCCGATGGCGAGGTACGAGCGGGCGATCCAGGAGTTTCGGCGGTACAAGGGGGAGGCTGGGGCGAAGCTCGATAAGGATGACCCGGTCGATCGTTACGTGCAGGAGGCGGACAAAAGGCTTAAGATTGAAAAGCGAAAGAAGGACGCCAAGGAGAGGCGTGATAAGGCGGCGGCGACGAAAAAAGCGCGTGAGGAGGCGAAGAAGAAATCGGCGGATGATGCGGCAAAGAAGAAGGCCGATGATGACACCGCTGAAAAGAAAAAGGCTGCGGATGAAGCGGCGAAGAAGAAGAAGGCTGATGACGCGGAAAAGGCAGGCGAGAAGAAGCTGAAGCGCGGTGGCTCGGCGGGCTCGGACGAGGGGACGCCGGTCGAGGGGCGTAAGGTGAGGACGAAGGACAAATGAAAACGTTGGCGAAGAGTCGAGGTCTCCGGCGATGCGGGGTCGTGGCGATTTGTGTCGCCTTTTTCCTGGTCCTCTTGGGTGGCAGCGCCGTGGCTCAGAAGAAGGAAGGCGGAAAGAAAGGGAAGGGGGTGGCGGCCGCGAAGGGCGCGGCAAAGGGCGGGAAGGGCAAAGCCAAGGGACCCAAGCCGAAGTTTGTTTTGAAGATCGATAAGGGCGATACTGTGCGCGGCACAATCCAAAAGCCGGAGGCGTTTTACATTTTGCCGCGAACCAGTTTGAATTTCGAGGGGCTGTTGATGAAGAGGACCTTCGTTCCCAAGATAGTTGAGGCGGTCCGCAAGGCCCCGTTCTAGGAGGATGTAGCGTGAATGGCACGGGAGCAACTGCAGGCGAAAGTGGCGACGCCCAAAGGCGCGAGCCGAAAGTCCTTCGCGTCGGTGTGATTGATGCCGGCAAGATTGTCGGCGAAAGCATTTTTCGAAAGCGCGAGTCGGTTTCGGTTGGCGAAGAGACCAAGAACACGTTTTCGCTCGCCGGTTCGGGGTTGCCGAAATCGTTCAAGCTTTTTGAGTCGACGCCCCGCGGTTACGTGCTCCTATTTACGGACGCGATGGAGGGTCGCGTTTCGGTCAACGACCGCGTTGTCGATTTTGCGACGTTGCGGCGCGAGAGTTTGGCCGAGAAGAAGGGCGACCTGTGGTCGTTCCGTTTGTCCGAGAAGTCGCGCGGGAAGGTCGTCGTCGGGAAGGTCACGTTTCTCTTTCAATTTGTTTCCGCGCCGGCCGCGCCCATGCGTCCGCAGTTGCCGAAGCTCGCGCGCGGCGGGATTTGGGAAACGATCGACTGGATCTTCGCGTCAATCATCATGTGCTCGTTCGTCTTTCATTTTGGCTTCTTGATCATTGCGAGCGAGATGGAAAAGAAGCCGGCCCATCTGATTCAGGAAGAGCGGTTCGCGAAGCTTGTCAACGAAACGAAGGCGCTCACAGAGCTCAAGAAGGCGATGGAGCAGAAGAAGGCGCCGGACCCGACCAAGGTTGCGCGGCGAGACGAAGTCCGGCGAGAGGATCCGCGCGATCGTCCGACGGCGCGACGGCGGGACGATGAGAGCACGCGGCCGTCCGCAACCGTGCGGACGAGCACGGGGCGGCAAATCTCGGCGCGTGAGGCGAAGGCGGTCGAGAAGGCGGTTGCAAAGGTGGGGGCGGCGCTGGTCTCGGCCTTTGGGGAGAACACGGGCGCGACGACGGCGGATCCTTTGCGTGAGCGCGTTGACAAAGACCTG
Organism: Deltaproteobacteria bacterium; assembly: GCA_016192705.1. GTDB lineage: Bacteria > Myxococcota > JACPTQ01 > JACPTQ01 > JACPTQ01 > JACPTQ01. The sequence goes on along the minus strand of JACPTQ010000022.1, from coordinate 35,079 downwards.
GAGCGGACGCTGGCTCGGGCCGGGAAGGTTTCGACGGGGTTTGCGACGGGCTCGACGACGCCGCGGCTGTCGACGGGTTACGATGGACCGGAATCGGCGAGTGCCGGGAAAAACATTCCGAAGATTACGCGAGCGCGGACGACGGCGGTTACACAAGAGGGGCCGAAAGAAGCGGTGGTCCCGCAGGTGAAGAGTGCGGCGCCTACGGTTGCGATCGACGATCCCGAGGCGCAAGCCACGATTCGATCGCAGATTAAGTCGAACTTTGGGCAAATCAAGGCGTGTTATGAGCGTTCGCTCAAGAAAAACCCAAGCCTCCGCGGGAAATACGTGATTCGCTTTACGATCGGTGAAGGCGGACGCGTCGTGGATGAGGGGCTGGACGAGGACACGGTGAACGATAGCGAGATGGCGTCGTGCGTACGGAAGAGCGTTCGCCGATGGCGCTTTAGAATTAAGGGCGACGCGGGCGAAGCGACGATTACGTACTCGGTATCATTCGCGCCGCAGAAAGTCGCGCAGTAGCAGGTTGCTGAAAAACGCCCATCTACGCGGCACTGCCGCGACACCAATATCATTCGAGCAAAACGACCATCGGCTTCGCAAACCTGTCGCTTCACCTCGATGGCGTTGGCGCGTCGCCGCTCCCTTCCGCGTACATCTGAGTACAGCGTCCGGTCGCGGCTTTCCGCGCCTGCCTTGCATCTGGACATTTTTCAGCAACCTGCAAAACCGACTTTTTTAGCAGCCTGGTAGTCAGATCGGGCTAATTTTTGCGGTCGAGAACAACAAGCCGAAACTTCGCGAACTTGGCCTCGCCGGACGTGTAAAACACCTCATTGAGAAGCCGGTACGGCGTCGTCTTGTCGGCGACGATGATGGCTTCTGGTTCGAACGCAGAGTCTTTGGCCGCCGCCAGTTTTCGCATTCGCTCGGACTGCTTCGAAAGCGCCGCGAGAAGTGGCAAGATAACGAACCCCGTATCTCCACCGCGCTTGTGCGAGGCCTCGATCGTTCCACGCACGACCGGAACGACCGGCTCATCCTCGACGAGAATTGCCGTTTTAGTAACCGAAATGGCCGTGCTCTCCTTGGGGGGCTCGCTGGTTGTTGAGCCCGGAAGCGCGAGTTGGTCGGACAGGTTGACGTTGGTGCTCGACGCGGTGAAGTTCAGGATGAGGAAGACCAGCAGAATCGTCATCATGTCGAGCATCGGCGTGATGTTGAGATAGTTGATCTCTACGCCATCAAAGCGACGTCTTAACGCCAGCACGACTCGGCGATCCGCACGCCGCTGCTCGCGCGCGCGCTCCATCTCTTCCACGTTAATCTTGGTTGCCATCGCTTACTGGAAACCCGCCGAAAAGAGCACAACCGGGAACAGCTCTTTCTCTCCGTCTTTTCGCAAGACGTCCATTGTCCCAATAACGAACTCGTACGTTATTTCCGAATCCGCGATTAAGATCGCCGTTTTCGATTCCGGGAACTCCCCTTTCCATTTCACCAGAGTTTTCGAGAGAGCCGCGTAATCGTAGGTCCCATCTCCCTTTTTGGGGATCGTCGGCAACTTGTCCGGGACGTCATCCTGAAACACTTTTCTTCCCTGCTTGATCAGAATGAACCCGTTTGACGTAATCCCAACCATCAACCCCAAGTCGGGTTTTTTGTTCGGATCATCCTCAACAACACTCGCCGAGGCACCGCTCGACCGCGAGGGCAAATTGACGCCGATGTGTCCGACAGCGAGCATCGACGTGATCGTCGCGAACAGGAAGATGAGGATGTTCATAACGATATCGAGAAACGGAACGATGTTGAGCTCGCCGCCGCTTTCTTCGGCTTCTTCCTCGAGCTTCTCACGCTCTCTGCGCAGCATCCCGCGCGCGCGCGCGGAGACCTTCATCGACTGCTACTCTCCCCAGGGTGCGCCGCATGCCGCGTCGAGTCGCTGAGCATATTTTCGAGTTTGAGTGAAAACGCTTCGAGGTCGCCCTGGCGTTTCTTCGACATGCCGTTCAAGAAGAGGTGTCCAATCATGCATGTGACCGCAATGCCGAGTCCGACCGCGGTGTTGTTCATTGCCTCGCTGATCCCGTCGGAGAGCGTCTTCGCGCGATCCGCGGGATTACCGACACCGAGCGAGCTGAACGTTTTGATGAGGCCCGTGACGGTTCCGAGAAGTCCGATCAGCGTGCCGATGTTCGCAAGCGACCAAAGCGCTGAAACCCGCTTCTTCAGGTCGGGCGTAACATCGACGAGGGTTTCCTCTATGGCCATGGTCACGACCGCTTCGCCCTTATTGAGGCGCGAGAGCGCAGCCTTGGCGACACGCGCTTCCGGCGCCTTCGTCGCTGAACAAAGTTTGACGGCCAGATCGACGTTGTTGGCCGACAGCAATTTTCGGAGCTGGTCCAGAAACCCCTTCGCGTTTACGTTGGAGCGGCCGAGAAAAAAAATCGCGCGGTCGGCGATGATCGCGACGGTCACGACGGAGATGACCGCGTTGATATACATAAAAAATCCGCCTTTTTCGAAAAACTCAGCAATAGCGTGCATTAACTCCTCCGCCGCGGAAACAAATCGAAACTCAGAATGTCACCGTATTAACTTGTAATTCGCGTATCTGGTCTTTGTCAAGGAATCGGGGGTCGGCCGTTTACCAGCCTCCGCTACCGATCGCCCCACCGTTATACAGAAGCGCGCGGTCGCGGTATTTCGCGTATTCGCGGCTCTTGAGGAAGTGCGTTGGAAGCACCGTCGCGAGGTACGTTTCGTATTCCGGCCATGCGAGATTCGCGCCGCCCGCACCGAGCGGTTGGCCGTGCACGTCGTTCGTTCGAAACACGATCGTTTCGGGGCCCCGCATCCGAAAAAACGAACGCGCAGGCAGGTAGAGCAGCTCCGATCGCTTGACGCCGTGACGGGTTTCGCCCTCCGCTACAATCGCTCGCGCGGCGTCGATCGCGTCCGCCTTCTCGAGTGTCGGCACGCGATCGCGCAGGATCGAAGCGTTGATGTCGTCAACGATGTGCGAAACTTCTTCGAAATACTCCTGTTGTGCCTGTCCGTTCGTCCGGTCTTTGAAACCGAGCTCGACGTTGACGAACCCGCCCATTTCGTTGCCGAACATCTCAAGTCCGCGCGGCACCCACTGGTTCAAGCACCGCTGGACATCACCCAGCGAGACGTCGCCCGCGCCGCGCGCGGCGCTCACGGAAATCTCGCGCAAAATGCGCTTGCCGGAACCGATGTGAAACCCCTCCTCGCTGTACATCGGCCCCATGGAGCGTGCGACCGGCGCATACGAAAAAACGCGCTGCATGTCGAGCTGGTATTTGCCGACGAGGTCGATGACGGCCGCGAAAACGATGTTGTCGAGGAAGGTGACGAAATCGATGTTGAACGCGTCGAGCACGTGCTGCCCGGTTTCCATGGCGAGAAGCTCGTCCATCGTTTCTTTCGCGACGTCGGTGTGCCCTTCGCGCTTCCACGAGGCGTCGCTGTCGAGAATCCAAAACATTTGATACGCGTGGCGTAGCTCCTCGGCCATGATGCGCAAGACCGCGTATTTTGATTCGTCGGAAATCGCGGAATCGAGCGTCATGCGGTGCTGCTGAATCGATCCAAACTCGGTCGAGCACTGGGCTTTAATGATGCCGCGCGCCTGGTAAAACATGTTGCCGCGAAGTTCGCTCGCGCGTTCGAACTTCTTTTCGCCTTTGAACCGACCGTGTTCGACGACTTCGCTTTTTTGGGCACCGATTTTTGCGCACAGTTGAAACTGCGTTTGACCCGGAAACGCGTTCCCCCAGTTTTTCGTAAGGAGGTCGAGCTCGCGAAAATGGCGTTGCTGCCAGTCGACGATGGCGTTGTGGTAGTCGTCGCGCAAGGTGGTGGTCGAGAAATAAGCCATAAATCGTCTCCCGGTCGCGTACAGATGATCTAAAAGATGCTACAACATTTGAGGCGTCGTCGACAACGGGAGTCGAGAACGATAGATAAGATACCGCGATCCCCGGTTAAGCGGCCAAGACCAGCGTCAGGCGGTCGGGTTTGGGCTCGCTCCGGCTCGCAAAAGTCCTCGGGTCTGACATGAAATGTGAGTCTGCACAGAATGAATGAAACATCATGAGAACGGCAATCCCACGCCCCATCGGCACCTCATCCCCTGCGGATGCGAGCCTCCGCTTGCCCAATCCCCGTCCGCCCAATCAGAACTCGGCCGTTTACCTCGAACGGCGGCGCCGGGGATGAAGGATAAGATACCGATGACAAAGCGGAACGGCGAAATCGCGTGGGCGCCCGATCGTCGGCTCAAAGGGGTAGAGCGAGCGCTCTTACCGAATGGGCTCACGCTATTGTTGGCGCCGCTCCCGGCCGCGAAGAAAACCGTGGTTATGCTGGGCGTTCGCGTTGGGTCGGCGAGCGAGCCGCGACGACTCGGTGGGATTTCGCACTTCATTGAGCACCTCGCGTTCAAATCGACGCCCCGCTTGAGTTGCGCGGAGATGGCGAGGCGTGTTGACGCGCTCGGCGGCAGCCTCAATGCGTTTACCGATACGGTCGCGACGGTGTTTGAGTTGCGGGCGCCAAGCGCGACCGTGACGCGGGGGATGCCGATTCTTTTCGAGAGTCTTGTGAACGATCACTTTGACCGGCGCGAATTTGAACGTGAGCGCGGGGTTGTGCTGACGGAGATAACAGGAAACCTAGAGTCGCCCGATGATTACGCGCGAACGCAGCTTTACTTGCCCGCGCTGTTCGGCGAGGCACCGTTCGCGAGGCCGATCGATGGACGGCCCGAGGTGGTCGAGCGGTTGACGGTCGCGGAAGTGAGGGCGTGGAAGGCGCGGCATTATCGGCCGGAGAACGCTGTGCTCGCGGTGGCCGGGAGTTGCGAGCGCGCGGAGCTTGATGATGCGATTGGGGTGACGTTTGCGAGGTGGAGGGGGCGCGGGCGCGGGCGCGGGAGCGGGCGCGGAAGCGGTCGCGGAAGCGGTAGCGGGAGCGGGCGACGAGCCATCGAGCGCTGGGAAGATATGGCGCAAGTTTATTTGATGCTCGGCGTTCGGACGCCGTCGCACCGCTCGCGAGACGCGTCGGCGCTGGCGCTCCTTTCGGCGGTCCTTGGTCTCGGCCCGTCGTCACGCCTCTTTCGCCTCCTGCGCGACGATCGCGGCATCGGTTACGACGTCATTGCCGAGTGGGAGTCGCTCGGTCCCGCAGGGCACCTCGTCGCGGCGATTCCTGGATTCGATCCCGCGCGCTTCGCTGAGGCGGAGCGACTCATTCGACGCGAATTGGCGCGCCTTACGACCGAGCCGGTGCCAGAGCGCGAGCTCGACAAAGCAAAGGCGCTCATTCTCGCTGGCCACGACGACGCCGTGGAGAGCCCGATTTTCCACGCGGAGAGCCTCATTTACCGCGAAATACTCGGGCTCAGCGACGACTACCGCGATCTCAAGCCCCGCATTGACGCGGTCAACCCGGTCCGCCTGCGTGAGGTTGCTGCGCGCATCTTCCAGCGGCCGCTCACCCTCGCGGCGCTTGGCCCGCGTGACGTCGAATGGTGACGGCGGGCGACTTTGAGTATATTGGCCGCGATGGCCGAGCGTTCTCCCGTCCTCGTGGTCGACGACGAATTGGTGTTCGGCGAAATTATGCGTCAGGTTTTCGAGGGGACGGAGTTCGAAGTCGACATCTACCAGTCGGCTGAGGACGCGCTCGCCGAGTTCGCGCCGGGAAAGTGGCACGCGGCGCTCCTCGACAAGAATCTTCCGGGGATGAGTGGTCTCGACCTTATCGAGAAATTGAAAGCCGCTGACCCCGATATCGCCGCGATTCTCATGACGGGGTACGCTTCAATCGACACGGCCGTTTCGGCGATGCGTCTCGGCGCGTTCGATTACCTTGAGAAGCCGTTTGGAAACATCGCACTCATTCTCGAGAAGCTGCGGCGCGCGGTGGCGCGGCGAGCGATAGAAATCGCGAATCGGAGTCTCGTCGCGGAACTGCGCGAGGCGAACGTCGAGCTAGAAAAGAAAAACGAGGAGATCACGGTCGCGCGCGACGAGCTGCTCAGGCAGGGTCGAATGGCGAGCATGGGGCAGCTCGCGTCGGGCGTCGCGCACGAGCTGAATAACCCACTCGCTTTCGTAAAGAGCAACGTCTACATCATCGAAGAGTATGTCGAGTTTTTTCAAAAAGTGATTGAGCTTGCGGTGCCACTTAAGGTGGCTTTGGACGAGGGGCCCGGCGCGGTAGAGGCAGCGGTCCGCGCGATCATCGGCCTTCCGTTTTTTGATGAGTTGGCTTTTTTCTCGGAGGACACGCGGAACGCGTTTAAGGAGGTTAAGGACGGGCTCGACCGCGCGGTCACAATCGTGCGGCGCATGAAGGATTTTACGTACCTCGAGCGGACGACCGAGGAGAAAGTAGATCTGCGCGAGTGCGTCGAACGGGCGATCCAAATCGTGGTTGGGGCGGAGTCGACGAAGGTCAAGATCGATGTGGTGCTCGTTGAGACGACACTGGCGCGCGGGTTCCCGCGGCAATTGACGCAGGTGTTTATCAATCTGCTCCTCAATGCGCTGTCGGCGATCGAAGGGCGCACGGGCGGCGAAGTGCGGGTCAAGATGCACCTCGGCGACGGGCAGGTTGTCGTTGACGTTGGCGACAACGGGCGCGGAATCTCGCCCGAGCATTTGGACCGCGTGTTCGAGCCGTTTTTCACGACCGATGAGTCGGGGCGCGGCGTTGGGCTCGGGTTGAACATCACGCGCGAAATCGTGCATCGGCACGGCGGAATGATCCGCGTTCGGTCTGAGTTGGGCGGAGGGTCGGTCTTTACGGTGCAGTTGCCGATTCAGAATTGAGAGGTTGGGATGGAGGAGTATGAAAAGGTGCTCGCGCTTCTAAGATCGCCGCGGGGGGATGCGGGTCAAGCGCGGGTTTTGGCCGTCGTGGGGCTTTCGCCGAACCCCGAGCGCCCGAGTTTTGGTGTGGCGGCGCGGCTGCAGCGGGCCGGGCTCAAGATCGTCCCGGTCAACCCGGGTGCGCAAGAGATTCTGGGTGAACGGTGTTATCCCACCCTGGGTACGGTTCCGGGCGATATCGACTGCGTGCAGGTCTTTCGAAAGTCTGATGATGTCCCCCCGGTTGTGGACGAGGCCATCGAAAAGGGCGTGAAGGCGATTTGGATGCAGACGGGCATTGAAAATGCGGAGGCCGCTCTGAAGGCACGGCGGTCAGGAATTCTCGTCGTGATGAATCGGTGCCTCGCGACCGATTGGGTTTTGCGATGACAAGTGGATTTCCCAGGTTGCTCAAAAACGTCCAGATGCAAGGCAGGCGCGGAAAGCCGCGAGCTGACGCTGTATTCAGATATACGCGGAAGCGAGCGGCGGCGCGCCAACGCCGCAGATGGGCGTTTTTCAGCAACCCGCTGAAAAGGAGACACCGATGCGGGTAGGATTGCGCGTCAAGATTATGTTCGCGACGGTCGGGCTGACCGTGCTCATTTTGATCGTCAATGCGTTCGTCGCGTGGGATTTGACAAGCCGCGTGATCGAGCGCGGGCAGTTTCTCGACAGCCAGATCGATCGATTTCACAAGTTCGTTCAGGTGAGCTACCACCAAACGCTTTCGGTCGAATCGCGGGTTATCGCGCGCGACCCGGAGCTTGTCGACTTGCTCGCGAACGGTGAGCTGAAGAAAGGGAAGGAGCGCGTCCAGCATTTGCTGAACGCGTACGTCAAGGAGGGTGCGGACCTCATCATCGTCGCGGATCGCGCGTCGGCGCCAGTCTTTGCGGTTGTCGAAGGGCGCGAGGTGGGGCGCGATGTGCTGACGAAGCAGCGGCTCGTCGTCGATTTGCGGCAATCGCTCGACACGCGTAAAGAGCCGTACATCTTGTTTGAAGGGAACGCGTACGTTTTTGGTGGCGCGTCGATGCGCCGTCCGATTTACGAGAAGCAGGCCGACGGGACGGTTGTCGAGAAGGAGGGGATGGAGAGTTTCGGGAGCGTCATTTTTGGGACGAACCTCAACCGCGTGATGAACGAGTTTTCGCTTAACTCGGACAGCGATGAGGAGCGGCGCGTGCAACTTATTTTCACGTCGGGGAATAAGGTGGTGTCGTCATCGCTCCCGTCTGAGAAGTGGCAAGTGCTTTGGTCGTCGATCGCGGCGACGGAGCGAGCGACGGGCGACGTGCACCCGGTGCTTCGGCTCGAGGGGCGCAATTACGACAAGTTTGAGCAGTCGGTTTCGGGCTACAACGAATCGAAGCTCGCGACGATCGGGAACTTTCGCGTGTTGCGAAGTCGCGAGCTTGTCGAGCAGTTCAAGGGCCGCATGGTCAAAACGATGTACGTTATATCGGGCGTGGCGATCGGATCGGCGCTGGTGTTCGGGTGGCTCATCGCGTGGGTGATTACGCGGAATTTGCGGCGGTTCATTGAGGTGTCGCGCGACATCGCGGAGGGCGAGGGGGATCTGTCGCGGCGGGTCGATATTCAGTCTAAGGACGAGCTTGGCGAGTTGGCGCGGAATCTCAATCGCGTCTTCGGGAAGCTCGGCGAACTCGCGGCGCGCGTGCAAGGGATCAGCACGTCGGTTGCCTCGTCGTCGACGCAGATTTGCGGGTCGGCGCAGTCGATGCTCGGCGGGGCGCGCGAGCAGGCGACACGGATTCACGATTCAACGGCCGCGGTGACGGAGATGTCGGCGTCGATTCAGCAGGTCGCCGAAAACGCGTCGCAGGCGACGAAGGTGGCGCAGGAGGGCGGCCAGGCGGTGAACCGCGCGATAGATGGCATGTCGCGGATTCGGACGACGGTTGAGGACGCGGCCGAAAAGATTCGGGCGCTCGGCGAGAGCTCAAAGCGGATTGGAAACATCGTTGAGGTGATTCGGCAGATCAGCGAGCAGACGAGCCTCCTCGCGCTCAACGCGTCGATTGAGGCGGCGCACGCGGGCGAACACGGGCGCGGGTTTAGCGTTGTTGCGGATGAAGTGTCGCAGCTCGCGGAGCGAACGGGCCAGAGTGCGAAAGACATCGAGGATTTAATCGCGACGATTAAGACGCAGACCGAGGAGGCGGTGCTCGCGATGCGGAAAGGGCAAGAGGAGGTCGTTGACGGTTCGACGCTCGTGAGTACGACGCTGTCGAATTTGACGGCGATCGTGGAAGTGGTTCAGGACACGGCGACGGCGGTCAAGGAGCAGGCGATTGCGTCGGACGAGATCGCGCGAAACATGGACGCCGTGCAGCGCATAACGCAAAACGTCCTCTCGACTTCGGAAGAGACGTGCGGGCTGGGTCAGCGACTCGTTGAGGCGGCGAACTTGCTCGAGCAGTCGGTCAGTCGATTTAAGATTGCGACGACCGCGGGAACAAACCAGCCGGGCATGTCCGCTGGAGTCGTTGCGGCAAGTGCGTTTCCAGGCGCTCACGGGTCGCCATCGACGCCGCTTCTCAACGGCAAACACCACGCCCACTAACGGCTCACAACTCGATAATGGCGCGCGCGGCGTTCTCGGCGCCGTTCCGCGGCACGAAGGAGAGCGCGGCGTCGGCGATTTGGGCTCGCGCGCGGGGGTCCGCTATGCGCGACCAAGCTTCGGCGAGTGATTCTCGACTTGGGTCACAGAGCGCGATACCAGCGCCAGCAGCCGCAACACGCTCGGCTCGGAGCTCTTGGTCGTCGAGTCCTCGTCGAAACGGAATGAAGACAGCGGGAACGCCCGCGTGCAAAATCTCATGCACCGTGTTGTAGCCCGCGGAGGCGATTGCGAAATCAAACGCGGCGAACGTCTCCATCGCGGGAAAGAGGTCGGCGATTGGCTTCGCAGCGCCGGCGGTTCGGCGTTGACGTTCGAGTGGGCCAACCGAGTAACGCACGTCAACGGTGGACGCGGTCGTCGCGATCTCATCAACGATGCCGAAGACCCGTTCGATCTCGGGGTCGCCACCGCCGCCAAACGTCGCGTACGCGGCCACGGAACTTGCGCTGAGTTGGAGTCGGGCGCGCGCGTCCTGGCGCGGTAGAATCTCAGCGCGGTCGCGAATGAGGACGGGGCCGACGAAAGTGGGACAAAGGCCTTCCGGAAGGATGGGCGCGGCTTCTCCTCGATCGTGCGGGACGATCACGACGTCGTAGAGTTTGAGCGAGCTTTGAAAGAGAGCGCTCTTCGCGGCTTCTTCCCGCTGCTCTCGGTAAACAAAGACTTTGCGCGCGTTCCACGAGAGAAGCGGCAACAGCTCCTGCAAAGACCCCGTCGGAAACGTGTCGACGACGATCGTGTCGGGTCGAAATGCCGCCACCGCGCTCCACACGACCGACTGCACGGTCTGCACGTACGTTCCGTGCGACAAGCCCGCGGTTTTGCGAATCGTCTTCGACGGAACTTTGATCGCCGCGAACCCTTCACGATAAATGACGCCATCCGCCTCGCTTGAGGTGACGAAGAGAATCTCGGTTTCGGGTTCGAGCCGCCTCACCTTCCGCGCGATGGCGAGAAGCCGCGTAACGTGCCCGAGACCAAGCCCGTTAACGGCGTAAAACAGTATCCGCCGCATTCCAGCCGCCTTCTAGCTGCGGTCCGCCATACCCGAGCCCGCGCTCGCTCCCGCGTCCGCCGAGCCATCGCCGACGAGCCCGCCACCCGCCGCGCTCCCGGCCGCCGCTTCCTCGGCCGCGTGCTCCGTGCGGTACGTATCGTAATTGAAATAGTTCGACGCGCCGCCGCCGCCCTCGTGAATCGTGACGTACGGGCTCGAATAGTACGAATGCGAATGGAAAAGCGAATCCATGATCATCCAGTCGACCCACGACGGCTGGTAGCGATTGTAATAGTAGTAGTCGTAGTACGGATCGTACCCGGGCACTTGGCTCCAGTGAACGCGCTGTCCTTGATAGTTGACCATCTTGATTTCGGGCTGCTGTCCCTCTTCGTATTTTCGAAAGCAGCGATTGCACGCCGTGACGTCCATCTTCATGCCCTTGCTTTCCACGCCGACGGTCTTCGCGAGCGCCGTTGAGATCGGCTTCGAGCAGAAATAGCATCCGAGTTTCCCTTTCTCGGATTTTCGCAGCTCCTCAAGATTAATTTCCTTCCCCTCGGCGCGTGCATTCGCAATCGTGCTTGCGTGCTCCGCTTCCTTTTCCGCCTGTGCGATAAGCCCATTTGCGCGTTGCGCCGAACCGAGATCATTCCCGTCGTCGGGACGCGGCAGTTTTCCGACAATCTCTTGCGCCTGGAAATACCCCTCCTCAGCGCGGTCAACAAGTCGCTGCGCTTCGTCGTCGGGCACAATTTGGAGGGTTAGCTGCACGTCGGAAATCTCTTTTCCGAGTGGCAGAAGCGCTTCGATCGCATTTTTGTAGAGCGTTTTGTAATCGGCCGTTTGCGCCGCCTTTTGCCGGCCGCGATTCACGACCGCCGCGATGATCACGATGAGAATGATCCCGCCGACGATTGCGAGGATGATGATCCACATCGTGTTGGACGTCGACGTTCGCACAACCATCACCCGCATCGGCTGAGTCGGGGCGACGGGCCGCGCGACGGGCGCTTCGAGTTTCCGCAGCTCGAGCCCCAAGACGCCCGACGCGTAGAGCGAAAGCCCGCGCGCGCGATTCGCGATGAACGCGCGCTTTGGCTCGCCCTCCCACACCTGTGTGATTTGCTGCGGCGTCAGGTTTTTCGCATACGCAAACGCGCCCCGCGCGAACCCGACGACAAGCACCTCGCGCGGCAAGTTCGCCCAATCCCGTCCGAGCCGCGTCGCAAACGCCGCTTCACCCTCAGGCGGCGTCGGCACCATGACGACTTTCATGAAGACGCCCCGGCCCGCGGCGTCGTTGGCCACGCTCTGGATCATCGCGACTTCATCGGGTGTGAACGTGTTTGTGTAGTCTTTAACCCACGTCTTGTTGCCGGCGAGGTCGCGCATAATCCGGTCTTTGACGGGATCCGCCGACAGCCGAACACCGCCCGATCCCGCGGGCGCTGGAACCGGAGGAGAAGCAGACGGGACCGCAGGGGACGCCGCCGCCGACGCCCCGGCGCGCGCTTTAGCGTCCGCGTACCGCGACTGGAACACCGCGTTCGACTTCAAGTTTGCATCGAGTTTTTCGGCCTCCGCGAAATATCGCACCGCATCCGCGTGCTGCTTGAGTTTCAGCGCGGCAAGTCCCGCATGATACGCCGCCTTACCCGTCGCTTCTTTTCCGAGCGCCGCCTGAAATTTCGCAAGAGCTTCGCGATACTTTGCGCCGTCGTAGAGCGCCTTTCCCTCGGTGAACAGGGCTTTGGGCGACTGGGCGCGCGCGATGGGCGCCGCCGTCAGAAGGGCGCCGACAACAACAACCGAACAAAGAGCGAACGAGCGTTTCAACATGGCGGAATTCTCCTCTGTGACCAGCGAGGACTAACCGAGGAGTGAAGGGGGTGTCAATTCAGCAGGGCGCCAACGAAATCGGAGGGTGCGTCGATCGCGCGGCGTCCCGAAAAGCCGGCGTCGATTTCGTGCCAGTGGGAAATGGCAAGTTCGCCGCTTTGCCAGCAAAGAAAGACCGCGCGACCGTCGCGCCGCGACGGGAGGTCAATGAGGCCGCGGTCGACGTCTTTGAGTGCGCACCCGTACGACGCGATTTGTTCGATTTCTGCCCGAATTCCCGACAAGTAGCGGCGAATCGAATCGAGTTTCTTGACGACGTCGGGTGGCCCCTCGACCTCTGGCAGCGCCGTTCCGCTGAACACGGAAATCCCCACCGATTCGAGTTGAGCCGCGACGCGTTGCGCCGAGGCGCGATGGGCGCGTATTCGCTTGATGTGCGCCTCAAACGCGGGAATGAGCCCCGTCGCGCGCTCGACCGTGAAGTAATGATTCGTTTGTGGTTGCAGCGTCAACATCGTGTTCACCCCACCGAGAAATCTATTTTGCACACGCCGGGAGTATTCTGCAAGGCATTTGTGCGCGCAGCCTGATTCTCGGATAACGGGAAAGATTTGCGTGGAGCGGGCGGGGTCTGGGCGCGCTCCGGCTCGCAAAAGTCCTCGGGGCTGACGTTAAATGTGAGTCTGCACGAAGTGAATCAAGCATCATGAGAACGGCAATTCCACGCCCCATCGGCACCTCATCCCCTGCGGATGCGAGCCTCCGCTTGCCCAATCCCCGCCCGCCCAATCAGATTCCGGCCGTTTTCCTGGAATGGCGGTTAGGAGACTTTGGGGGTCGATTGATCGTCAGCCGACACCCAGCGGGTGAACTCTTCGTACCGCCCTCAAGCCTAAGGAATACGTCCCCGGAAAGCGGTCCGCCCGGATTTGCGTAGGGTCGGCAGGGGCGCCGCGAAGGCGTGCCTCCGCAGGGTCTGCAGCGCGATATCGGCTGGGACCATCGGGCTTTCGCTTGTCTCTAAACTGCGGATCAATCGCACGTCTCAAATCAGACCCGAGGACGTCGGCGCGCCGTAGCGGGCTCCTGTCGACCCTCACGCTCACGAGCGAACGAACCGCTTAAGCGGGGATTGGATTGCGCGCAGAAACGCTTGAGCCACGCGGGTCCACCAAGTACTGTGGGTGGAGATGCTGTGGCGCGTCGCGTTTGGGGTTTTGTTGCTCCTCGTTGTTGGGACGCCGCTCGCGCGGGGCACGGTTCATCCGCCCAGTCTCGGCGTGGCGACTCTGCTCGCAACGGCCGCTTTTCTCGCCTCCTCGCTCAATTACGTTTGGCGGCGTCGCCCCCCAGCCGTGCCCGTTCTTGGTTGGGTGTTCGCGCTCCTCGCCGTTTACACGCTGTTTCAAACCATCGACCTCCCCGCGTCGCTCATCAAGATGCTTTCCGCTCAAACACACGAGACGTTTTCGTACGCGCTTGAGAAGATCGTCCTCTACGGTGACGCTGCGAGTCGTCCACTGTCGCTCGATCCCCCCGCAACCCTGCTCCAAGCGCTGGTGGCGCTCGGTCTCACGATGGCCCTCGTCGTCGCCTACCGTGCGGGTCGACGCGAAACCGGGCTCCGCGACATTCAAATTGCGCTCCTTGTTGGTGCGACGGCGGTCATGCTCGTTTCATTTGGGTTTCGGATGTTCCAGTTTTCGCTTTGGCCCGACGATCGCGGCGTGATTCACCAACCCGGCGTTTTGTCGACGACGTTTCGTAACATCAACCATTTCGCGGCGTATCTTGTCCTTGCATTGCCCACGGCGATCGGGTGTGCGATCGACGTGGAGCGATCGTCGGTTCGCCGCTCCATTGCCGCGGGGCTCGCCTGCGTCATCGCCATCGCCATTGTTTTATCGCGGTCGCGGGGAGGGTTGGTCTCGGGCGTCGTAGGGGCGATGGCGCTGACTGTTCTCTTGAGGAGCGGAACGAGCATACGGAAGAGCCGGCGCGCGCTCTGGGGCTTTGCGCTCGTTGCGATTGTCGCCGGCAGCGTGGCGATGTGGTTTGGCGCGAAACGTATTTTTGGAAAGTTCTCACCCGAGGTGCTGGAGCAACAGCTTTCGGACGAGGGGCGCGTTGGGATTTGGAAGGACTCGGTGAAGCTGGTCAAGGCGTTCCCAACGATCGGTGTTGGGCGCGGCGCATTCGCGGTTGCGTTTCCGGCGGTCAAAACCGATCCCATCGACGCGACGTACACCCATCCTGAAAACGAGCCGATTCTTTGGTTGGTGGAGTGGGGCGTTATTGCTGGCGGGCTCTTTGTCGTGGCACTCCTCATCACCCTTCTTTTACTCGCGTTCACCGGATTCGGGTGCGTCGAAGCGGGCGGTGTCGCCGGACTCATCGGGCTCGCAATTCACAACTTGGTCGATTTTAACCTCGAAGCGGGGGGAATCGCTTTCCCCGCGGCCATATTGCTCGGGGCCTTGCTGGGACGACGAAGCCGATTGGTGGAGCAAAAGCGGCTTGAGGCGGGTCGTTCAGTCAGGCGGCGCCGAAAGTTCGCCTTTGTTGCGCTCGGCTTGGGTCCGGCCGCCATCGCGGTTGGGGTTTTGGTGTTTCCGCGCGCGGTCAAGCACGATCGCGATGCCGAAATCATCGCGCTTCGAAGACTCGCGGCCAACACGACCGTAACGAACGACGCGTGGATGCGCGCGACGCGCGGGGTTCTCGACCGGCATCCGGTTGATCCTTACCTCCACCTTGCGGTTGCGCAAGTGCTCATGACAGAGACCCGGCGCGATGACGAGCTCGCCATCTACTTCTTAAACCGCGCGATCTTTTTCAATCCCAGCGCGGCGGATCCGCATCGTCTTGCGGTTGGTCTCCTCCTCGCGACCGGAAACACCGACCAAGCGGTGGTTGAGGCTCGGCTCGCGATTGAGAGAAGCCCGGCGTCGGCGATTGGGCTCCTGTCAGCGATTCATCGCGCGAAGGCGCTCGATGCGGCGTCGTTCAAACGAGTCTTGCCGTACCCGGTCCTTCGCGCGGAGTTCCTCGGATGGCTCACGCGCTCGCAGCTCTGGGCGGTCGCGGTGCCGGCGGCTCGCGAGATCCTCGAAGACGACCCAGAAAATAGCGCGGCGCTCCTGACGCTTATCGAACGGGCGTTTTTGGATAAAGATTTTGCGGGCGCTGAAGGCCGGCTTGCTTTGTTGGAACGGCAACGAGAGGCAAGGGGCGTTGTGAGGTATTGGCGCGGTCGAATTTCTGAGGCCGCGCGCCGAGAGGACGATGCCATCAAGGCGTATCGCGCTGCGCTCAAAGCGGAACCGCCTTTTGTCAGCGCCGCGTTCGAGCTCGAGCGCATTTACATTGGGCGCCGACGGTTTCGCGAGGCCATCGACATCCTCGAGAGCGTTTCTCTCATCGACACGAGCCCAGGGGGTCGCGCGAATCTCCACTTCCGCTTGGCCAACGTTCTCACGCAATCGGGAGATCTGGTGGGGGCACGCCGCGAGTTGGAGCGTGCAAGGCGACTCGCCCCGAACTGGGCCACGGCCGCATGGGCGCTTGTATCGGTGCGCGAAAGGGGACGCGACATCGAAGGTGCCATCGCGATTTGCCGCGAGTTGCGCGAGATTCCAGGGAATCGAGAAGCCGCGGAGAAAAAGATACGCGAACTTGAGGCGAAACGCGCGGGTTTGCGGGAGCGTGGACCCGTCCTGGAATGAGCCACGGTAGGTTTTCGGTTTCCCACGCGGCGAGCCGGTTCGCGTCGGGGAATTCATGCTCGAGCTTTCGAAAGAGGGCGGTGTGACGCCGGGTGCGGCCGTGCGTTGGTTGGTCGAGGAGCGCGTGCAGCAGCTCGTGGTAAACGATCCAGCCGACAAACGTGGTCGGCACGCGCGGATCGTCGAGGGCGGGGTGAATTCGAATGAGGCGGTCCGCGCGCGTGTAACTTCCAAGCCGAATCGAGCGGTGGCGATCGGCGCGGGCGCGGCCCCACGTGATGCGGGGAGTTGGGGCGAGCGCGTCAAACCGCGGAGCGAATCGGTGCATGATGTCGTCGCGGAGCGTCGAGAGGTCGTGGAATTGTCCGTGCGCGCGGATGCGATGGGGACGATTGGGGTCGTGGGGCATGGGCGGGAGTTTGGCGAACTCTCGTCTGAGCGCGGCGGAGCGCCGGCGCGTTGGTTTCGCGATAAACAGCGCGAGGGCGCGTTCGCCTGCGGGGTCGAGGAGAACGAGGCGCCGACTGACCCGCACGATTTTCGTGCCGTCGGACCGCGGGTGAATGGTCACGAGGCTCGCGCGGTTGTTGGTCCACTCCCAACGCAGGTTCGAGCCCAGCTCGGCCGAGACGCGACGCGCGAAACGGGCCTGCGCTTCTTTGTCATCGTCGAGACCCCAGAGAAGGTGCAGTTGAACCGCGGCACTCAATAGATATTGGTGTCGCGCTTGGTTCCCGTGTAGTCGAAGTAAACCGTCTTCGGCTCCGTGAAGAAGTGGATCCCTTCTTCAGACATTTCGCGCCATCCCGTTCCCGTCGCTTTCGAGCCGCCGAACGGAAGCTGCGCTTCGCCACCGACGGTCGGCGAATTGACGTGGACGATGCCGACTTCGCTCCGTTCGATGAAGCGCATGATGGCGCCCGGGTCGCTGGCGTAAATGGCGCTTGTGAGGCCGTAATCGACGGCGTTGGCGACCGACACCGCCTCGTCGAACGAGTCGACGGCGAGGATCGCAAGCACGGGGCCGAAAACTTCTTCGCGCGCGATGCGCATCGACGGTGTCACGTCGCCGAAGATTGTCGGCGCGACGAAATGGCCCTTCGCGTGCGAGCCATCGGCGAGCCGCGTGCCACCCTGCAGCAACTTTGCGCCGTCCTCCTTGGCGACACCGATATAATGTAGAACTGTTTTGAGCTGAGCGTCGTCGACGACCGGGCCGATATCGGTCGTGGGGTGGGCGCCGTTCCCGACTTTGAGCGCGCGGGTGCGTTCGACGAGGCGGTCGGTGAGCTCGCGTGCGACGCGCCGGTCGACAACGACGCGCGATGTCGCGGTGCAGCGCTGCCCGGTCGAACCGAACGCGCCTTGCACGATCCCCTCGGTTGCGAGCGCAAGGTCGGCGTCGGCAAGCACAACCGCCGGGTTTTTCCCGCCCATTTCGCACGTGCAGCGGGCTTGACGCGCGGTCGCCACCGCGTGGAGTTTTGTGCCGACGTCGTTTGAACCGGTAAACGACACAGCCCGGACCGCTTTGTGCGTGACGAGCGCGTCGCCAACGGTCCCACCCGAGCCGAGCACGAGGTTCAAAACGCCTGGGGGAAGCCCCGCCTCTTCGAACAGCCGAACCAGCTCAACCGCCATCTTGGGCGTTGCGCTCGCGGGTTTCAGAATGACGGTGTTCCCCGCGACGAGCGCCGGCGCGACTTTCCAGCAGGGGATCGCCCACGGGAAATTCCACGGCGTGATGAGCGCCGCGACGCCGAGCGGCTGCCGAATCGTGTAAGTGAAGGTCGACGGCATTTCGGACGGCGTCGTTTTTCCACCCAAACGCCAGCCCTCGCCGACGTAAAAATCGATGAGGTTAAGGCCCTTCAAGATTTCGCCGCGCGCCTCTCGAAGCGTTTTCCCCTCCTCGCGCGTCATGATCGCGGCGAGTGCGTCGATTCGCGCCTTAGCCAGCTCGCTCACCCGCGCAAGAATTCGCGCACGCTCCGGGGCGGTCTTCGCGCGCCACGCGCCGTACGCCCTTGACGCCGCCTCGACCGCGCGCACCGCGTCGTCCCGCGTCGCAACCGTAGCTTCCGCGATCACGTCGTCGCTATCGGCCGGGTTCACATCGCGCGTCCATTTTCCGGCGGTTCCCTCGACCCAAGCTCCGTCAATAAAGCAGTTCAACTTTTCCATCGCTATCTCCCGGTGAAAATAAGTAGGGAAGTATGGGATGTTGGCGCATCTTCGTCAAGCGGGCATTGAATCAGGGCTCCGAGAGCCCTACGATGGTCAATGGGAGCAGGGGGCTGCGGGTTGACCGAGACCAAAACGGACGGACCGTTCAAAGTTGGCGACGTGATCGACCATCGGTTCCGTATCGAATCGACGATCGGTGTCGGCGGGATCGGTTTGGTTTACGCCGCGACGCAGCTCAACGTTGGGCGTTGCGTGGCGCTCAAGGTGCTTCAAAACAGCTTCAGCAGCGACGACGCGATGTCAAAGCGCTTCGAACGCGAGGCGACGGCGATTTCGAAGCTGAGCCACCCCAACATCGTGACGATGATCGATTATGGGCGAACGGCCGACGGCGATCTTTACCTTGTCATGGAGTACGTCGAGGGGCCGTCGCTTGCTGACCGTCAGCGGCGCGATCCGCCGCTTTCAACGGACGAGGCGGTCGCGATTACAGCCCAGATTCTTTCGGCGCTTGAACACGCGCACGCGCAGAAGATCATTCACCGCGACTTGAAGCCCGTCAACGTGATGCTTGTGGAGATCGGCGGGAATCCAAATTTCGTAAAGCTGCTTGATTTTGGGATGGCAAAGCTCGTCGATGAATTGCAGGTCGATTCGGCGCTGACGCGAAGCGGGATGATGGTTGGGACGCCGTCGTACATGGCCCCGGAGCAGGTCCTTGGGGAACCGGCCGATGCGCGGACCGATATTTACGCGGTTGGCGTCATGCTGTACGAAATGGTCACGGGCGGACGGCTGTTTAAGGGGGCATCGACGCGCGAGCTGCTCATGAAGCAGGTGAGCGAGATGCCGGTGTGGCCGGGGGCACTTGGTGGCGCCGAGGCTGTTACGCGGGCGCGGGCAACAGGGCTTCGGGCGCTTGAGAAGCGGCCGTTCGACCGGTTCCAGTCGGCCCGCGATATGCGGTTGGCTCTTCTTGGCGAAGCGCCGGTTGCACCTCTCGGAATCGCTGAGGCGTCCACCGCCGTGCTTCGACGGGATTTTGAGGCGCGCGGGCACGATTCTTCGCTCGCGCACGGCGAGATGATGACGGCGTCGCGGTCGCGCTGGTTTCGGCGCGGTGCGCTTTTGTCGATCGTCGCGGCCGCGGCGATGGCGGCGATTGTCGTTGGCCTGGGTGTGTTTGAACGGTCGGGCGGAACGCAGGCGGTTGAAGTGGCGAGTGGCTCCGAGGGTACTTCTGAACCCGCTCCCGCATCCGCTCCTGCTCCCGCACCCGCACCCGCTACGGCTCCCGCACCCGCTACGGCTACCGCGCCCGCTCCCGCTCCCGCACCCGCACCCGCAACCGCGCCCGCACCTGCTCCCGCTCCCGCAACCGCGCCCGCACCCGCTCCCACTGCGCGCGCGCGTACGGCGGAAGTTGCTCCCCAACGTGCGGTCGTGCCGTTCGCTGAGCTCACCGTGAACGTGCGATGCGTCGACACGGCGCGACCCTGCTGGGCAAATGTTTCGCTTGACGGTGGCTCACGTAAGGAATCGAAAGCGGCGGTCTTTCGAGCGCGGCTTGGAGTGCACCGGGTGTTGGTTCAAAAGGAAGGTTATGTGACCGTTGAGAAGAAGGTCCGGGTTTCGCGGGCGACCGAGCGTGTCTCGATCAATCTTGAGAAGTCGCCGTGATTCGTCTCGTCGCGATCGCGGCGTTGATCTTTGCTGGTGTCGCCGACGCCAAGACGCCAGAGACGCTCGTGAAGCAAGGGATTGGTTTTGCGAACAAAGGGAAATGGCGGCAAGCTGCGAAGTTATTGGCGGCCGCCGCGCCGCGCGTTAAGGAGGCGAAAGCGCGGGCCGTCGCCTACAAACACTTGGGGCTTGCGCGTTGGGAGCTTGGCGACAAGAAGGGCGCGGAAGAGGCGTTTCGGCGGGCCCTCGGCGCCGATGCGCGCGTTGAACTTGACCCGAACGATGAACCGCCGGCGGTTGTGGTTTTCTTCCGGGCGATTCGCGAGAAAGTGGTGCCGGTGACCGCTCCCGTGCCCGCACCCGCAGAAGCTTTTAACGCCAAGGCGCAAAGGAGCAAAGACGCAAGGAATGAGACCTCTTCCCTCGGCGTCTCCGCGCCTTTGCGTCAAGTTCCCGCACCCGCACCCGCGCCCGCAACCGCATCCGCCCCTGCACCCGCGTCCATTCTCGCATCGAAACCTACCTGGCTCATCCCGCCGCGTTCCACGCGCAAATGGGCGTGGGTGACGCTCGGAGTGAGCGTGCTCTCCCTCGCCGTCGGCGCCGTCCTTTACTTCAACCCACCGTCGCCATCGAAAGCGAGCCTCGACGCCTACAACGGCGGCGTCGATAGCCACAACGCGAGCCTTCGCGCGGGCGGCGGCCTCCTCATCGGCGGCACGCTACTTAGCGTCGCGTCGACAACGCTTTTCATCCTGCATCGCGACGGTCGCCACCGACTCTCGCCGCCGTGAATTCGTCATCGCGCTTGTCACGGCTTGCACGACTCGCGCTCAAGGAACCACGCGTCGGCGCGATAATATCTTGGTGGCTGCGGGCCGTACCCGCCAAAGACGACGAGCCGATGGCCGACCGTTTCAAGAACAGCGGTCGAAAAAGATCGTCGGTCAGGGACGACACCCGTCGTGCTCAACTGCTGCCACTCTGGAGTGCCCGCATCGGGAAGCGTCAGCGCCCAAACCTCGTTCGTCGTTTGGCCAATATCAGTGTCTTTCCCGCCAAACACCAGCATTCGCTGATTCACCGCGTCGTACGTCGCGGACTGCCCGTATCGCTTATTTGGTTTCGTTCCGGTCGGTGAGATTTCGCTCCATGCTGGCTCGCTCGGGTAATCGTTCGGCAGAGCAAGCGCCCAGACGTCGTTTCGACCAATGCTGCCTCCAGCGCTCCCACCGAATACGATCATGCGCTTATTGGCGCTGTCGTAGATCGCCGTGTGGGCGTCCCGTTCGATGGGTGTGGTGCCCGTTGGGTATTTTTTCGACCACGCGGGAGTACCGCCGGGCAGCGACAGGTAGAACACTTCGTTGGATCGATCCGGCGAGCCGCCTGTGTAGCCACCAAAAACAACAATCCGCGGCGGGCTCACATGGTCGTCGTAGATTGCGGTGTGACCGCTTCGCGCGGATGGCAGTGTGCCGGATGGCGAGAGCGTTGACCAGGTCGCGGTTCCGGCGTCGGGTAGGCTGAGTGCGTAGGTGTTGTTCGTATTGCCGCCGCTGCCGTAACCACCGAAAACGATCATGCGCCCGTTGGGCTTGTCGAAGATGGCGCTGAGTCTTTCTCGGGCGGATGGCGGCGTTCCGGCGGGGAGTAGGTTGCTCCAATTTGCGCCGCCGTCAGCGGACATCGCAAGCGCCCACGTGTCGTTCCGGTACCCTGTCTCGCTGTCCCCGCCAAATATGACGACCCGGCCGTTCGTGATGTCGTAGATGGCGCTGTGCGAGTCTCGTCCGACCGGCGTCGTGTTGGGCAACGGCGCGAGCTGTGTCCACGATGGTGTCGGCAGGTCGAGCGCGTGCGCGTCATTGTAGTCCGTGCTCCCCATGCCTGCGAAGACGACCATCTTGTTGTTGACGGTGTCGACGATGGCGCTCGAATTGTATCGCGCGGCCGGCGCACCGCCTGGTGAGAGCAGTGTCCAGGTCGCCTTGGTGCCGGGTTCGCTTGCTGGATTCGGGAGCGTGAGCTCCCACGTCGTGTTCCAATACCAGGGGCCGGTGTTGAAACCGCCGCCAAAGACGATCATGCGTTGCCTTGGCGCATCGAAGATGGCCGACGGCGAGCGACGCGCGCTCGGTGCCGTACCGTCTTGCGGCAGCAGTCGCCAAACGCCGGACGCCAAAGTGAGTTCGTACACCTCTTGCACGATGGCTGACGCGGTTTCTCCGCCGAACACGACCATCCGTGCGTAGGTTACGTCGTAAACCGCGCTCTGTCGGGCGCGGGGAGACGGCGTGCCCGTCGTCGAAAGGGCCGACCACGCGTTCGACGAGAATGAGAACGCGAGCGTGTCGTTGCACCGCGCGCCGTTGCACCCTCCGCTCGACGAGCTGCTCTCGCCGCCGAACACCACCATTCGCCCGTTCGCCGTGTCGACGATGGCGCTGTGATGGCGCCGCGCGATCGACGCCGCGCTGAGGGACGTCCAGGTGTACGGGCCAGTCGCGGCAAGCGACAGCGCCCACGTTTCATCGAGATAGCTCGACGCGTTGCTGCGCCCGCCGAAAACGATCATGCGTTGGTTCGCCGCATCGTAAACCGCTGTGTGGTACGCGCGACCCGATGGCGGTGCGTTGGTTGTGACGAGCGGCGTCCACACGCTTGGCCCACCCGCGAGCGACAGCGACCAGACGTCGTTCTGAAAATTGGCCGTCTCACCGCCACCGCCGAAAACGATCATGCGTTGGTTCGCCGCGTCGAAAATGGCCGAGTGGCCGGTGCGCACCCCAGGCGGTGCGATACCGGTCCATGAGTAGAGCGTTTCCTCGCAGCGATCGGTCGACGGACGGCAGCAGTAACCAGATGGGCATTGCCCTGTCGATGTGCACGCGGAGCAAGCGCCGCCGACGCACACGAGGCTTGCCGCGGCGAAGCACGAATCGGTTTCGCGCTCGCCCGAGCAGACGCACGCGCCGCCGCTGCAGGCGGGTGTCGCGCCCGAGCAGGGCGTGCAGCCGGCTGGCGACGCGCTTGTTCCACAGATCGGCGCCGACGATGGGTTGCAGTCGCCGCACGTTCCGCCGCTCAAGTTCGTGCAGTACTTTCCAACGCCGCACTGCGCGTGACTTGTGCAAGCGCAAGCGCCGCTCACGCACGATGGCAGCGGGTTCGCGCACTGCGAGCACCCCGGGGGCGACGCGCCGGTTCCGCAGAAGTTCGCGTTGGTCGACGAGCAGGAGGCGCAAACGCCGCCGTCAACGTTCGTGCAGTACTTCCCGGTGCCGCACGATTCATGCGATGTGCAAGCGCACGACCCGTTGACGCAAGTTGATTGCACGCCCGTGCAGACGCTGCACCCGGCCGGCGCCGATCCGCTGCCGCAGTGAAGCGCATCGGTCAAGGAGCAGGACGCGCAAACGCCGCCGTCGAGGTTCGTGCAGTACTGGCCGGCACCGCACGACGCGTGCGCGGTGCATCGGCATTCGCCGTCCACGCACGAGGGCGTCTCACCGAGGCAGGTCTTGCAACCGGCGTCGGTCGTCGCGCTGCCGCAGCGGAGTGAATTTGTCGCCGAGCAAGCGGCGCACGCGCCAATCTCGGGCGCCGCGGGTCCCGCGTCCGGTAACCCGCCGTCGAGCGCGATGTTGAGCGCGAAACTCCCGGACGCGCTGGAGTAACCGTCGACGATGATGCCGACCGATTGGCCCGCCAAGAGATTCACCGTGAGCTTCGAGCGCGTATTGCCGTAAGCCAAGTCGTCGTTGCACGCGATCTGCGGGCCGTCGCACCCTCCGTCGCGCATGGTGAGAATCGTATCGAAGTTCGAGCCGATCGTGTCGACGATGTACTGTCCGGTCGCCGGTGCGACCCAGCCAAACGCCCGGTCGCGCGCGGCGCCGCCGCCACAGCTGCCGCTGTATCCTGCGTCGGCCGTGGCGGTGCTCCCGCTCGCAACAACGCCGAGAATCGAACCGAGCGGTCCATCGACGCACCCCGTGGCCTCTTCAGCGCCACCGCCCGAGCCCGCATCGAAGGGCGGCACCGCTTCACAGAACTGACCTTGGCCGCACGCCGCGTGTTCGGTGCAGCCACAAACGCCACCGATGCAGGCGGGGGTCGCGCCCGAGCACGGGACGCAGCCGGGCGACGACGACGCTGTCCCGCAATGGGCCGTCTCGGTCGCGGAGCATGGCGCACAGCCGCGCGGCTCGGTGAGACGGCAGTACTTTCCAATCCCACACTCGCTGTCGAGGTTGCAGACGGGGGCACCGGCATCGCTGAGACTCCCGGCGTCGACCGGCGCGCCACCGTCGCTCGACGCGCCTGCGTCGCCCGAACTCGAACCGCCGCACAGAATCGGCGACGCACACGTGAACGGTAATGTCACTGTTCGCTGGTCAAACCCAAATTGGATCGGTCCGCCCGTCGAATCAACCGATGCGGTGACCGTCGCGATGAGCGTGTTCGGCGTCCCGTACCAAAGCCGCGCGCGCACCAAGAAAACACCGACCGACGCGCTTCCCGTGAAGTTCATCGACCAACTTTGCCAGTTCGCTGAAACCGCGAAGGGGTTCGAGAGCAATCGCACGTAGTACTCGCGTCGGCCGTCGCCATCGACATCGGTCACTTGTCGCTCGTACGCGATTCCGTCGGTGGTATAGCCCGTCTCCGCGACCGAGTCCGCCGAGAAGAGTGCCGTCGTTTCCGGCTCGTCGAAGTAAAGGTCCATGTAGTTCAACTGGCTCGCAACGAGTTGGCTCATGTCGGGCGGTAAAGCGAAATTGGCGACCAGGGTCCCAACGGCGTCGGTCGTCTGTCCCGCGTCGGCCGACCACAAACAACTCACGGTTGGCTCGCACCCGAAGTCGAGCGCGACGGCGCGCTCGGTTGGTCCAAACTGGATCGCTTCGCCGTTTCGGTCGGCCGTCGCGACGGCGGTTGCAAGGAGCGCCACGCCATCGCCGCTCCAGATGCGCCCGCGAATCAGGAACGTCGACGCCGTTTGCCCACCGCCCGCGAAACTGATCGTCCATGTGCGCGCGAGGCCAAACGGGTTTTGCCGAAAGCGGAGATAGAACTCATTTTTCTTGTCGCCATCGATGTCCGCGAATTGCGCTTCGTACGGGACGCCCTCTTGCGTTGTACCGAGTGCAAGTTGCGTCTCCGCGCCGAAAAGACTCGCGCCTCCGGGTTCGTCCAAGTAAATCTCGACGCGACCGATTTTTGAAACCGTCGCGGGGCTCATCCCAGCGGGGAGATTGAACGTGACGGTGACGGTGTTCGATGAGTCGACTCTTTTTGTGACGCAGGCGAGAAGCGCCAGCGCGACGAGCGGGAGTCGCCCCGCACATTTGCCGAGTCGGCCGGTTTTGTTCGCCACGGAAGTCCCTCCTCGTTCGGTGCGTCCACCACGGGCGCGGATTAACTGAAGAGCAATTCGCTCGCCATTCAATTTAGCTGTTGCCTCGCGGGGTTGAGTCGGGACGCCATTGGAAGGTGTAACTTCATCGATCGCGGCTGTGGCTTCGCACGCTACAGCGATGAGGCGAATTCCAAGTCTTTCGACGCAAGCGAAACGGCGAGCGGATTGCTTTCTAGAGGGCGTGACAGCTCAAAGACCCGCCACATCTTATGAGGAGGCAACGTGATGCGACATAGAATAAATAACGTCCGGTTCAGCGTGACGCGAATTCTTGCGCTCGCGCTCGCGGTCCTCGGCTGCCAAGCCGTGCCGCAGGGCGAAGGCGAGTTGCGCGTCGGCGTTACGCTCGCGGATGACTTCAACACAAGCCTCGTCACGGGGCTTCGCCTCGTCATCGACGGCGCGAACGGTGCGGCGTTGCCACTCGTCGCGAGCAACGAAGCGCAGTACACCGTTGGCGCGTATCGATTTACGGCGCAGGTCAAAAACGCCGACGCCGATCCCGATATGGAATTCGTCGTGACGTTCGCGACGAACCCGTTCACGGGGCGGCGCTTTGACTTTAAGTTTCACGGGAATTGGGGCGCCGATCTTCCGCTCACGGTGCGCGCGACGATTCTCCTCGAAGGGGCGCGCGAAGCGAGTGCGAGCGCCGATGTGACCGCGGGCGGCGATGCGATCACGCTCGTCAAGGGAGTCGCGGCGCGCGTGCCGATCCAGGTGGCCTGCACACCGGGCGTTTCGTGCGCGGGAACGATGGCGGCGCCGGTCGTGACGGCGACGTCGCCCGCTTCGCCCGCGAACCAAAACGCGCCACGCGTGCGCGGACAGACGCTCGCCGACGTGACGGTGCGGATCTACGCGACGGCCGACTGCGCGTCGGATGTGGTTGGCCAAGGAACGGGCGCCGAGCTCGCGACCGACGGCATTGCGGTTACGGTCGCCGACAACTCAACGTCGACGTTTTACGCGACCGCGACCGATGCGTTCGGAAACGTTTCGCCGTGCTCGACGACGAGCATCACGTATATCGAAGACTCGATCGCGCCCGCAAAGCCGTCGAACGTGAGCACGACACCGGAATCGCCCGGCAAATCGACATCGCCGAAAGTGAAGGGAACCGCGGAAGCCGACGCGAAGGTCAACGTCTTCGCGAATTCGACGTGCGCGGGGGCGCCGACCGCGACCGGTTCGGCTGCGCTCTACGGGACGGCGGGAATCGGCATCGCCGTCGCGAACAACGCGGTCACGGCGCTCTCAGTGAACGCCGTCGATCGCGCGGGGAACGTGTCGCCGTGCGCGAGTGGGCTCACCTACTTCGCGGACAACGCGACGCCGACGCCGCAAATCGCGCGCGCATCGGTCGAATCACCCGCGAACGAAAATGCGCCGCGCCTTATCGGCACAGCTGAAGCGACCGCGCAAGTTGACATCTTCACAACCGACGATTGCGCGGGAAGCCCCGTTGCATCCGACAGCGCCGCGACGTTTACGGGCCCCGGGATTGAAGTGCAGGTCGAAAACGACACGGCGACGGCGTTTTACGCGCGCGCGACCGATCTCCTCGGCAATGTTTCCGACTGCTCCGCGGCTTTCATTTACACCGAAGACTCGACGCCGCCCGCGACGCCGACTGGTCTTTCCACGTCGCCCACATCACCCGCGAACCACAATCGGCCGTTCGTTGTCGGCACCGCGCCCGGCGCGAGGCTGGTCGAACTGTTCACAGGGGCCTGTGGGGATACGCTTGTCGCGAGTGGAGGCCCCGAAGTGTTCTCATCGACGGGGATTCAGATCCCCACGAACGTCATCGCCGACAACTCGGTCACCGAAATCTTCGTGCGTGCGCGCGACACGGCCGGTAACGCGTCCGATTGCGCGAGCCTCGTTTACGTCGAAGATTCGATCGCGCCCGAAGTCCCGACGATCGCTCGTTCAATGCCCGCGTCGCCCGCGAACCTCGATTCGCCGAACACGATTCGCCTCGTCGGCACCGCGCCCGGCGCGTCGACGATTGCGCTCTACACGAGCCCCGACTGCTTGACACCGCTCTCGACGATTGCGGCCGCGATCTTCGCGTCGACCGGCGCCGAGGTCACGGTCGAAGAAAACCGCACGACGACGTTTTATGCAAAAACGTTCGACGGCGCGAACGAATCGGCCTGTTCGGCCGGGTTGTCGTTTACAGAGGACGGCATCGCGCCGCTCGCTCCGACGAGCCTCACAACATCGCCGCGTTCGCCGTCGATCGACGCGAAGCCGCGAATCATCGGGAACGCGGAGCAGGGTTCGACGGCGCTTATCTTCGCGTCATCGGATTGCTCGGGGGCGTTCGTCGCCAGCGGATCGGCGGAAGAGTTTGCCGCGCTCGGCATCGAAGTCGATGCACGACCAAACGATTCACAGACGTTTTCCGTGCGAGCCAAAGATCGCGCGGGAAACCTCGGGCCGTGCTCGGCCGCGCCTGTTTCATACCTTCACGACGATCGCGCGCCCGAGGCACCCACGGATTTAATCTCCGACCCGTCGTCACCCGCGAACAACAACTATCCGCGCATCAAAGGGAACGCGGAACCGGGCGCTGAGATTCGCGTGTATGCCACGGGCGATTGCACGGGCGATGTTTGGGCGGCTGGGAACGCAACGGAGTTTGCAGCAGCGGGGCTCTTGGTGAACCGCGCGATGGCCGACGATTCGACGACCCGATTCTCGGCGCGGGCCATCGACGGCGCGGGTAACGCGAGCCGCTGCTCGAGCGCGACGGCATCGTATGTGGAGGACAGCACCGCCCCGGCTGCCGTGACGGCGCTCAAGTCGTCGCCGGTTTCGCCCTCTAACGAACAGAATCCGCTTATCTCTGGGGCTGGCGCGGAGTCTGATGGTGACGTCGAGATCTTCGCGAACGCGACCTGCGCCGGGACGCGCCTCGCGAAGGGGCCGGCGGTTGAGTTCAACGCCAAGGGTATTAAGGTCGCTGTCGCTGAGAATTCGACCGCGTGGTACTACGTGCGCGCCGTTGACCGTGCCGGGAACTTCGGCCCGTGCTCCGCGGGAATCGAGTACACGCACAACGGGTATCGGCCGGAGCCGCCCAAGGTTGCGTCGACAAATCCAGCGTCGCCAGCGAATCTCGACGTTCTCAAGACGGGCGGAAAAATTCGCGTGACGGGCACGTCGGACAAGGCGACGACGGTGTCTATTTACACGGGGACGGGATGCGACGGCGAGCCGGCGGCGACTGGAACGCGCGAAGAGTTTGAGGGCGCGGGGATTGCGCTGTCTGTCAAGAGCGACCACGAGACGAAGATCTTCGTGCGCGCGTCGAATGGGCCGAACCAATCCGACTGTGGGGCGGGCCCGTCGTTCGTCGAGGATCGCACGCCGCCTGATCCGCCGAGCATCTTGGGAACGTCGCCCGCGTCACCGAACAAATCTCCAACGATCTTCGTGCGCGGAATCGCTGAGGCGAGGAGCCGGGTCGACCTTTTCGCGAATGATGGATGCGCGGGGGCTCCGGTCGTATCGGGGGCGTCAAGCGTCTTTGCCAATCCGGGATTGAGCCTCACAAATCTCCTCGAAGGACTGACGAAGTTCACGGTTCGCGCTACGGACGAGGCCGGAAACGTGAGCCGATGCTCGGCAATCGCGGCGTTCGTACGTGATGCCACGCCGCCGGTGGCGCCGTCGAGCTTTTCACCGCTGTCGACGGTGACGAGCAATTCAACTCCACTCGTGAAGATCACGGCAGAGCCGAAATCAACCATCCGGCTGTTCACGAATTCAGCCTGTGCGGGTACCCCACTCAAAGAGGGCGTCATGGAGGCGTTTTCAACGATTGGTTTCTTGGTGACCGTCCCCTTGAACACGAAGACCAATTTTTACGCGCAAGTCGTCGATGAAGCGGGGAATTCGAGCGCGTGTGCGTGGATGACGTCGTACACGCACGACAGCTTGCCGCCGGCCGCGCCGACGGGGCTGAAGGTCACGCCCGTTGGTCCCGCTAACAACCCGTGGCCCACGGTGAGCGGGGCGGTCGAAGCCGATATCCTTCGCGTATTCTTTTTCGCCACGGCGGGCTGTAGCGGCAACTACGCGTCTTACGCTTATCTCGACGGGCAGCGCACATTCTCTGTGGCCGTGCCGGTGGAACGAAACAAGACGACGACGATTCGGGCAAGAACGCAGGACCGCGCTGGCAATTCGAGCCCCTGCTCAACCGAGAGCGTTTCTTTCACTGAGGACAGTGCCGCACCCGTGGCGCCGACGGGGCTTTGGCTCACGCCGTCGCCCGCGAACAACAACGCGCCGGTCGTTAAGGGCACCGCCGAGGCGGGGTCTACCGTGCAGATCTTCGTCAATTCGGCATGTGGCGGGACCCCCGCGGCCTCCAAGACAGCCGCCGAGTTCACATCGGGCGTCGCACTGTCGGTTGTCGACAACTCGACGTCGCACGTTTATGTTCGTTCAGTCGACGTCGCCGGGAACGCGAGTGGGTGCGCGTACGCCGGGGCCTACACCGAGGACAGCACGGCGCCCATCGCACCGACGAACCTGTACAGCACGCCTTACTCACCGAGCAACAACGACACGCCGAAGATCAAAAGCTACGCGAACGGCGAAGCTGGAACGGTCGACCTTTTCACGAACGCGAGCTGCTCGGGAACATCTGTGGCATCTGGCTCAACCGAGACTTTCGTTTCGACAGGGATTCCCCTTAAGGTCGCCGCGAATGCGACGACCAACATCTACGCGCGCGTCACCGATCGCGCGGGAAACGTCGGCGCTTGCTCGTTGCCATACGCCTACACCATGGACAGCACGCCCCCGGGCGCCGTGAAGTTCAATGCGCTCTACTCTCCTCGAAACCACAATGCGCCGGTTTTGTTCGGCTCGGCCGCGGCCGCCGATTCCGACGCGACCATCAAGATCTACGACACCGCGGGTTGTTCTGGTGTCGTTGTCGGTTCTACGTCGGCCAACTACTTCGCCAACTACGGCGTGATTGTGAGCGTCAAAGACGACTCGACGACGACGTTTTACGGGCGCGCCGTTGATCGCGCCGGCAACGACGGGCCATGCACCACGACCGGCGTCACGTACGTCGAGGACAGCACGCCACCGTCGCCACCCACACTTACGGCCGTCTCGCCAGCGTCGCCGTCGAGCAGCACGACGCCGACCGTGAGCGGCACCGCGGAGGCGAATGCGTATGTGGTCATTTACAGTGCTGCGGGATGCACGACGGGATCGTCGATGAATGGAGTGCGAGCCGGCACCGATGGCAAGTTCAGTACGGCGCTCACGGTCGGAGCCAACAAGGCGACGACGTTTTACGCGACCACGACCGACGCCGCGCAGAACGTGAGCGCCTGCTCATCCGCCGGACCCACGTACATCCACGATTCAATCGCGCCCGCGGCGCCGACGGGGCTTTCCATTTCACCGACGTCGCCCGCGAACAACAACAACCCCGTCCTCAAGGGCACCGCCGAAGCGGGTTCGAAGGTCCAACTCTTCTACAACTCGACCTGCTATGGATTTCCGGCGTTCACAAAGCCGGTCGCGGAGTTTTCAACCGGACTTACGCTCTCCGTTGGCGATAACACGACGAACACCTTCTCGGTGCGCGCGATCGACGCGGCCGGAAACGCGGGTGCATGCGCGTCGGCGGGGACGTATGTCGAGGACAGCCTCGCGTTTTTGCCGCTGTCCCTGCAGTTCAATTATCGACGCGGTCAGGACCCGCGCGCCGGCGCCAACTACAATGAGCCGATCCTTTGGGCTTACGTGGAAGGCGGCTCAACGGTTTCCGTTTATACAGGTTCATGTGGTGGCACGCTCATTCGGCGAGAGGCGGGTCCTGCAATTCTGGACTGGTATGAACTCAAGATCCCGGCCGGCGTTATAGCGGACAACTCGCAGACGACATTTTTTGTTCAAATCGTCGACGCGGCTGGAAACAGATCGGTCTGTTCGCAAGTGACATACACCGAAGACAGCCAGGCGCCGAGCCTCGATCTCAGCAAGATTGCCGCGGCGTCCGTGCCCAACACGACGAACCAGATCGCGCTCACGTGGGAACTCGCAACCGACACCGTGACGCCGCAGAATTCGATCTCGTACGACATCTGCGTGTCGAAGACGCGCGGCTCGTGCGCGGCGAGCTTCGTCGCGACGTCCGTGGCCACGGCTCCTACAACGATTTCGAATCTCGACGCGAACACGCGGTACTTCTTCACGGTGCGCGCGCGCGATCTCGCCGGGAATCGCGATGCCAATACAGGCGAGGTGAGCGCGCGAACCGGGGGGGCGAGCGCGGTCGTCAAAGTTGCCGCAAGCCAGCAGCATTCATGTGCGCTTCTCGCCGACGGCACGATCCGATGTGTCGGCTTTGGAATGTCGGGTCAGCTTGGCAACGGGTCGACTTTGACCTTTTATGACGGCGTCGCGGTTTCTGGAATATCGACCGCAGTGGATATCGCTGTCGGCTCGGACCATTCGTGTGCGGTGCTTTCAGATGGCCGAGCGGCCTGTTGGGGGAAGAATGGTCGCGGCCAAGTCGGCGATGACTCGTTTGAAGATCGAAAGACGCCGTCGTTCGTGAAGGACAAGCCGATGGGCGCGACCCTATCGACCGTCGCGACGGACATTGTCGCGATCACGGCGTCATGGAACTTCACCTGCGCGCTTCGGGTTTCAGGCGATGTGACCTGTTGGGGAAGCAACGACAGCGGTGAGCTGGGGACTTGGGGCTCTGAGGATATGAAGACGCCCCAGCGAATTACAAATCAGTACCTGCCGATGGTTGCGGTCTCGGCGGGCGGCGCCCACGCGTGTGGCGTGCAGTCAAATGGTATCGTGAAATGTTGGGGCTCGAACAGCTCGGGGCAGGTCGGCGTCGATCCGAAGTCACGCGACCCGCAAACAAACTGGCCTCGCGACACAAAGGTCAAACCGGTTGAGGTGTCGTGGCCGCGGGACTTTGTTTCGGTCGCCGCGGGCAATGGGCACACGTGCGGGCTGACAGCGAGCGGCGCGGTTTACTGCTGGGGCTATAACTATTCCGGACAGACCGGCCAAGCGACAACCACATGGTCGCACCATGACCCGCGTGTGGCGATTACGCGGGGCGCGACGTCGATTTCGGCGGGGCTGTCGCACAGCTGCGCGGTTTTGGCGACTGGCGAAGCGACGTGTTGGGGCGACAACAGCGTCGGGCAGCGCGGAGACGTTCAGTCATCGAAAGCGATCGCCACGCGTTACCCGGTTGTGGACCTCAAGGCGGTGCGGGGCGTGATGGCGGGTTGGGATCGAACGATAGCGGTGCTTTCGGACGGCACGGCGCGCGGGTGGGGGCGGAGCAATTACGGAAACCTTTGGGACGGCCAGTTTTCGACGACGTACAACCGCCCGAACGCGACGCGTGGCCCCATCGGCATCGAGAGCCCGATTCAGATCGCGAGCGGCGGTTACGAAAAGGCGCACACGTGCAGCGTGATGTCGAGCGGCAAGGTGAAATGTTGGGGCGACAATTCGGTTGGACAGCTCGGCGATGGAACGAAGGAGACATCGAGCTTGCCGAAGGCGGTCGCGGGACTCCCGAGTGCGTTGGGGATCGCGGTTGGCGTCGACCACACGTGCGCGCTAACGGCGGAGGCCGGCAAGGTTTTCTGCTGGGGCGCGAACGATCGCGGGCAACTCGGCGATGGGACGACGAACCAGAGCTCGACGCCACGCGAGGTTGCGGGGCTTGTGAACGCGATCGCCGTTGGCGCCGGGCATCTGTCGACGTGCGCGCTCATCGCGGATGGGACGGCGAAGTGCTGGGGGGACAACACGCACGGGACGCTCGGGAACGGAACTTACGGTAACACGAGCGCGATTCCGGTCGCTGTTTCGGGTGTCGCGGGGGCACGGTCGCTCGCCATGGGGCATTACCACGCGTGTGTTCTCGACGGCGAAGGCGCGACAAAGTGCTGGGGGCTGAACGACAGCGGGCAGATCGGCGATGGGACGACGAATTCGAAACTCCAGGCGACGCGCGTCGTTGGTCTCTCGGCGACGGAGATCGCGGCCGGGTCGAAATTCACGTGCGCGATTGTGGGCAATGGGCGTGTGAAGTGCTGGGGCGAAGGGACGTACAACAACCTCGGCCGCGCGTCGACCGCGAACAGTTCGGCGCCCGTTCTGGTCGAAGGAATTGGTGACAACGAGGCGAAATCGCTTCACCTGGGGAGTTTCCACGGGTGCGCGGCGATTGTCGACGGGACGCTCAAGTGCTGGGGCTACAACAGCGAGGGGAATGTCGGCAATGGGAACTCGGCGGACCGCGTGCTGACGGCGATCACCGCAGCGGGTGGGCTGAAGGCGCTGAAGTTCGGCGGCGGCGGCTACACGACGTGCGCCATCTTGTCGGGTGGCGAAACGAAGTGCTGGGGTTACAACCACAAGGGGCAGGTTGGCGCGGGCCACACGGAGACGCCGGTCACGAGTCCCGTGACGGTTGTCGAGTTCCCATAGGAAGGCGCAGCGGTGCGGTTCGGGGAAAAACGCGTCTGGAACGCGCCGGATCGCTTCGGGAACGCGAAAAACCACTTCCGGACCGATCCGGAAGCATCAAGAAGTGTCAGTTTTTTACAAAAACACGAGTAAAAACATGGGAGCGGTTGCGGGAGCGTTCGTTCGCGACCTCCTTTGTCCCCGTCGTTTCGTGGGCTCGCCCCGGCGCTCCGCGCCTTTTGGGCGGGAGCCCACTCAACTCCGGGCTCCAAAGGAGGTTCCCAATGAATCAGTTGCTTCCCGCCAATGCATCGCTCGAACGCCTCGACTGCTTTCGAGTCGCACGCGACTTCGCGCGGCTTGCCCAACGACTCCCAATCGCAAACGCCGTTCTTCGCGATCAATTTCGCCGCGCGTCGCTTTCAGTGCTCACCAATGTCGCAGAGGGCGCAGGCCGCGTGGCTCGTGCCGATAAGCGAAGATGCTATGCGATTGCGCGAGGCGAAGCGTGCGAATCGGCAGCACTGCTGGATTTGATGGACGATGCACCGAAAGTAATCGGTGAGCTCTTGTCGCGAGTTATCGCGATGCTCACTGTGCTCGTGCGATGAGC
Source organism: Deltaproteobacteria bacterium (assembly GCA_016192705.1). Lineage (GTDB taxonomy): Bacteria > Myxococcota > JACPTQ01 > JACPTQ01 > JACPTQ01 > JACPTQ01. The sequence continues at coordinate 541 of JACPTQ010000022.1, read as the reverse complement.
TTCGAGAGCAAAGCACATACTCGATCCGCGAGTGCGTCGAGTTCGGCGACGGCCGGCTCGTCGCCGTGACCCCACATCGCCGCGAGTCGAAGCGCTGCGCGCGCTTCACGACAACTCCCGCGGGCGATTTCAAAAAACCGCGCTTGATCGCGAAGTGATGACTTGCCGTCGCCCTCGCTGATGTTCAATACAACGCTTGCAGTTGCGCGGCGCAACTGATCTTCGAGATTGCGATCTCGTCTGCGAAGAGTAATGAGTACCGGAGCAAGCTGATGGGCGAACTCAAACGCAACGTCGAGAGCGATGAAGTGATGAGACATGAAGAACTCCTTTCGAAACCGCCGAACGCGGCCCCCGCAAGGAAATGGGGTGCGTGAGGCGGTGAGAAAGGAGAGCGGTTGTGTGCAACCGGGAGATCGGGTGACATTTCAGCCCGGGTGATCGGGTGACACTTTTCGCCTTTGCAGCGGGAGGAAGTCATACTGCAAAGGGTCCCCTGCGAACCGCCTGGCGAGATTAGTGCGAGCAACGTCGTGGCTGT
>JACPTQ010000079.1 GCA_016192705.1 Deltaproteobacteria bacterium | reverse complement strand
CGACATCTCCTTGACTTTGGCCGTTGCCCCGCGACCGGCCCGCGCCGGACACCCTGGTCAGATGGTTCATCAAGATAGCAAACCTTAGCACTACTGTCAAGAACACCGCGCTTTGAGGCGCCAAATTAGCGCCTCAAAAAGAGGCGGATACCGCTATCTGCCCGGGTCTTTACTGAACACGGGGCGACCATGGCTGAAACTAAGGGCGTCGACATCGTATATACGTTTGAGAAGCGTTAAACAGTTCCAAGCAGACGACCGAGACCACGGGAATCGGGGCCGACCCGTTCGACATGCAGGTCGCCGAGCAGGCGCTCAAGGCGCTCAGGCCAAAGCTCGACGAGGTCTCTCGCTTCTCGGGCGCTCAGCTCTTTTTGGATGTGGGGACCGACTTTTTGCCTGAAGGGAGCGGTCTTGGGGATGCGGGTGCGGGTGCGGGATACCCAGTCTACGACGCGGGCGCCAATCCGTGCGGCGACTACCCCGATTGCAACGGATACGACAACTGCGCGGGGACGCCGATCGACGACCCACGCTGCCTTGATGCGGGAACCGCGTACGACGGCGGGTGGATATGGCCTGACGCCGGGATCTACGACGCGGGTCATTAAGGACTTTCGTTTTCAGGGAACCACCCGCTATACTTCAGATCGCATGACGACAAAACAATCGCTCAAGATTCGCATTCGCAAGCACGTCGGCGCCGTCGCGATTGAGCATGCGCTCGGTGGTTTTGCGCGGGTATCGCGCTTACACCCGCGCGCGCGGCTCTCCCTTCACGGCGTCGAGAGGATTCGCGACGTCGCTTACCGTAGAACCGGATCGCACGCGCATCTCCTCGACGTCTATCGCCCGATCGCGCGCCCCATCGCGTCGCACCTTCCCGTTGTGTTGTACGTCCACGGCGGCGCGTTTCGAATGCTCTCGAAAGATTCGCACTGGCTCATGGCGCTTGCGTTTGCGCGCCGCGGGCACCTCGTTTTCAACATCAACTATCGTCTTGCGCCGAAGCATCGTTTTCCGGCGGCGATCGAAGACGTTTGCGCGGCGTATGCGTGGGTCGTCGAAAATGCCGCGAGATGGGGCGGCGATGCGACGCGGATCGTGGTCGCGGGCGAGTCGGCGGGCGCAAACCTCGTGACGTCGCTGACGATTGCGACGACGTATCACCGCCGCGAGCCGTGGGCGCGCGCCGCGTTTGACATGGGCGTTGTGCCGCGCGCGACGCTGCCTGCGTGCGGGATGTTCCAGGTGAGCGACCCCGCGCGGTTTGCGCGTCGGCGAAAGCTGCCCGCATGGACCGCGGAGCATATCGACGTCTGCAGCGAAGGATATCTCCCGAAGACCGCGTTTGCCGCGCCGCATGGGCTCGACCTCGCCGATCCGCTGCTCGTGTTTGAGCGCGGCGATCGCCCGCTGCGCCCGCTTCCGCCCTTCTTTATCATTGCGGGTACGCACGACCCTATTTTCGACGACTCACGGCGACTTCACGCGGCGCTCGGTAAAGTCGGCGCCGAATCTGAACTTGCGGTCTATCCGGGCGAAGTTCATGCGTTTCATGCGCTTGTTTGGCGCCCGGCTGCGCGCGATGCGTGGCGGCGCATGCTCGAATTCGTTGAAAAAGGGGACGCTGATGAAACTCTCTCGCGTCACGAAACCCGCGCGACTCTTCGCGGCCTCCCTTAGCGTCGCTGCGTGGGGATGCGGGAAGACCAACCCGCTGCCAAAGACACCCGATACCGGCTTTTCGTCGACGCCGGCTCTCCTCTCGCGATCGCCGAGCCCCACGTTTGGTTTTTTTTGTGACAACACGCAGGGGTGCTCGTTTTTCTGCTCACTCGACGGCGCTGCCGAATCGGCGTGCGAATCGCCGCTCCAGCTTGGCCCACTTGCGGACGGGCCGCACACGTTCAGCGTGCGTGCGCAAAATCGGGAGGGCGCCTCCGATCCAAGCGCCGCGACGCACGCCTGGACGGTCGACACGACAGCTCCGACCGTAACGTTCGATGGGGGGCCGCTTCCGCGCTCGAACGCGACGTCGGCGACGATCGTTTTCGCGTCGAACGACCCAGGCGCGACGTTTGTGTGTGCGATGGATGATGCGGGTGCGTCGCCTTGCACGTCGCCGCAAACGGCGAGCTCGCTTGGCGACGGGACGCACACGCTCAGCGTGCGCGCGACCGACGACGCCGGAAACACGGGCGAAGCGACGGTTTACGTTTGGGTTGTCGACACGACGGCGCCGAGCGTAAGTTTTGATGGGGGCCCGGCCGCCCTCACGAACAGCGCGACGGCGACGTTTGCGTTTTCGGGGACGGAGGAGGGGTGCACGTTTGTGTGCGCGGTTGACGATGCGGGTGCGGCGCCATGCGCGTCGTCGTACGTGGTCACCGTCGGCGAAGGCGCACACAGCGTTTCGGTGCGCGCGACGGATGACGCGGGGAACACGGGAGATGCGTCGGTCTATGCGTGGACCGCGGATTTCGTGCCGCCGCAGTCGACCGTTCAAAGTGTCGTCTCGCTCGTGCCGTACGGGACGCTGGTGCCGCTTTCGGGAACGGCGTCGGACGGCGTTTCGGGCGTCGCGCGCGTCGACTTTTATGCGGGTGGCGATGCGGGATGGGTGCAGGCGAGCGGGACGACGAGCTGGTCGAGCGCCTTTGTGGCGTCTCGCTCTTTTCACAACGTACGCTCGCGCGCAACCGACGTCGCGGGGAACGTCGAAGCGGGCGATGCGGGCGTGACGATACACACGAGCCTTATTCCCGCGAGCGCGGTCGTCGGACGCTCGTTGTTTACCAGCACTTGTGCGGATGTCAGCGCGATTGGGCTAAGTGGTCCCGAGGCGGTGCTCTTCGAGCCCGGTTCAAATCGTCTCTTTGTTACCGATTCGAGCAACCACCGCGTCGTCGTCCATCAGCTCAGCGCTTCAAACGGATTCGTCGATTTCGCGGCCGATATCGTTCTCGGGCGCGCGACGATGACCGATTGCGCAACACCCGCGATTTCAGCGTCGTCGATGAATTTCCCGAGAGCACTTGCCTTCGACCGCGTGGGGAATCGTCTCTTCGTCTCCGATGCCACTAATAATCGCGTGCTGGTGTTTAGTGTGGGGGCGCTCATCTCTGGGCAGTCCGCGACAAACGTCCTCGGTCAAAGCACGTTTGACGCGAGCGATCCCGGCTTTGGCCCGGGCCAGTTCAATGGGCCATTCGGCGTCGCGTTCGATCCGGTCGAAGGGCGGTTGTTCGTGGCCGACTACTACAACAGTCGAGTCGTCGTCTACATGACGGGTATCATTGTCGATGGGGAATCCGCAGTGTCAGTGCTTGGCCAGACAGGGTTTGGGTCCAGTTCCTGCGGCCTCGCGATCGACCGAATGTGTAACCCCAGTGACGTTGCGTACGATGTCGCCGGGCGGCGACTCTTCGTTGCGGACACAAGCAACCATCGTGTCCTCGCTTTCAATCTCGACGCGGGCGTTGACGCCGGCATGGCGGCGTCAAACGTTCTCGGACAATCGTGGTTTGACGCAGGTGCCTCAGGCGTTTTGGCAACGGCGATGTATTATCCACAGGGAGTTGCCTTCGACGACTGGTCGCGTCTCCTGTACGTCTCCGACACGAACAACCACCGAGTCTTGGTATTCGACCCCGGTGTTCTTTCAGACGGCGAGCCGGCGATCGCCGTTCTCGGACAAAGTCAGTTCGACGCGGGTTCGTTTGGGACCTCGGCATTCGCTCTTTCCTATCCTCGGCGCCTTTCGCTCGATGCTGATGCGGGGCGACTTTTTGTCGCGGACTCCAGTAACAATCGTGTGATGGTGTTTGACGTCGGCACATTGACAAGCGGCGAGCCCGCGGTCCACGCCCTCGGACACGCCGACGTTGCTGACGCTGCGAGCCCGATTTACGATTCCGCTTGTTCGAACGGCCCAGGGCAAAGTCGAATCACGTATTATGCGGGAGGCGGCGTTGCCGTCGATCGCGTGGGCGGACGCCTATTTGTATCTGCGGATAACGATCACCGAGTCCTCGTGTTTTCGGTCGATGACGCCGGGTTCCCTCAGAGCACGGCGGCCATCATTGTCGGTCAGCCCGACTTTTCGCACTGCGTCCCGAAGTCTGGCGCGTCTGGCCAGAGCGGGCCGAACGGGCTGGCGTTTGACCCCGGGACGGAACGCCTATTCGTCGCCGACAGCTACAATAACCGGGTCCTCGTTTATTCAACGGCCGCCCTCGTGAGCGGCGCGGCTGCAACCGCGGTCCTTGGGCAAACCGATTTTGACGCGAGCGTCCTCGTACCGGTTTCGGAAACGACGTTCAACGCTCCCAAGGCCGTTGCCATCGATTCCGCCCGCGCACGGCTCTTTGTCGCCGATTACGCGAACCATCGCGTCATGGTTTTCAACATCGACGGCGGCATCACGAACGGTATGGCGGCATCGTATTATCTCGGCGCGGGGACCGACTTCTCGAACTTTCAAGCCGCGACATCACAAAATGGGCTTCGTTACCCGACCGACCTCGCTGTCGATGTTTCGAGCGGACGACTCTTCGTCGCGGATTCCAATAATCACCGCGTTCTGGTGTTTGAAACGAGCGTCCTTTGGAATCGGAAGTCGGCTTCGATCGTCCTTGGGCAGGACAGCTTTTCGACGCTTGGGTCGTCATCCTCGTCCACAGAGATGAATAATCCCACTGGAGTCGTATTTGATCCGGTCTATTCGCGTCTCTTCGTCGCCGACACATTCAACAATCGCGTGCTCCTCTTTGATGCGAAGGCGCTCGCGAACGGGATGACCGCGACGAATCTTATAGGCCAGGTCGACTGGGGCTCGATTTCGTCCGGTGTATCGCAGACGGCTCTGAACTCTCCACGCAGCCTCGCGACCGACGGCACCGGTCGATGGCTCTACGTCGTGGACAGGTCCAACGGACGCGTTCTCACGTTCGACGTTGGCCCGTAAAACGTGATGGCGGTGCGCAATTGGCGCTGATGTAAGACATTATCGGCACGCGGAGGCGATTCCAAATTCGCTGTTTGGAATCGGTTGTTGCCGTCTCTGTATTCTGAGGATCTTTAAAGTCCACCACGCAGAATCGCGGTGGAATTCGCGCGTCGGACGCCGGCACGAGTTGCGCATTGTTACGTCGCAGTCGCCCTGGCTGTGACGTCGCAGCATCGCGTGGCTCCGCAGCTCGGGTGACGGGAGGTGGTGGCATGAGACGCTCTGCGATTTGGTCGGTTTGCGCGGGCGCGCTCGTGGCCGCCGCGTGCCAGCCGAAATCGGTGGTCAAGGGTTCCATCCCCGTGACGATGCGCCTCGATGAGCGGTTCAACACAGCGCTCGTAAGCGGCGTCCGCATCATCATCGACGACGTCGCGGTTCCCGAGATGGCGATGACGCGGTACTTCCAGGGCGGGGTTGAGTTCTTCGCGCAAGGGACGAACATCGACAGCGACCCGGAAAACGAATTCGTCGTCACGGTGAATGGCGCCCACTTTACGCAGAACCTATTCACGTTCGTGCTCTGGCCGACACAGCCGGAATCGCCGCCTTTCAAATTGCGCTGCGACGTGCTGGGTGCCGATGGCCTTTTGCAATCGGTCTATGTGCAGAGTTTTGAAGGTGGCGACCCGATACGATTTCCGGGGCGGCCGGTTGAATGCGCGTTCACGTGCGTCGAAGGGCGAACGTGCGCGAAACCCGCGGAGCCGCCGGTCGTTGCGGCGATCCCCGACCACGAAGTCGCGCCCGGCACTGAGCTTGCGATCGGCGTTGCGGTCGAAGCGAAGGCTGGCGATTCGTTTTCATTTCGCGCTGAGATGCGTGCGGGCGGTGCGGACGACGCGTGGGTTGACCCACTCGCGTTCGGCGCGGCGTTTAACGCGGCGACGGCACGGTTCACGTGGACGCCAACGCTCGCGCAGGTTGCGGGGCCGATGTACGAGGTGCGGTTTACGGTGACGAATGCGGCGAGTCTCTCGACGTCGGTGGTCGCGAAGATTCGCGTCGCGGTTGGCAATGCGCGTCCCTATCTCGATCCGCCCGCTGGCTACAGCCGCATCGCCGAGGGGAGTTGCCTCGCGCAAGTTCTAAAACCCGTCGACCCCGAGGGGGACGAAGTTTCGGTGACGCTCGACGAATGGAGTATTCCGGCCGGTGAGACGATCCGCGTGGCGCTCGCGGAGGGCGGTTGGACGCTCAGTTGGTGCCCGACGTTTGCCGCGACGCGCACGGAGCCGTATCCCATCGGCATTCGGCTCGACGACGGGAAACACGCGGCCGCCCCGGCGATCGAGACGGCCTACGTCACCGTAACGCCGACGGTGCGGGCTCCGGTGTGCGATGCGATCGGAACGGTAACGGCGCGCGCGGGACGAGTGAAGTGTTTCGATGTGCGCACATCGACCCCCGATGGTGTCGCGGCGACGTTGACGGGTGATTCGAGCGCGTTTGGGCTTAACGCGGTTGTGACGTTTGAGCGCGGGGCATCGACGGTCGATGGCGCGACGGCGCGTGTTTGCGTCACGGCAAGCGAAGGCTTGTCGGCCGGCGGGCCGTCGGGAACGACGGTGCCGTTTGTTTTTTGGGCGGACGACGGGCGAGCCGGTGGTCGAACGCGTTGCGCGGTCGACGTGACGGTGACGCCCGATTGCGAATCACCAGTCTTCGCGCCGGTCGCCGCACAAACGGTGGTTGAGGGCGCGAAGGTCACGGTGGCGCTCGCGGCGTCGAACAGCGATGGCAGCGCGGTCTCGTACGAGAGTAATCACGCGGCGGTCTTGGGCGCGGAGCAAGCGGCGGAGGCGACGTTCAACACGGCGACGGGGGCGTTTGTTTGGCAGACGAACGACGAAACGGGGCGCGCGGCGGCATACATTTTTGAGTTTCGCGCGGTCGAAGCGACGAAGAAGTGCGCGGCGGCGGTGATTCAAGTGAGCGTCACCGTCGGCAACGTCGATCGGCGGCAGTCGAACGGGTTTACGTGCTCGACCGACGAGCAGTGCAAGAGCGGGTTTTGCGTCGATGGCGTTTGCTGCGCGAGTGCGTGCACCGGGAAATGCGTGTCGTGCAAGGTCACGGGGAAGCTCGGCGAATGCGCGCCAGTTCCGCGAGGCGAAACACGTGGCGCCGATTGCGTGGGCGGGAATCTCGCGTGCTTGACGGGCGCGTGCGATGGGGCGGGGGCGTGCGCGCGACTTCTGTCGGGGAGTGAATGCGCGGCGTCGACGTGCGGCGGGACGAACCTCTATCGCCCAGCTGCGACGTGCGGCGACATCGGCGGTTGCCCGACGCTCGGGCAGCAGGCGTGCGCGAACTCGCTTATTTGCGCGGACACGGCAAACTGCAAGACGACGTGCGCGGCTGATGGCGATTGCGTGACGGGGTACTGCTTAGGCGGCGCGTGCGTTGGTAAGCGCTTGAACGGAGCGGCCGCGGAGCGTTCGACGCAGTGCGCGAGCGGATATCTCGTCGATGGGACCTGTTGTTCGACCTCAAGCTGTGGCACCGGAACGTGCGCGACGGCGACGGGGATGTGTGCGACGCGAAACGGACAGGTTTGTTCGGCTTCGTTGGAATGCGCGAGCGGAACGTGCGCGAAGCGGCCGGGGCAAGCGACGGGAGTTTGCTGCGCCACGGGGTGTTCGGGGACGTGCATGGCGTGCGATGTGGCGGGAAGCGCCGGGACGTGCGCGCCAATTCCGTCGGGCGAGAACAACACGGCGTGCAGCGCGGGCGCGGCGGCGTGCTTGACGGGCGCGTGCGACGGCGCGGGGGCGTGCGCGCGGAAAACGCCAGGCGACGTGTGCGCAACTGCGACCTGCTCTGGGAACTTAATTCGGCCGGCGGCCACCTGTGGCGCCGCGGGCGGTTGCCCGACGCTTGGGCAGCAGGCGTGCGCGAACTCACTTATTTGCGCGGACACGACAAACTGCAAGACGACGTGCGCGGCTGATGGCGACTGCGTGACGGGGTACTGCTTAAGCGACACGTGCGTT
>JACPTQ010000047.1 GCA_016192705.1 Deltaproteobacteria bacterium | reverse complement strand
TCGGCCTCTGTAGGCCCCGAAAGGACGACGAAATGGAGCGATGGGAAAACAACGGTGAGCTCAGCGTCCGTGGAAACGCTGAGGCGATCTCCCGGGAAGATCGCCGAACCCAACTCGATCGTGCGCGGCTTTTCGTCGGCTGCTGAGGTCGCCGTCGCCGCACCAGCGATCGCATGGACGCGCCCAAAAAGTTTTGGCAACTCGCGTCGCCCCACCTCTCGTCCCTGCACCTTCACGAGCACGAAGTCGACGCGCCGGTTGAGTTTTCGCCCCGCCGGCGTCCAGTTGGAGGCGATGGGCCATTCTTGACCATATCCTTTCGCCAAAAGGCGATTCTCACCAACCCCCTTCGAGACGACGTACCGCTTGACGGCGATCGCGCGCTCTTCGCTCATTTTCATCGCCTTCGACGCAACGCCGAGCGAATCGTTGTGCGCCTCGATGCGCAACACTTCAATCTCGGTCTTCTCCGTCAGCATGCGCGCGAGCGCGTCGAGAATCTTGTACGACGCTTTTTTGATCGTCGCGCTTTTGTGATCGAACCGAATTGTCTCCGACAACTGGATCCGGCGCTCTTGAACGTCGACGCGGATTTGCCCATGCAACATCATTGAAAGAGCGATGATCGCGGCCGTCATTCCTTCGCGCCTCCACGTTCAATGATAACGAATTCGACGCGCCGGTTCTCTTCCTTGCCAACGACCGTCTTGTGCGACGCAATCGGTCGACGCTGGCCATAACCGAAAACCGCCAACCGGTCCGCGTGAATTCCGCGCTCGATCAAGATTTTTCGCACGGACTCCGCCATTTGCTCCGACAGGACGACGTTTTTCTTCTGGTCTTTGAAAACGCGCTCGGTGTGTCCATCGATTCGAAACTTCGCGATGTTCTCATGGCGCTTCAAAAGCGAGACGACTTGGTCGAGGATGGGGAGTGATTCCTCGCGCATCTTTGCGGTTCCTGGGTAGAACCGGATCTTCTGCTTGAGGACGATTCGGTCCGCCTTGAGTAGGACGAGCGCCTGGCCCTTTTGCGGGCAACCATGCTCGTCGATGGGGACGTCGCCGCTTGTCGGTTCTTTGGGGCACTTGTCGAAAATGTCCGGGATGCCGTCGCCGTCGCTGTCGACGATTGGGCAGCCGTCGCGCTTCGAATCGCCTGAGCGCAAATCGGGGTCGAGTGGGCACTTGTCGTCTTTGTCTGGAATCCCGTCGAAGTCACGGTCGACGATCGGGCAGCCACGGTTTTCCGCGAGTCCAAAGACGGTGGGGCAGAGATCGTCCTTGTCGGGGACGCCGTCGCCGTCGGTGTCGATCACAGGAACCGGGCACCCGTCGCGCGGCTCGGGCGGGGCCTTGCCATCGCGGAGATCGGACTCGTACGGACAAAGGTCGCGGCCATTTGGGATTCCGTCGCCGTCGTCGTCCGCGCTCGCGTCTTCGAGCGGAGGGTCTTTGCGAATCTCCGGCGGAATGACGACCGGCTCAGGCTCGGCTTTTTCGGGAAGGTACGCAAATCCCGACATGACGCGTACGGCCGGTGTTCCATATCCGGGAAGGAGCGAGCCGCCAGCGCCAAACGTGAAGAGGAAACCTTTGCCGAACGGGAAGCGAAACCCGACAAAGCCCTCGGCCGGATTCTCAACCTCGGACTGCCATGGCCGCACGGCACTTGTTGCAGCGAAGCCTTCGGCGACGAGGTGAAACGGTGGCTTCTTGAGGCGAAGCGCGAGGCCGAGTCGATAAAAGATTTCGTCGTCATAGGTGAATCCCGCGACTTGACTCGCGGCACGAACGCGGTAGCCGACGTTAAGCGCCATCGCGAAAACGTTGGTGCCAACGCTCAACGCGAGCGACGGAGCGTATTCGACGGAACCCGATCCCGTGAGCGCCGAAATTGAGCCCGTCGGGACGGTAACTTCAGAGTGGAATGAAAGCCCGACCAGCTTTCTTCGGCCGTCGAGGATCCGCAGCTTGAGGGCCGTGCGGACGTTTCCCATCGCGGCAATGGGGAGCGCCGAGGCAAGGTCGGCCGAGCGTCCCGACTCCATGGCGACTGGGACGGCGACGTCGATGTCGAGAAAATTGAAGAGGCCGACCGCAGCGGCGAGCTCGGCGCCGATTTGGTTGGCGACGACGTCGCTCGTCTTCTTCCCGTTCTTGTAATAGATGAGCGGGTCTTTGCCGTAGGACAAATTGAAGGCAAAATGCAGCCCCCATTGTCCAAGCGTTCGTGCGTCGGTCGTTGTGACGAAGCGTCCACCGCCCGCGGCGGGTTTGAAATTTTGGATGTCGGCGCCTTGTGCGTTGGCGTTGCTGGGCAGAGTCGCGACGCCAAGCGAAACTGCAAGTGCGACGATCAGCGCTGCGCCACGGCGGCGCGCACGGATTAACAACAGGGCGATCACGATCGCGATGGGCAAGATTCCGGAGAGGGCGTCATTCAGGGAGAAGAGTCCGGCTCCACACACGCAACCGCCGCGCAAATAGCCGTAATCAAAGGCGGAGCCGCCGTCCGTGCCACCGTCGACACCTCCGTCGGTGGTTCCTCCATCTGCTCCTCCGTCCCCACCGTCGATGCCGCCGTCGTCCGCACCCGCATCCGGTCCGGCATCGGTGCCACCGTCATCGCCCGCGTCGGCACCGCCGTCTTCACCCGCATCGGCGCCACCGTCTTCGCCCGCGTCGGGTCCCGCGTCAGGTCCCGCGTCGGGTCCCGCGTCAGGCGGCGCAACCACCGTGACGCGGAGCGTGAGGTACTCGGCTGGCTCCGTGCCGTCGATGGCGCTGTTCCCGTTGCTGTCTTCGTACGTGGCGAGGAGGCCTTCGTAAACATCGGGTGCTTGGCCGCCGGGCACCGTCACGTAAACGCCAATCGCCATTCGCTCGCCGACCGCGAGGGCCGACGGGTGCCCGACCACAAAAACATTTGGCAGCGGAATCGATGCGCCGGCATCGCTGACGAGGGCCGACGTGATGTGTTTGAGCGACGCGAGGTTTGTGTTGGCGTTTACGGCCGCGCCGTTCGGCTCCATATCGCGCCCGTTGTCGCCCGCGATGTCCGACGAGCCGCTGCACAAAAGCCCACCCGACGAGCTGTTGTTCGCGGTGAAAGTCGTGACGCTGGTGGATGTGCCGGACTGTGCGCTGCCAAGACTCAAAATGGGTGCGGACGCGGGCGATGTTTGGACCCCGCACCCGACTTCTTCGATGTCAAAATCTTTGACGACGAGTTTCACGAATGAGTCGCCGTAAAACGCTGAGTCAAAAAGAAAAAAATCGCCGTCGTCCGGTGCCGTGGAGGTGGTGGTGCTGCCGATATGAAAAAAGATCGCGTCGCCGGCCGGCCAACCTTCGGGCGCGGGGCTACAGACGTTGACTTCGTTCCACGCGCCGCAAAGTCGCATAGAGAAGCGCGCCCGTGTGAGTGGCGACGTGTGCTGCACGATGACGCGGAAGTCGTCGATGTCGGTCGTCGAGCGCATCCAGAAATTGAGCGTCGCGGAGCCGGCGCCGTTCACGAACCGCAACGAATCAGAGTTGGGCGACTGTGTGAGCGGCGTTCCTTCGAGCCCGCGCCCCGCGGTTCCGTTCCCGTACGTTGCTGCGCTCGCAATTCCCCACGTCGCGTCGGAGCCGTCGACCTCCGCGGCCGTTGTGAGGACGCTCTGCACCGTGACGCCGTCAAACACGATCGCGGCGAACGCGGACCGCGCCGTCGCGCTTGCGTGGTTCAACCGAAAGTAGATTGACTGCCGAGCGGTGGCCGAGTCGTACCGTTCGCGGACGACGACGAGAACAGCCGAGCTGGGTGTCGACGTGACGAAGGTCGAGTCTTGAAACGGATCGGCGAGGACGGGGCGCGGCGTACCCCAAAGCGCTGCGGCGGCGCCGGCCGCGAGAATGAACCGATTGCGAAAAGGTTTAGCGTTCATTCGTCGTCCGGTGCTTGCCGCGCGTCCGCATAAAACGCCCATCTGCGGCGTTGGCGCGTCGCCGCTCGCTTCCGCGTATATCTGAATACAGCGTCAGCTCGCGGCTTTCCGCGCCTGCCTTGCATCTGGACGTTTTTGAGCAACCTACAGAATCCACTTTTTCAGCATCCTGCTACTTTTCAGCCGGCTTGTTGCTTGAATGCCCGGGAAAAACGCGCTTCGTAGGGTCGATGTAGACGGCTGCGTTGTTGACCGCGACCGCCGCTTCGCCGAACCCAACGCTGATCAGCTTGGGTTTGCCCGCGTACTGCGCCATGTCGCCTGCCGCGTAGACGCCGGGCACCGAGCTTTCCATGCGAATCGACACCTGAATCCCATCGTTTTCAAGCGCGAGTCCCCAGTTGGCAATGGGGCCAGGGTTCGACAGGAAGCCGAGGCACGCAACGACGCGGTCGGCATGAATCGTCGATCGTTCGCCAGTTTTTGTTGACTGAATCTCGACCTCTTGGATTTCATGTTCGCCGTGGACTGCGACAACCGTGTGGAACGTCTTGACGTCGACCGCGTCGAAGACTTTTGCGACGGAATCTTCGTGCGCGCGAAACCGGTCGGTCCGGTGGACGAGCGTGACGTGGGCCGCGTTGCGGTGCAGATGGAGCGCCCAGTCGACGGCGCTGTCGCCGCCGCCCACCACGACGACGCGTTTCAAGTCGAAATCGTGGAGGTCGGTGACGCCGTGGGTCAGCCCGCGCCATTCCCACTGGTCGACCGCGGGGTTGTCAAATTTTCGTGGTGTGAAAAGGCCGAGTCCGCCCGCGATGAGGACCGCTTTCGAGCGGTGGCACGACTTGTCCGTTTCGATGTTGAGGGTGCCGTCGGATTCGCGCGTGAGCGATTGGGCGCGCTCGCCGAGTGCAATGGTGGTGTGGAATTGCGACATTTGGCGTTCGAGCATCCGAACGAGATCCTTGCCGCGGATGTCCGGGAAGCCTGCAACGTCGTGAATCGATTTCTCTGGGTAGAGTGCAACGACCTGGCCGCCGAGCTCGTTTAAGCTGTCGATGAGTTTGGTTTTGAGGCGTCGAAACCCCGCGTAGTAAGCCGCGTACATTCCAACGGGGCCCGCGCCGATGATCGTCAGGTCGAATCGCTCGAGAGCTTTCGGTTCGGTCTTTGTCATGGTGGATATTCGTACCGCAGTTTGGGGCCGCTCGCCGTTTTTTCTTTGGCGATAGACTCCGCGCCGCATGCGTGAGTCGAACCCATCCCACGGGATGGAAGTGCGGATGCGCGGGCGATGGCGGAAAGGTGGAGCGAGCTTTGCCGCGCGAAATGATTGCGGCCACGTGACGCGATAACCGCATAGGGTGCGGGTTAGCCGATTTTCGCCGTGCGGCGTGTGTCGCGCCGAGCCCGAATCTCGACGAGAATGGCGTCGCGTTCAGCGGCTGGAAGGAGCGCGCGAATCGCTGGAAACACGGTGTTTTCCTCCATCGCCAGGTGAACGCCGAACAGTGTGTCTAAAGTCGCCGAAAGGGGCGAAAGCGTCGAAGCTAGGCCTGGCAAGGCCGCCGCGTCGTGCGCGACCTCGGCCCATCCGACTGAAAGCTGGCGGATCGTCTCGTGAAGCGTGTCGTGCTGGCCGGTCATCGCCTGAACCGCTTCGCGCACGTCGACCGGGAGCGTTAACGCGAGGAGACGCGGCGCCACCGATGCGTCTTCGTCGGTGCTGTGAAGCGGCAGGTCTTCAGTGAAGTAGCGACGAACACTCGCCGCTGCCTCGGTAATTTGCTCAGCCGGAACATTGGGCGCACCCGCAAGGCGCCGCGCGGTCGCGACGAACCGCCGAATTCGGTCGTGGCATTCGAGGAGCGCATCGACCGAGTCGCCGGGGCCAGTCTGGCAACGGCGTATTCCAAGTGTTACAGGCATGGGTCTGTCTCCTCGTCCAGTCTCTTCTCTCCCATTTTGTACGCCCTGTGTGGCTCGGGGCGCAAGACCCGTGGGCATCGCAATTGCAAAACCACGCCGAGATGAAGCGCCGAGCCGTTGCGAGGCATATCCTGGTTTCCGCCTTTCTGTGGGCGGCTGTTAGTGCTGGTGTTTTTGTCACTTACGAATTGGTCGAACGTTTTCTTCTCTCGAGCCTCGCGGTTGCCGACCTCAACATCGCCCACGGCCTCCGCGGACTCGCTGCATCGCTCCTCGCGACCGCGGCGACCGCGATCTACCTTCTCAGGTTCGCGGTTCCTTCGATAGAGCGCGCGAGTGAAGACGACGCGCTTGGTAAGGTGCGGGGTCCGGGCCCGACGCATGAATCGCTCGTTCGATGGTTGCTCGCGCTGCGATGGGTCGCCGTTCTTGTGTCGGCCCTCGTCGTGGCCATCGCAACGGTCGTCAGTCGTCGTGTCGACGCAAACTCGATCCCCGCGCTGTGGGCCGGCGTCGCGGCGCTTGTTGGCTTCAACATTGCCTTGCGCGTCGTTGGAGCGCGTCGCTTGGCATCGCCCCGCGCCATCGTGCTTCAGCTTGCGAGCGACGTCGCCATCCTTGGGTGGTTTCTGCATCACGCGGGCGGAATGACCAACCCGTTCGCCGGCTTCTTCGTGCTCCATGCGGCGGTGGCTGGGATCGCGCTCGATCCTCGCCTCGCACGGCGCGTCGGAGTTGGAATCGCCGGGTTTGTGCTTGCGGTGACGGCGGTTGAGTCGAGCGGTCTTGCGGCACCGGGCTGCCTTTTAGATGCGCGTGGCGCGTGCGCCGGTCGCGGCGACTGGAGCCTCCAGCTCGCGGCGGGATTTGCGGTCGCGCTCATCGTGATCGCGGGCGGCTACGTTGTGCGTGCACTTGTGCGCGTTCTTCACGCAGAGCACGCGCGACTTGTTCAGGCGACTGAGACGTTGACGTCGCAGGCCGTAGAGCTCGAGCGGGCGCGCGTCGCAATTCACGAGGAGCGCCAGAATCTCCAGGCCATCATCGATTGCATGGCCGACGCGGTTCTTTTCGTCGAACCGAACAGCAACGTGCGGTTTTACAACCAGGCGGCCGTGCGCCTTTGGCCGGGCGGCGCGCCGGAAAAGGGCGTGCTCACGGCGTGCCACCGCCCAGAAAAATGGGCTGAGATGCGTGAGAAGTTGATGGCGCCGAGGGACTTTGAGTTTCATCCGGTTTTTGAATTGGGCGGGCGCACGTTTGAGGCGAGTTACGCGCGTGTGTGCGACGCGGACGGGGCGCTGCGGGGCGTTGTGATGGTCGCGCGTGATGTGACGGAGCGTGTTGCGGCCCAGAAAGTCAGAATGCAGCAAGAGAAGATGGCGGTCGTCGGGAAGATGGCAGCTGGGCTTGCGCATGAGCTCAATAATCCGCTTGGGGCCATCGCGCTGTTTGCTCAGCACGCGTTGAAACAGGTCGATGCAGCGCATCCGCTCGCCGAGCATCTTGAGACGGTGCTTCGAAACGCGAACCTCTGTAAACGGACTTTGCGCGAGCTCCTTGAGTATGCGCGCCAACGCACGCCCGAGCGGCGTGCGGTCGACTTGGGTGAGCTTGTCGCCGATGTGATTCGTACGCTCGAGCCCAAGGCGCGTGAAGCGAGCGTCGTCATGGCGCGCGAGGGTGACGAAGAGGTGGGGACGATGGGTGACGCGGACCAATTGCGGCAGGTGCTCGTCAATCTCGGGCTGAACGCGATCGAGGCGATGCCGAAAGGAGGCGCGCTCACCTTTCGGGTTTTGCGCGGCGCGAACGCCGGGACGCGCGTCGAAGTCGTGGACACGGGGACGGGAATCAGCGACGAAAACCGCGACCAGGTTTTTTCGGCGTTTTTCACGACCAAAGCCGAGGGGACCGGGCTCGGGCTCGCGATTGTCCAGGACATCATCGTCGCGCACGGCGGAACCATTTCGTTTTTGACGCGCCCAAAGGAAGGGACGACGTTTGTCATCGAACTGCCGGGCGTCGCTCCAAGGGTGGCACCACGCGCGGGTGATTTGAAGAGCGATCGGGTGGCATCGTGAGCGGGCCCGCGATTCTCGTTGTCGATGACAAGCGCGATCTCGCGCGGGGCGTGGCCCTCGTGCTGTCGCCGGTGTCGACCGACATCGCGATCGCGCACTCCGCGGAGGACGCGCTTTCCCGCATGGAGGAGCACCCAGCCGACCTCGTTCTGTCCGACATTCGGATGCCGGGTCGCGACGGTCTCTCGCTCCTCGACGCCGTCTGTCAGCGGTGGCCGCGGACGCGCGTCATTCTGTTCACGGCGTTCGGCACGATCGAGTCGGCTGTCGACGCGATGAAGCGCGGCGCGTTTGACTACATCACGAAGCCGTTCAACAGCGACGAACTTCTTCATATCGTCGGACGCGCCATCAAAGAGATGGGCGACGAAGATGAAATTGCGCGACTCAAATCAGAACTCTCGGCAGAGACGAGCTTTCATGGAATCGCCGGGCGCGAACGGGCTATGCGCGCGGTCATCGACGCGGTGAAACGTGTCGCGCCGACCAACGCGACCGTTCTCATTTTTGGCGAAAGCGGAACCGGCAAGGAGCTGGTCGCGCGGGCGATCCATGCGGAGAGCGGGCGTCGCGCGGGTCCGTTCGTTGCGTTCAACGCCGCGGCGCTTCCCGAGGGGATTGTCGAGGCCGAGCTTTTCGGCGCGCGAAAGGGGGCGTACACGGGCGCCGATCGCGACCGCAAAGGGCTCTTCGTCGAGGCCGATGGCGGGACGCTCTTTATCGACGAAGTGTCGAGCATGCCCCTCGGCGTGCAAGGGAAACTTCTCCGTGCGTTGCAGGAGCGCGAAGTTGTTCCGGTTGGGGCGTCAACGCCGGTGCGTGCCGACGCGCGAATTGTCGCGGCGACCAACGTGGACCCGCGTCGCTTGGTCGCTGAAGGGAAGCTCCGTCAAGACCTGTACTATCGTCTCTCGGTCATGCGGCTTCACGTTCCGCCGCTTCGCGATCGCATGGAGGACATCGGGCTCCTGGCGCACACGTTTTTGGATCGCCTCGGGGCCGCGCCGTCAGCCCCGCCCAAGCGACTCGCTCCGGGCGCGCTGCGGCTCCTCATTTCGCACGACTGGCCCGGCAACGTGCGCGAGTTGCAGAACGTCATTGAGCGCGCGGCCCTTATGTGCGCGGGCTCGGAGATTGGGCCCGCTGACATCGTTCTTGAGGAAGACGATGTTGGGTGGCAGCCGGAAGGCGAGGGAGCCATCGCGTACGAAGAAGCGAAGCGACGCGCCGTTGAGCGGTTTCAGCGTCGGTACGTTGAGCATGTTATGGGCGAGTGGGGTGGAAACGTGAGCGCGGCTGCGCGCGCCGCTGGTATCACGCGTGCGGCCCTGCATCGAATCTTAAAACGCCTGGGAATCGCGACCGACGAGGGCGACGCCTCGCTGGAAGAATCGGAAACGTCCGGCGTCAAATGAGACTTTGCCACCGGTAATTTGACCGATTTCGTCGATGGATACGCAAGTATTCACGGTGTAACCGCGACGATCCACAACGGTTGTTGTCGCACCCAAAACCACCGCGGAATTACTTGGCGCTCCTTTTGCCTTTCAGCCCTTAAGACACGGAAGGAGTTGCGGATGGCTTCATGGGGCGCTCGATTCAAGGACTTCAGGGACGCGGGACACTTACCGACTCTCATCACGGCGTTTCTCTACTTTGATTTCTGTTTCGCGATTTGGGTGTTGAACGGCGCGATGGCGCCCTTTATCAGCGCGGAGTTTGGTCTCAACGCAGCTGAGAAAGGGTTCATGGTGTCGGTGCCGGTGGTCGCGGGTGCGCTCATGCGCTTCCCGCTTGGGTTGTTATCGCAGTACATCGGTCGCAAGAACGCCGCACAGGTTGAGATGGGTATGATCGTCGTCGGCCTCGGCATCGGTTGCTTCTTCGTCGATTCACTCGGAGGCGTCATCGCGATGGGCGTTGTCCTCGGCGTCGCGGGCGCGAGTTTTGGCGTGGCGCTGTCGCTCGGGTCTGGGTGGTATCCGCCGAAATACAAAGGGCTCGCAATGGGTCTCGCGGGCGCCGGAAACAGCGGGGCCGTTCTCGCGGTGCTCTTTGCTCCGCCACTTGCCGCTGCATTCGGTTGGCGCGCGGTGTACGGGATCGCCATCATCCCGATGGTCATTGTGATGGTGTTGCTCCAGGTGTTTGCCAAGGAGCCGCCAGACCGCGAACAAAAGCGCCTCAAGGACTACCTGAAGATTCTCGTGGATCGCGACGCGTGGGTTTTCAACCTCATGTACATGGTGACCTTCGGCGGTTACATCGGGCTCACGAGTTTCCTCCCAACGCTCTTTCACGACCAGTACGGGATCCCCAAGGAGAGCGTGGGCCAATACGCTGCGGTCATCATCATCATGGCGAGCGTGCTGCGCATCGCGGGCGGATACATCGCCGACAAGATCGGCGGCGTGCGCCTCCTGAACGGCTTGTGCTTCGCCATCATCGGGCTGACGGGTATAGCGGCCCTCATGCCCGCGAATCCATGGGTCATGGTGTTCATTCTCGTGCTCTGCTTCTCGGCCATGGGCGCCGGGAATGGCGCGGTCTTTCAGCTCGTGCCGCTGCGATTCACATCATCGACCGCGGTGGCCGGCAGCCTCATCGGTGAAATCGGCGCGCTCGCGGGCGGCTTCTTGCCAAACGCGATGGGGATTGGGAAGCAGGCGACCGGGAGTTTTTCGCCGGGGTTCCTCTCGGGGACGTTGCTCACGGTGTTTGTGTTCGTCGCGCTGTCGATCGTCGCCAAGCGTTGGACAACGTCGTGGGTTGGAAAGGGTGGGCGCGCGCTCGACGTGCCGGCTGTGTCAGCGGCTCCATCGGGGGCTCTTAACGCATCACCAATTCCGGCGCACGCGCACGCTCGCGCGAAGGCGACGACGCTTGCCGCACAGGCGCCACTTGCGACGGGCGAGCCGGCCGCGTAGGCGTCGCGGTGGGAGAGCGACATGCTTGAAGCCAGCCAATTGCCGCGGGTGCAGACCGGAATGCCAACATACGATCAAGCGAAGGAACGCGCCATCGAACGCTTTCAGCGCGCGTATGTTACCGAGCTGCTTACGCTGTGCGGGGGGAACGTGAGCCGGGCGGCGCGGGAAGCGGGAATGACGCGGGCCGCACTTCATCGAATCTTGCGGCGGCTCAACTTGCCGGGGGCGCGTGAGCTGGCCCTCGCGGGATTTCAAGGGAATCCGTAGCTTCAGGCATGAGCCCGAGTGCTTGCGCCGTACGAAGCATCAAGATGCGAAGGTGCCCGAAGCGCCGATGCGCGAACAGATTTAGCAGAAGGCTGACGAGGCGGCGTTTGCGCGGCCTGCGCTGGCCGTCGAAAAGGAGCGGGCGATTCAGGAGAACGAGCTTCAAAACCGCATCGAGCTCGCGCGGCGCGAGGAGCACCTCGTTGCGCAGACCGGCGCGAATGCGCGTCGGCAGGCATTCCCCGTGAGGAGTAGGGCCGCCGGTTAGAGCGTTGTGCGATGCGCAATCTGGCCGGGCGCCGGGCGGTCGAGGGCGCGATTACGGGCCGCCGTGTCGGTCTTCATGCGCGCGACAATCTCCGCGACGACGCGCTTGAGCTCCTCGCATGAGCGCGCGGTGAGCCCAGCAATGCCTTTGAGCGTCGCCTGGACGCCGTCGAGATGAATTTGGCGATGCATTTCCTCGTGCGCCTTGACGCCCGCGACGAAGGCGTCCCAGTGCGTGCGAAGCTTGCTCGGCGCGGTGCTTGCGCCGACCCAT
Source organism: Deltaproteobacteria bacterium (assembly GCA_016192705.1). Taxonomy (GTDB): domain Bacteria; phylum Myxococcota; class JACPTQ01; order JACPTQ01; family JACPTQ01; genus JACPTQ01. The sequence continues at coordinate 37,209 of JACPTQ010000047.1, read as the reverse complement.
CGCGGCAGAACGATCGTGAATCGCGCGCGGGCCGCTGGTTGCGTGACGACGCATCGAGCTCTCTCGCGGCGCAAAGGTCGGTTCCACGAGATGCGCGATTTTGTGAGCCCCATGACGCGCTTCTTGAGGTCATCGAAATAGGGCCCCTTGGCTCGCACCTCGCGGCGGAGCTCGGCGAGCGATGAGCCATTCACATCGTAGAACTCGACCGTTGTCGCGACGTCCGGCTCGGGATACGACGCGTCTCCTCGCGAAAGCCCCTCTAACGACGTCGGAGCCTCATCGGCGCGAACGTCGGTCGTCGTTGTCTTCCCATCGCCGCGCACAATGCTAAAAGTGCCGCGCCCACGGCCCAGGAAGCGCTCCGCTGGCGCGAGCGATACACGATATCGGCCATCTCGATCCGCGCGACGCAAGTCCACGACATAGACGGTACCCGCGGGCGGCGCGTCACCATCGAGGGGAATCACGCGGACTTCCCGACGTACCGCGACCGGCACGTGCGCGACAGATGACGCCGAACGAAGCGCGCCCGGCCGTGTGCGCCACTGGAAGAGGAGCCGCGACGACTGTGAGGTAACGACCGGCACGCGAACCGTTACGACGTCAGCGCGCGCGGGAACCATCGACGGGCCGATGACGAAGCAGGCCACGGCGATTCCAATCGGCCAACGCATTTCACAAAACCAGCCTCAAACAGGTCTTCACGCGCTTGAAGGTGCGGCTCCGAAACAGCGCCGCGTTGATGTCGGTCTCATAAGAAAATTCTAGCAGACGCGTTCGGGCGCCGCGAATCGCTTTGCGGGGGATCGGACCTCGGGAATCGAGATTGCGGGCGCGAATGCGCAGCAAACCTTGTTTTGTCGGGTGCAGCGCACTACAAGAGGGGCGGTTGCAGAACATCGAAGGAGGTGGCCCGATGCCCAAAGACAGCCTGACGATCACAGACAATCGAACCGGGAAGACGTACGAAGTGCCCATCCAGTATGGAACGTATTCAAAGGATGGCGCATCGATTCGTGCCATGGATTTGCGACAGATCAAGGTTGCGACGGACGATTTTGGACTCATGGCGTACGACCCGGCTTTTCTGAACACCGCCTCGTGCAAGAGTGCCATCACTTACATCGATGGCGACCGCGGAATTCTGCGCTACCGCGGATATGGGATTGAGCACCTCGCGGAGCGGAGCACGTTTCTTGAGACCGCGTACCTGATCATCCACGGCGCGTTGCCAAGTCGGCACGAGCTCGACGAGTGGACGCGGAACATCACGGTCCACACGATGCTTCACGAAAGCATCAAGAAGTTTCTCGATGGGTTTAACTACGACGCTCACCCGATGGGGATTCTTGTTGGAACGGTCGGCGCGCTGTCCACGTTTTACCCCGACGCGAAGAACACGCACGAACCGGCGGGTCGCCTTTTGCAGATTTACCGCTTGGTCGCGAAGATGCCGACGATTGCAGCGTTTGCGTATCGCCACAGCCGCGGCTTGCCGTATATCCACCCCCAAAATGATCTCAGTTTCTCGGCCAACTTCTTGAACATGATGTTCCAAATTGACCCGCGGTATCGCCCGTCACCGGCCCTTGAGCGCGCGCTCGAGGTGCTGTTCATCCTTCACGCGGATCACGAACAAAATTGCTCGACGAGTGCCATGCGGGCCATCGGCAGCGCACACGGCGATCCATACTCCACGTTAGCGGGCGCGGCGGCGGCGCTTTACGGACCGCTTCACGGTGGTGCAAACGAGGCGGTGCTTCGAATGCTCGCCGAGATTGGGTCGATCCAGAACATTCCGAATTTTATCAAGCGCGTGAAAGCGGGCGACGGCGTGCGACTCATGGGTTTCGGCCACCGTGTCTACAAAAACTACGATCCGCGCGCGAAGATTATCAAGGCGATCGCGAACGTGGTGTTTGAAGTCGTCGGGCGAAACCCGCTGATTGAAATCGCGCTCGAGCTCGAACGGATCGCTCTTGAGGACGACTACTTCGTTTCGCGCAAGCTTTATCCGAACGTCGACTTTTACTCGGGGATTATTTATCAGGCGATGGGAATTCCGGTCGATATGTTCCCGGTGATGTTTGCGATTCCGCGCACGGCGGGATGGCTCGCGCAGTGGCAAGAGATGCTGCTCGACGGCGAGCAAAAGATCGCGCGGCCGCGCCAGGTGTACGTGGGAGCGGATCACCGAGACTACGTCGTCCTCGATCGGCGGCAGTAACCGTTCTAACTATTTCAAGCGTGTCAGCTTTTTTGCGGGCGGTTCGAGTCTCCTCGGCCGCTCAGACGGCGAATCTTCTAATACCGAATGCAGGTTCCGTTGGCTGCGCTCCGACCCGTACACGTGGGCGCTTCCTTAGCATCCGCGCGAAGGACGATCTCGAGCCCAAGGCTGTCCGCGCAGTTGGCGCTTCGTCGAACGACCGGGCTGAATTCACCGTTAGCAAAAATCGCATCGAGCGCCGCGCCGTCACCCGACACCACAAACTCGAGCGACCCCGCGAAGCTTGAGGCGCCGATGATTTGTCGGGCGGCCACTTTGACGCGGGCCTCGCGCACGAGCGGCGCCAGGTTTGCGAATCCGTTGATCGACCGCGCGCTCGTTAGTGACACCGCATAATCTTGTTCGTCCGCCGTTCCCTTCGTCATTTGAGCGACGGCGAGCTCAACGTTGTCGAGCGAGTTTCCGTTTTCATCGACGACGCGAATGGCGTCGCAACGGAAATCGGTGGCGCCCGAGAACGCGAGCGAAACGTTCCACGTGCCAAGCCGCGGGATAGATGCGACCGCGACGATTTGATTCGCGTCGGCAAGAGACCGCGACGAGCGTGCGAATCCCACCTCCTCCCACGTTCCGCGATCCGCGTCGTAGCGCGACAGCGACAAATCTCGTCCGGCCGATGGGTTGAGCGCGGCGCTCACGGGAAGCTCCAAGGTGAGTGCGGCGCCTGGCCGAACATCGAAGCGTTGATTCCCGCGTCGCGCCTCGATCGTGCCCGTCACAATGTTCCCAAGGACAACGAGCGTGCCGTTGCTTGCGCGCCCAATCGAATTACCCGGAATCGCCTTGATGTCGTTCGACGCCGGATCGAACTGCGCAAAATGAATGTCGATGTCGGTCGCGGGCGATGCGCCGCTCTCGTCGACAAGGGCACCAGCCGGGATGACGATTCGGGCGCCCGATTCTGGAACCGTAATTGTTGCCGCCGAGCCTGGCGACAAGGTGGCGACAACGGTGTCTCGCTTTATCGTGAGGTCGAGTTGCGATGTTTTTCCGGCCGCAATCGTGGCGACGCGTGAGAGCGATACAAAACCGGCTTTGCTCACGGAAACTTTTACCGAGAGCTGGGCGTCAACGGGCACCGACGTGATTTCAAAGCGACCCGCGACGTCGCTCAGCGCCTCACGCGAGCCAGCGCGTACGAGCGCACCCGCGATGGCGACGCCGGTCGTGTCGGTGACAGCGCCCGTCAGCGTTTGGGCATACGACGTTGAACGGTCACGGCCCGGCTCAATTGAGGAGGCCTCAGGATCGGTGGGAGTTGTTCCCGCGGTTTCGACTCCGCACGCCATCGATGCGAGGACTGCGGCGACGCCAAACGCCAAGCCAGCGATGGGCGCAAAATCGAGCCATCGATGCGGGTTTTCGACCGAAGTTTGAGGGCGAAACGACATCGACAAGAAGGTGTTCAAGAAGGGTGCCGAATCGGTCCTTTCATGATGTGCACGCACAGTGGCCGACATGATGGCGCAACCGCGCGAAAGATCAAGGGGTATCAGGGGTTGGGTGCGATGTTGGCGCACATTGTATGGAAGTCGCGCCGAGTTGCGTGGGGCAACACGAGTGGGGACTCGAAACCCCGCGCTGCGACGAAGCCGCACAGGCGCCGGTTTCTGTAAAAGTCGCGTCAGCGCTGAAGCGCGTTTAAAATCGAGAAGAACGACGGGAACGATGTTCATGGCGATGCGGTGGTCGCAGCGGCTTTGGACGGACGCGGCGTGAATGTTGGCTGGGCCTGAGATGACGAGTCGATCGCCTTCTTCTTCAACCGGGACACCAAACGCGCGAAGGAGATCCGCTGTCGCTCGCAAACGATCGCTTTCTTTGACGCGGAGCTCGCCGGCATCGCGAATGGTGGTAACGCCGCGCGCGAAGGCGGCGGTCACGGCGATGATCGGGAGCTCGTCGATGGCGCGCACAGTCAGGTTGCCAGAGACGGTGGTCGCGGCAAGTTCAGATGCGCGGACGACGAGGTCGCCACACGGTTCGCCGTTACGATCGCACAAGTTCTCAACCGCAATCTCGGCGCCCATCGCGCGCCACACGTCGAGGAAGCCGGATCGAGTTTCGTTGAGACAGAGACCACGAATGCGGCACAGTGACCCGGGCGAGATGAGGACGGCGCCAGCGATGAGTGCGGCGCTCGACGGGTCGCCGGGAATGGTGACGTCACGCGCGGGCAGGTCGTCGTGGGATGGCGAGAGCGTGAGGACGCCATCGCGACACACAAGTGGAACACCCAGCGCCCGAAAGAGGCGCTCCGTGTGGTCACGCGTCGGCGCCGCTTCCCGAACGGTTGTCGGACCATCCGCGTAAAGGCCCGCGAGGAGAAGCGCGCTTTTCACTTGGGCGCTCGGCACCGGGAGTGCGTAATCGATCCCGCGGAGCGATGCGCCGTCGATCGTCATCGGAAGGCGGTCGCCGGGGCTCGATGTGAAATGTGCGCCCATGGCCGCGAGGGGTTCGATCACGCGCCGCATCGGACGCGTTCGAAGCGAGGCGTCACCGTCGATTGTCGATTGGAACGGCTGTGCGGCGAGCAGCCCCGACAAGAGTCGCGCGGTGGTTCCCGAGTTGCCGCAATCGAGCGTGACGCTTGGACGCCGGAGGCCCCTCAATCCAACGCCGTCAACGACGAGGGACGTCGAAGATTGCGCGGACGAATCCGCCGCGATTAAAACGCCGAGATCACGGAATATCTGGACGGTTCGCCGGTTGTCGTCGCCCGGTGAAAGCCCGGAAATTGACGAACGACCGCGGGCGAGGGCCGCGGCGATTATGGCGCGATGGCCGATCGATTTATCGCCGGGGACGACGATGTCGCCGCGAAGTGCACGCGTTGCACGGCCGAGCGGGATCACGGCGCATCCAAAACGCGCCGGCGAATGGTGCGCGTGCGTTCGAACAGACGTTCCATCGCCACGGCATCACGGGTTTCGATGGCAGCACGCAGATTCGCCAGCGACGCCAAAAAAACATCGAGCGCGCGGAGCGTCTCGTCGCGGTTTTCGAGGAAGATGTCGCGCCACATTTCAGGATTCGAGCTTGCGATGCGCGTCGTGTCCTGAAAACCGCCGGCGCCGAGTCCAAACAGGTTCGGCGCGGAATCGCTGAGCGAGCCCACGGCGAGGGTCAGAGCGTACGCGATGGCGTGCGGAAGATGCGAGATGGCGGCGACGACGCGGTCGTGATGTGCGGCGTCCATGCGAACCGATCGCGCACCGGCATGCTTCCAAAGTCGCTCCACGGACGCGACGGACTCGCGCGACGTCTTGGGGCCAGGCGTGATAATGACGACGCGCGCATCGAATAGGTCAGCGAGCGCAGCGGTCGGGCCCGACTTTTCCGTCCCCGCGATCGGGTGGGCGCCAACGAAGCGTGGATCGTCAAGCGCCTCCACGATTGCGCGTTTAGTACTCGCAACATCCGTCACGACAGCGGAAGGTCGGGCAGCGCCCAGGGCCTCGCGCGCGATGTCGACCACGCAGCGTGGCGGTGTTGCGACAACGACGACATCGGCCGAAGCGACGCCGTCGCGAATTTCCGCGTGCGCTTCGTCAATGAAGCCTCGCTCGGTCGCAAGCGCCAAGTGCTCGGCGCTCGAATCGACGCCCACGATATGCGTCGTGGCGTCTCGGCGTTTCAAGGCGCGCGCCAACGACCCGCCAATAAGGCCGATGCCAACGATGGCGACGGTTTGTTTGGGCGTGCCCACCTACGGCGCCGCCTTTGGATACGAACCGAGCACGCGCAGCATTTGACAGCTCGCGCGCAGCGTGGAGATGGCGTCAGCAACGGCCGCATCGTCCCCGTGCCCGTCGAGGTCGATGAAAAAAATGTACTCCCACGCTCGCTTTTTCGATGGGCGCGACTCTATCTTTGTGAGGTTGACCGCGTTGTCGTGAAACGGTTTTAACGCGCGGTATAAAATACCGGGCGAATCCTTCACGGAAAACATGAGCGACGTTTTGTCGCTGCCCGTTCGTGGGGTCGCTTCGCGTCCGACCACCAAGAAGCGCGTGAAGTTCTGTGGCGAGTCCTCAATGCGGTTTTCGACGATGCGCAAGTCATAAAGTTGTGCGGCGAGCTCACCCGCGACGGCCCCCGAATCAAGGTCACGCGACGCGAGCTCGGCGGCGAGCGCGGTTGAGGCGACATCGATGAGCGGGACGCCGGGGAGATTGCGATCGAGCCAGCGCCGGCACTGGGCGAGCGCTTGCGGGTGTGAAAAGACTTTGCGCACGCTCGACAGTGTGCCGGTCTTTGTGAGGAGGTGGTGCGACACGGCGAGCAGCACTTCCGCGGTGATGACGAGATCGCTGTCAACGAACGTGTCGAGCGTGTGACTAACGACGCCCTCGGTTGAGTTCTCGATCGGCACCACGCCGAAATCGGCGCGCTCGCGGGCGACCTCCTCGAACACATCGGGAATCCCTTTTTGCGCCGCGAAAACCGCCGACAGCCCAAAGTGTTCCTTGCACGCGAGGTGCGTAAACGTGGCCTCGGGACCAAGGTACGCGACGCGGAGCGGTTTTTCGAGGGCAAGGCACGCGCTGACGATTTCGCGGTAAACCGCGCGAAGTGCGTCGCTCGGGAACGGCCCGGCGTTCGCTTCCGAAATTCGATCGAACACCTCGCGCTCCCGTTGCGGCGCGTAAAACGCAATGCGGTTTTGCTGCTTGAACTCGCCGACGCGCATCACCACATCGGCGCGTTCGTTGAGAAGCCGCACGATCGCTTCATCGATGCGGTCGATCTCGGCGCGCAACTTCGTGAGCTCGTCGGTCGTTAACGCGTCGGCCATGTCACCCGACCTTTCTGAACTTTCTGAAATCGACTTTACACCCCGAGTTCTTCAAGAAATCCATGAACCGCATGTAGTCGCTCTCTTCAACGGCGAGAAGTCGCGCCGCGCGCTTGTAATAGCCGCCCGCCTCGGCCAGCGCCGTCTCGATGACGCCGCGCACAACCGATCGCGACAGCGCGTGGTCGTGAAACGGCTTGTAAACGATCTCCCAAAACGAACCGTCGCCCGACTGAATCTGCCCAAAGAGGGCGGCCGATGTTCCGTTGCCACGCGGCGCCTCATCTTGCGCGGAATCGGGCGCCCGCCCTTCGTCCTCCTGAATCGCCGCATCGACATCCTCACGCGCCACGATTGTTGGATCGCCGTACAGAATCAGGGCGCGAAGCAGAATCGCCTCGAGCTGCCGCACGTTTCCTGGCCAGTGGTAGTCCATGAGCGCGCGCAAGGCCGCCTCGGAAAGGCGAATGCTCGCGACAGGTTTCGAGTAAGCGCGCGCGTGCTTTGCAAGCAAGTGGTTCGCGAGCAGCGGAATATCGGTGCGGCGATCGCGAAGCGGCGGGATTTGAATCGTGAGGAGGTTCAGCCGATAGAACAGATCCTCGCGAAATCTCCCGTCGGCGATCAGGCTTCGCATATCGGCGTTCGTCGCCGCGAGCACACGCACGTCGCTTTTCTGCGTCTCTTCGCCGCCGAGTCGTTGAAACTCCTTGATGCGCCCCGACTGCAACACGCGAAGCAGCTTGACCTGAACCGACGGCACGATGTCGCCCACCTCGTCGATGAAAAGCGTCGTCCCGTTCGCGCGTTCAAAACAGCCGACGCGTCGCCCCGTTGCGCCCGTAAACGCGCCCTTCTCGTGGCCGAACAACTCGCTTTGAATCAGGTTCGGGTCGCCTCCGAACGACGCGAAATTCGACACGACGAGCGCCTTCTCGCGGCGCCGACTCAAATTGTGAACCGCGAACGCCACCATCTCCTTGCCGCAGCCGGTTTCGCCCGTGATCAGCACCGTCTCGTGATCGTCGGCGACTTTTGAGATGCGGTCGATTCGCTCAAACACACGCCCCATCGGCCCGCGCGGGTCACCGACCAAGTTGCCAAAGTGATACGTCACCTTCTCGCTCTGGACCGCCTGATCGAATCCAAACCGAATCTCTTGCTCACGCTTGACGAACTTCTCTTCGTCGGCGCGCGCCTTGTCGATGAGTCGCGCGTTGTCGATCGACCACGCAACGTTGTTCGCGAAGAACTCGAGCCGCTCGAGATCCTTCGCGCGAAAAAACCCAGGCGTGCGCGAACTGGCGACAACGACGCCGATCGTTTGCCCTCCGACCTTCAGCGGCGCGCCGATTTCGCTCGCGATCCCCTTGCCGAGATCGAGGTAGTGAGACGACTGTTGCGTGTCCTCGGCCACGTAAGGCTTTCCAGACCGCGCAACGAACGCCGCGAGCGATTCGTGTTCCGATTCCTCTGGGTAAAGCGGGATTTTTTTTGGGATGACGTCTTCGGGAACGCCGACCGCGCATTTCGAGAGCAGCGACCCCGTTCTGGCGTCGACGAGCAGCACAAAGCCCGCGTCCGCGTGCATGGTGAGAACGAGCTCGCGCGTAATTTCTTCTAGGACTTGCTCGAGATCGGTGTCACGCGACGCGATCAATTCATTCAAGTAAAGGATGCCGGACGGCTGCGCGAGGCGACCTTCGCCGCCCACAAGCGCACGCGAGAAGGCGCGCGGGAAATCGCTGAGCACCGCGCGATCAAGCGGAGTCAGGTTGCGGTTTGTGAGAAAGGCGATGGCGAGCGTCGTTGGAAGAATTGCCTCGGCGAAGAGCGGAGCTTCCGGCAAAATGAGCGGCGCCGAAAGAACGAGTACCGTGTGATCCTCGTCAATAAATGGGCGAAACTTCGTCGTCTCGACCGACGTGGCGCTCGAGAGATCGTCAATCCACACCGGCAAGCGGCCCGCCAGCGCGCGCGCCGACAGCCACTCACTGGTCGTGCGTTCATAGTTGACGAAGCGCTCCGCCCGTTCGTCACCGCGCCGCGCGGAAGCCGACAGGACGCGTAAGACGTCGCGCTCACGATCGTGAACCGCGAGCAGCGCGAGGGCGATGTCGTCCCGCATGGTGACGAGATAGTCGGCGAGCACTTGGCTCGTTTCGTACAAGTATAAGTTTTCAAGTCGTTGCGAAAGTTTCTTTCTCTCTTCAGAAAGGATCGCTTTGCGCACGGGGAGGGCGACCGCAGCCAGAAAATCGTTCAGTGCGCGCAAACACTCGTCGCCGGGTGGGAACATGTGCTCGGTTGACGACAGAACCACAATGCCGAAAGCCTTTTCGCCCTTCAGCGGAACGACCGCGATCACGCGAACGCCGGTTCGCTCGGCCAGCCATTTTACGTAGGGACCTTCCGCGGGCAAGTTGGCGCTCGTGACGATTTCGCCCGAAAAAAAGGCCCGATCCAAGATGCCCCAGTCTTTGACCAACGGACGCCGTCGCGGGCGACCGCCCCCCCATGGGCTCCCAAGGATTCGCCGACGCACGAGGCTGTTGGTGAGCGCGTCTTCGATGTCGATCGCGATGGCCCATCCGGGCGGCACGATCGCGGCGATGCCGTCGAGGAGCAAATCGAGCATGGCATCGACTTCGGTGGGCGGCAGCTTCTTGATTTCGCGCCTGAATGTCTCGACGGGTCGCATCGCGTTGCCGAAAGTAACACCGTTCTAATTTGACCTCAAACCAAGGTCGCCCCTACACTCGGGGCGCGATGAACCCCATTCAGACCGTGGCTCGGCTCCTTTTCGTTTGCGCACCGACGTTCGCTCTCGTGGTTTCATCCAGCGCGGAGGCCCGCGAAGAGGTGTTTGGGTCGCGTGGCCTCGCCATGGGGCAAGCGCTTCGCGCGGTGAGCCAGTCGAACGACGGTTTTTACTTTAATCCCGCGGCGCTCGTCCTGTCGCCGCGCGCTTCGCTCGACCTCGTTTACCAGTTCAACCTCGACGCGAAACTCAACGCCGGAAACGTCTCGCTCCTCGACAACGACGAGAAACCACTTCCAGGCGGATTCGCGTACACGTTTGTCGACTCGCGTTTTTTTGCCGACACCCTTGACGAGAACGGGAGCCCGCTTCGCGTCGAACGCCGCCGCACGGGTCACGACCTGCGCTTCGGGCTCGGTTATCCGATCATGCCAACCCTCTCGGCCGGCCTGACCGTCCGATACCTAAAGTATGACATCGAAGGAACAAAGGGCGTCAACGCGGCGACCGGCGACGTCGGCATCCTTTTTCACCCCGCGGGCGGTTTCGCACTCGCCATTGTCGGCCACAACGTCATCGACATCGGGTCGGGCGAGGCGCCGATCAAGCTTGGCGTCGGCGCCGGTTACACCTTTGAGCGGCTCTTGACGCTCTCGTTTGACTGGGTCGTCGACTTTAAGTCCGCGCGCGATCCGGCGCACGAGTTTCACGTGGGGCTCGAGCTCGTGGTCGCGAGCCTCATCGCGTTTCGCGGCGGCTTTTTCGACGACCAGGTTTTCGGCCAACGTCATTTCTCGCTGGGCGCCGCGTACGTTGGACCGCCCGACAGCCGGTTTGGATTCGCGTTCGCGCTTCAACAAGAGATCGGCCACGCGGCCAACCGTTCGATCAACTTCTTGATCCGGATTCTCCCTTAGAATCCGAAGACGACGTTCACGTAGCCCAGTACCTTTGTGTAGTCGAGCGTCGCTGTCGTTGGCGGAACCGTCGTTGTGGTCGCGCTCACGTTGGATCGCCGGATTTCGATCTGCGTTCCCGCGACAACCTTGAACCACTCTTTGACGTCGACTGCAAAACTGACCGCCACCTGAAAGAGGTCGTCGAGTCGTTGCGTCGTGATGTTCTGAATTCCAGTAATGCCGGTCGGGTTATTGGAGAATGTCAGGTGTTGGTAATCGCCGTCAACGGCAAGATTAAGCCGCTGGAAAAATAGCCATGAAAACTTCAAGTACGGATGGTGCGTGTCGTAGAAGTTTCCCCAGCCGTTGGCGGGAACAAAGTCACGTTGGTAACCGAGCGTCAGTGAAACAGTCTGAACCGGTTTAAACGTCGCCTCAGCCGTCGCGATCACGCTGCTGAAGTTCGGCCCCGACGTCGACAAGCTGTTTCCGTAGCCCGCTTTTAAGACGGCCGCGATTTTCGGCGTGACCTGCCCAAGGAATCCTGCGCCGACCTTGAGCGGCGTGCCGCCAATGAGCGGTGAGCCGTTGACGTACTCGAGTACCGCCATATCAAAATCGAGGACGACCGCTGTTTTCTGAAAGAACTTCCATTTTCCCTGCAGACGAAAACTGTGCTGGTTGTAATCGGAAAGCGGATCCACGGATTGCGACCCAGGCTCGATGCGATTGATCGCGAAAAGATAGGCGAACTCGACGCTGAGGGCTCGTCCGCCCGGCTGGATGAGGAACTTGGGTCCCACTTGATCGTAGATGCGATTAATGGGTGCCGACGATTGCCCGCTCGCGGGGTCGGTCGTTCGCCGAAATCCGTTGACGAAGGTGAACGCAAACGCACCGTTCGGGTTGACCTGGAACTCTAGGTCAGACGTGAGGGCGAGAGTGGACAGGTCACCGACGGACGTTCCTTCTTGTCCAAAATACTTTCGCCAGTCGACACCGATGTTGGCGTTGAGGCCGATCATGTTGGGTTCTGGCGTTCCAATTTCAAGTTTCGGCAGAAGCCGAAGGATGGGAGCGCCGACCGCTGTCGAGCTCGCGAATGCGTTGTTGTCGTAGCGAAACTCGAGCTGGAGTGACGGAAAAAAGCGAAAACGTTCGCCGAGAGCAATTCCGCCGGTCTTAGCGGCGAACACGGACGACGCGAAAAACGTGACGCACGCCGCCCCCAGAGCTGCCCCAAATCGTCCGCGTGTCACGTGCGAAACCTTACTCAACATCCTTAACGAACATCAACGTTTTGGACCCATCGCCCCAACGTATCGGATCGACCGGTCCAGAGTACGAGCGCTACATACCCAAAACGAGGTGCTTGGCGTCGCAAACACCGAGGCCCTTCCCTTCACTTTTCACGGTGATCAATCGCACCGTCGTTCACTGCAATGGACTTGTGGCGTTTGGGCGGGTTTGCGTTTCAGTTGGAACCGACGTCATATTTGATGTCGCGGTTACATCCGTGAAGCCAGCTCCAGACTGATTAGGGTCGACTTCAGATGTTTTTTCGGTTGTGCCCGTGTACCGCGCCACCTCGCCCTTACACGACTGAGCTTTGGCCTCCGCCTGTTTAATGCTGCTCTGCGCAATCGATATTTTCGATGCTTCGTGAGCAATTTGGTCTTTGTCGTTTTTCTCGACGGCTTCTCTATGGTTCGCAACCGCGCTTCCCAGCACCGATATCAGCCCGCGCAGCGTCGACAGCTGGTCGTTGACGCAGTTGAACTTGATCATGTCTTTGCCCTTTTTGGCGACCTCCCAAAGATCTTCGACTTTCTTCAGGGTCGCGTTCGCGTTGGCAACCGCCGCCTCGCCGCTGATGGCTGCGAGGCCATTTCCCGCGATCAGGGAAAAAATGGTTGCCGGAATTCCAAAAAAGAGGGCAGTTGTCTTTAGTTTCATCGGTTCCTCATGAGCGAATTTTGAGTTGAAGTATGCCGGACGGAGCAGGATGAGTCAAGGATTGACAGACCCTAATTCCCGGATAACGGGCAAGATTTGCGTGGGGTGGGCGGGGTCTGGGCTTGCTCCGGGTCGCGGAAGTTCTCGGGTCTGACATGAAAGGTGAGTCTGCACGAAATGAATCAAACAACATGAAAACGGCAATTCCACGCCCCATTGGCACCTCATCCCCTGCGGACGCGACCCGGAGCGAGCCCAGACCCCGCCCGCCAACCCGAAACCAGCCGTTTCCCTGGAACGGCGGTTCAAAGACTTGGGGGTCGATCGAACGCTGGCCGACACCCAACGCGCGAACCCCTCGTACCGCCCTCCAGCCTAAAGAATACGTCCCGGGAACGCGGCCCGCGCGGAATTGCATAGGGTCGGCAGGGGCCCGCATAGGCGCGCCTATTCTGCGAGCGGTCTGCAGGCAAGCCGGTGGCTTGCCTGTGCGAGCAGAATGGCGAGGGCGACGGAACGGAGCCCGCAGCCCCACCTTTCCGCAGGGTCTGCGGCGCCGGCTGGCTTCACGAAACGTAGGCTCATTCATCGAGGGCGAGGTTGTCAATGAGCCGAGTTTGTCCCAGTCGACCCGCAACAAGCGCGATGGGGCGGCTGGGCCGTTCGACCGCGCGCAGCGAATCTTGTTCGCGAATCTCGGCGTACTCAACTTGAAAGTCGGTAACTTCATGGAGAGCCTCTACCAGAGTTCGTTGGAGCTGCGATTGACGTCGTTCACCGGCGCGAAAAATTGCGCGGACCGATTGGAGGGAGGCAAAAATGCGCGGCGCGGCACGCCGATCGTCCGGCGAAAGGTAGGCGTTTCGCGAGCTCATGGCGAGTCCGTCGGGTTCGCGAACCGTCGGATGAGCAACGATTTCGACCGGAAAGTCGAGGTCGGTGACGAGCCGCCGAATCGTCACGAGCTGTTGGTAATCTTTTTGCCCAAAAATCGCCACATCGGGCGCAACGATGTTGAACAGTTTCGAAACGATGGTTGCGACGCCCGCGAAGTGAATGGGACGCGAGGCGCCACAAAGGCCCTCGGTGACGCCCGCGACTTTCACGGTCGTTGACGCCTCATTGCTGTACATTTCAGATGATTCGGGCGCGAAGACGGCCGAGACGCCGACGCTTTCACATTTTGCCGTGTCGGCGGCGAGGTCGCGCGGGTACCGTGCGAAATCCTCGGTTGGGCCGAACTGCGTTGGATTTACGAACACGGAGACGACGACAGTTTCCGCTTGTTTCCGAGCCGCTTCCATGAGGGCGAGATGCCCCGCATGCAGCGCGCCCATGGTCGGAACCAGCGCGATCCGTTTTCCCGAAGCCGATTTTCGAAAATGGCGCATCGCGGCAATTGTTTTCAAGAGGTCCATCGTTCTGGGACGTTAGTACGCACGCGACGTCAGGTTCAAGCGGCGACGCAACAGCGGCCGAGACGTGTCGATAACCCTTATGAGCCAGCCCACTTCCGATTATTTCGGTTGGAGGCGAGGGCGGCGACGGAGGCAGCGATGTCAGAGTTTCGAATTACGCAAGTTGGACAAGCAGAGGGTGGCGCGCTGCGGCTCGCCGTTGATCCGGGACGCCAGACGCCGCGCGAGGTGAAGTTCTCGGACGTTTTTAAGGCGGGCGTTCGGTCGGTGGTTGAGACGGGGATTTCGCTCGGAACGGCTGTGGTGCCGGGCGGACCATTTGTTAACGCGAGCGTCGAGCGGGCGCGTACCGAAGTTCTGGGGCGTGAAGCGGCACAGGGTGCGGCGCGCCTCACAAGTGGCGACGGGAACGGGACGGGACTCGCCGCGGGGGGTGCGGGCGCGGCGCCGGCGAGTCAGGCGGAACTGCTTGAAAAGGCGTGGGCGATGCAGCGCGAGAGCCAGGTTCACAACTTACAGTACTTGCAGCTTCAGCAGGAGCTTCAAGAGGAGAACCGCCGTTTCACGACGCTGTCGAATATGTTAAAGGTGAAGCATGACACAGCTAAGGCGGCGATCTCGAACATCCATTAACAAGGAACGCCGATGACCCGCGTCGGCGGACCGAAAGGGCCGAGCGGACCGAAGGGGCCATCGGGTGGCGGCAAGGTCGGTGGAGCGTCGGCGAAATTCAGAGTCGATGGAGCGGGGACCCTGGGGTCTGATGACCGCGCTCGAACGACGTTCCTGTCCGACGTGCGACTTCTCGCCGAAGCGGTTCGCGCGGGGCAGATTTCGGAAGACGTTGCGTTCGACCGGCTGGTTCAAACGGCAGTCTCGCGGCGAATCGTTGGGGCGGGGTCTGGACACGCGACCGTCATTCGAAGCGTTACGGAGATCGTTCGCGACGATCCTCATCTGGCGTCCGAAATCCGAAAACTGCTTGCGGAAGCTGCGAAAGGGGGCGGTGCCCCAAGATGAGACTCACACCCGAGACCATTGAACGCGTGACTTTTCTGCGGCGCGAGATCGACCGGCTCATCCGCGAAGTCTCGCAGCCAAACGCCGAGGGCGAGGCGGCGTATGCGCTGACGGTCGCCGCGGATGTGTACGAAGTTGACGGAACCTTTGTTTTTGAAATCGAAGCACCAGGTATGACAAAGGCCGACATTGAAATCTTCGTGCTGCACGATATCCTTGTGGTGGAAGGGGTCAAAAGGAACCGTGATTGGCGGCGGGATCAGACTGAAGGCACGGCGAGCGTCGTCGACGATGCGCGGGGGACGCGCGCGAATTTTATCTGCATGGAGCGCGAGTTTGGCCGGTTTCGCAAAGTCCTTGAGATCCCGGCGGCCGGTGACACGAGCCGCGTTGGCGCGACAATCGACAACGGCATTCTCACCATTCGACTTCCTAAAATCGAAGAACGTCGCGGACAAAGGCGGCGCGTTACGGTTTCCGAAAAATAAGCTGACCTGTCGCACGTGGGCCCCAGCCGGAGCGTGGCTTGTTGCTGCGGAATATTGTTCGCGAAGAATCTCATTAAAAGCGAGCGGCGCGCGATAATAGAGTGGTCTTGGTTATGGGCGGTCGCGATGCGGCCAGTTGAGGGAAGGGGATCCGATGATCAACTTCGAAGACCACGAACACTTTGAAATCCCGGACGAGCTTCCCATGTTGCCGATACGGGACCTCGTTGTGTTTCCATACATGATTGTTCCGCTGATGGTTTCGCGCGAGGTGTCGATCGGCGCAATCGACGAAGCGCTCGCGCGCGACCGGATGGTTTTTTTGGTGACGCAGCGGGATATGTCGGAGGAGTTCCCGAGTCCCGAGGGGCTTTATCGCGTGGGCGCGGTCGGGATGATCATGCGGATGCGAAAAACGCCCGACGGGAAGATCAAAATCCTCGTGCAGGCGCTTGCGAAGGCGCAGATCGGTGAGTTTTTGCGCGTGCGACCGATTTATTACGTGAAGGTTCAGCGCATCGTCGAGCCGCCGGTTTCGTCGCAGCTTGAGTCCGAAGCGCTCATGCGAAACGTGAAGGAAAACCTCGAGCGGTACAACAACGTGGGCAAGGGGCTCGCGAACGACACGATGGCGGTCATTCTGAATCTCGATGAGCCGGGGCGCATCGCGGATTTGGTCGCGTCGAACCTTGGGCTTAAGGTCGCCGAGGCGCAAGACATTCTCGAGGTCGCGGACCCGCTTGTTCGGCTCGGGCGCGTGAATGAATTCCTTTCAAAAGAAGTCGAAGTGCTTCAGATGCAGCAACGGATTCAGACGGCCGCGAAGGAAGAGATGTCGCGAACGCAGCGCGAGTATTACTTGCGCGAGCAGCTCCGCGCGATTCGTCATGAGCTCGGCGATAACGACGCGAAGACCGAAGAGATTGAGGAGTTGCGCGAGCGGATGGAGCGGATCAAATTGCCGACGGAGGTGCAGCGCGAAGCCGATAAGCAGATGAAGCGGCTTGAGGGGATGCACGCTGAGGCCGCGGAGGCGACGGTCTTGCGGACATACCTCGATTGGCTGCTCGATCTGCCGTGGACGGTCACAACCGACGACAACCTCGATTTGGTGCTTGCGAAGGCGGTGCTCGACGAAGATCACTACAACCTCGAAAAGGCGAAGGAGCGCATCCTCGAGTTTTTGGGGGTGCTCAAGTTGCGGCGCCTCGCGGAGGAGGCGTCGAGCGCCGCGAGTGGGAAGCGGCAAAAGAAGGGGCCGATTCTGTGTCTCGTGGGGCCACCGGGCGTCGGCAAAACGTCGCTTGGGCGATCGATTGCGCGCGCGATGGGGCGGCGGTTTGTGCGCGTTTCGCTGGGCGGTGTGCGCGACGAGGCGGAGATTCGCGGGCACCGGCGCACGTACGTGGGCGCGATGCCGGGGCGCATTTTGCAGGGAATGAAGCAAGCGGGGACCATCAACCCCGTTTTCATGCTCGACGAGATCGACAAGCTGGGCGCCGATTTCCGCGGCGACCCGTCGTCCGCGCTTCTTGAGGTGCTCGACCCCGAGCAGAACGACACGTTTCGCGATCACTACCTCAACCTGCCGTACGATTTGTCGCGGGTCTTTTTTATCGCAACGGCAAACCTGCTCGACCCGATACCGGCGGCGCTTCGCGATCGCATGGAGGTCATTCCGCTATCGGGGTATTCGGAGGAAGAAAAAATCGCGATTGCGAAGCGGTACATTTTGCCAAAGCAGCGCGACGAGAACGGCATACCGCCAAACATGGTCGACCTGCCCGACGCGGCGGTGCACCGAATCGTGACGCACTACACGCGCGAATCGGGCCTTCGGAATCTTGAGCGCGAGGTCGCGAGCGTGTTTCGGAAGATGGCGCGGCGGATCGCGGAGGGCGAAACGAAGAGGGTCGTCGTGAAGCCGGAGCTGATTCACAAGTTGCTCGGCGCGCCGAAGTTTTTGCCGGACGACACGAAAGAGCGAAACGAAGTCGGTGTTTCGACGGGGCTCGCTTGGACGCAGTATGGTGGCGAAGTTCTGAAAGTTGAGGCGACGGCGATGCGCGGGCGCGGGTCGTTGACGCTCACGGGGCATCTCGGCGACGTGATGAAGGAGTCGGCGCAGGCGGCGCTGTCGTTCATTCGGTCGCGGTCGAAAGAGATCGATTTGGCGGACGATTTTTTCGGCACGCACGAAATTCACTTGCATGTGCCCGCGGGGGCAACACCAAAGGACGGACCGTCGGCCGGTGTGACGATGGCGACGGCGCTCTATTCGCTTTTGTCGGGGCGCGCGGTGCGGCACAACGTGGCGATGACGGGTGAAATCACGTTGCGCGGACGGGTGTTGCCGGTCGGGGGGCTCAGAGAAAAAGTTCTCGCGGCGCTTCGGGCTGGCAAGCGAACGGTTGTCGTGCCAGCGATGAACGAAAAGGACATCGAGGAGATTCCGGAGCACGTGAAAAAGCAGATCGACATTCGTTTCGCCGAAGGGGTCGATGATGTGCTTGAGGTTGCGCTCGTCGCGGCGCCTTCGCGGGGCGCGCGAGCGGAGACGAATGCAAAGGCGAAACGCAAGTCGGGTGTCGCGGGTCGCCACGCCGGGGAAGCGTCGGGACGGCCGGGGCCGGAAGCGGCTATGATAGGGGCGTCGGCTGAAGCGAGGCGGGTGCCGCGGCGGTTTGGCGGTGGATAATTGGTGAGTGAGGAGAGCGATCGGTGCATCTGAATTGGCAAACGCGTGAGATGACGCTCAAGATCGTCTATTACGGGCCCGCGCTCTCGGGCAAGACGACGAACCTGCAAGCGATTCACCAGCTTGCGGACGGCAAGAGCACGGGGCGCCTCATGACGCTCGACACGAAAGACGACCGCACGCTTTTTTTCGATCTGCTTCCCGTTTTTTTTCAAACGGCGAACGGCTTCAAAATCAAGCTCAAGCTCTTCACGGTTCCGGGGCAGGTGTTTCACAACGCCACGCGGCGCGTTGTGCTGCAAGGTGCCGACGCGGTGGCCTTCATCGCCGATTCGCAAATCGTGGAGTCAAAAAACAACAACGAGTCGTTCAAGAACTTGCGCGAGAATCTTGAGGCGAATGGAATCGGTTGGAACGACATTCCGGTCGTCATTCAATTCAACAAGCGCGACATGCCGAATGCGCGGACCGACGCCGAGATTGACGAGATGGAGAAGCGCGGCGGCACGACGATTTATCGGGCGGTTGCGATTCGCGGTGACGGCGTGATGGAGACGCTGTTCGGGCTTTTGTCGAAGACGTGGACGAACCCCAAGTACGACCTCGAAAAGAAGTTTGGGCTCAAGCAGGCGGAGTTTGTTGACAACATTCGCAAGAGCCTGATCGCGAAAGAGGCGAGCGTGGGAGCCGTTTGATGGAGTCGATCCTTCAGAAGAGCGTCACGCTGAGTGAGCTGGTCGACTTGGCCTCGTTCCAGGAGGTTTGCCAGAGTTTCGTTGAGCTCTATCGCATCGCGATCAAGGTTTTCGACGCGAGCGGCGCAAAGCTGGTTGACGCCAAAGTTCCAGACGAGCTTTGCGGCTACGTGTTCACCTTTGCACCGGGCCGGCAACAGTGCACGGCGCTCGTCAATCAGATCAAATCGTTTGCGCCTGAATCGCCCGAGGTGACAGAGTTCAACTGCTTTACGGGGCAACGCTACAAAATCGTTCCGGTTTATTACGACCACGACTGCCTCGGGAAACTCGTTTACGGGCCGTACATTCCCGCGGAGCAAAACGATCTCCCCGCGAGCGTGACGGGGCTCGACGTGGGGATTGACGCGGCGAAGTTGCGTGCGTCGACCGAGCAGATTCGCCGTGTCGCGGAGCCAACGATTCAGCGGATTCTCGACAACCTGAAAAAAGTCGTCGATGTCATTTTGTTCACGAGCTACAAGGGGCTTCTCACGTCGAACATGCACATCGAGTCGATCACCGAGTCGTACAACGAGTTGCAGGAAAAAAATCGTCAGCTCAAGGAGTCGTACGAGCGATTGAAGGAGCTCGACAAGTTGAAGTCGAATTTCCTCGCGACCGTGAGCCACGAGCTGCGAACGCCGCTCACGAGCGTTATCGGCTACAGCGAGATGTTGCTCGAGGGGCTCGCCGGCGATTTGAACAATGAGCAACGCGAATACATTTCGACCATCATGGAAAAGGGCGACAACCTGCTTCAGCTGATCACGGGGATTCTCGATATCTCGAAGATCGAGTCGGGGACGCTGAAATTCTCGATTAGCGAAACGCGCCTCGACGAAATCATCGAGTCGTCGTTGTCGTCGGTGCGGCCACAAGCGGTCAAGGGCGGCATCACGCTCGCGAAGGCGGTGAGCGCCGACCTGCCACCGATTCAGGCCGATCGCGATAAGATTCGCCAGGTGATCGTGAATTTGCTCGGCAACGCGGTGAAGTTCACGCCGAAGGGCGGGCGCATCACGGTTTCGGCTGAGACGATCGCCGACGGTGACGCTGGGATGGGGGGGGCGCAGTTCAATCCGTTTGAGGCGCTGGCGCCGCGGTGGGTTAAGATTTGCGTGTCGGACACTGGGATCGGTATTCCGAAAGACAACCTGGACAAGGTGTTTGAGACGTTTTACCAGGTTGACAACAGCTCAACGCGCGAGTTTGGCGGAACAGGATTGGGGTTGTCGATCGTGAAGAATTTTGTCGAGAGTCACGGCGGACACGTGTCGGTGGACAGCGAGGTCGGCGTCGGGTCGACGTTTACGCTGGTGTTGCCGGTCGACGGGAAGAAGCCGGAAGAAGTCCCTGTGCTGGTTGACGATACGCGGCGCGCGTCGGCGGCGGGCGTCGGCGGCGAGAGGAACGCATCAGTAACAGGATATGGAAAGAGATGATTGTGCAGGTTGGGGAGAAACGCCCAGATGCAAGGCAGGCGCGGAAAGCCGCGAGCGGACGCTGTATTCAGATATACGCGGAAGCGAGCGGCGGCGCGCCAACGCCGCAGATGGGCGTTTATCCGCAACCTGCTTAGGACGGGTGGAGGCGCACTGTGACGGATAAGAAAATTCTTGTGGTGGATGACGACGAGGCGATTCGGCGGCTCGAGGAGAAGATTTTGTCGTCGCAGGGGTATCAGGTGCGCACGGCGCGCGACGGGAACGAGGCGCTGCAGGCGCTTAAGGAGGGGACGTTTCATTTGATCTTGCTCGACGTGATGATGCCGGGGCTTAACGGATTTGAAGTTGGGCAAGCGGTCAAGGGCGACCCGGCGACGGCTGAGATTCCGATCGTGTTTGTGACCGCGAAGGGGGATACCGAGGCGCAGCGGGAGGGGTATCGATCGGGTGGAATGCTCTACCTCACAAAGCCGTTTACGTCGACGAAGCTGTTGTCCGTTGTGAAAACTGTCGTCGGGGTTGAGTAGCTGTTTAACGAATTCGATCTCATCGAGCGGATTGGGCGTCGCTTAGGCGGCGAACAAACGGCGCGAGGTGTCGTTGTGGGGGTCGGGGACGATGCAGCCGTGCTGCGGCCAACGCTGGGACGCGATGTTGTGGTGACGTGCGACACGCTCATCGAGGGGCGGCACTTCGACCTTCGATACATGTCGGCGGTGGACGTCGGGTATCGCGCGATGGTGGTCAACGTATCGGATGTTGCGGCGATGGGCGGTGAGCCTGTGTGGGCAGTTGTTGCGCTTGAGCTGCGCGACGCGATCGACGAAGCGTTTGTCGAGACGATGTACGACGGTGTGCTTGAAGCGTCGCGCGCGTATGGATTTGCCGTGGTTGGGGGGAACGTCGTTGGGGGCGTGACGAGGCTTGGAATCGCAGTCACGATGGGCGGCGAAGTCGATGCGGGGAAGGCGTGGCGGCGCGCGGGCGCGAAGGTTGGCGACGGCGTGTACGTGACCGGGGTGCTGGGTGGTGCGGCGCTTGGGCTTCGCGCACTGCGGGTCGGTTCGGATGGCGGCGAAGCGGATTCCGCGGCGACATGGATCGCGCGGTACCGGCGCCCAACGGCGCGGCTCGTCGAGGCGCGGGCGCTTGCGCGCGCTGGGTGCGTAACGGCGTGCATCGACGTGTCAGACGGGTTGGCGCAAGACCTTGGGCACCTGGCAGACGCGAGCGGTGTTGGCCTCGTCGTTCAGGCGCGCGACATTCCTCTCGCGCCTGGATACGACAAGGGTGCCGAGCGGTTTTTCGATGACCCGTGGACCGCGGCGCTCTCGTCGGGGGACGACTACGAACTCGCGTTCACGTCTCGCGCGGTTCCGCCGGTCGGCACGCGGATTGGCGATGTCGTCGCGGGTTCGGGCGTTTCCATGATCGATCGGTATGCCGCTCCTATCCGGCTTCCACATCGGGCGGGGTTCGATCACGGGAGCGACCCGCGGTGAGCGCGCTCGTCCTCTTTCTCATCCTGCTCGGGTTTTCGTTCTTCTTTTCCGCCTCTGAGGCGGCGCTCTTTTCCGTGTCGCGCCTCGACCTTCACCGTCTCGCCGAGGAGAATCATCCGCGAGCGCGCCTCCTCACAAAACTACTCGCGCACCCACGCACCATCTTGATCACCGTGCTCATCTGTAACGAGCTCGTTAATATCGGTGCCGCCGCCGTCGTCACGGTTATCGTCAATGACGTTCTTCGACCAGCCGACGCTTGGGTCAAGGCGATCGTGTCGACCGCGGTTTTCGTTCCGGTCCTTCTCCTCTTTGGCGATATTGCCCCGAAATCGCTGGCCATACGACGTCCGCGTGCGTGGGCGCTTGTTGTTGCGCAACCGATCCGCTTTTTTTCGATCGTTGTCACGCCGTTCCGCGTTCTCTTGAAGATCGTGGCCGACGGCCTCGTGCGGCTCCTCGGCGGCGCGACGCGCTCCGGTGCGACGTTTGACGAGGAGGCGTACCGAAGCCTCATCGACATTGGTCAGCACGAGGGGGTTCTTGATGAGTCTGAGCGCGAGCTCATTCACAACGTGTTCGAATTTGGTGACAAAACCATTGCGGAGATCATGACGACGAAGCAAAACATTTTCTCTCTTTCTTACAGCCTACCGTTTGCTGAGCTCATACAGCGGGTGCGAGACGCGGGCTATTCGCGCGTTCCGGTCTATCGCGGGCGTCCCGAAAACATTGTTGGTGTTTTGCATGCGAAATCGCTCATCCCGTTTACGCTTGACCCGAGCCTTCAGGCGCCGTCGCTCGCGGATTTTCTTCGCCGCGTCGAATTTGTCCCCGATCGCACGAAGGCCGCGGAGCTCTTTCGTACCTTTCAAAAGAAGCGGTTTCAGATTGCGATCGTCGTCGATGAATACGGTGCGGTGTCGGGGCTTGTGACCGCCGAGGATTTGCTCGAGGAGGTTTTCGGAGAGATCCAGGACGAGCGCGACCACGAAGAGGCGTCGCGCGCGAAGCGGAGTCCGGCGTGACGATCCCCATCGTCATCATCATCGTTTGTATTTTGGTCCAGGGTTTTTTTTCGGGCTCCGAGATCGCGATGGTGTCGGCCGACAAGATGCTGCTCAATCACCGCGCGCAAACCGGGTCTCGCGCGGCAAAGCTCGTGCTCACGCTTCTCGATTCGCCCCAGCGTCTGCTTTCCACGACGGTTCTCGGAACGGACATCGCATCCGTTGCTGCAACCTCGCTCGCGACGCTGATATTCATTGAGTACGCGCCACGCGACGTCGAGCTCCTCACTATCGCGGTGATGTCGCCGACGATCCTGCTTTTTGGCGAAGTAATCCCGAAAAGCATCTTCCAGCAAGGTGCCAACAAAATCGTCTTGAAGATCGTCTATCCGATCAAGTTTTTTTACGTCATTTTTAGCCCCATCACCGGGATTTTCACACGCACCATCGCATGGGTGTTGGGGCGATTTGGCGTTGAGCCCCATGGCCGGCGCAATCTCGTGACACGCGAAGAGTTGAAACTTCTCCTCCGCATTTCGGATATGAAAAACGCTGTCGCGCCCGACGAGCGTCGCATGATCGACCGCATTTTCCGATTCGCCGAGACGAAGGCGTCCGATGTCATGGTGCCGCTCGTCGAGGTTGTCGCGCTTCCCGACCACGCGTCGATGTCCGAGGCCGCACGCCTTATCGCGGAACGCGGCTACTCGCGTGTCCCCGTTTTCCAGGACCGCGTCGTCAATCTGAATCGCGTCGTCCGCGCCTTCGACCTTCTGTCACCCAAGCCCGGATCAAAAACGGTTGGCGACATCGCGCACGCGGTTCGTATCATTCCCGAGAGTCGGCGCATCGACGAGCTGCTCCTCGACCTCCAGCGTAGCGGCGAGGGGCTCGCGGTTGTGGTCGACGAATTCGGTGGAGCGGTCGGCATCGTGACGCTCGACGACATCGTGTCGCAAATCGTTGGCGAAATCGAAGACGGCTACGATCGACGACGCCCGACGATTCGCAAGGTCGAGTTAAACCGCTTTATTGCGAGCGGGCAGCTCGACATCGCCCACGCGAACCAAGTCATGCGCATCAGCCTTCCCGAGGGCGACTACGCGACGCTCGCCGGCTTTGTGCTCGATCGCCTGCGCCGCTTTCCAACGGCAGGCGAATCGATTCACGCGGGCGACGTTGTGATCACCGTGCAGAAGGTCAGTGAGCGACGTATCGAGGAAGTGCTCGTCGAAATTCGAGTCAAAGCGTGAGTTTCCCAATTTCAAGACGGTTGCGACCGCCCTCTTTCGCGCGATAAAGCGCATCGTCTGCCGAGTGGATAAGCGCGTCGACGGTCAACTTGCCGGACGGGTCCTTGCCCGGAAACGTGACGAGGCCAAGCGAAATCGTCACCGACTGGCCGTCCATACCGCTGAACGCCGTCTCCGCGACGATGCGACGAACTTTCTCCGCGACGGCCGTTGCGCCGGCTTCGTCGATCTGCGGCAATAAAATGACAAACTCCTCACCGCCATAGCGCGCGACGACGTCATGGGACCGCACACTCGAACGCACGAGCGCCGACACGTCGACGAGAACGCGGTCGCCCTGCAAATGGCCGTGGCTGTCGTTAATCTTTTTGAAGTGGTCGATGTCCAAAATCACAAACGACAGCGGATTGCTGTACCGAAGCGCGCGATCGAACTCTGATTGCAAAACTTCCATGAAGTGGCGCCGATTGAACTGCTTCGTCAAGAAGTCGGTGATCGACGCGATGCGGAGTTGGTCTTGCAGCATTTTGAGTTTCAGCTGAACGCGCACCCGCGCAATGAGCTCGCCCTTGTCAAACGGCTTCGTGACGTAGTCGCTTGCGCCGCGCTCAAGCCCCGCGATTTTCTTTTCGACGTTTTCAAGGCCGGTTAAAAGGATGACGGGAATGCCGCGATACTCCGGCGTCCCCTTCATGAGGTCGAGAAACTTGAATCCATCGAGTCCGGGCATCTCAACATCGCACAGGATCACGTCGATGGGGCGCTGATTCAAAATGCGGAGGGCCTCAAGTCCATCCTTCGCCTCAACGTACTCATTGAAGAGGGCGCTGGGCTCGAGAGCGATGCGAATCCCGCGCCGAACGGTCGGCGAATCATCGACGATCAAGAGGGCCTGTCCCTTGAAGCCATCGTTCAGAAGCGCAGTTCCCGGGGGCACGAACGGATTATAGCATCCGACGGTTAAAGCGCGAAAAGTCAGTTTTATCGGGACAATGTCGGCGCGACGGGAGCGGCTGGGTGCTGGGCGCGAAATGGGGAGGTTGGGGATACGGCGCCCGGTGGTCGATAAAATTGCGGGGCGGATGGCCAACGCGACGCTGATGGCGACGGTCGGGAACCTGAAACAGTGGGGCTCGCGTACGGAAGGTTGACGCCGGCGGTCAGGTCGGTTGTGCGAGCCGCGGCCGGCTCGGGCCGAATCGGCGGAAACGAATCGGCGATCGAAAGGGCGTGGCTCGACGGAATGCCAGCGACGCGCGCGCGGTAATAGATTTCGACGTGAACGTCCCCATCGTTCGAAACCTCGACGTCGACCTCATCGACCCGCACACCCGCCAAAGCGCCGCGTGACTTGATTTCGCGCGCAAAGCCGATCTTGAGTTCGTCGACCGATGCGGTGTCGGCGCGGCCGACCGCTTTTGCGAGGGCGCTCGGTTCGCCGTGGCCCTTTGCGAACTCATCAAGCGATTGTTTTGCGGCGTGCAGGATTCCGGTTTCAAGGTCTGAGAGTGCTGACGCGCGATAAATGAACACGCCGGTTGCGACGAGAACCACGGGGATCGTGAACGCCAGCCACACGGGGTAGGTTCGCGAGGGCACGGCGGTTCGTTCAGCCCACGAGGGCGATGTAGAAACTGGAGCGCGAAGGATCGCTTGTCCCGGGACGGGAACGGATGCGGGAGCGGAGGCCGACGCGGGTGCGGGTGCGGGTGCGGGTGCGGGAGCGGGTGCGGGCGCGGGAGCGGGAGCGGAGCCGGGTGCGGCACTGGGTCTTAGCGCGGGCGGTGTCGCAATGGCCCGGGTTCCCTCGGCCGGCGTTGCGTTTGCGCGCCACTTCGAAAAGATGACGCCGCACCGCGGACAGTCGCTCACCTCGAAAGGAGATTCGTAGTTGCATTTCGGGCACGTGAGGCTCGCCATCGTTACCCCCGAAAAACTCGTTGAAACGCGCTCCGTTTCACCTAGATAGTATCACTTGGATTCGCGTGATTCCACGTCGTCCTCAGCCCAATTTCATTTCCGCTCTCTTGGGGAAATCGTGTTGGGGTTGCGAGCACCGCGGGAGGAGGGGTAGAGTCTTCGGTCATGCAAGTCGTCGAAGGAAGTAAAGGGACGCGGGGCGGTCGTTCGAAAGACGGGCACGTGGTGGCTGTTATCCCGGCTCGGTACTCGTCGAAGCGGTTTCCGGGAAAGGCGCTGGCGCCCGTGGCTGGGCGGCCGATGGTCGTTGCGGTGTGGGAACGGGTGCGCGAGGCGCGCGGCGTCGATCGGGTGATCGTCGCGACGGACGATGAGAGGATTCGAGCAGCGGTTCATGCCGCTGGGGGCGAGGTGGTGATGACGTCGCCCGATCATCCGAGCGGGACGGACCGCGTGGCGGAGGCGGTGCGCGGGATGGACAACGTTCGCATTGTCGTGAATGTGCAGGGCGATGAGCCACTCGTGAACCCGGAGATGGTTGAAGCGTTGGCGGCCGCGCTGGAGGACGATTCGGTCGCGGTGATGGCGACGTTGTCGACGTCGCTTGCGGATTGCGATCGCGAGAGTCATAACGTCGTCAAAGTCGTTACGGACGCGAGCGGGCTCGCCCTTTACTTCAGCCGGGCGCCGCTCGTGGGCGCGGCACGGCACATCGGTTTGTACGCGTATCGACGCGAGTTTTTGATGAAGCTCGCGAAGTTGCCACCAACGGCGCTCGAAATGGCGGAGTCGCTCGAGCAGCTTCGCGTTCTCGAGCACGGGTATCGAATTCGGGTTGTTCCGTCGCGTTTCGACACGGTCGCGGTCGACACGCCCGAGGATCTCGTCAAGGTTGAGTGCTTGCTCGCGGAGCGCGACGAGAAGGAGGCTTGAGCCGTGAGGCTTGAGGTCTGAATTCTCGGGAGTGGACGTGACCCAACCTTCGTCAGCCGTGAATATTTGTGAGGGCGTCGTTATTGGCGGCGGTGGCGCGCTCGCGCTTATCGCGGGGCCGTGCGTCGTCGAAGACCCCGAAGAAACCGTGGCAATGGCGCGGGAACTCCGCGAGGTGACGGCGAAGCGAGGGGTTCCGTTTGTCTTTAAGGCGTCGTTCGATAAGGCAAACCGCACAAGTGGCACTGCGTTTCGTGGGATCGGTGCGGAGGTTGGCATTGCAGCGCTGGCGCGGGTGAAACGCGAGGTCGGGTGCGCCGTGACGACGGACGTGCATGAGGCTGGGCAGGTTGCGCGCATCGCCGAAGTCGCCGACCTAATTCAAGTGCCGGCGTTCTTATGTCGGCAAACGGACCTTCTTGTGGCCGCGGCGAGGTCAGGGCGCGCGGTGAACGTAAAAAAAGGACAGTTCGTTTCGCTCGCCGTGGGATGCGGGAAAAATCGTCGATAAGGTGGTCGAGGCGGGGTGCCGCAGCGTGATGTTGACCGAGCGCGGATCGTCGTTCGGGTATAACAACCTCGTGGTCGACATGCGCGGGCTCTGCGTGATGCGTGGGTTTGGCTGTCCGGTGGTGTTTGACGCAGGCCATTCGGTTCAGCGGCCTGCGGCGATGGGGGATGCGTCGGGTGGCGATCGCGAGTTCATTCGACCGCTCGCGCGGGCGGCGGTTGCGGTGGGCGTCGATGCGGTTTTTCTTGAGGTCCACCCGGAACCGGCGCGTGCGCGAAGCGATGCGGCGACGGCGTACCCGCTCGAAAAGGTGGGTGCACTGCTCGACGAACTGCTCGCGATCGATCGGGTATTGCGTCGGGGTGCGTGAACGGTGCGGCTTGCGGTTGATAAAACTCGGTCGCGTGAGGCGCTCGTGCGGGCGGTCGATGCTGCACGGCGAAGGGGCGAGACAATCGTCTTAACGAATGGGTGTTTCGACCTTTTACATGTGGGGCACCTTCACTCGTTCGAGTTTGCGCGTCGCGAGGGGGACCGGCTGATCGTTGCGGTGAACAGCGACGAGTCGGTCCGGCGATTGAAAGGCGAGCGACGGCCCGTTGTGTCGGAGAACGAGCGCGCGCAACTCGTGGCCGGGTTTGAGACCGTCGATTGGGTGACGATTTTTTCCGAAGACACACCCGAAGAGTTAATTCGCGTGGTTCGGCCCGATGTTATCGTCAAGGGGGCTGAATACGCCGATGCCGCAAAGGCGTCGTCGCTGCCGGGCGCAGCGTTCGTTGAATCGTATGGGGGGCGGGTCGTGTTGGTTCCGATGTTGCCGGGCGCTTCGTCGACGCGGATTCGGGACGCGTTGACGCCGCGGAAGTGATCCATAATTTCGCGAGCGGTGTACGCGAAAGCCAGTGGCTTGAGCGTGCGAGCGAAATGGGGAGCGCCTGTTTACAGAGCGCGAACCCCACCATAGACTGCCGCGCGATGTTTTCGGGGATTCGAGTGCGCGTCGTGGAGGCGGCCGGGCGGCTGGTGGCGCGGGTTTACGACGTCGCAAGGAGTTTTCTGCCGTGGGCGCTTCGAGAGCGGATTGAGGGTTTGCTCGGGTGGATGGATTCGGCAGCCGAAACAGAAGTGCAGAAATCATCGAGCGATTATCGTGGGGGGTGGGTTACTGGGGACCGGATGCGCGACGGTGGGTCGGCGGCGTCGTTCGTTGGGGAAAAGGAGAAGGCGTCTATTGTGGATGCGGAGCAGCACGGTGCCGAGGAGAGGGGTGAGGCGGAACCGATAGTTGCGCGAGAAGGAGTGGGGTTGGTTGAATCACCCGTTGGTGGCGGCGATGCGGCGCGAACGTTGACCGAGCGCGGTGTGGCCGGGCGCGTCGGGAGCGCCGGACGGCACGCGCGAAAGAAGATTCGGCGGCGCCGAGGTGGAGGGGCGCGGGAATAGTCGGCGGGGGGAAAAAAGTCGCGGGGCTGTAGCTCAGTTGGGAGAGCGCTTGAATGGCATTCAAGAGGTCGACAGTTCGATTCTGTTCAGCTCCAGTTTTTTTCGGTTCGCATCTGGAGTTGTGGGCGGCTAGCTCAGCTGGATAGAGCGTCGGCCTCCGGATTCCCCCGGCGGTGATCGGCGCGGATCGCTAAAAGTGATCAAATCTAGTCAGGACGCGGACTTGCAACGATCGGCGATCAATCGTGATCACCGCGATATCGCTCGAAAATGGTACCGATAGTTACGTTATAGTCACGCGCGCCGTGTCTTGTTCTTGTGGCACGCGTCCCTCGTTGCACAAGTTATAATTCTGGTTTATAACTTGTGCATGTCCTCTGGGATCATCCCCCCAGCCGCGGAACAGGTTCTGCGTGACCTCAACTCATGGTGGGGCCCGCGCCGCGGGGTCGAGCCACCGCCGCCCGCGTACCGTCGCCGCACGGTCCCGGAGATTGTCGAACGCCTTCGGGGAAAGCGCGCGCTGATTCAGGTCTTTCGGGGCCCGCGACAAACAGGCAAGACGACGGCCGTCTATCAAATCGTAGAGGACCTTGTTCGCCACAACGTCGCGCGCAAGAGCATTCTGTTCGTTCGATTCGACTTGGACGTTCTTCGTGATGCGGGGCTTATCCCAATCGTGCGGTGGTTCCGTGAGACGATTCTTGGCGGCGGCGAACGCAGCAATCGCGGAGCGTGCCTCCTCTTGGATGAAGTCCACCGCCTTCCTCGCTGGGACGAGGAGGTGAAGCACCTCTTTGACACGTTCCCGGTACGAATTCTGATCACAGGTTCTTCGAGCGCCATTGTCGCGCGGGGGCAACGCGAGAGCCTTGCGGGTCGTGCGCTTAACACCGAGTTCCCGCCATTTTCGTTTCGTGAGGTGATCGAGGCGTTTAATCCGGCGCTCGCGAAGCAGCTGCCAACGCCCCTCCGATTCGGTCACTTGTTTGACCTCGGGCCGCGGGCCGGAACGCTGTTCGCGAAGCTCCGGCGTGTCGTTGCCGCGCGCCACGCGGAGTTCTCGCAGGTTTTGGAACGGTATTTTCAGCGCGGTGGTTACCCTCGCATTTATTCCGGTGACGTCGACGACACCGTATGGGCCGACTACCTCGTAGAGACGGTGTTTGATCGCGTCCTCAGCGTCGACGTACCGGAACTGTTTCCGGTCGATCAGCCCGCACTCCTTCGTCGAATCTACCTCGAGGTCGCGCGGCAGACGGGAACCGAGATTGCGCAACTCCGCGTAGTCGAAGACCTGTCCGCGGCTGGCTTCCAAACGAATCAGCCGACCGTCGGCAAGTACCTGCACATTCTCGCCGACGCGCTGCTCACTCGTGAGTTCCGTCGGTATCCGCTTGCGCGCAAGATAACGGCTCGGGTGCCGTCAAAGGTGACGCTCACCGACATTGGAATTCGAAACGCGGTTTTTCGCACGAGTCCGTCGCTCTGGAAATCCGATCCCGGTACACTGGGTCCCCTCGTCGAGACCCTCGTTCAATCGGTCATTCGCGATCGGAACCTACAGGTGCATTTCTACCGCGACTACACGGAACCAGGGAATCGCCACTCACCCGTGGAGGAGGTCGACTTTGTCGCCGAAGCGCTCGACGGCTCGACGATCCCGATCGAGGTCAAGTTTCGCAAACGCGTCGACGCCAAAGATGAGTGCGCCCTTCGTCGCTTCCGCGAGCGCTTCGCCGGACCCTTTGGACTCCTGATCACGCGCGACACTTTCCGCGCCGACCCGGGCGATTCGATTATCTGCCTGCCGCTGCTCGAATTCTTGCTCGCGTTCTAACGACGCTTCAACCCCGTTCGATTCTCGAATTCGCGGGTGTATGGTTTCCCCCGATCACGACGAGTGATCAAGAGTGGTTCTCCAAGCACTTCCGTTTTGCTATACGCGATTCGAATGAGAGCTTCAAAACCGCGCGGCTTGGGTGGAAGCGTAAAAAGCAAACGCGCCCACCGACGAAATCTCGCGAAGGACCCTGAATCGACCCGAGGTTTTCTTTTGAGGCTCCTCAGCGAACGTGAAGAGATAGGCCGCGAATTGGAGTGGCTCAAGATACCAGAGGGTCGCGCAAATCGGCTGGGGCACGCCGTTTTTATGAAGGAGTCGCAGAGAAAGAAAATGCGGCGATCGGTCCTCCTCTCGCGCCTCAAGCGGTACCCGGAGAATGCGCCGCTTGACGAGCTTCCTGACGATCACCGGGAAGCGTTCGGCGAGCTTATGGCACGTGGCGCAGGTGAGGCGTTCGCCATTCTCGCCGACGGAGGAAAAGGCGCCCGCCGAGACATACTACTGAAGCGCCTTGGCGAGATCGACGCGCTTTTCGATTCGATCGACCGCGCGCTTTTTGATTCGATCGACCGCCTAATGCCCAGAAAAGAGATCGGAGTCTTTCTGGCGCGCGAGGACGACAGATCATTGAGACGCGTTTTCGACGCCGTAAAGGTTATGCTCGCCGAGTTGCGGGAAACAACCAAGACCGAACGCGCGTTTCAAGATTCGCTCAATGACAGTAGGGTCTTGAAACGGCTCATTCTGTTCTGCAGAGAACACGTCGACGTCTTCGAGCTTCCACGCGGTTTCGAGCCGGACGAGTGGTTGAGCGCCGGCCTCATAAAACAGGTTCCAAGGTTGTGCTCGGACGCGCGAGTGGCACACGCCGTGCGGCACTTACTCAATGCCCTCGTGGACGCTGACGTTTTGTCCGCACTCTTTGGTGGCGGCGGGCTGGCGAAGGCCGCGCAGGTCGTGACGGCGCGCATGACCGGAATGTCGCCGGGCTCGATCGAGAAACCAACGCGCAACCCAATGTACTGAACCCAGGCCGCTCCCAATTCAACGCCCCGCTTGGGTTTCAGCGCCGCCCAGTCAATACGCGGTTCACTGAGCGGGACGATTGTCGTCGACGTCTATATCGTGGCGACATGTTTAGTAACAATCGAATTCGATCCAATGATTTAGCGCGTGCGCGAGTTGAGTCCACCGAGGCGGCAGAGAGCGATCAAATAAACCCTCGCCAGTTGGCTGCTGCGTCGCAAGTCATTTGCGCGTTGATCGACATGCCTCGGCGGCTCGCAAGTATGGAAGCAGAGTTCGCCGATCTCAAGAGAGAAGTCAGGCTCGTCGCTGAGCGACTCCCGCCGCAATACAAATCGCCAGTCGAAGCCGCGAAGCAGCTCGGCGTAAGCCTGCCTACAATTCGACGTCGAATCCAGGATGGAACTTTGCGATCGGTTCGCGTCGGCCGAAGTTGGCGAGTCGACACAACGTCGCTTGTTCCAGCGAGCGAAGAGCAAATCGCCACGCTCGCGTTTCGTGCGCGAAACGGGAGTGTGAAGGATCGCAAGGCGCCAGGTTCCGGTTTCGAAAACGAGGACGAAAATGAATAGACACTGGAACGAGTCGAGCTGGATCACCGAGGTACGCGCAAACGGCGTTAGCGTCGTGGCCAAAGAGTTGGGTTTCGACGTGTCGCGCCAAGGCGTTTCGCCGTGCCCAGCGTGCGACGCGACGCAACGTGGAGGCGCCGATCGGCGTGGCCCGGTTGGCCTTCGCCCCGACGACAACGGGTGGTGCTGTTTCGTGTGCGATGCCAGGGGCGACGCGGTGACATTCGCGGCGTACCACGTGACTGGCGAAGCGCGGCCGCACAGCGAGGCATGGCGAACGATCCGAGAGCGTCTCGCCGAAGTCGATCTTTGCGAGAGTGAGGACCCGGCCAAACGGAACCCTTGGAGCACACTTGCGACGCGGCGCCATGCCCCTCAAATCAAGCGAGAGGAAGCGCCGCAGCGCCCTTCGCAGGCGGAGGTTAACGCGCTTTGGGACCGGTGCGTCGGCGTAACCTGTGACGACGACGCGTCCGCGTGGCTGCGGTCGCGGCGGCTGGATCCGCCAGATGTTGAGGACCTAGATCTCGCTCGCGTAATCGGTATGACGACTGATCTGCCGTGGTGGGCGCGGTTTCGAGGAAGGCCGTGGACCGGGTCGTCGCACCGCCTACTCGTCCCGATGTTTGATTCAACCGGCAACCTTGTCAGCCTTCACGCTCGCGCCGTCGGTCAAAATGTCTCGGCGGACGCGAAGGGGGCGCACCCGGTCGGCGCCGAAGTTCGTAGAACAGTCATGGCCGATCCGCTCGCGCGCCTTCTGCTCGCCGGTGCCGCGCTGGCAGACGGAAGATCGGCCGCCGAGTTCGTGCGGAACTGCCGAGGCGGCCTTCGATCACCGTCGGGCTTCGTTCAATGCGGGCTGTTTGTCGCCGAGGGCGTCCCCGACTTTCTCACGCAGGCGACAGGTTGGAGCGACGCGGACGAGGATGCGCCGGCAGTTATCGGGATCGTTGCTGGGAGCTGGACGCCCGAGATCGCCGCGCGAGTCCCCGACGGCACTGAAGTTGTCGTTGCAACACACGCCGACGACGCCGGTGACAAATACGCGGAAATTATCAGGGGAACGCTGGTCCCTCGGTGCCGCCTACAGCGGTGGCGCGTTACCCAGACGAACGTCGATCGAGAGGAGGCGCAGTGATGGTGCGCGACGTGAACGACGCGGGACCCCACAACGGCTACGCCGAACCCATGGATCCGCCGGACGAAAAGGGCGGGAGTGGCGACGACAAGGGCGCAGGCGGTCCGCGGGACCCGTCATCTCAACGAATCGAGCAGCTTTTCAACGACCAGTGGAAATGGATCAGCGAGCGAACCCAGTCGGACGGGAAGAACTGGTTTCAGTGTGAACCGCCGAACCGCAAATACCTTATCACCGACCGAGACGGGAAAGGGGTTCTGCCTGCGGGCAAGGTTGGAATGATTGCGGGCGGCGGTGGAACAGGCAAGTCGTTGCTTCTCGTCCAGGCCGCGATTTGCGTGGCGGCTCAACACGAATTGCTCGGCACCTTCTCGGTGCCAATAAGCGGACCTGTCTTGTTGGCGGCCGGGGAGGAGGACGAGGACGAAATCTGGCGACGGCTCTTTGGGGCCGCAAGAGCGATGAATCTCTCTCCAGCGGAGAAGGAGATGGTCGCGAAGAACATTCTTCCAATGCCGCTCTGTGGAAAGCGCGTGGCGCTGACGTACAGCCTTGAGGAGTTACGACAAATTGGCGGCGACCTCGAATCCCTTATGGACCGGGGGACGCCGTTCGCAGTGGAACTGTTGCGACGACTCAGCGGTGCGGGGCGCGAGTGGGCTCTGATTATTCTCGACCCCGCGAGCCGCTTCGCCGGCCCAGACGTCGAGATCGACAACGCAGCCGCCACGCGCTTCATCCAGGCTCTAGAGCGCTTCACGGAAGTCCCGGGAAACCCGACTCTCCTTTTCAGTCATCACACCACAAAAGCGAGCCGCACAGGCGCGTCAGACGCCGTCTCGGCGCGCGGCGCCTCGGGGCTCACGGACGGCGTTCGGTGGCAGGCGAATCTCGACCCGGTCATGGACGCCAACGACAAGCGAAAGACCATTCCGTGCCTCGCAAAGTTCCGCGTTACAAAGAGCAACTACGCACTTTACCCGCCTGAAGTCTTGCTCGTCCGCGACTCCAGGCACCAGGGGTTTTTACGTCCGGCAACAGATGCCGAAAAGCTGGACCACCAAAACGCAGTGGACGCTGCAAAGAACGCAAGCGGAAAGAAAAAATCGAGGCCCACTGTGAGCGATGAGGACGACGGTGCGGATTATTCACAAGAGGAACTCGTTACTTTCTGATCGAATGAATGAATGAGCAAAACGAAAAGGCAGCTTCGGTGAACGCCGCACAATTCGTGATTGAGCGTGCGGCCAGCAGGGGGGACAAGTTGGCGGGCCATAACGACGCCGCGGATCGCTTGACGGCCGCAGTGGAGGCGTCGCTCGCGGAAGCGTTTCGCGCGCTCGGGCTGCCAATGGATGAGGGTTCAGCGGCCGGCCTCGGCGAACTGAACGGCATGTTTGCGCTGGACGCGGGGTTCGTCGAATTCCTTTCGCCGATCGTGTCCGAAAAGGTGAGGCCGATCGTGGACCAATTCCAGGAGGCCGTAACCGCGAATTGGTCGGACCAGAAACAGGGCCGAAGCAGTGGCGTAGCAGCGAACAAACGTTCGGCTGACTGGGCGCAACGCCCGCGATCGGTAATGGCACGGGTGCTCGCCGCCGTGCTTTGGCGAACGACTGTGCGATCGCAACTTGCCAACGAATACAAGAGCCCCGCGGCTCTGTCGTTTCGCGTTGCAGAGCAACTGGCCGACATCATGAAGCCGGGCGCGAATCCTTTAGCGACAGTCGATTCGCGCTGCGGCTCGCCTGCGGCAGGTGGGATTCGTTTCGAGAGACCAGCCAATATCCCACTCTTGGACGTTGAAACGGTCGAGCGGCTTCTTCCCCGCGGGGCAACACACCTCGGCGAGAGCATAAACGCGTACCGGTTACTTTACTGGGAGATTTCAACCGCGCACGCCCAGATTCTCGGCGGAAACCCCGACGGGCGCACGTTACACGTTGAGGGGGGATGGAGCGGTCTCGCGCGGGTGATCGGGGCCGGGGAGGGCGGCGACACGCGCGAAGAGATTCACTCGCTCGTGATCGCGCAAGGTCACCTCTGCTGGACGTGGCCTGACGGCACCTACGGCAATCTCGTTTCGTATGGCATGCGGCCACCCCGAAATGGCAACCCGGCTATTCTGACAATAACGCTTGGCGACGCGTTGCTTCCCTATTGTGTGCTCGAGCGATTCGGTAAGAGCGGGCGGGAGAATCGCGAAGCCCGGCGACTTGTGCCGGTAATCCCGTTACCGCCGTTCGTCGGGCGGAACCGGGACTGGTCTGCCGAGGCGGCCTTTCACTTGAGGCTGGTTATCGAGTTTCGTCGTCGCGCGGTCGAACTTTCCGAGCATGGCGGCGTCCTTCTTCCTCGCGGGCGACTCGAAAGAATTGCCGAGACTGCGGCGCTCCCGACGCGGTTGGTCCCACGCGTCATTGATCGCTGGACGCGCGATGGCGATGACGGTCCGGCCGTTCTCTCGGTTGTCGAGCGCGATCGCTTCACCTTAGGACCGGCATACCAAGGGGCACACGACTTCCTGGTTGCGGGCGCGAAAAAAGAGGTTTCCGGACGAGCAGGCGGTGTCGCGAGCCGCCGGAGAAAACGAAGAAAGGCGGGGCCGAAATGACCCGAGCGGTTGAAATCGACCGCTGTCCCCGTTGGGCCGGGTCGCTGTCCCCGTTAAGAGGGGGGTCTGTCCCCGTTGGAGGGCGATCAGTGTCCCCGTTACGCGATCGTGAAAGTAATGATTTCGGCGAGTTACCACTGCCGACGAGTGCGGAAAACGGCCGAACGGCGTACACGGAACGGAACGGTAGTGTAGTTCACCCGCACGGCCGGTGTTCCCCGGCCACGCGGGTGACAGGAGAAGAAGAAATTTGCGCCGCGACGAGTTCTGCGAGTCTTGCGAATTGTGCGGCGACCACGGGCGCGGCCGGGGAATGGGCGGGTAGTCGCCCCAACGAGGTTCTTAGCATGCAGGACGTCGTGGGGGCGATCACAGGGATCGATCCGACGGTAACGGACCAACTGAAATATGAGGAGAAGTGTTTGAGAAATGAAGGTTATTGAACTCTTAAAGGAGCTGAGGCGCCTGGGGGTAGAGGCTACTCCCGACGGCGAAAAGCTGCGGCTCAAGGGCCCCGTGAAGCGTTTGTCGGCGGAGATCAAAGCCCTTATAGCTGACAGAAAACAGGAGATTCTTTCGATCCTGGCCCAGGGGAAAGCCCAACGGGCGGACGACAGGACCATAACCGGGGTGCCCCGACCCTTCGACCCAATGCGGGTGGACCGCGTGAACAGTCTGATCTGGGAATCAGGGGAGCGGTTGAACGCGGCGTTCCCTGATGGAGCGGAAGGTTTCCACGAAAGGCTCAGGGTCTCGAACCCACCCGCATGGTCGGAAGTAGATCGGGCCTGGACCCGCGTGGGGGACGCGGCGACGGAGTTCCTCCGTGACGCCTCGGTGACCGATACCGTGCTGATTGAAGCCACCCGTCTGTACGAGCAGGCCTGCCTAGACGCCCGAGCAGAATTCGCAGGATTCG
>JACPTQ010000078.1:50181-53859 GCA_016192705.1 Deltaproteobacteria bacterium | reverse complement strand
GCGAATCTCCGAGATTTCGGACGCTACAAAACAGTGGCTCGAGCGCTCGTTCGCGTTCAGACCCGAGGACGTCGGCGCGCCGAAGCGGGCACCTGTCGACCCTCACGCTCACCGGCGAACGGACCGCTTAACCGGGAATCAAGCCCTATACGAGCCGCACGCACCCCTTGCCGATTTCGGCCTCGATCGCGTCGACCATCGCGTCCTCGACGCGCACGCGATACTTCGCGCCGAATTCGAGAATTGCCTCGCGGTCGCCGTCGCTGACGCGCGCGAAAACGCGACACGTTCCCTGAAACGCGGCGAGCCGCTCGCGCAGCGCGCTCAAACTGTCGAGCGACGTTCGCGCGCCATCGAGTCGAATCTCGACGGCCTTTGTCCGCGCCTCGCGAGCCTTGAGAAGCGGGACGACTTCATCGACGCGAATCTTCGCGACGGGGGATTCGTCATCGCCCTCGATCAAAACCTTCCCCGTGACCATCACCGGCTCATCCGCCTTAACGGTCAATTCGACTCGCTCAAACACCCGCGAAAAGATCAGGACTTCGACGCTGCCCACGAGGTCTTCGAGGACGCCAAAGCAGTTTCGACCTTGCCCGGTTTTCGACGGACGCTCCCGCAAATCCGTGAGAAGTCCGCAGACCGACACCTCGCTCTCTGGCTCGCGATCGACCAAATCGACGGTTCGCGCGCCAGCGATTCGCTTCATCTCCTTGGCGTAGCGCGCGAGCGGGTGCCCCGAGACGTAAAGCCCGAGTGCCGCTTTTTCGTTCGCGAGCGTTTCCTTTTCGGTCCACGCGGCGGCGTCAATCATTCGCGGAGCAACGTCGTTGTCCGACACGCTGAGCGCCGCGCCAAAAAGCCCGATTTGCCCACTCTCGCGCTCGCGCTGGACGAGCTGCGCCGCTTCAGTCGCCTTGTCGAGGTTTGCGACGACGCGCGCGCGATTCGGGTCGCGCGAATCAAACGCCCCCGACTTCACCAAGCTCTCGAGCACGCGCCGATTCACCTTCCGCAAATCGACCCGCTCACAAAAATCATAAATATCCCTAAAGCTCTTTTCCCTCGCGCCCAAGATCGACTCGATCGCCGTTGTCCCGACGTTTTTCACCGCCGCGAATCCAAACCGAATTGTGTCGTCGCCAACAACCGTAAAATCGGTCCCCGACTCATTCACATCGGGCGGCAACACTTTAAGCCCGTGTGCGCGCGCCGCGTGGATCGCGCTCGCGATTTTGTCTTGGTTGCCTTTTTCGGCCGTGAGAAGCGCCGCCCAAAACTCCGCCGGGTGGTGCCGTTTCAAATACGCTGTTTGGTATGCGAGGAGTGCGTACGCCGCCGAGTGCGACTTGTTGAACGCGTAACCCGCGAACTTCTCAATCTGCTCGAACAGGTGTTCCGCGGCTTCCTTCGCCATGCCGCTCTTTTCGACCGCGCCCCCGACGAAGTGCGCGCGCTCCTTCGCCATCTCTTCGGGCTTCTTCTTGCCCATGATTTTTCGCAGCGTGTCGGCTTGCCCCATCGTGTAGCCCGACAGCGCGACCGCGATCTGCATGACCTGCTCTTGATAGACGATGACGCCGTACGTTTCCGCGAGAACCGACTCGCACGAGACATGCGGATAAACGACCTTCGCGCGCCCATGTTTCCGGTTGATGTAATCGTCCATCATCCCGGACTCCATGGGGCCCGGGCGATAGAGCGCAACCGCCGCGATCAGATCCTCAAAGCGGTCCGGCTTTAGGCGTTTGATCATGTCGGTGAAGCCTGACGACTCCATTTGAAACACGCCGTCGGTGTCACCGGCCGCGAGCATCTTGAAAACCGTCGCGTCATCGAGCGCGATTCGCGCAATGTCTATTCCTTGATCCGCTCTTCCGATCTCTTCCGCTCTGTGTCTCTGTGGTTTCTCTTCTCTTTTTCCCCTCACCAACCGCACCGCGTTATCGACAACCGTCAGCGTCTTCAACCCCAAGAAATCGAACTTTACGAGCCCGGCCTTTTCGACCTCGTCCTTCGCAAACTGTGTGACCATCTCGTTTTCTTGGACCTTGCAAACGGGCACATGCTCCCAAAGCGGCCGCTCGCTGATGACAACGCCCGCAGCGTGAACACCCGCGTGGCGATTCAAGCCCTCAAGCGCCTCCGCAACGCGCACGAGCTCTTGGTACTCGGGCTTCTCCTTGACGACTTCTTTGAGCCGCGGCTCCATCTCGAAAGCGTCTTTGATGGTGATGACTTTGCCGGGCATCTGCGGGATGAGTTTCGAAATGCGATCCGTTTCGGTGTAAGGGAGGCCGAGCGCGCGTCCAACGTCTTTGATGCAGCTGCGCGCCTTGAGCTGGCCGAACGTAATGATTTGCCCAACGCGATCGCGCCCGTATTTTTCGACGACGTACTTGATGACTTCGTCGCGGCGGTCCATGCAAAAGTCGACGTCGAAGTCGGGCATGGAAATGCGTTCGGGGTTCAAGAAGCGCTCGAAGATGAGCCCGTACGGCAAGGGGTCGATGTCGGTGATGCGAAGCGCGTAAGCGACGAGTGACCCCGCGCCCGATCCTCGGCCCGGTCCCACGGGGATTCCTTTTGATTTGGCGTGGTTGATGAAGTCCCACACAATTAAAAAGTAACCACTAAATCCCATCTTTTGAATAACATCGACTTCGACCGCAAGCCGCGCCGCGTAGGCCTCGCGTTTTTCGGCGAGGGTGCCGTTTTCATCGAACCGTCGCCGAAGCCCCTCGTCCGCAAGCCGCCGCAAATACGAATCGACCGAATCGCCCGCGGGGACTTGGTACTGCGGCAGATGCGTTTTCGACAGGTCGAACTTCACGTCGCATTCGCGCGCGATCCGAAGCGTGTTTTCGACGGCCTCGGGCGCCCACGCGAACCGCGCCCGCATCTCGTCAGGCGACTTCAAATAAAACTCGTCGACCTCGTGGTGCAATCGATCGTTGTCGTGAATCGTCTTGCCGGTTTGGATGCACATCAGAATGTCGTGCGCGCGCGCGTCCTGCCGCTCCATGTAGTGGCAATCGTTTGTGGCGACGAGCGGGATGCCATATTCGGCGCCGAGCACCTTTAAGCGCTCATTGACGATGCGCTGCTGTGCGATGCCGTTTTCTTGAACCTCGAGGAAATAAGAATCGCCAAAAATCTCTTTGTAGTCGCGAATCGTCGCAACGAGGGCGTCGTCGTCTTTTCGTTCGATCGCCTGCGCGACCTCGCCGCCCAGGCAAGCGGAGAGCGCAAAAAGGCCCTTTGAATGTTCGCGCAGGATCTCTTTGTCAATGCGCGGGTTGTAATAAAACCCTTCGGTGAAGGCCATCGACGAGAGGTGCATCAAATTCTTGTAGCCGTCGGCGTCTTTCGCAAGGAGCACGAGGTGATACGAGTCCCGCGCGCTCCGGTCTTTGCGCCCCTTCGAGGCAACGTAGGTTTCAATCCCGTAGATCGGTTTGACGCCCGCGGCCTTCGCGCGCTGGTAAAGGTCGATCGCGCCGTAGAGGTTGCCGTGGTCGGTCATCGCAACGGCCGGCATTCCGAGCGCCGCAACCTTCGGCACGAGATCGGCGACGCGAATCGCGCCGTCGAGCATCGAGTATTGGGTGTGAAGGTGTAAGTGGACGAACATGAATCGCAAACTGCCGGACCGTCACGCATCCGTCAAGCGCGGCT
>JACPTQ010000078.1:0-50164 GCA_016192705.1 Deltaproteobacteria bacterium | reverse complement strand
AACATCATGAGAACGGCAATCCCACGCCCCATCGGCACCTCATCCCCTGCGGACGCGAGCCTCTGAACCGCGGATCGTTCGCGCGAGTAAGTTCAGACCCGAGGACGTTGGCGCGCCGAAGCGGCACCTGCCGACCCTCGCGCTCACGAACGAACGAACCGCTTAACCGAGGATTGGGGGCTACTTAATGATGCGAACGCGATCGATAGCGGGCTCGGTGACGTACAGCGTCCCGTTCGGGCCACACTCGACGTCATTTGGATCGGTGAGCGTTCCAACCGTCGATGGCCAGCCGTCGCCGTTGAAGAGGCCCGCGTCGGCGCGCCCCGCAATGACGCGCACGATTTCAATGCCCTGCGTGTTCTTCCAGACGCGCCGAACGACGAAACCGTTGCGCTCGGCGATGTAGAGCCGGTCTTTTTCGTCGACGCAGATGCCCGTTGGGTTGTTGAGCGATGCGAGGGCCGCCGGCCCGAAGTCGCCGGAGGTTGCGGCGACCCCCGTACCGATGACGGTTTCGATGATTTCGCCGCCATCGCGGACACGGCGGATGCGATGGTTATTGCTGTCGGCGATGTAGACGTTCCCCTGGCTGTCGACCGCAACATCCGTCGGACCGCTGAGAGTTGCAAAGAGGGCGCCGCCATCGTCGCCGAGCGGAACCCCTGCGTCGGTGGGTTTGTCGAATTGTCCCGCGAAGCGGGAGATGAAGAGTCTGTCTGGCGTTATACGGCGCACAACGTGGTTTCCATAATCCGCAACATAAATTGTGCCGTCGGCCGTGATGGCGAGGCCGCGGGGCGCGTTCAACTTCGCGGTTGGCGTATCTGAGTAGTCGCTGGGATTATCGGTCGTTCCATCGCCGGCGAGCAGCTGAATGATGGGCGGGGGGTTGGCCTGGACGATCGAACGCAGGCGGTTGTTGCGATTATCCGAAAAGTGAATTGTGCCGCTCGAGTCGGCGATGATTCCGCGCGGTTGGAACAGTGACGCGATGACGGCCTCGCCGTTCTCACCCGTAAAACCCGCGTCGCCGTTCCCGGCGAACGTCCAAATAACTCCGTCGGTTTCGACGACGCGGATTCGATGATTTCGCGTGTCGCCAATAAAAAGCCGGTTGCTGGTTCTGTCGAAGGCGACGGATATGGCGCCGCCGATGCCCGCTGAAGTTGCG
Source organism: Deltaproteobacteria bacterium (assembly GCA_016192705.1). GTDB lineage: Bacteria > Myxococcota > JACPTQ01 > JACPTQ01 > JACPTQ01 > JACPTQ01. The sequence continues at coordinate 48,990 of JACPTQ010000078.1, read as the reverse complement.
GGTCCCAAGTCGCCGAAAAAGTTCGTCGCCTCGTTGCCGCTTCCTCCGACGGTGAGGAGCGCGCCGCTGTCGATCGTGCGAATGCGGCTTCCTGACGTCGAGTAGTCCGTGAAGAACGGTTGGCCGGCGCTGTTCGAAAACACGCAAGGCGCCCAGATGGGGTTCGATGTCGCTAAGACGCCATCGTTTGATAAACCGGGGTTTCCCGTTCCGGCGACGGCGTAAAGTGCGCCACCGTCGATTCCCGCGTCCTCGACGTAGCTTAAAACGCGTGACCGGTTACTGGCCCACGATGCGGCGTACTGAGAAACGAGAAGGGTGCCCGAAGCGCCACGCGAAACGCAAAGGGTTTCGGGGAGCAACGCGGCCGTGGCGGCGATGCCGGAATCGAAGGTCGTCGAGCCGCCGCCCGCGAGGATGCGCGTGCCGCCGTCGCGGTCGACGTGACGAACGATGCCGTTTCCATACTCGGCGAAGGCGACGCCGCCCGTGCCGACGGGCCATTCGACAATGCCGCTGGGAAATGCGATTCGCGTGTACTCCCCAAGGCTCGCGCCGGCGTCGAACCCGACTTGCCGCGTTCCAGCGACGACCCGGATAACGCCGTCGAGGTCGACGCGTCGAACGATATGCGCGAGCTGCTCGGTAATGAAGAGGCGTCCGGCCGTGTCGAGCGCGACGCCAAATGGAGTCAACACCGACGCACTGGTCGCAAGGCCGTTGTCGCCGTTGCTCGCCGCAACTCCGTTTCCGGCGACGGTGACGATTCCACCCGCAACAATCTTCCGAACGCGATTTCCGCCGTACTCCGCAAAATAAACCGTTCCATCCGCTGTGACGGCGACCGTGCGCGGGCTTGCGATGTCCGTTGTGAGCGCGAGCCCGTCGGCGCCTGAATCGTAGACCCCGGTGCCGGCGATATGGGTTAGGCGCCCATTCGGATAGATGATGTAGATGCGGTGGAGGTCGGCCGATGAAACGTAAATGTCGCCACCCGTGCTTATGGCGGCGAACGTCGTATCGCCGAGGTGGACGAGCCGGGCCTCCGTGTCCGTGCCGCCGCCGCCGCCTGCGATCGTCGAGAGGATGGAGTAATAGTCGAACGCGAGTGGAAGCGTGGCGAAGCCGTTGTGGTTTGAGATGACGACGTCGACCGGATCGTAAGCGAGGCCCGCTGGGGTGAGCGCCTGAAGCGAGCCGCCGTCGGGGTCGATGGAGACGATCGTGCCGAGGTTGGAACCGAACCAGACGCCGGCGTCGTCAGGCACAAAACCGGAACCGTAGATCGTGACAGTCTCGCCGCCCGTCGCGCGTCCGGCATCGGGCGAAATGGCAGATGCCGAGACGGGGTCGTAATAAGTAAATGGAAACGGTCCGATCGCCGACGCATCAAGCGATTGCGACGTGACCACGATATTAACGGGTCCGCGCGGAAGGGCTGGCGCGGTCACTTGAAGGGCCGTGTCGTTCCATACGGTAATTGATGTTCCAGGTGTTTCACCAAACTGCAAAGTCACGCCAGAGTCGAATCCGGTGCCCCACACCGTGACCAACGTTACAAAACTTTTGGATGAACCCCGAGTGGGTGAAAAGTTGGAGATGCTGAGTAACCCCGCGTCCGTCGTGCCGCCGTCGCCCGCGTCGGGACCGGCGTCGGTCCCCGCATCGAGGCCAGCGTCGCCCGCATCGAGGCCAGCGTCGGTCCCCGCATCGAGTCCGGCATCGCCCTTCCACGTGTCGACGACACAAACGCCGCCGCTGTCAGGATTTGTGCAAACGAGGGGCTGATTGCAAGGCGGTAGGTTCGGGCCGCAAAAGATTCGTGGCGTGAGCTGGCCGGTGCACGCTAAGGCGGCCGCGACACACACCATCGCTAAGATGTTTCGGGGTGGCTCACCGAGGCGTATTCTCACCTCTATAATGTAGCAACCCAGCCGCGGGATTTCATGTTTGCACCCTCTCACCGGTTAAGCGGTTCGTTCGCTCGTGAGCGTGAGGGTCGACAGGAGCCCGCTTCGGCGCGCCGACGTCCTCGGGTCTGATTTGAGACGCGCGAACGATCCGCGGTTCAGAGGCGCGCGAAAGCTCGCTGGTCCCAGCCGATATCGCGCTGCAGACCCTGCACGAAGGTCGGGCTGCGGGCTCCGTTCCGTCGCCCTCGCCATTCCGCTCGCGCCGGCAAGCCGCTGGCTTGCCGACAGACTGCTCGCGGAATAGGCGCGCCTGCGCGGCGCCCTGCCGACCCTACGCAAATCCGGGCGGACCGCTTTCCGGAGACGTGTTTTCTGGGCTTGAGGGCGGTACGAAGATTTCACCCGCTGGGTGTCGGCTGACGATCGATCGACCCCCAAGTCTCTTAACCGCCGTTTCAGGAAAACGGCCGAGGTCTGGTTGGGCGGGCGGGGATTGGGCTTGCTCCGGGTCGCGTCCGCAGGGGATGAGGTGCCGATGGGGCGTGGGATTGCCGTTCTCATGATGTTTAATTCGTTTCGTGCAGACTCACATTTCATGTCAGACCCGAGGACTTTTGCGAGCCGGAGCGAGCCCAACCCCGCCCACCCCACGCAAATCTTGCCCGCTATCCGGGAATCAGGGCCCTCACCGGATTCGGCGCACGCGGTCCATTTCGGCGTCCGAAATGTAGAGGGCATCGTCGCTTCCGCACGCGATTGCGCCCGGGTTCAAGAAACCCGCGTCGCCGGCGTAGCCATTATCGCCATAAAAGCCGCGGCCAAGTGGCGCCGCGACAACGATGGAAATCATTTCGATGCCGGCGTCGTTTTTTGCGATCATGCGCACGCGGCCGGTGGTGCTTTCGGTGAAGAAGATTCGGTCGGCGCTGTCGACGCAAATGCCCAAGGGCGAATCGATTCCGGCGTCGATGGCAACGAGTGTCGCGGTTGAGGAACCCGCGATTCCGTTGCCCGCGATGGTTTCGATGACGCCACCCATCATCAGATTGATGCGCCGGATGCGGTGGTTCGAGAGGTCGGCGATGAAGAGGGTTTTGCCCCCATTGTCAAAGGCGATTCCGGTGGGGGTGTTGAGCGTAGCGTTTGTCGCAAGCGCACCGTCGCCCGCGTCGATACCGTAGACGCCCCCATCGCTGCTTGGCGTCGGCTGACCAGGGATTCCAGCAACCCGGACCATATTTCCAGCCCAGTCGACCTTGAGGACCACGTGGTGTGTCCACGATGCGAAGTAGATCTCGGGCGTCCCGAGTCTCACCGCAAGCCCACTGGGCGACCCAAACGACGCCGAGGTTGCCAGGCCGCCTTCGCCCGAGTACCCCGCATCGCCGTTGCCCGCCTTGGTCTTCACGGGGCCTGCGTCGAAAACCCATGTGATCTCCCGAACGCGGTTGTTCAACGTATCGGACACGAGAAGAGTTGTTGAATTGTATGCAAGGCCGCGCGGCTGGTTGAATTGGGCGTCGAGGAGGTCGCCACTTCCATCGGAAAATCCCGCGTCGCCGTTGCCCGTATACGTGGTGATAATCCCGGTTGCGCTGACTTGTCGAATCCGGTTGTTGAGCGCGTCGGCGATCGACAAAGTGAGCATATCCGCGGTTCCAGTGACTGCAAGTCCGGATGGGGAGCTAAATCCCGCGGACGTTGCTCCCGCGTCGTCGCCGAAGTAATTCGGGCCGTTGAGCCCCGTACCGCCGATGCGGAAGAGAGCGAGCGTTCCGTCCGAGCCGGCATCGACCACGCGAATCCACTGGTTATTGGCTTCGAGAACGTAGATGGGACCCTTGGGTGACGTCGCGACGCGCGGCGCGCCGAGATTGACGCTCCCGAGCACCGTTCCGTCGGGCGATGGTGGGCCCGAGCTTCCGGTCCCTATAAGAGGGAAAACGGTATCGAATGTGGGGCTGTAGCCGAAGACTCGGTGTTTGGCGCCGACTTCAGAAATGAAAAGAGTCCCGGTCGAATCTCGTGCGACGCTGTACGGGCCGTACAGTTGCACCGCGCGCGCAGGGATAAGGCCCGCGTCGAGCTCTTCGGTGCCGCCTCCAACGAGAATCGACGTGCCGCCGTCGCCGTCGACCCATCGAACAACGTGGTTGCCATTTTCGGCGAATGCAAATCCAGACGTTCCGGGCGGATATTCGACAATGCCGATCGGGCTGTTGAGGTTCGCCTGTGTAGCAATCGACGCGTCGGGGCTGAAGCCCGCATCGCCCGTTCCCGCGACGAGGTGAATGCGATTGGTCGTGAGGTCGAGGCGTCGAACGACATGCGCGTCGCGGTCGGTGATGAGGAGGCGACCTTGCGAGTCGAACGCGAGTCCGATCGGTGCGTTGAGTTTGATATCGAGTGCCGCAGCGTCAGGGTCTGACTTCGAGCCGGTGCCCGCGACTGTTTCGACCGATCCGGCGCCAAATCGACGAACGCGCCCGCCGGATGTTTCGGCGAAATAGGGCGTTTCGTCTGACGCGAGCGCGAGACCCGCTGGCTCGTGGATGGCGGCCAATACCGCGGGGCCGTCGGGTCCAGACCACGATTCGCCTGAACCGGCGAAGTGTTTTAAGATGCCGCCGTCCGGCCTAATTCGGTAGATGCGGTGGCGCTTGGCGTCGGAGACGTAAACGGTTCCCGCGTCGTCGACGACGGCGTGTTCGGGCTGACGAATTGCGACGGTGGTTGCGGGCAGGTTCGCGCCGGTGCCGCCGCCCGCGTAGGTCGTGATGCGCGGGAGGTTCGCGTAGGCGTTAGCTGTTTCCGCCGTGCCGCAGGTGGTCGCGACTTTGACCGGCACGGTTTCGAGGATGCGGCCGGGCGGGGTTCGCACGGTGAGAGTCGTGAAGTTCGCGCCATTGCTTCGCACGGTTATCGTGGCGCTCTTATCTCCAAAGAAGACAGATGCGTCGGGGCCGTACCCTGTAAACGTGACGTCGACCGATGCGTCTCCGGCCGCGGGGCCAAACGTCGGATTCACCGACGTGACCGTGAGCGAGTTGCAGAATGTGAAGCCGTTCGACAGAGTCGCGGATGCATCTGGAATTGTGACGACGATATCGACCGTTCCGAGAGCGTGGGCTGGGGTCGTGACCGCAATGTTTCCCCCGGAAAAGATCGAAACCGCACCCGGCGTTCCGCCAAACGTGACGGACGCGCCGGCGACAAATCCGCTTCCGTAGATCGTAACCGATGTCCCGCCGTCTGACGGGCCGGTCGAAGGGGAAGCCGACCAAATCGAGAGAGAATAGCTGGGAACTCCCGCGTCGCCCGCATCTGAACCAGCGTCGGCATCCGCACCCGCATCGCCGCCGTCCGCGCCGGCGTCGCTATCGTCCGCGCCCGCATCGCCGCCGTCCGTGTCCGCACCGGCGTCCGCACCCGCATCCGGTCCCGCTTTGGGCCCGCGCGGGGCAATCCCCGTACACGCGACCGCGAGGCTAAGCGGAATAAGAAACGCAAAGTGGCAGTCTCGATGCTTCACCTGACGTGTCCCCTCTACAGCAGAAGCGGGCGGCTCTTCTTCTATGGTAGGGGGCGGCACCTGTTAATCAAGGGACGCACGACACTTTGCCGGTGATGTGCGTAACGCGCTCACATCACAATTCGATCGGCGGCTGCTGCGAGCGGAGTTTCGGCGCGGGCGGTTTAGGGACGCGTGCCGGAACGTTTACGAAACGGCCTCTCGAATAGGCGCCGAAGAGTTCGAGTTCATTCGCGTCTTTTGCGACGATGGCGTCGATAACGCGCGGGTGGTCGCCGCAAGGTTTGCAGCCGCCAAATGCGCAGCCGGTCGAGTCGGGAGATTCAAGTGAGCAGCTCGTCGCGCGGGCGCGGACGTCGGCGATAAAGAGGAGGTGCTCGCCGAAGAGTTGGAACGTCGAGCGGAAGGCGGCCGGCGTGACGAGGACGACGAAACCCATGTGGGGCGTGAGTTCGCCGATGCGCGCGCGGGGGAAGCGGCCAGACACGGTGCGACCGCGCACGCGAGGTTTGGCGGCGAAATGGGTGCGGTCGGCGAGTTCGGCGTCGATGCGGCGGAGCTCGCCCGCGAATTCGCGCGGCTGCGGGGTCAGCACGAGAGCCACGTCCCACGCCGATTCGCGCGCGATCTCGACGCGGCGGCCGGGGAGGGTGCGCGTGAAACCGATGAGCGGCTTTTGGTCGATGTAGATTTCGATGTTCATCGGGAAGAGCGTTGCCGTGGTTTCGCGGGAGAGGCGGACGTTGTGGCGGAGTGGCACGCGGGCCGCGAACGTCGCTGTGACGAGGACGTCGGCGCCTTTTTCGGCGATGCGAAGTTCGGTGATGTCGAACGCGTCTTGGCGGTAAAAGTCGCCGCCGGGCGCGGTGTTGCGAGTGTCGCCGCGGGCGTCGGTGAGGACGATGTCGGCGTATGCCGGCGAAGAGAAGAAAAGATGCACCACAGAGGCACTGAGTACACAGAGGAAGACACCGAGCGTGGCCCTCATTCCGCCCTCACGAGGATGCGCGCGCTGCGCGGCGAGACGGTGAGATTCTTGGCGGCGAGTTTCTTTTCGGAGAGAACATCGACCCAGCTTTTCGCGTTTGCGACGTCAACCTTTGCGATTTCGCGGCGGCGCCCGCGGTTAAGGAGGACAACGGTTTCGCCGCGCATGACCATGAGAAGGTCGCGCGAGAGGGCGCTCACGATCGATTTCGCGCGACGAAGGCCGGGGTCGATGCGGCGCGCGTAGACGAGCCGCTTGTAGAATTCGAGGAGGCGTTTGTCTTGTGCGGCGCCCCACGGCATATCGCCGCGGTTTGTCGGCCAGCGTCCGCCTTTTCGTCCAACCTCGTTTCCGTAGTTGATGAGTGGGATGCCGCTCACGGCGAACTCCAGCACGGCGGCGAGTTTGAGCGCGGCCTTGTCGCCGCGGGCGCGCGAGAGGAACGGTTCGGTGTCGTGGGTGTCGAGGAAGTGAATCGGCGGGACGGCTGCGCCGGCGATGGCGGCGTCGCGTTTCGCGAGGTGCTTGGCGAGCGAGTCGGTCGCGAGGCGGCCGGTCACCCAGCCAAGCGCGAGGTCAGCGAAGGCGAAGTCGAACGCGGTGTCCAAGTCGCGCGCGCGAAGGCCGTCCCAGCTTTTCTTTTCGGCGGCGTCGAATCCCCAAAGCTCGCCAATGAGGAGGGGCGAGGGGATCGCACGTCGGAAGGTTCGCCACTCGGTCGGGCCGATGTGGTTTGCGGCGTCGAGGCGGACGGCGTCGGCGCCGGTTTCGTCGACGAGCTGCTTTGTTGATTTGACGAGCGGTTCCCAAACGGCGGGGTCTTCTGTTCGCAAATCGGGGAGGCCGAAGAGGCACTTCGTGATGTCGTCCTTTCCACACGGGGTACGGATTCCCGCGTGTACGGCGCCGTAGCCGACATGATTTAGGACCACGTCGAGCACAATGCGGATCCCGGCGCCACGCAGCGCCTTTGTGAGGGCGAGCAGATCGGCGCGCGAACCAAAGCGCGGCTCGACTTCGTCAAAGCGCGCGGGCCAATAGCCGTGAAACGGCCAGTGCGTGAGCCTCGCGGAGCGGTGCGGCTTCTCGACCTGTTTCGCGACGGGTGAAAACCAAACCGCGTTGACGCCGAGCGCCTTCAAGTAATCGACCTTCGCGAGGAGCCCGCGAAAATCGCCGCCGTGCCAGCCGGCCGGGTTCCGCTTCTCGATGTTCGCATTGTTCTTCGGGTCGCCGTCGAAGAATCGGTCGGTTTCGACGTGATAGATGACCGCGTCGCGCCAATCGAACGGCGTCGCGGTTTGCGAGAGGCTCATCAACGCGCATGTGGCGACGGGTAAGAACATGAAAGCGAGCGAGGATGGCCGCTTGCGCGGAGTTCGTCAAGGCATTGAATATAATCCGAGGCTCGTTCGTCAAATAGGGCGTGGAGGAATGGCGATGAACAAGAGGTATTTCACTGCGTGTTTCCTTGGGATTTTGGCGGCTCCAACGGCGTTTGCTCAGGATGAGAGCGCATCGACGACGCCTCCCTCGGCACCCGAAGAGACGACAACCGCGGCGCCGGCCGACACCAAGCCGCCGGCGGAGACCGCAAAACCAACTGAAGTCGTCGCAGCGGAGAAGAAGAAAGTTCTCGTAAAGCCGAAGCTGCGGCCCGTGAGCGCGGCTCGGATTCGCGCGGGGGCGTTCGATCACAGAAAGACGGGGGGCTTCGTCCGGAGTTCGGCGCGCTCGCTTGAGGCCGCGCGGAGGGCTTACTTTGACGCCCTTTCGGGTGTTACGCGATGCGCCCCGCGGAGAAGCGCGCAGTTGAGTCCTCGCGCAACGACCGTCGCGCCGCCCGTCGCAAGGGGCAATCGCGTGGATCGGCCGGCAGCGCCGGGTCAGCAACGACCATCGATGGGGCAGCGACCGGCCTCAGGTGAACGCCCGACCGAGGTTCGGCGGCCCGTTCTGGGTCGTCGACCAGCCGTGCAGCCTTCGCGGACAGGCGCCGGGCGCGCGCGAATTGTCGGGGGCAACTACGGGCGCGAGACGATGGTGCGGGCGTCGTGCGGCGCTCAACAGAGGGGCGCGGCCCGGGCCGATGTGGGTCGCCTCAGAATGGCGTATATCCGGGCGAAGGAGCGGTTCGCCGGCCACGGGCTGAGCCATCGCGCGGCGCTTGCGCATCGGATCGCGAAGGGTGCGGCGGTTCGGCATGTTCGCGGAAAACTGGCGGGGCTGGCGTCACCGATTTACGGGGAGATGGCCGCGAAGCTGCGCACACCGGTGCGGAACGCCATCAAGGGGATTGACCTCGTCGAGCTGACGAAGGGAAACGTTAAGAACGGCCGGCTCGATCAAGCGGCGGCGACCAAGGTCGTAAGCGAAAAGGTTCTGGCCGCGGTGAAGGGCGACATCGACGCGGTGATCGCGGCGGCTGCCAAGCGCCTCGAAGAGGTTAAGGCGCACGCAACAACCGCAACGAAGAGCACCGTCGCCCAAACCCAAGAGATCCAGACGAAAGAGGTCGCGGCGGCGGCGACCGAGGTGGCGGCGACGGAGGCCAAGGAGACCGTGGCCAAGGCGTCGACGGAGTTCACTGACAGGCTGCGCAAGCGGGCCGAGTCGTACGTCGTCTCCGTTTGTCGTGCTGTGGTTCGGGCGACGGCGCTGAGGCTTGCCAAGGCGGGTACGGCCGCACCCACGGCAAAGGCGGCTCCTGCGGCGGCAACGCCGGATGCGACCGCAACCGCCCCAGCCGCGACGACGTCCGAGGCAACAACGACGGCGAAGGAAGAGGTGAAGAAGGAGGCCGAGAAGGCGAGCGAGGCGGCGACGAAGACGGCCGAGATCGAGGTCAAGGCGGAGGCGAAGAAGGAAGAGGCGGCGCAAAAGACCGAGGAGAAGGCGGCCGAGAAGACAGAGACCGAGGCCAAGACTGAGGCGACGGCCGCCGCGACGGAGGAGAAGACGCAGGAGAAGGCTGAAGAAAAGGCGGCTGAGAAGACGGAAAGCGACGCCAAGACCGAGGAGGCGAAGCCGGAGGAAAAGCCGGCGGAAGAAGCCAAGCCCGACGAGGCCAAGCCCGAAGAGAGCTCGGGCGGCTCAGAAGAAAAGAAAGACTAATCCTCTATCGATTCGACATGACGGAGAGGCGCCCGGTTGTGCCGGAGGGCTGCGGGCGATCGGCGAAGGTGTCGCGGATGAGAACTTTGCGGTCGTGGTCGGCGTCTTCGACGGTGAAGCCGCGGTTCGTTAAGGGGAATTCTTCGGTGCTCGTCCACCGGTCGTAATCGGACGGCAAGCCGATCGTATATTTGTATTTGAGCTGCGTGAGGGGCGGGAGGCCAAACGTGCCGGTCCAAATGTTGTCGCCCGCGACGCGGTCGGGAAGGACGCCGTCGTCGCGAAGCGGGATTTTGTTCGCGCGCCAGTTGCCGAGCTTGTCGTGGTTGCCGCTGATGAAGACGGTCCCGGTGCCGCGCGGCGTCGGCGGATTCGCGATCGAGATGTAGGTGTCGATGGCGACCTGCGCGCCGGACACGTCGCATTCGAACGTGACGTAGACGAGGTTCGAGCGGTCTTCGAAGACGACCTTCGAGCCGGTGAACGGCGCGCGATCGACGATGCGCGTGCCTTCGACCGCGTAGACGGCGAGTTCGAGCGGGTCGCCTTCGGCCATCGCGAGATCGGCCCACGGGATGCGCACTTCGACGAGACGCCCGCCGCGCACCGGCCCGCCGACGGTGATCGCGTGCGTCGCCGTTGTCCAGTCCGCTGCGGCACCGCCACATGGAGTCGCCGCACCGCCGCACCCCGTCGCCTTCGCCCAGCGCACCGCAAGTGCCGCGCCCGCAAAATCGAGTCGCAGCTCGCGCGCCGCGCCCATCTGAAACTGCAAGTCGTCGCCGTAACGCGACACGGTGTTCGCGGGCTCCGTCACGACCTGCCCCGTCGCCGCGTCGAGTACGTGCTTTTGCGAAACGTACACCGCGAGTGTGTACGCGCTGCCGAGTTTTGCGCCGAGGTCTTCGTTCGCGAGAATCCCAACGTAAAACGCCGCGCTGTCAAAACCCGTGTAGACAACCGCGATGTCGTCGTCCGGCGACTTCACCGCGCCCGGCGAGTCGTTGTCGAAAAAGAAACCGCCCTGCCCGATCCACTCGGTCTCGTTTGGCGTGAACGCGCCATCCAGCGTCGGCGCCGTGACGAACGGCCCACGAATCGACTGCGGCTCAGGCTGCACGATCGGCGCGAAATCAGGCACCGGCATCGCCGCGCCCGCCAAATTCGCGAACGTGTACATCCCTGCCAAGTGCGCGCGAAACGCCCGGTCAAACGGCGAATCGTCGTTCGCCGCCGACGTCTGGTCCGACCCGTACCACCAAAACCAGTCCGACCCCTCGGCCGCATACATCGCTTCCCACGCTCTATAGATGTAGTAGGCGCGCGACGTTTTATCGGTGGGCGCCGCCGCCGCCGGGTTCGGTCGTGGCAACCCCGAACGCTCGAGGTCGTTTCGCGCACGCAGCAAATAGCCCCACGCCTGGTTCTCTTCCGACTCGCCGATCCACGTCGAGAACGACGCATCGATCCACGACCCCGCCCAAAGCGGCTCGATCTCGCGGTGCGCCTCTACGGGATGCGCCGTCACGCCGCGCCCCGGATTGCCGTCGATATATTCCGACACCGCGACCGTCACGATTTCGCCCGTGTCGTACGCCTCGGCGAGCTTTCGGTAGAGCGCCCGGAAAAACGGTTTGCCGTCGTGCTCCTTAAACTGCTCCCACGCGTTTTCGCCGTCGAGCACAACCGTCACGAGTCGCGTCTCGGCGCCAAACGGCGGCGCCTGCGCGAGCACTTCGCCGATGAACTGGTCGGCGGCCGCCGCGCCCGGCACGTTTTGAAACGCGAAACCGACCTTGTCGGAGAGCGCGTTATCACGGAACAAAACGAGGAGTTGCCCGTCGGGGCTGGTCGCGGCGCCAAACGCCGAATCGACATCGACGCGATACGGGTAGTACGTCGGCTTGTCGGCGCGCTCGGTGCGCGATCGCTCTAAGACGTGCTGGTCGGTCGCAACCCACTTGACGCCGTTTCGCGCGAACGCCCCGACGACCGCCTCGGCGACCGAACCTTCGCCCGGCCACATCCCGCGCGGCGCCTCGCCAAACATGTCGGTGTACATGCGCACGGCCTTCGCGACCTGCGCGTCGGCGTCGGCCGGAAAGCGAAACGCGGGGCTTGGCATCGGTTCGAGCGGCTGCCCGGCGCGCGCGAGATCGCTGTCGACGAGGAGCGGCAAGATCGGGTGATAGTAAGGCGTCGTGATGATTTCGATTTGGCCCTCGCGCGACACAGGCTTGTAGCGAAGCTGCCGGTGAATCGGAACGACGTTCGCCATGACCTTCGTGTTTTCGGCGAGCAGGCGATTCGCGTCGTCCTCCGTGAATGCGCGCTTCGCGTAATATTTTTCGTCGGCGCGCAGTTCGATGAGGTCCGTCAAATCAACGATCGCGCCATCCGGCAGCGTGACCGGACCGCGCAAAAAGTCGGGATCGAACCAGGCGATTTCAAACCAAATCTTCAAATTCAAAAGGTCGGCCTTCGTGTAGGTCGCGCGATTTTTTTCGATGAGCGCTTTATATTCGGGGAATCGCTTCGCAATCGGGTCGGCCGTCGAGACCGTCGCCCACGCCTCCTTATAGAAGAGGCCGCGCGTGCGTTCGTCCATCGCGTCGGGTTCGGGCGTCGGCGTGAGCAACAGGTCGACCCACGGATCGGTTTTTCCGCGCCACGCCGCGAGGAATTCTGCGCCCTTGATGCGGTTCGTCGCTTTGTCGAGAAACGGCGTGAGCCGATCGACGTACATCTGAAGCTGCGTCAAAAGCACGGGCGTTATGTTGATCGTCAAGTGAACGTTCGGCTCGGTGCCGAGCATCGCCGCCATATCGTAGTAGTCCTTCGTCGCGTGTTTGCGCACCCACGGCCCCGACAGCTCGTCTTTCGCGGGGTCGAGGTAAAACGGCTGATGCTGGTGCCACACGATCGCGAGGTAGACACTGCGCTTCACGGGCGCGCGGTTGAAGGCGCGGTCGATCGAATTGCCGAGCGTGTCGGTCACTCCCGTGACGAGGATTTCGTACGAAAGTTGTGGGTCGATCGGTTGCCCTGCGGCGAGCGTTACCGTCGCGAACTTCCCGGTCACCGCTACGCTTTCGACCGTCAAGAGCGAGTTGTCCGACCCCTTGACCTTAAACTGTGTCGCCGCCGCCGTGACCGACGCCAGTGCGATCGCCTCGTCAAAGCGCGCGACGATTTTCGTGCCATCGGGGCTCATCGCATTGACGAGTTTCGGGCCCGCTATGTCCGGCCCAGCATCGACATCAGTCCCGCAGCCGCTCCCGCTCTCGCACGCGCCGCCGCCATCCGCAACCGTTCCTCCCCCGCTGCCGCCCCCACCGTCACCGCCGCCGCCCGTGCCCGGCGGCAATCCGGTTCCTCCCCCGCCGCCCGGCTTCGAATTCCCCGTTGTCACGCAGCCACAGACGAAGAGCGCAAGAAGTAGTTTCTTTGACACGCTGGACCTCGCTCGCTGGTTACGAAAGCGCGGAATGATACGGATTTACGATCGATTCGTCAACCGCCGCTCACGGCGCCGCGGTCGTGTAAATCCAGTCGGACGTTGCGACCGTCGCGTGGCAGTCGGTGCACGTCGACTCGCTCACGGGAACGCGCGCGAACGTTTCGTTCGAGAAGTTGCGCGTGTATTCGTCCCATTGCCACTCGCCTGCCTGTTTGCGAGCGGTCGCGACGAGCCAGATGAAGTCCTCGCCGATGCGCGTCGACGACTTCACGATGAGCGTGCCGTCCGGGAACGGCCGCGTGTTGGCTTTGACGGTGCCCGCGTCGAGATTGCACGCGTAGACGTCCTTTGTGCCCGGGTGCGGGTCGTTCACGCGAATCGCAATCGGGTTCGCGTTCATTTTCACGCAGCGCGATTCGAAGCGCTGGACATCGCCCGGCAAGCCGCCGCCCCCACACGAGAGCGCGGCGAAACCGGCGACCATGAAAAAGATTCGCAGCTTCATCGACCACTTTAATCTATCTCCGACTACCATTAGAATCCAGACGCGTTGTGATTTGCTGCAAACAAACAGCTCTCTTCTTGCCGGCGGTTGCGATCGCGGTCGTTGCGTCGAGTCGAGGAGCGTCCGCAGATGCCGTCGTCGACGCGCGACTCGGCGTTGCGTGGATGACGCGCTCAAAGTCGACGGCGCTCGAGCACCTCTTTAAGCCGACCTTGCGGCTCGGCGGTCGCGCGACGCTCGGCGAGCGATTCGAAGTGGGAGGCGCATTCACCGCACTTCTCGATACAAATGAGCACTACCGCGTCCTCGGGTTCTTGGCGCACGCGCGTTTCGCGGTCATCGCGACGCGGCGTTTCTCGCTTGGGGCGGGGCTCGCGTTCGGCCTCGGGTCAGACGCCGACATCCTGCACACCGAGCTTCGCGCCGACGGAACCGTTGCGCCGTATGGCTTTGCGGCGCTCGACGCGCGCTTCTCGTTGTCGCATCACTGGTTTCTAAGTGCCGAAATCGCTTACGAAAACTTCGCGCTTCTCCATCTCGGCGTCGTCGTCGGGTTTCGGCTTTGAGGGGAAAAAACAGCGTTCGTTTTCCAACCCTCGCCTCGCCACACCCTTGACCGCGACGCCCCGCACGGTTTTAAGCGGCCGCCGGAGGAAAATATGATCGATCGAATCGCAGAAAATTTTCGTCTCTCTCTCCTCGCCGTGTTGGGCATCGCATGCGCGAATGCACCCAGCCACCGGAAAATGATCAAGGACGAAATCGATCGAGCTCAGGTGTCGCGCGACAAGATGGATCGGGTCAACTTATCGGCTAAGGCCGGCGAGCTCGATCGGCTTCAGGTATCAGGCAGGTTCTTGTTGAAAAGGAATACATCATCGCCCACTTCTCAGTTCCAGGATGGAGAATCAGGCTTAAGGACCTGAGGACGCTGCGGGTTCGGGCGTATCGCGCGTGGGCCGAGTCGAACCTCAAAGAGCACAAGATCGTGAGACCGGTTTGGACAAGACGCGAGCACTTGCCAAACAATGGTCCAGGCGCGGACCTGGACGTGCCGCAGCTTCGAGGCGCTGCAGACTGCATGCAAATCGGCCGAGTCGCAAAGACCAACGAGGAACGCTGGAAATCGATCGAGCGGCGATTGATAGAGAAGTTTGATGTCGTCTCACTCGATTCGAGGACGCAGTTCCTCGAGTTCCTCGAGAGAAACAATGCGAAGGCGTTGCGCGACATCATCCAGGCCTCGCCGAAAGTCGCGACGTTTTACTATCGGGCGGGATTCTGCGCTGCGCACATGAGCGACTTTCAGCTCGCCGAGCGGCGCTTGCGGACGGCGATCCGACTCAACCCGCTAAAGGCAGCGGCTCGCGTCGAGCTTGCACACGTCCTCACAAAACAAAAACGTTTCACCGAGGCTCTGCTGGAGGTTGACCAAGCACTCGAGACCGCATCCAACCGTTGTCTCAAGGCCGTTATCCTGAGACGTCGAGGATTCATCTTCGTGGAGATGGGTCGCCTCGCTGAAGCGCGGACCGCGTACCTCGACTCGTTGTCGCTCGACCCGGCGAGCCGCATCGCCAAATCCGAACTTCGCACAATCGACACACTCGAACGCAACACCGGAAAGACCGTCGCGCCTTACAACTTGGGATCGGAATCGATGCTCGCAGCGTGCCCGGATTAGCGAGGAAACCGACCTGTCCGGTTTTCCTCCTTTGGGAAAAAAGCATTGTTTGGTTTCCCCTCATCGCGAAGGCAAGAGCCGCAATCGTCGCGACTCCCCAAAGAGCCCAGCAAACGCCGTAAACGTCTCCCGCCCGAGCTCCTGCAAGCGCGCGATGTGGCGTGGCGTAATCGCCCGAATGCTCTCGGCCGTAATGCCGCGGTCCTTCAGCTCCGCGAGTTCGACGAGATTCGTGGGCACGCGGAGCCACCGCTCGATCATCGGCTCGTCGACCTCGAGGTGAAACTGCAATCCATAGATCCTCTCGCCGAAGCGGATCGCCTGGTTTGCGCACCCCGCTGTCGACGCCAATGGCTCCGCCCCCGGCGGCACTGAAAACACGTCGCCGTGCCACTCGAAGACCTGCTCGACGCCGCCAAAGTGCCGAAGCAGTGGGTCGCGACCGGCGGCCGCCGTAAGCGAAAGTTCGTACCAGCCGATTTCGCGTTCGCGCGCTTTTGAAACGACGCCGCCGAGCGCCTTCGCCACGAGCTGCGCACCGAGACAAATCCCCAAGACCGGCTGTTCGCCATCGCGCGCCTCATGTACGAGCGCGACTTCATGCGCGAGAAACGGAAACCTCGCGACCTCGTCGACGTTCATTGGGCCGCCAAGAATCACAAGGCCGTCGTACCCCGCGAGCGAGGGGCGCGCGTCCGGGTGACGCCCGAAGTTCACGTACTTCATCCGAAAGCCGCGCGACTTGAGGAGCGGGTTCAGCGTCCCAAGAAGTTCGTGAGGAACGTGTTGGCAGACGAGAATATTCGGCATCGTTAGCAGGTTGCTGAAAAACGCCCATCTATGCGGCACTGCCGCAACACCAACTTCATTCGCGCAAAGCGATCATTGGTATCGCGAAATTCTCGCTTCATCTCGATGGCGTTGGCGCGGCGCCGCTCGCTACCGCGTACCCCTGAGTACAGCGTTCGCTCACGGCTTTCCGCGCCTGCCTTGCATCTGGACGTTTTTGAGCAACCCTCCGGGACCACTTTGTTTTCGTTTCCTGTTTCAGGATGAGATCTGCGTCGTCTCAGTTCCGCATCTTCGGGCGTCGGGCGTCGACCGTGTTTCGCGCCTTTGCAACGTTGCGCGCGATGGCTGCGTTCGCCGCGTCGGCCGCCGCAAGAACGTCGATCGGCGCCGGGCCACGCTTCATCGCCATGAGCCCGTCGTACGAAAGCCCAAACTTCGCAAGCTGCCGGTCGGCGATCGCGCGCGCATAAAGCTCGACGTCGCGCCGCATCTCGTTTCCGATACGCAGAATCTTTTGCCGCGCCGCGTACGCCTTTTTGTGCATCGCCTCGTCGATGAGCGGTCGCTCCTTGCAGTTGATGGCCCGCGCGAGCCACTGATGCCGCTCGGGCAACATCGCGAACATTTGAATCTTCATGAGCGGCTTGCAAACATCGCCGAATCCCAGCTTGGAGCACCCGGCCGCGATGAAACTCTTCAACTGTTTCTCGAAAGCCTTAAACACCTTCGCGAGGAACCCGCGCACCGTCTTCCCAAAAAACCGCTCGACCACGCCGCGCAGCAGATCAAACGCCAAGTCCTCGAGCTTGTTCATACCAAAGTCGTAGAGCACTTGCCCGACGGGCGCGAGCGCACCGCCCACAAACGGCACCGACGCAAGTGCACCGATGATCGCCTTCGCAATCGGCCCGAGCACACTCCGCACAAACTTGAATCCCTGCGCGAGCAGGTTGCGCACGCCCGGCTCAAGCAGCTCCATCACGCGCGACGAAACAAGATTCATCAAATCGTCGAGGATCTTGTCCATGAATCCGCCGATCTTCTTTTGCGCCTCCGTCGCGATCCACTCGGTCGCCTTCTCCGCGAGCATCTTCGCGAGCCCCACGACCAGCTTCTTCAAGTCGCCCTGCTTCCCCTCAAACACTTTCTTCGCCCCATCCGCGAGCGCTTTCCCTTCCTTCTCTTTCCCCTTAATCAGCTCGCTCGCCGCCTTCTTCGCGTCCTGCAGCTTCTGCTTGAGGTCCGCCGCTTCTCGTGCCGCCGCCTCCTTCATCTGCGCCGCCGCGCCCGCCTCTTTCACGAGCGCCTTCTCGACCTTGTCACGCGCATCGGTCACGAGCTTTTCGGCGCCCTCGCGCGCCTCCTTATATAAGGTGTAAGCCTTTTCCTTCGCTTCGTTGAGCGTCTTCTCAGCAAGCGCGAGCGCATCCTCGGCTGCCTTAACCGCGTCGTTCCCCCACTGTTTCACCTTTTCCCAGACCGGCCGAATGATGTCCTCGATTTTCCCCGCCCACTCGCGAATAAATTCGAGCGACGTGTGCGCGACGTTTTCGATCGACTTGACCGCCTTTGCGAGCTTGGGCGAAACGAGGTCGAGGAGTGGCGCGATGATCCCCGAAACCTTTTGGAGAATCTCTTTCCCCTTCTCCGCCGTTTCTTTCGCACCGCTCACGCCCGCGACAACTTTGTCGCCAACCGCGCTCACCTTGTCGACCCCGGCCTTAGCCGCGCCGATGATCCGTTTCCCCGTCGCGAGGAGCGCCTGCGCCGCGCGGTTTGCCTTGTCGAGGAGGTCTTTGGCTTTTCGCTCGAGCCCCGAGAGCTGCCCCTGGAGCGACGCGACTTTTCCCGCGACCACAGCGACCGAAACGCCTTTCAACTTCGAGAGCTTTGCCTTCTCGGCGGCGATCGCACCCTTCACGCCCTCGACATCTTGCTGGGCCTTCTCGGCCTCGGCCTTTGCCTTGCGCGACGCATCTTCAAGCCGAATCTGCTCCTCACGCGAAACCCCCGACGCGTCTTGCGACGCCATCTGCAAGCTCCGCGCGCTCCCAACCGTCGTCGACCAATCGAGGTCCGAGTACTGGAACCCCGCACACTTGAGCCAATTCGCCGCGCTCTTCGCCTTTGGTGCGCACGCGTTCTCTTGCCCGCTTGCACCCTTCTTGCGCTCCGTGCAGACACTCTCAGGCGGCGCCATCTCGAACGGCGACGCGAGTCCTGCGCCTTCAACGAGCGTCTGCTTTGAATACGCGCCGTAAACGCCCATTCCTTGCGCCGACCCGTAGCACCAATCGGTTTTCGCCTGCAGGCGAAGCTTCTGCACTTCGGCCTCCGCTGTTGGCGATGGCCCGCCCGCGAGCGGCGCCGTGGCAAACGATTCGACCGCGCCCGCCATTAAAAGGGGCGACGACGCACAAACGTACTCCGTGCGCCCCGTCGATGTGTAACGGTCTTTCGCCGCCACACAAAAGACGCTTCCCGCAAGGCCCGCCGGAAGCGCCGTCGTTCGCGCCATCTCGTGCATTTCAAGCCGCGTCATCGGTTTCCGCTCGCGCGCCGCTCGGAGGACGGCCTGGTGATACGCCTTCGCCTCGCGCAAAACGACGCGCCGCGCCTTTTCGACGACTTCGAAAAGATGATGGGCACGAAGCGCGGTCGAAAAGCTTTCGGGCGTGAGCCGCAGCATGGCGTCTTCCGTCGCCGCTGAGCGGAATTCAGCGTACCACTTGTCGTCGGCCGGGCGATTGCCGTTCACGACTTCGTCGACGAGGTCCTTGAGCTGCTGGACGCCGTCTTTCGTCACGACCTTGAAATCCTTTCGCTCCTTAGGGTCGTCCGAATCGCTCTGCGTCACGAGCGAAATCCCTTGTCCCGTCCGCGATCCGAGCGGCGCATACTCATACTTCGAGCCCACAAGCCCCGCGGTACCGATCGGCGTCGACAGGTTTTTGAAATCGTTAATCGCTTTGAGGTTCGACGACATGAGCAGCTTCCACGCGCTCGCGCGGTGCCCAAGCGTGTTCCCCGTGTCGCTCGCCCACTTTACGATGTCATTGGTATCGGCCTTCCAGGTGTCGCCGAATTTCTTGAGCGCCGTCTCCCACCACCCAACGAGAACGCCCAATTTATTGTTCGCATTCGAAACGCCGTTCGCATCTTTATTCGCGGCCGCCTTCGCCTTCTCCTCAAGGAGTTTGTCGCGCAAATCGAGGCTTTGCTTGCCGCCCGCGAGCCACGGGTCGAAAAACGTCGCGCTGTCCTTTGCGACTTCATCCGCGGCACCCCGAATCGCATCCGGCCAAAGCGCCACGAGCCGCCCCGCGATCGTCGCACTCCCCTGCGACTCGGCCCACTTAAAGCGCCGCTCGTAACACTGGAGTGACCCCGTATCTCCGCGCGCACTCTGGAATTCGCGCGCCCGCGCGCCACCGACGCAAACCGCCGACGCCCCCGCGATAAGCCGCTGCCCAGCCGGTCCCACGTCGACGCCGCACACCCACTGCGGTTTGCCTTCGAAGTATTTCTCCGACGAAAAGACGCCGCACATATATCCACGCTTGTACGCCCCGCGCGCACAGACGCCGCTGTCGCAGGCCGCCGGCGCTTCGTCTTTTCGCGCCTCGTACCAAGCCGCCATCGACGCCTTCCCGTAGCCGCACTGTATCTTCGACGTGTCGCCGACGAATCGACAAAAGTCCTTGACGTCGAGCGTTCCTTCGTCCTTCTCCGAGTCTGAGTACGAAATCTGGTCGGTAAAATCGCGAACCTTCTCGGCGTCTTTCATGTCGAGAAGTTCAAGCACGTCCTTGTTTTGCGTGCGCCGATACTCGCGAAACGCGTCGTACGCGTCGAACACATTGCTGCGATGCAGGCTGTCGAGCTCTTCTTGTTTCGATTTCGAAATGGAAACTTCCTCACACGTTGGCCGGGTGAACTTCCAGCAGTGAAGGCGCGCCTTCGCGTCGTCTCGCGTCAGCGATCCGCGCTTCCCTGGCTCGCCGACGTAAGGCGAAATCGCGCACGCCTGCACGCCCTCTTCGAACGGCCCGGCCTCGAGCAGCCCGCGCGCGATGCCGCACGTGAACGTGTCGGCCCATTTGTCGTTGTAAAGGAAGTGCGTGAGGCCCGAGCGATCCCCGCGGCAAAAAACTTCACGGTGACCGTAAAAGTAGAGCATCTCTTCGCGCGTCAAGAGCATGAACGGGAGCGGCTCCTGCTTCGCTGTCGCTTCGTCGCCGTCTTCGGTTTTGGGCGGCGGCAGGCACAGGTTTTTTTTGACGCGCGCGGGGTCGGTGCGGCACCACTTCTGGTATTCGGCGTTGATGTTCGCGTATTTCTCGGCCCAAACCTGCTGCCGCATCTCGGTGCACATGTTGACGATCGCTTTGTTTTCGTCGGCCTGGTTCATCGCGGCGTCGGTCGCGAGAATTCGGAAAACGCGCTTGCGACACTTAAACCCGCTCCAACCGGCTTCGCCGCCCTGTGGCAGCGTTGCGAACGCGTTCATGTTGGCGTTTCCGAAACAAGCGTACGGCGGAATGACGCCGGGCTCCGGCGCTTTCGATGCGACCAGGCGACCGCGGTCACCTTCGGCGCTCGATGGTGTCCAGGGCTGCCAACCGCCGAGCGTGTCGACCCAGTTCGTCGAGCAGTGGACTTTCGATGCGTCCCAGCCGCCGCCCGCCTGTGTCGCCGCACCGGTTTTTCGCGGCGCACAAAACACCGACAACCCGCTTGTGGCGCTGCCGTAAAGCGTGTTCGCGATCTCGTTGAGCTTCGAGAAGCAGCGGCCAGCTGACGTACAAAACTGCGTTGGTCCCAGTCCCATCATTCGCTCGATGTCGAGCTCCTCTCTGTCGCGCGACGCAATGGCGCGGAGGCGTTCGTCGCGAAGCTCTTTGCTTTTCAAAATCATTTGCACGGCGGTTTCCGCGTCGGATGACGGTGGATTCGTGAGTTTGAGCGGCGCATCGCTCGGGAGCGTGATGTAAACGCGCGGTTCGGCTGTGGGCGCGGTCGAGCTCGATGTCGCCGCTGGGTTCTGCGCGGCGGTTGCGGCTCTCGGGATTTCCGCCGTCGAAGTCGACGCCGCCGATGTCATGACGCTCTTTACGCGCGAGACATCGAACCCGCGCACAAATGCGCCCGTCCGCACGCGCCGCCACAAGCGAATCCCCGAGCGGAGACTCCGCGTTCCCGATGGCGCCCCGACGGACACCGCGCCCCCGCCCTTCGCGAGGTCCTCGACGTGTTTCGCTTTGTCTTCGGTCGTTTTCCCCTGCTGCAGCGCGCGATTCGTCGCTTCGGTCTTTCGCTTATCGTCGAGACATTTTGGAAGTTCCGCTTTGCATTCGTTCGGGAAGGTTTTTAGGTGGTTCTTATGGAACTCGTTCCGTCTCTTCTCGTCGGACTTACCGAATACAGCGTCGCCCTTCATTTTCTTTCGGACGTTGTCCGCCTCTCTCATGATCGCGTCGTAACGCTTCTGGATATCGTTTGCGCGCGAATTCCCGAGTGCCCGGTAACAAACAACCAGGTCCTTGACGCACTTCTCGAGTCCGTCCTGGCCCGTTCGAATCCACTTCTTAAAGTTGCTCTCGATGCTGGCCCCGCGGGCGTTTCCCGACATCGCCAGGAACGTCGCCAGGAAAAGCGAACCCACGCTCAATTGAAATCCGCGCCTCATTGGATCCTCCACCGCGAGCCGCCTCGCGAGCACTTCCACACCACCCTGCCAAACGCCCTACATCATAGTAGACGGTGGCGCGTCTTTGAATATTCACTTCAGCTTGACGCAATTATGTCGCGCGGCTATGCGTCCGCGTATCCATAGAGGAGGTGCGCGATGTCGACGTTGATTCAGAATGGCCGCGTGGTGACGGCGGCCGACGATTATGTGGCTGATGTTTACATCGAGGGTGAGGTGGTCTCGCTCATCGGGAAAGATTTGGCGGCGCGCGCGAGCGTAAAAGCCGACCGCGTGATCGACGCGACGGGGAAACTCGTCATCCCGGGCGGCATCGATCCGCACACACACCTCGACATGCCGTTTGGCGGCACAACTTCGGCCGACGACTTCGAGACCGGCACGCGCGCGGCGGCGTTTGGCGGCACGACGACGATCATCGATTTCGCCATCCAAAAGAAGGGCGGCTCGACGTTCGAGGCGCTCGACACCTGGCGCGCGAAGGCCGAGGGCAAAGCGTCGATCGACTACGGCTTTCATATGATCATCACCGACTTGCCCGACGAGCGCGTGCCCGAGATGCGGCGCCTCGCGGACCAAGGCGTCACGAGCTACAAACTTTTCATGGCGTATCCGGGCGTTTTGTACGTCGACGATGGGACGCTTTATCGCGCGTTTCGAAAAGCGGGCGAAGACGGCACGGTCATCTGCATGCACGCCGAAAACGGCATCGTCATCGACGAAATCGTGAAGCGCGCGCGGGCCGACGGACACACGGAACCCAAGTGGCATGCGCTGACGCGGCCGACGCGCCTAGAGGCCGAGGGCGTGCACCGCGCGGTGGCGATCGCCGAAGTCGCGCGCGTGCCGCTCTACATCGTGCACCTGTCGTGCGCCGACGCGATGGAAGAGGTGCGACGCGGGCGGGCGCGTGGGTTGCCGGTGCATGCGGAGACGTGCCCCCAGTACCTGCTGCTCGACCAAAGTTATTACGACCGTCCCGGCTTCGAAGGCGCGAAGTGGGTCATGACGCCGGCGCTTCGCGAGAAGTGGAACCAAGACGTTTTGTGGCAAGGGCTTCGCATGAACGACCTGCAAGCCGTTTCGACGGACCACTGCCCGTTCTGCATGAAAGGACAAAAGGATCTCGGCGCGAACGACTTTTCAAAAATCCCGAACGGCGCGCCGGGACTCGAAAACCGCATGGCGCTCATTTACAACGCGGGCGTGAACGGCAAGCGCATTTCGCTGAACCGCTTCGTGCAGCTCACGTCGACGAACGCGGCGAAGATGTTTGGGCTCTTTCCGCGCAAAGGAACCGTCGCCGTGGGGAGCGATGCCGACATCGTCATCTTCGACCCGAACCGCGAAGAAACGATCGGCATCGGCAACGAGCGAACGCACCACATGCGCGTCGACTACACCGCGTACGAAGGCGTCACCGTGCGAGGTTACCCCGACATCGTGCTCTCGCGCGGCAAAGTCGTTGTCGACAAGGGCGCCTGGCACGGCAAATCGGGCGCGGGCGCCTTCTTGAAGCGCGGCGCTTACTCGGGGTTCAATCTTTAACCGCCATTGACAGCATCATAGTGCATTCATACAATTCAGATCGTGAATGCACCGCAGCGTAAGTCCGCAACCCACCTGACGGTCCGAGGCCTTTCGACCGACGTCGCGCGCGCGCTCGAGCGCGAGAAAACGCGGCGCCGCAAATCGCTTAATGAGACGGTGAAAGATCTGCTGCGGCAGAGCCTCGGAATCACAGCGGACGCGAAGCGCGACAATGGCCTTGGGAAGTTCGCCGGAGACTGGAGCGATGCGGACTTGCGCGAGTTCGAGCGCGCGACGAAATCGTTTGAACAGATCGACCCCGAGCTTTGGCGGTGAGCCGGCTTTGCCTCGACACGTCGGCTTACAGCCATTTTCGCCGCGGCCATTCGCGTGCTGTCGAGGTCATTACATCTGCGCGTTCGATCTTCGTTCCGAGCGTTGTTCTTGGTGAGTTGCGCGCGGGTTTCAAGCTGGGTCGCCGCGCCGCCGAAAACGATCGCGCGCTTTCGGAGTTCCTCGCGGCGCCGGTCGTCGAGATTCTCGATGTCGATGACGAAGCGGCATCCCACTACGCCGACCTCGTCGTTTCACTTCGTAAGTCGGGAACCCCGCTCCCGACGAGCGACATCTGGATAGCCGCAGTAGCCCTCCGCGAAGGCGCGACCATTGTGACGTACGACGGTCACTTCTCCGAGATGCGGCGGGTTGGTGTTTTATTGTTGTCGCTCTGAATAATGGGATTCCTATTGAGGAACCGGGCCGACTTCCCACGGGGGTGGTGTCATACGCATCTGGACGTGGTCGAGAAACGCGCGGAGTGTGGGCGAGAGGTGGCGTTGGCTTGGGTAGACCGCCTGGATCGACGCGGCCGGTGACTCCCAGCTCGGCAAAACGCGTTGTACACGACGTAGGCGAAGGTCATTTGCGCAACGGAAGACGGGAATGAGTGCGACGCCAAGACCTTCCACGGCGGCTTCGTAAAGGAAGTCGAAGTCGTTCACGGTGAGGCGCGCGCGGGGGGTGACCGCGATCGACTTCGCTCCGCGCTGCAGGCGCCAGCCGCCACGGCTTGCTCCGGCGCCAAAGAGAATTCCGTCGTGTTTGCGAAGGTCGTTGGGCGTTCGCGGGAGTCCGCGCGATTTCAGGTATTTCGGGCTCGCGACGAGGAAACTCGAGAGGCGTGCCAAGCGGCGTGCGACAAGCGTTGAGTCGCTGAGCCGCCCCGCGCGAATTGCGACGTCGAACCCTTCTTCAACAAGTCCGACGACGCGGTCGGCGCAAACAATATCGATTTCGACGGCCGGGTGATGCCGCAGAAAATCGCTCACGATCGGACCCATAAAGCCGAAATTGAGAGGCGTCGTGACCCGCAACCGTCCGCGCGGTGCCGCTTGAAAGTGCCCGACGTTGCGGTTCGCCTCGTCAATCTCAGCGACTATGCGGGCGCAGTGCTCGTGGTAGGCGCGCCCGGCATCGGTGAGGCTCAGCTTGCGCGTCGTGCGCTGCAAGAGCCGCGTCCCGAGTCGTTCTTCGAGATCGGCGATTTTGCGGCTAACCGTCGATTTTGGCCGATCCAGCTCCCGCGCTGCGCGCGTGAAGCTCCCCCACTGGACAACCTTGGAAAAGATGAAGAGCTCATTGAGATCCATGGATTCAATTGTTCCATCTAATGAACAGTAAATATAGATAATTGTATCTAGTGTATTAGATGGAACGGCCGTAAGTTGGGTTCGTCAACGGCGAAAGCCATAACGACGAGGAGAGAACAATGGATTTGAGCCAATGGAACATCGACACCGCTCACTCGGGGATCAATTTCTCGGTGCGGCACATGGTCATCTCAAAGGTGCGGGGCCGATTCGCGAAATGGAGCGGCTCCGTCAACCTGGCCGACGATCTGGCGAAGGCGAGCGTGGCGGTCAGCATCGACGCGGCCAGCATTGACACCGGCGTCCCAGACCGCGATGCGCACCTGCGCTCGGGAGATTTCTTGGACGCCGAGAAGTATCCGGCTCTCCTTTTTCGCAGTCGCAAAATTGAGCGGCAGGGCGACAAGGTTTCGCGCGTGGTCGGCGACCTCACGATTCGTGACGTCACGCGCGAGGTAACCCTCGACGTTGAGGAGGGCGGGCGTGCCAAGGACCCGTGGGGAAACGAGCGCATCGGCCTTTGCGCACGAACCTCGCTCGACCGAAAAGAGTTTGGCCTCAAGTGGAACCAGGTTTTGGAGGCGGGCGGGCTCCTCATCGGAGACCGCGTCGACGTCGATATCGAAATCGAGGCGGTGAAAAAATGATGACCGCTGTGACAAAACAGATGGAACAGGTTGCGCCGCTCGTCGGACGCATCCTGATTGCGGTGATTTTCATTTACTCGGGAATCGGAAAACTTGCCGACCCAGCCGCAACAGCAGGCTACATCGGGTCGAAAGGGTTGCCGCTTCCGATGATCGCCGCTGTCGGTGCGGGCGTCGTGGAAGCCGTGGGTGGCCTGGCACTCGCGCTCGGGCTCTTCGCGCGCGCGGGTGCCATTGCTCTCATCGCCTTCATGATCCCCACGACGATCATTTTCCATAATCCGTCGGGGCTCGACGAGATGCAGGCCCGGATGCAGACGATCCAGCTCCTCAAAAACCTCGCGATCATCGGCGGCCTATTCGCATTCGTCGCGTTTGGCGCCGGTCCACTCTCCCTCGACGCGTGGCGGCGCCGAGCGAGCGAGCGCCCGGAAGCGACGATTTGATAGCGGCTCTGGCGGATCGACTCGTTCGGGACCAAATAGTTCGCATACGAACCAATTGACACAAGCGAGATGCAGCGCGATCATCGCCGGGTTTTACGACGGTGGGCCCGAGGCGAGCCTTGGGCTTGCCCGATGATGGGAGGTCTACGATGAGCGACGATCGGTTTTTTACACCCGACCACGAGACGTTTCGAAAGACGGTGCGCGACTTTGTCGAGAAGGAGCTTGCGCCGCATTCGGAGGAGTGGGAAGAGCGCGGCGGATTTCCGCGCGAGGTGTTTAAGCGCTTCGGCGAGCTCGGTATTCTCGGGATTCGATACCCGCAAGAGTACGGTGGAAGCGCGCTCGATTATTGGTACACGGTCGCGTACGTCGAGGAGCTCTGCCGGTCGCAAATGGCGGGGCTCAACATGTCGATCATGGTGCAAAGCGACATGGCGACACCGGTCATCAACGACCTTGGCACCGATGAGCAGAAGCGCGAGTTCCTGGCGCCGGCGATTCGCGGCGACAAGATCGCGGCGCTTGGGGTGTCGGAGCCGGGCGCGGGGAGCGACGTTGCGAATTTGCGCACGACCGCGCGGCGCGTGGGCGGCGACTACGTCATCAATGGCGCGAAGACGTTTATCACGAATGGGACGCGCGCCGACTTCATCACGCTCATGGTGCGGACGGGCGGCGAAGGCTACGGCGGGATTTCGATCGTTTTGTTTCCGACCGACGTGAAGGGGTACACGATTGGGCGCGCGCTCAGAAAAATGGGGAACCACACGTCCGACACGGCGGAGCTGGCGTTCGACGATTGCAAAATCCCCGCGCGCTATCTGCTCGGCGAAGAGAACATGGGGTTTTACTACTTGATGAAGAATTTCCAGGGCGAGCGGCTTGTCGCGGCGCTTGGCGGAACGCAGGGAGCGCAACTTTGCTGGGATGAGACGGTCAAGTACACGTCGGAACGGCACGCGTTTGGGCGGCCAGTCGCGAAGTTTCAGACGACGCGGCACCTTCTCGCCGACCTTCTCACGCAGATCGAAGCAGGGCGTCGCCTCGCGTACCACGCGGCCGACCTTTACAACCGCGGCGTCGAGTGCACGAAAGAAGTCTCGATGGCGAAATTGTTTTGCGGCGAGATGGCGATCCACGTCGTCGATCGCTGTCTGCAGCTTCACGGCGGGTACGGCTACATCGAGGAGTACCATATCTGCCGCGCGTATCGAGACATGCGGCTTCTCACGATCGGCGGCGGCACGAGCGAAATCATGAAAGAGATCATCTCGAAGCTGTCGGGACTCTGAGTCCCGAGTCGGTTGAGTTTCACTCGCCGTCGGCCGGGCGCTACAATCGAAGGATGGGGAGTCTTCGCTCCACGCGTCGTGCGGTCGTTCTGGTTGTAATTGCAAATGCCGCGTGTCTTCGGACCCCCCTCCACCTTTGGCTGCCCGATGCGGGAGTTGCGGATGGGGGTGCGGACGCTGATGCCGGCGCGGACGCTGGAAAGGACGCGGGCGATGCGTCGGAATCGGTAATCGACGGCGGTGACAAGACTCCTCCGTACTCGATAATCAACGCGATCGTCGGACCTGCGCCCGTTGACGCCGGGATCTTTATCTCTGGTTACTGTAGCGATCCCGTGACGAACGATCCCACGGCGGGAGTTCTTTACGTCGAATACTCGGTCGACAACGGCGCGACGTGGACGCTCGCAACAGGAACCAACTCTTGGTCGGGGTCGTTCACCGCGAGTCGGTTTGAGCACCGGATTTTGTCGCGGGGGACGGACGATGCGGGAAACGTCGAAATCCCCGACGGAGGGCAACGCCTCTTTGTGATGGGCGTACCGTCGACGGACATTCTTGGTCGCGGGGCTGATGCCGGTTCGATGAGCACCTGCGTGAACGTGGTCGGCGCCACGGGGCTTTGGGGCCCCGAGGGCGTCGCCGTCGGTTCGCAGCCGGGTCGGTTGTTCATTGCGGATACGCACAACCATCGCGTCGTGGTGCACTCGCTGAGCGCGGGGCATGCGGTTGACGCACCGGCCGAATTCGTTCTCGGCCAATCGTCGTTCGATTCGTGTGACCCTGGCTTATCGGCAACGCAAATGAACTATCCCGCGCGTATTGCCATCGACTCCATCGGACGCCGGCTGTTCGTTTCGGACACCTGGAACAATCGGGTGCTCGTCTTTGACCTCGACGCTGTGTCGAGCGGGCTCGCGGCGACAACCGTTTTGGGTCAAACAGTTTTTACGCTCGGCCTTGCGTCGACATCGGCTTGGGGGCTCAACCAACCCGCTGGGCTCGCGGTCGATATTCCCGCGCGCATCCTTTACATCGCCGATTACGGCAACAACCGCGTCGTCGCGTACAATCTCGACGGCGGCCTATCGAACGGCCAGGCCGCGGTCGGGTTGATCGGACAGCCCGATTTTCTCTCGAGTGGCAGCGGACGATCGGCGAACAAGCTCTCGGGACCGAGCGGCGTGACGGTCGACGGCGATGCCGGAAGGCTTTACGTCGCCGACACGTGGAACAACCGCGTTCTCGTGTTTCAAACGCCTATCGGTGTCGGTCTTGCGAATGCGACGGGTGTTCTCGGGCAAGACGACATGGACGCGGGCGTTGCGGCGGCAACTTCGGTTGGGATGCGGGCCCCGCGGGGCGTGAGGTACATGCCGGGGACGTCGAAGCAGCTTGCGGTCGCCGATACCGACAACCATCGTGTGCTCTTTTTTGTCGTCGACGACGTGACGAGCGGCGCACCGGCGGTCGCCGTGCTCGGGCAATCCGACTTCCTGGATGCTTCGGCGGGGTTGGGTGCGTCGCGGTTGTCTGCTCCCAGGGATGTCGCATTCTTATCCCAGTACCAATTGCTCTGGGTCGCCGATACGGGCAACAACCGCGCGTTGGAGTTTGACGTATCGACGATATCGAATGGCGAAGTCGCGACAAGTCTTTTGGGTCACGTCGACACGGATGGTGGCGGCACAAGTTATCTTTCGTCGTGTGTTGGCGAACCGCTCGGTGCTGCAACGAGTTTCACGACGGGTGTCGCTGTTGATTCGGTGCGGTACCGGCTTTTCGTATCGGACGTGATTAACAACCGCATTCTCGTCTACAGCCTCGATGGACAGAGCCGTGCGATTTCGCGAAACGCCTTCGCCGTGATCGGCCAGCCCGGCTTCACGACGTGCGCGCCTGGGACGAGTCAAGCCGGCCTCAACCAGCCGGCGGGACTCGCGCTCAGTTTTGACGGCGGACGACTTTGGGTCGCCGATTTTTCGAACAATCGCGCGCTTGAATTCAACATCGAGGGTTCTCTCTCCGGGCTGACGGCTACGAACATCATCGGGCAAAACGGGAGCTACACAACATCAATCTGTCAAACAACGGAAGGCGGGCTCTGTGGTCCGCGGGCCATACTTGTCGACAACGTTAATCGGATCTTCGTTGCCGACAGTTACAACAACCGCGTGATGGTTTATCCGGGCGGGGTAGTGGTTCCCCCGGCCATCAATGTCATCGGACAGACAGACTTCAATTCGAGGATAGACGCGGGCGGCGCGACGGGCCTCGTCGAACCGGCTGGGCTCGCGTTTCGTCCGGGCTCGAACCACCTCTTCGTTTCAAGTCGCGGCGAGAATCGCGTGATGGTCTTTGACGTTACGTCGCTGTCGACCGGGCAAGCCGCGTCGTTTGTGCTCGGTGCGCCGGGATTCTCCACATCGGCGGGCACGACGACAGACGAATCGATTCTGTCGCAGCCGCGCGGGCTCGCGTGGAGCGCGGCCGAAAACCTGCTTTTTGTCGCCGACACCGGATTCAATCGCGTGATTGTCTACGACGTCTCGCAACTCGATAATGGGGAGGCGGCCGTTAACGTCCTCGGGCAGGTGTCGATGTCGGCTCGTGATGGTGGCACATCCGCATCATCTATGAATGAGCCATTCGACGTCGCGATCGATTCGAGCGGCCGGCAGCTTTATGTGGCCGATCATGGAAACAAGCGGGTCGTGCGAATCGAAGTAGGGCGATGAGCGAATCGTGCGTCACATGATGCCGATCCAGCAGCTACCGCCCGTTCCGCCGTCGACATTTTCGATTCCGCAGTAAAACCCGGTGATTCCGCCACCGCATCGTGGCGCGCACTGTTCGATCATGAGCCATGGGCTACAAGCGCGCGTGCAGCGGTTGCCGCGACAAACGTTGCCCGTGCCGCATTCGCTGTCGGCTTGGCAGACCTTCGAACACCACTGCAAGCCAGAGTGCGGCTCACTTTCGCAATAAAACCCTGTCCCGCAGTTGTCGCGCGTGACGCAGGCACTTCCCACGCAGTCGGTCCACGTCATGCATTTGTCGAGGAGGCCGCGCTCGCAAACGCCCGCGTCAACGGGTGGCGGTGGAGGCGGCGGCTCGATGTGCGTCGTGCAGTGGTTGTTTTTCCACGAACAGTTGTTCGGGTGCTGCTCGCATTGCCAGCGGCGCGTGAGGTTCGAGCAGTCCTCGCACGACGAGTCGTTTGCGGTTCGGTATCGGCAATAGGTTCCGGTGAAACAGTCGGCGTCGGTCGAACAGAGGCGTCGCCCGCACTTCCCGCGCTCCGCGATGCCGACGTCGGCCGCGCGCGCTTCGCACGAATTCGCGTAGTCGCGACCGTCGCATCCGCAGACTGGGTCGTAAATCGTCGCGCATGAGTCTGGCTTCGGTCTGCAGACACCCGTTGGTGTTGGCGTTCGGTCGCAAACGCCGATCGCTTGCTCGCAGATTTCGTCGCGGCCACAATCGCCGGACGACCGGCACGTGCGAGGCCCGGCGTCGACGGGTGGTGGTGGCGGCGGTGGTGGCGGCGGACCCGCGTCTGGTCCGGCATCAACCGGCGTCGGGCCCGCATCTGGAAACGGCCCGGCGTCGACGACGCGGCGATCGAGGCACCCGCGCGCTGTCGGGTCGAGTGCACACGGATCAGTCGGATCATCACCGAGCGGCGTTGAGCCGCACGCAATCGCCAATGCGATGAAAACGAGTTGAGGAGCCGGAGCTATCGAGCGCATCTGTCTTATGAAGCTCATGGTGCCAATGTACGTACGCAACCCACATGCCACGCGTGCGAGGGGTTGGTCGGTTTGAAAACCGAGCAATTACGTCCTCGCGCTGTCACAGTGCGTCAGACGGTGTCAGGTGAACTTGTCTCGGATGGGAACGGTTCGCCCTACTCGCACGACCCCAAGATTCCCGAAAAGCGGCCCCGGCCGCTGGCCGTAAAACGATGGGCTTCAACCTCGAATGGGACTTTGCCGTAAACGAAATCGGTGTCGACGAGCTGTTCCGCGTATCGTTGCGCAAACGCGGCGATGCCGAGCTTGTCGTATTGGCAGATGTGAACCATTTCGTGCTTGAGGACAGCGAGAGTCCGGTGGCCGCGTTTCACGACGATGAGGTCGGGGCCGTAGGCCGCTGCACCCGCGGAGCTGTTGCCGAGGCCGGCGACGCCGAGCAGGGTGACGCGAACTCTGTCGATGAGGCGCAAGGGGAAGAATTCAGCGAGGTGTTTCTTTTCGGCGGTCGTCAGGGGTTGCGCGTCTTTGAGCGCGACGTCGCGCATGAATTCGATGTAGCCGTGAACGAGTGGACGGAGGAAGCCTTTCATCGCGTCGCGGCCGAAATGTTTCGAGAGTCGCACGAGCGGAATGCGCCACGGGATGCCGAAGGAGGCGCTCTCGGCGTTGGCGGTCGTTGGCGACGCGACGAGCGAGGCACACGCGAACACTGCAATGGTTAAGATCCGCATCGCACGTCAAAAAATAAACTCCGCGCAAGCGACGGCGTCAAAGACGACGGACGGTCCTGTTTCGGCGCCAACGCGTCCACCGAAACTGAAAAGCGTCTCCATCCCGAATGCGAGTTTTTCGTAAGCGTGTACGCGAAAGCCGCCGCCCGCGCGGGGAATCATTTCGAGGTTGGAGCCTTTCTTGCCAACGGAAAAACCGATCGTCATGAGGCCACGGACGTACGGAACAATCGGTTTGCGCTTGATGACGAATTTGTATTTGACGCCGCCGCCGCCCAGGAAGCGAAAAGCGTCTTTCGCAAACGCGATGTCGGAGTGAAACGAAAGATAGAGGGGACCGGTTTTTGACGTCTCGACGTCGAGGCCCATTGCGAAGAGTGATTTCTCGCCGACGATGCCGACTGATGCGCCGAGCCGTGGTGAGAGCGACAGCTCGCCGGGGATGGGGACTTGGGCGAGGGAGGAAGATGAAGAAAGGAGAAGAGAAACCACAGAGACGCAGAGGTAAGGAGGTCTGAGGAGGAAATAAAAAAACTGGGGGACCGCAGACGGTCGAAGAAACTCGTTCATTTCTTTTTTTATGACGAAAATCTCTTACTCCTCCGAACTCTGTGAACTCAGTGCCTCTGTGGTTTCTCTTCTCTTAATACGCTTGACCGGCTTCGTTAAAGGCCGAAAGCGCGGCGTCGAGGCGCGCGTGAACATCGGCGTCGCGACGCGCTCGGTTGCGCCATTCGCGGGGATCGGCGTCGAGGTTGTAGAGGCGCGCCCGGCCGAGTTTCGACCAGCGGATGAGCTTCCAGCGGCCGTCGATGACCGCTTGCATCGGCTCGCTATTTGGGCCCGTGAGAAGTTCGCTGTAAAGGCGACGATCGCCGAGGGCCTCGCGGCGGCTGATGAGATCGACGCCCTCGTGCGCTGCGATCGGGGCGCCACCAAACCAGCTTACGATCGTTGGGGCAAGGTCGATGAGTCCTGCGGGGCGTGATTCGACGCCGGGCGTGACGCCGGGGCCCGCAATGAGAAGTGGCACGCGAATCTGGTGATCGAAGAGCGCTTGGCCGTGGTACCAAACGCCGTGGTCACCGTCGCCGAGCCCTTCGCCGTGGTCGCTCGTGATGATGACGCCGATGTCGCGAGCTTGGCGCGATGCGCGGAGGCGATCGAGGAGACGGCCGACGTGGTGGTCGCTGTAAGCGATTTCGTGATCGTAGAGGTCTTTGGGTTCGTCGCCGAAGGAGCGAATGCCCGCGTGGCGAATCCAGTGGGCGTGCGGATCGTAGATGTGGACCCAGAGAAAGAGTGGTCGCGCGTTGGCGTCGGTTTCCCAGCGAGCGAAGCGGGCAAGCGCGATGTCGATGGCGCGGCCGGCGGTCGGCTGTGATGCGGTTTTTGCGCGATTGCGTGTTGCGACGTCGAGATTCCAGTGAGCGAAGCCGCGCGCGAGACCGTACTTGGGATCGAAGAGCCAGTGCGTGAGGACCGCTTCAGGCGTGACGCCGAGGCGCGTGAGCTCGACGCCGAGCATCGGGTTGTTTTCGTAGACGACAGGCGGCCGCGCGCGTGACATGGCGACGTGCGACGGATAGCGGCCGGTTACGAGCGACGGGATTGAACGCCACGTGTGCGGGGCTTGCGCGTACGCCGATTCAAAGCGGAGCGCGGACTTTGCGAAGCGGTCGATCGCGGGCGTTGTGTTGCGGCGGTATCCGTAGGCGCCGACGTGGTCCGCGCGAAGCGAGTCGATTGTGATGAGGATGACCGCGCGAGGGGTGGCAGAGATTTGACGCAAGGGCGCGGAGACGCCAAGTGAAGAGACTTCTTTCTTTGGGTCTTTGCGGCTTGGCGCCTTGGCGTTGAAATCCCCTGCGGGCGAGGAGGCGGGAGCGGACGTGTCAGCCGACCGCTCGAACCCATGGCGCGCAAGCGAAACGAGCGGCGCCGTAAGGAGCCCCCGATCCTCGAATCGATCGCACGCTTCCTCGCTCGTAGCGCCGAAGACGACGGCGCCGAGCGACAGCGTGACCGCGGCGGGTAGAAGCGCGGGAAGAACCCGTTGCCATGGCCACGAGATTGTTGCGACGAAGATACCGACGCCAAGAACCACAAGAAGGATGTGCCCCCACGGAAGGCGAAACTCCTCGGGCCGCAGCGCCTCTGCGACCGCGAGACCCATAACCGCCAACGATCCCAAAATGTACCAAACGCGCGCCGAGAGCCGCGAAACCACCCACGACAGAGCGAAGCACACGACCAACGAGCCGAGCGCGAGAAGGCCGACCGACAGCGCAAGATGGCTCGTCGCAGAAACGACCGATGTCGCGCCGCCGTCGATGAGAAGAAGCCGCAGCCCCTCAGCGCATCCCATTGCGACGCCCGCGGCAACACCGGCAACGCAAAAGCGCCCACGGCTTCCGAGATTCGCGCGCACGCGTCGTTGTGCGTTGTCGCTTCGCATCAGCCTCAATATTAAGGACTCGTCGCGGAAATGTCAGATTTTGGATGGCGTCGCCCCTTGACGCGAGTACGATTTCATCCCACCTCCACTCCGTTGCTGCGTCACGTGGGCCGCCCCCTACAGATGAATGATGGAGCGTTCATCCGTGACAGCGACACGCAACGGCGATTCAGATTCCGCGGCGACTGCGGTTTTTCGCTGGCACCGCGCGTGCTCTTACGTCAAGGCGGGAGAAACGAAAACAATGTTGAACAAGAAGAATTCGAAAACGGTCTCGAAGGTTTTGGCGGCGGTGCTCGTGCTTACGGTGGTTGCGTGTGGGATGGACGGCGCGGACGATCTGCTTGCCTCGCGCGAGGTGGCTCTCGGGACGAAGGCGGAGAACGCGAAGTTGGGTGATGGGCGTGAAGCGGCGGCGGCGAACGGGCCATCGAAGTCGCAGCTTCTCGAAGGAACGAAATCGGTAACGCCGAAAGGCGTTGGGATCGATGAGTGGTCGAAGCAGTCTACGGTGAATGGTGGCGAACACATGGTGGTTCCGGTTTCGGAAATTCCTAACGGAACCCTCGTGGGAACGTTCGGCGCGGGGCCGTGCATCGGCGTCATCGTTTACGATTGCCACAACGTTTACGTGTTTCACTTTGCGTCGGGGTCCGACGACATCGCGGGCACGCTGACGGCGGCGCTCAAGTCGGTTGGTGAAGGCGCGCGCGTCGTTGTGTTCGGTGGCGACGGCACGGGCACGTCGAACCCGGCGCTCAAGGAGACGCTCGACGTTCTGACGAAGGACCCGCGACTCCAGACGCCCGAACACGCGAACAGCGAAGGGCTTTTCGTTCGCAACGGCGCGAACGGGCAACCTGAGGTTGTCGTCCGTCAAGGGATCGATAAACCGTCGCAGCAGTAGCTTATCACGGGCAGCTGCGGTCGACGCCGGCGTCACTGAGGCGAAGGGGAATGGTCGATGCGAACGAGTCGCTGTCAAGAAGGTCGATGAAGAGCTGCGTGTCGCGCGGGAGCGCGTCGCGGCCGACGGGAAGATCGGTGAAATAGACGCCGCCGTCTTTTGCCATCGTGAGCGAAGTCCACGAAAGATCGCGCATGTCGCGGTCGTCGCGTCCCCAGGCAGGGAAGGTGTCGTAGACGTTGCCGATGGGTGGCGTGCAGTCGAGCGCGCTGCCCCACCAGACGCGAACGAGCGCGCCCGCGTCGGCGCCCGTGGCAGTTGCCGTTGCGCGAATGGGCGACGCCGCGAGATCAAACGATGCGTCGAGCGTAGCCACAAATGGGGCCACGGCATCCGCGCTGCGTAAGCGCGCGACGACGCCGCGCCACGAGCCGACCGATTCGGCGCTCGTCAGAATGTATTCGCCGCTCTCGCGCTGCACGTGCATGGCATCGCCGACGAAGCCGGGTGCGACGAGGCGCGGGAACGCGCTCGCGTAGGTCGAGAGGTGGTTTTGCGGCCAGATTTCGTCGTCGCTTCCGCGAAGCGGCGTCACCGCGACGCCCGCGAGGCGCGACGCCCATTTTATCGGGTCGACGACACCGCGGAATTGATCGCCGAGGGGGGTACCGTAAAACGCGACGTACGACGCGCGAAGGCCGCCGTCATCGCCCCAGTCGTCGATCATCGATTGGAACATCGTTTGGATGCTCAGCCATTCGCCCGATCCGACCCAGATCGCCGTGACGCCCGCGTCCATCGCGGCGACGTACCACTGGGCGATGCCGCGCTTTGAGTAGCCGCCCGTCGCGAAGCGGGTCGGCGCGAACACCGCGATGTCGAGTCCTGCGTCGGCGGCGCGCCACGTCGCGTCGAGGCGAGTGAGCGCGTGCAGGGTGCGCAGGTACGATGCGGCGATGGCGGTCCAGGGGATCCAGGTCCAATCGAGTGTCGCATCGATAATCGACCAGGCGCAATCTTTCCAGGGGTTCTCATCGAGCGGGACATCGAAGCAGCCGGCGACGGTCGGGTGCGCGAGTTTCACCGCGGCGTTCTCGACGCTGCCATCGGTCGAAATGACGCTCGGCCGTGGGGGCGCGCTCGCGAACACCGCGACCGGAACGCGCGTGCGGGCAGCGGTCTCGCGCCCAAAGAGGTCGAGAACAAACGCGGTCGGGCGATCGCCGCCGTCGTCGTCGTTCACCTCGGCGTAAACGGCTGCGGCGTTCCAGCCCGCGTCGCCATACGGGTCTGGGAGAAAAAGACTTGCGCGGTGCGACCAGGCTTGGCTGTGCCACGGTGCGCCGACGAAGCGAAACGGGACTTCAGCAACCATCACGCCCGCGACGCTCGTCACAGCGATGGGGCCATCGAGCGCGAGGCCGAGCGTTGCGTCGTTTGAAATCGCTGCGACGTCAAAGAGACAGTCGGGTCCGCTTGCATCGCCGCTGCATCGCGCGGTCGCCGCCGCGTCGACGGGCGGCGCTGTCCCGACCGGGTCGTTCTTGCACGCGATTCCGAGTGCCAACCATCCGGCCGTTATTTTCAATCGCGCTGTCATCGTCGCTCGGCTGCGGCCCGCCAAAACGCCGAGTGCTCGGCGAGCTGTGTAACGTATCTCGTCACATCGTCGCGCGCCGCAGCATCGAGTTTCGCGAACGCGACGATGTCGGCGTCGGGCACGAATCGAAACGTGAAGTTGATGCGCCGAACGTCAAAGTTGTCGACGGCGATGTCGAAGTGCGCACCCGCGCGCCGATCGACGCGCTGCACGCGATGAAAAAACTCGGACTTCCACCGCGGGCCGCCGAAGATTTGGAGCGACCCGTCGTCGAGCCACATTTCGTGAACGACGCGGTCGCGCTCGCCCTTTTTGCGGCTCGCGATAAACTGAAAAAGCGCGCGCTCACCGAGCGACACCGACGCGACGGGGCCGGGCTCAAAGTCTTTGTGCTCGCCGACGCGGGCGACGTCGATTCGTTTCCCGTTTTCGATGCGGCTCCCGTAATAGTTGATGAGGCAGGTGTTCAAGTGCCATCCGCGCGGGATGTCGCGTGGGGCAAAGAGGCGGCGCGTGCGCGATTCGATATCAGAAACGAGGCGCGCGAGCACAGGTGGAAACGGCTCGGCGCGAACGGCGCAGTCGCGTGTCGCGCGCGGTGGTCGGTAGTAACCGAGGCAGGCGAACTGCCAATCGCCGAGCCAGTAGATGGGGCGAAGGAGCTTGCGGTTTTGTTCGCCAGCGGGCGGTGGATGATGCGGCGCATAGCGTTCCTCCCAGATCGGGTGCAGCGTCGCGAGGGCCTCGAGGATTTCGCGCCGATCGTGGGCGCCGACAAAGCGCCCGTCATAAGAGAGCCCCGCGATTCGTGTGCCCGCCCGTGGTCTTGGACCGCGGTGATTCAGAAGTGGTCGTATCAAGCGTGTTCGCATCGATCGCGTTCTGGCGATTAGCGGGACACCATCAAACGGTCGAGGATTCGAGCGGCGACCCGCGCAATTGTCGGCTCGCTCCCGCCCGCGTTCGTTGCAACGACGATCGCGACGTCGTCGTGCGGGAGAACGAGCATCCACGTGAAGAAGGTTCCCGCGCTCCCGTTGTGCCAGCTCACGGTTCGCTTCTCGCTGCGATTGAAGATGTACCATCCGCCGCCGATCCCCGCCGTCTCTCCAAAGTAATTCTCAACCTTCGCCGGCATCTTTTTCGCGAGTGGACGCGCGCGGTGCAGCGCCTGAACCGCCCTTGAAGGGAGCGCCGCCTCGAGATTTCGCAACGCCCTCAAGTGGGCGCGCACGAACTCGGCGAAGCTCGCGATCGCACAGCTCACATCGCCCGCGGACACGAGGGCAGGCGGCAATCGGTACGGATCGTCGAGCGCGAGAGGGACGAAGGCCCCTTGCTTTCGCCAATGGCCGTGCGGCGCGTGAGGTCGCTCGGGCGTCGCGGGCCAACCGAAGAAGCAGCGAAGGCCGAGCGGGGAAAAGACGCGCTGGCGCATGAGCTCCTCGTAGCTCCGGCTCGTAGCGACTTCCGCGATGTGCGCGAGTAAGGCGTAGCCCGCGTTCGAGTACGCGTGGCCCTTTCCAGGCGTGAAGACGGGGGCGCGCTGGAGGACCCAGCGGGCGAACTCCTCACGTTGCGAGCGCGGCGAGCCGCGAAGTCCGGTGAGAAACGCGATTTCGTCGGCCGTCGGCTGCTTGACGGGCGGAAGGCCGGACGCGTGGGTGAGAAGATCCTGTATCGTTACGTGGCGATACACGGCACGCATCGCGGGCGCGATGCTTGGCAAAAGCTTGGCGAGTGGCGTGTCCCACGCGAGGCGCCCCTCTTCGACAAGAAGGGCGATGAGGGTCGCGGTCATCGACTTCGTGCAGGAGCCGATGTGGAATGGGTCATCGAGGCGGACGGGGTCTTTTCCATTCGTGGAGCGAACGCCGACGGCGGCCGCGCGCACGGGGCCTTCGCTTCGCACAACGGCAGCGGCGATCCCGGGGATGCCGCTCGTTTGGAGCGTTTCGCTAAGTAGTTTCTGAATGTTCAGCGCTTCGAGCCGGATCGCTGCGAGCCGAGGAGGAGGTTGGGGCGAGCTTGCGGTCGCGCAAGCGGCCAGGTGCGCGAGGGCTGCTGACAAGGCGAGATGGGCAACGCGACTCACTGTGTTTCCATCGCACAACCGCGCAATTCGCGCAATGTGCTGCACCGATTTCCTTGACAGCTTTCAGGCGAGTGCTTAGGTTGAACGCGGGAATTCATCGATCGTGTCAAAACCAGATTACTACGAAGTGCTTGGCGTTGGGCGCGACGCCGACGACGAGACGATAAAAAAGGCGTACCGAAAAAAGGCGCTCGAAAACCACCCCGACCGGAACGCGGGCGACAAGGCGGCTGAGTCGCGGTTTAAGGTCGCGAGCGAGGCGTTCGAGGTATTGTCGAACGCGGAGAAGCGGGCGACGTACGATCGATATGGGCACGAGGGGCTTGAGGGGAGCGGGTTTCACGGGTTTACGGGCGGCGGCGTCGAGGACATTTTCGCGCGGTTTGGCGACATCTTCGGCGATTTTTTTGGCGGGATGGGCGGCTTCGGGCGAGGCGGCGCGGGCGCAGGTGGGCGGCGCGGACGACACCGGCCGCGCGCGGGGGAAGACATCGGGTTTCGGATGGCGCTCACGTTCGAGGAGGCGGTGCGCGGGGCGAAGAAGGAGATTCGCGTGCCGCGCCATGTGCCGTGCGACGCGTGTGGTGGCAAGGGGTCGAAAAATGGGACGGCGACCTGCCCAACGTGTCGGGGCGAGGGGCAGGTTGTGCGGGGCGGCGGGCCGTTCATTATTTCGACAACGTGCGGAACGTGTGGCGGTGCGGGCGAGGTGCTGCGGGATCGTTGCGCGACGTGCCGTGGGACGGGGAAGCGCGCCGAAGAGGACAAGCTCACCGTCACGATTCCCGCGGGCGTATCAAACGACGTTCAACTGCGCCTCGAAGGGAAGGGCGATCTCGGCGAAAACGGCGGGCCGCCGGGCGATTTGTATTTGCAGTTCGACGTGAAGCGCCACAAGGTTTTTGAGCGTCACGACGACGACCTGCACTGCGAGGTGAAGGTCAACGTCGCGGAGGCCGCGCTGGGTGCGGAGGTCGACGTGCCGACGCTCGATGGGCCGGAAGCGGTGCGGCTTCCAGCGGGGACGCAGTCGGGACAGACGGTGCGGCTCGTGGGGAAAGGCGTGCCGGCGGTGCGCGGGCGACCCGCGGGCGATGTTGTCGCGCACGTGACGGTCGAGATTCCGGCGAAGCTGACCGAGAAGCAGCGCGAGTTGTTCGAGGCTCTCGGGACGACGTTCAAGGGCCGAGACGTAAAGGACACGAAGGAACCCAAAGAGACCAAGGAGAAAAAAAAGGGCTTCTTTGAGAAGTTGATGGGCGAGTGACGGTGTTCGTCGCGGGCGAAATCGGCGAAGGACGGCGCGTCGCGATTGTTGGGGCGCGCGCGGCGAGCGGGTACGGTGTGCATTGGGCGGGTGCGCTCTCGACGGGGCTTGCGCGGTCGGGTGTGACGGTTGTGTCGGGCGGCGCACGCGGCGTCGACATTGCGGCGCATCGCGCGGCGCTCGCGGCCGGCGGACGGACCATCGCGGTGCTTGCGTCGGGGCTCGACGTGCCGTACCCGCGGGCGCACGCGGCCGATTTTCAGCGCATCGCGCGGTCGGGCGCCCTCGTCACCGAGTACCCGAACGGGACGACGCCGCGGCGCCACCACTTCCATGCGCGAAACCGCGTGATCGCCGAGATGAGCGAAGCGGTCGTCGTTGTCGAGGGTACGTTGGCCTCGGGCGCGCTCATCACGGCGCGGTTTGCACGCGAACTCGGTCGTCGCCTCTTTGCGGTGCCGGGCGATGTCGGGTCGCCGCTCTGTGCCGCGCCGCACAGATTGATTCGTGAGGGCGCGACCCTCGTCGAGTCGGTCGAAGGATTTCTTGGTGCGCTCGGCCTATCAACGCGAGATGCTGTGGCGGTTTCGCAGGAGGCCGACCCCATCGCGCGAGCCTTGTCGCGTGGGCCTGCGACGGTTGACGAACTCGCGGAGCGGACGGGTCTCGCGGCGGGAGTGGCGATGGCGATGTTGACGTCTCGGGAGATGCGCGGGGTTGTGCGGCGTGCGTCGGACGGCCGGTATCATCGAGTGGGAGGAGAAGCGGAATGAGCGGAAGCAGAATGAACGGGACGTGGGCCGCGGCACTTGCGGTGGGTTTCGCGTGTTCGAGCGCGACGACGAGCGGGCCGATTGCAACACCGGATGCGGGAGCGGACGCAGGAGCGGGAGCGGATGCGGGTTTGAAAGCGGATGCGGGCGCAGGAGCGGATGCGGGGGCGGATGCGGGTACGGGAGCCGACGCGGGCGGCGATGCCGGCGCGAACTTGGTGACGGGCGCCTACCTTTTGGCGTTTCACGCGTGCACACCCGATGCGAGCGTCGATTGCAACAGCCCCTCGAACCACATCACGTATGTCGCGCACGGAAATGACGGCGCGAACTGGTCGGTCATTCCGAGTTGGGTACCGTTTTCAGGCAGCGTTCCCGACGTCGTTCGTCGCGGCACGACGCTCTACATCTACAATCCCAACACGGTTCGCCGTTACGACATGCTGACCGGTGTCCTAACCGGGCCATTCAATGTATCGCTCTCCGGCGGATCCGACAGCGCCGGTTACGTCGATCCGAGCCCCCTCCTTGAAGACGGCGGCATCGTCCTCTTCTACCTTCCCGGAATCATGGGGCAGGACCCCGCGGGCTGCGCGGCGGGCCCGTGCAACCGCGCGATCCACAGCGCAACGGAAATTCCAGGCTCGGACGGCACGCAGTTCACGCAGGACCCGGGCGATCGTTCGTCGATTCAACTGTCGACCGGCCAAACGTACTCCGACCCAGACATCTACGCGGGCCAGACGGGTTACGTTCTTTATGTTTCGCAGGGCAGCAACACCCTCGTTTATCGCTCGGTCGATGGCGGGTTGAGGTCGGGCTACACGCTCGATGGCGGCCCACCGGGCGGAAACCTCACAGGTGGCAACGGTGGAATACCAGCGGGACACTACGATGCCGATGCGGGCCTCTATTGGACGTACGTTCACTTTAACGTCAGCGGCCAAACGGTCATTCGACGCGCGACGCACGCAACGCTCACAACGACGCTCGACGCCGGGAATTTCTCGACGGTTCTCAGCGGAACGAACATCGGCTTGCCGTCGACGGCGCGGGTCGAAAGCCCCGGTTTTGCGCGCAACATACCTTAAACGCTTCCCAATCCCCCTCGGCATCTGCTAGAGGAGTCCCTCCATGGCTAAAACACTTGTGATTGTTGAGTCGCCCGCGAAGGCCAAGACGCTCGGGAAATATCTCGGGTCGCAGTTTAAGGTGAAGGCCTCCGTCGGGCATTTGAAGGATCTGCCGAAGTCGAAGATGGGAATCACCATTAAGGGCGGGAAGTTCACGCCTGAGTACACCGTCATTCGCGGGAAGCAGAAAGTCTTGAGCGATTTGAAGAAGGCGGGCGAGACGGCCGATCGAATTCTCCTGGCCTCGGACCCCGACCGCGAAGGGGAGGCCATCGCGTGGCACATCGCCGAGGAGCTTCGCAGCGTCAACGACAATATTTTTCGCGTGCTGTTCAACGAGATTACGAAGCGCGGTGTGAAGGAGGCGATCGAGAAGCCGACGACGATCGACAAAAAGAAGTTTGATTCGCAGCAGACTCGGCGCTTGCTTGACCGAATCGTGGGTTACGAGCTGTCGCCGCTGCTTTGGCGGAAGGTGAGACGGGGGTTATCCGCGGGGCGCGTGCAGTCGGTCGCGGTGCGGCTTGTTGTCGAGCGCGAGGAGGAGATTAAAGCGTTCGTCGCGCGCGAATATTGGACGATCGAGACGACGTTGGGTGCGAAGACGCCGCCTCCTTTTGGCGCGCGGTTGATGAGAGTGAGCGGCGAAAAGGCGTCGATCGAGACGGGCGATGTGGCGCGCGCGATTGTCGACGAGCTGAAGGTGTTGCCGTGCGTGGTCGCGAACGTGGAAACCAAGGAGCGCCGACGCAATCCGACGCCACCGTTCACGACGAGCAAGCTGCAGCAAGAGGCGGCGCGGAAGTTGCGGTTCACGGCTAAGCGCACGATGGGCATCGCGCAGAAGCTGTATGAGGGCATCGAGCTCGGCGAAGAGGGGCCAACGGGTCTCATCACGTACATGCGAACCGATTCGGTGCGGACAGCGGATGAGGCGCTCCTGGCGGTGCGTGAGTACGTTGCTGCGACTTACGGCAAGGAGAACTTGCCCGATGAGGCGATCAAGTACAAAACGAAGAAGAGTGCGCAGGACGCGCACGAAGCGATTCGGCCGACGGCGATGGA
This sequence comes from Deltaproteobacteria bacterium, assembly GCA_016192705.1. Taxonomy (GTDB): domain Bacteria; phylum Myxococcota; class JACPTQ01; order JACPTQ01; family JACPTQ01; genus JACPTQ01. The sequence goes on along the minus strand of JACPTQ010000078.1, from coordinate 5,938 downwards.
GTGGACGCCCGAGCGCGTGAAGCCGTTTCTCGAGGAGCCCGATTTCAAGCTGTATCAGCTTGTGTGGAATCGATTCGTCGCGTCGCAGATGAAGCCGGCGGTTTATGACCAGACGACGGTCGACGTGAAGGCCGGGAAATACGACCTGCGCGCGACGGGGAGCACGCTCAAGTTTCCGGGGTTCATGAGCGTTTATATGGAGGACGCCGACGATACGGCGGTGCGCGATGTTCGCGACGACGACGAGGGCGCGCATGACGATGCGTTGCCGGCGGTGGCCGTGGGCGAAGAGCTAAACCTGCTTGAGGTGAAACCGGACCAGCACTTCACAGAGCCGCCGCCACGATACACCGAGGCGAGTCTCGTGAAGGAGCTTGAGGAGCGCGGGATTGGGCGGCCGTCGACGTACGCGGCAATCATGTCGGTGATTGTTGACCGCGAATATGTCGCGAAGCTCGAGAATCGGTTTTCGCCGACGGAGCTTGGGACGCTCGTGACGGGGCTTCTCGTCAAGAGTTTCCCGTCGATTCTTGATGTTGAGTTTACGGCGCAGGTTGAGGAGCGCCTCGACGACATTGAGGAGGGGACGGTGGGCTGGCAAAACGTGCTCGGCGATTTTTACCGGCCGTTTCATGAGCAGATTCAAAAGGCGAACGTCGAGATGCGGAACGTGAAGGCCGAAGAGATCCCGACGGAACATGTGTGCGAGAAGTGCGGGAAGCCGATGGTGATTAAGTGGGGGCGGAACGGGAGTTTTCTCGCGTGCCAGGGATACCCCGAGTGTAAGAACACGAAGGAGTTTCGGCGAAACGAGGACGGGTCGATTCGGATTGTTGTCGACGAGCCGACGAATGAGAAGTGTCCAACGTGCGAGGCGCCGATGGTGTTGAAGCGCGGGAAGTTCGGGCGGTTTTACGCGTGCTCGCGGTATCCGGAGTGCACGGGGCGAAAGTCGATTTCGACGGGGGTTAAATGCCCGGATGACGGCGGGCAGGGTGAACTCGTTGAGAAGATGTCGCGTCGCGGGAAGGCGTTTTTTTCGTGCAATCGTTACCCCGATTGTAAGTTTGCGTTGTGGGACCGGCCGGTCGCGCGGCCATGCCCGACGTGCGGCGCGAAATTCTTGGTGCAGAAGTACACAAAGAAATTTGGGGCGCAGGTGAAGTGCGCGAACAAAGAGTGTGGTTATGTTGAGGCGGCGGCGGAAGCGGCGGGCGAGGGGGCGGAGGCGGGCGCGGGAGATTCAAAGGCCGCATCATGACGCGGCGCGGATGATGTCTTGACGGTAACGGTTGTTGGGGGCGGGCTCGCGGGATGCGAGGCGGCGTGGCAGCTCGCGGAGCGTGGCGTTGATGTTCGGCTCGTTGAGATGCGGCCGGCGGCGACGACTGCGGCGCATGCGACGGGTGACCTTGCCGAGCTCGTTTGTTCGAATTCGTTTAAGTCGCGCGACCCGGAGAATGCGCATGGCCTTTTGAAAGAGGAGCTCACGTGCGCGGGGTCGCTCATTTTGAGGGCAGCCGCGGAAACGAGCGTTCCCGCGGGTGGCGCGCTCGCCGTCGATCGCGTCGCGTTTGCGAAGGCGGTAACGCGGGCGATCGAGGCGCACCGGCGAATCGTCGTGCGACGTGACGAGGCGCGCGCATTGCCGGATGGACCCGCGATCGTTGCGACGGGGCCGCTGACGGGGACGGCTCTCGCTCTGGACATCGCGCGCGCGACGGGTGCGGGGCAGCTGTATTTCTACGATTCGATTGCGCCGATCGTGGACGCGGAGACGATCGATCGCGCGGTGGCGTTTGCGGCGTCGCGTTACGACAAGGGGGGCGATGACTATTTGAATTGTCCGCTCAACGAGTCGGAGTACCGAGCATTTGTCGCGGCGCTTCTCGCGGGAGAGAAGGTCGCGGCGCACGATTTTGAGGAGGCGAAATATTTCGAGGGGTGTTTGCCCGTTGAGGTGATGGCGGCGCGGGGACTTGATTCGCTTGCTTTCGGGCCGATGAAGCCGGTCGGGCTCTGTGATCCGCGCACGGGTCGGCGGCCCCATGCGGTCGTGCAGTTGCGCGCGGAGAACCGCGAGCGCACGGCATTCAACATGGTCGGATTTCAAACGAAGCTCAAATGGCCCGAGCAGACGCGGATCTTTCGGATGATCCCGGGACTTGAGCGTGCCGAGTTTTTGCGGCTCGGGTCGGTTCATCGCAACACGTTTGTGAATGGGCCCAAGGTGCTTGATGCGGAGCTGCGGCTTCGTGCGCGGCCGAATGTTCGGCTCGCGGGCCAGCTCACGGGTGTCGAAGGGTACATTGAGTCGACCGCGATCGGTTTTGTTGCAGGCGTTGCGCTCGCCGCTGAGAGCGCGGGGCGCCCGTTCACGGCGCCGCCCCCGACGTGCGCGGTCGGTGCGCTCGTTCAGTACGTGACGGAGGGACCGCTCCACGGGGACTTTCAGCCGATGAACGTGAATTGGGGCCTCATCCCGCCGCTCGGCGAAGACGTGCCGAAGCGGGATCGCCGCCTGGCGACGCTCGAACGCGCGCGCCGCGATTACGGCCGCTGGATCGCGAGCGTTATGGAATCTGTAACAGCAATTTGACGGCCACGACCGTTGCCCCTGTAAGGCGAACGACCTTTCGGCGGCCGCTCTCACCGACAAGGATTTCGACGTTGGCCTTGGGGATCTTGAGCCCGCGCGCGAAAAACTCGATCAGCGCGCGATTCGCGTCGCCATCGACGGGCGGTGCCGCGACGTCGATCTTGACGGTGTCACCCACGAGCCCGCGGGGACGAGTTTTCGACGCCCGCGGTTTAGCGACAACACGGACCGTGACGACGCCCCCCGAATCTCGGACAGCACCGGAATCAGTGTCGCCGCTCAGGCGTTCTCGCAATCTGGCTTCCTAGCCCCCGCGTGCAACGCCCGGCTTCGCATTCACAGCGCGCGGTGGCATCGCGGTCACGTTCTCCTCAATCGGGATTTCGTCCTTCTGCGCTGCGGCCGTCGCATCGACGAGACGCCCGTGTGACGCGAGGATGCTGCGCAACTCTTCCTCGAACATCATGCGCTGACGTTTCATTTCACGAATGTCGTCGAGGACGCGGGCGAGACGTGCTTGTGCGTTGTGGACGAGCCGCTCGGCCTGAAGCTCGGCTTGGCCGATCACAATCTCCGCCTCTTTTTTCGCGGCGCTCTTCAAGTCTTCGCAAACGCGCTGCGCCGTAACGAGCGTCTCGCGCAAGACGCGCTCGCGTTCGCGGTGTTCGGCGAGTTCCGCTTCGCGCGCCGCAATGGCGGATTGAAGCGTGGCGTTTTCACGTACGACTTCTTCAACGGCGCCACGCACGACCTCGAGGAACGCGCGCACCTCGCTTGCGTCGTAACCGCGCCAGGTTTGTCGAAACTCCTGCTGCTGGATGTCAAGCGGTGTGATCTTCATTTCAGCCCTCCTTCGGATGGTCGAAAAGTTCCGGATCGTTCTCGCGCACGAAGATAGGCGGCTTCAACCGCCGCGTAAATGGCGCCACGCACACCGGCCGCCTCCATCGCGGTGAGCCCGGCGATCGTTGTACCACCGGGCGAAGCGACTTCATCGCGCAGCGTGGCCGGATGTCGGCGTGTTGAGTGCACGAGTGCGGCCGCCCCAGCAATCGTCGTCGCCGATAGGTCGATGGCGCGCGCGCGCTCCATGCCGAGGCGCACCGCGGCATCGGCGAGCGCCTCCAGCCAAACGAGGACATACGCGATCCCGCTTCCACTCACCGCGGTGAGCGAGTCGATCGCGGCATCGCTGTCGCACCAATAGATTCGCCCGACCGCGCTAAAGACATTCTCGACGGCTTTTCGCGCCTGCGCTGTTCGCGCTCCGTAAAGGCCCGTTGCGCCGGCGCGCACCGCTGAGGCGAGGTTTGGCATGGCGCGCACGACGCCGACGCTTTTAGGTAGGGCGGCTTCGAGCGCGTCGAGCGGCAGCCCGGCTGCGACCGAGACGATGGTTTTCCCGATCGCGAGCGTTTCAAGTATTTCGTCAATGACGCTAAGGACGCCATCGGGTTTCACAGCGATGATGACAACGTCCGCGCCCTTCACGGCTTCGCGGTAAGACGCAAATCGTCGAACGCCCTTATGCGCTGCGACGAAGGCGTCGAGTCGCCGCGGCGACCGGTTGGCAACGCCGACGAGCATTCGTCCGACAAGCCCATCTGCGAGCGCCCCCGCCATTTTTCCCGCGCCGATGAGTGCAACCTTGAGCGCCATCAAACCTCGCGTGGCACCCGAGCGCCAAAAATTGCCGTCCCGACGCGAACAAGCGTCGCGCCCTCTTCGATCGCGACTTCGAAGTCGCCGCTCATTCCCATCGACAATTCGGGAAAGGCGACGCCCACTTCGTTTTGGGCGCGGTCGCGCAGCTCTCGAAGCGCGCGAAACGACCCGCGCGAATCGTCTGGGTTTTCTGTCGGCGGCGGCATTGTCATGAACCCCGCGACGCGAAGGCCCGCGAGAGACTGCATCTTGCGAAGTGCGCGTACGGCTTCAGTCACCTCGAACCCGGCCTTCGTGGTCTCGCCCGCGACGTTCACTTCGACGAGTCCGGTTTGAACGACGCCGCGAGCCGCGGCCCGATTCGCCAACTCTTCCGCGAGCTCCAGCGAGTCGATTGCGTGGACGAGCGCGACACGCCCGACGACGTATTTGACTTTGTTTCGCTGGAGGCGACCGACAAAGTGCCACGCGATGGCGCCGGTTGCTGATTCCTCCGCGAGGGTGTCTGCTTTGCCGCGCCACTCCTGAACGTAGTTCTCTCCGAAATCGTGGGCTCCGGCCACCAGGGCTTCGCGGAGACGCTCGACCGCAATCGTCTTCGTGACGGCGACGAGGCGAACGGTCGACGCGTCGCGATTCGCGCGCGCGGCCGCCGCCGCCACTCGAGCCCGAACATCGCTAAGGGCCACCGCGACTTTGGTTGGCTCATCATGCGTCACGTTTCGAAGTCGTCGGCCCGTCGCGGCGCGAGCGGCGTTCTCATCGGCGCGATCGTGATGTCGTACATGAGGTTCGCGACAACGATCATCACCGCGAGGAGCGCGCCCAAGTAAACGCTCCCCCATTCGCCAAAGGCGCTTCCGCCAACGGTCGCCGCAACGAGAAGCGCGATCGCAACTTCAAGCGCGACGAACTTCGTTCGACCCGGGATTACAAGACGTTTCATCACGATGCCCTCCCTTTCTTTTTCAAACAAACCGGCCAATCGATCGCTCCACAGGCGGCGAGGTCTTCCTCAACTTCTGCGAGCGGCAACCCGACGACGTTGGTGACCGATCCAGAAACCGATTTGACGAACACCGCCGCAGCGCCCTGAATCGCGTAGGCACCCGCTTTCCCAAGGGGCTCGCCCGTCGCGACGTACGCCGCGATTTCGTCGTCGCGCATCTTCCGAAACGTCACCTCGCTCACGACGGTGCGTTCGATGGCCGAAGCGGTTTCGCGCGCGGCAACGATGGCATAAGCCGTGGCGACGGTGTGCATACGCCCCGAAAGCTGTGCGAGCATCGCGTGCGCTTCCGCGTTGTTCATTGGTTTCCCGAACACCGTGTCGTTAACGATCACAGCGGTGTCGGCCCCGAGGACAAACGCCGTCGCGTTCCGAGTCCGCTCGGCGTCGGCCTCAATCAACGTGCGGACGGCGGCCGCCTTCTCGAACGCGAGTCGCCGAATGAACGAGAGCGGAGGCTCGCCCCCGCGCGGCGTTTCGTCGATGTGCGCGGGTCGGACGTCGAACGAAATTCCAATCCGTTCGAGCATTTCCCGACGTCTGGGTGATGCCGATGCGAGCACGAGCCTCCTCTCCACGCGCTCCCACTATAGGGATGTAGGTGGATGAAGGCAAAAAAAGCGGTCTCAGTGCGATTCCCTGATTCCCGGATAACGGGCAACAAT
>JACPTQ010000077.1:17791-50225 GCA_016192705.1 Deltaproteobacteria bacterium | reverse complement strand
GGGGAGCTGTAACAGGCTGCTGAAAAAGTCGGTTTTGCAGGTTGCTGAAAAATGTCCAGATGCAAGGCAGGCGCGGAAAGCCGCGACCGGCCGCTGTACTCAGATGTACGCGGTAGGGAGCGGCGACGCGCCAACGCCATCGAGACGAAGCGATAGTTTGCGAGGCCCATGGTAGTTTCTTGCGCGAGTGAAGTTGGTGTCGCGGCAGTGCCGCGCAGATGGGCGTTTTTCAGCAACCTGCTACTTGATGAGGCGGCGGCGAAAGAGCCAGCACGCGATGCGAAACACGGCGGCGCCGAGCACAATCAAGTAAACGAGGTCGATCCAGATGCGCGATGTCGGGCGATCGAGGACAAGGCCGCGAACGAGATCGACAACGGGTGTCAGGGGAAGACACCAGGCGAACGCCTGCATTCCCGCCGAGAGCGATTCGACTGGAAAGAAAACGCCGCTGAAAAGAAACATCGGCGCCGCGACAAGGGTGAAGTAGTACGAAAAAAACTCGTACGAATTCGAGAGCGCGGCGACGATGATCGAGAGTCCGGCGAAAGTGATCGACGCCACGAACACGGCGGGCAACGCGAGAAGCGCGAGGGGCGACGAAACCAATCCAAAACAGAGTAAGACGATGAGCACCACCGCCGACCCGATGGTCGATTTCGTCGCCGCGAAGAGAAGTTCGCCCGCGACGATTTCGTCGGATGAAACCGGCGTCGCGAGAATGGCGTCGAAGGTGCGCTGCGATTCGAGCCGCGTGTACGTTCCGAAAGTGCATTCGAACGTGGCGGTGTACATCGCGGTTGAACAGATGAGGCCGGCCCCGACGAATTCAGCATACGAAACGCCGAGGGTGGCGTCGGTCACGAAGCGGCCCACGCCGTACCCCATCGCGAGCAAAAAAAGGAGCGGCTCACCGAAGTTACCGACGGCAGACGCTTTCGCATATTTCGTCCAGGCGAGAAAATCCCGGGCGAACACGCGAAGGGCGAGGTGCCCCACATCGAGCCCAAATGCCTTCACTCGCGAATCTCGTGGCCCGTAAGGCGCATGAACACGTCTTCGAGATTTGCGGGGCGCTGCAAGTATTCGATCGCCGGCGCCGACAGTCGCTTCAGCCGTTCAACCTCACGGCCGCCATCGGCGACAAAGAGATAGAGCGTGCCACTCACGCGCTCCGCAACGATGTCGGTGGACACCGCTCTCTTTACGCGCGCGACGTCGTCGTCACCCGCGACGCGAACTTCGACGACTTCGGCGCTAACGTGTCGCGCAACGAGCTCACGCGGAGCACCCCGCGTCACGATGCGTCCCGCGTCGACCAACACCACCTCGTCGCAAAGCTGCGTCGCCTCCTCCATATAGTGTGTCGTCAAGAGAAGGGTAACGCCGCGTGCCTTGAGCCCGCGCAGCCGATCCCAGATGAGCCGCCGCGCCTGCGGGTCAAGCCCCGTCGTCGGCTCGTCGAGCAACAACAGCCGCGGTTCGTGCATGAGCGCACGCGCGATCACGAGCCGCCGTTTCATCCCCCCCGACAACGTCGCAACGCGCGCCCGCATACGATCGCCGAGTTGCATGAACTCCAAGAGTTCGCCTGCGCGCCGCCGCGCGTCGGTCTTCGGTGTGTCAAAGTAACGCGCGTAGACGACGAGATTCTCTTCGACGGTCAAGTCGGGATCGAGGTTGTCATCCTGGGGCACAACACCCAGCATCCGCTTGACCGCGCGCGGCTCGCGCGCGACATCGATGCCAAATACCGTGAGGTTCCCCGCACTCGGAAGCGACGCCGCATGAACCATTTTTAATAACGACGTCTTGCCGGCGCCGTTCGGCCCAAGGACGCCAAAGCAAACACCCGCCGGAACAGCGAGATCGATTCCGCGCACGGCCTCAACCGCGCCATAACGCTTGACGAGACCCGTTGCTGTGACCGCGTCCATCGCGGGCGAGATGAGACCGCCTGGTCGCAACCGCTGTCAATACTTCGGGGGGCCGCCTCGTCTAAAAATCGAGCGATGCGCCGAGGTTGAAGTGGTGCCCTGTTTGAATCGTCGCGCCCTTACTCTGCGTCTCAAGCCAGTTGTACTCAACCGCGAATTTGAGCTTCTCGTGCGGTGTGATTCCGATCCCGACGTAGCCCGCCGTGTTGCGCGAGCGCGTCTTCGTCGCGATGTCGTCTTCGTTGGGCTGGTCGATCCCATACCCAAAATGGAACGACCAAACCGACGTTGGCGCCAGCGATAACTGCGCCCAGCCGCCCATCGTCCCAATCTCGCGCGTCGACGTGAGAACAGTCTTCCCAGAGCCGTCGCTCGCCGCGGCGGTCGTTTTCTTTACGCCCTGCATCGCGCCGCCCATAAACGACTCGAGATTCTTTCCGAAAAAGAATTCGCCCGACAGCGACAACCACTTCGTGACCGGCAGCGCAACGTCGACTGCCACGCCCGACGCCTGAAGCAGCGTCTCCGCGCCCCCCTCGAAGAAGTAACGCTCGAAGTGCGTGTGCGACGCGATCCCCAAGACGCCCTGCTTGCCGCTCGGCATGTCGAGTCCAAACCAAAGCCGCGCCTGACCACCCGGCAGCCGCGACAACCCGATCGGATCGGCCGACCGAAACACCGCGTACGTCTGGTCGGCAACCGTCGCCCCGCTAAAGAGTTCGTTGTCGACCGGTGCATACAGCGCCGCCTGCACGCCGTACTTCAGCGCACCGCTCCCGCGCCACCACTCGAATCGAATCTGCGGCGCCCGATCCCACAAGTTTCCCGTCGCGGCAAACCCAGGGATCGACGCGTGCGCAAGCGACGCGGGGTTCAACGGCGCGAAGATCGTCCAATCTTGCCCGACGAGCACGCGTGCGCGCTCCCACTCAAGCGCGATCGATGCGATCCGGATACGCGGAATCGGCTTTGACGCCTGGAACGCTGAGTTTGCGGAGCCGGCAAAAAAGTCCGACTCAAAATGCCCCTTGATCGTCGCACCGCCCCAAACCTTCGGGATCGACGCCTTCAGCCCCACGCGTGTTTGCCGCGCCGTCGCGCCGAACGTGTCGCTGCCCGTCGACGCGGTCGAAAGAAACGGGATGTCGATGTTGTTCACCGAGCCGACATTGTAAAAAAAGTTCGTCCACACAACTCCATACGGTTGAACCTTAACTTCGCTGGCGCCACCCACGGCCAGCCCCAATCCCCAAACAACTGCGCTCACACCAATCATTTTTTCTTCACCTTCCCTTGCTTTTTCTCTTCCTGACGTTCCGCCCCGCGACCCACTCGCCCCGCGGCCACCGCTCGCACAACATCCATCGACGTGATGATCCCGACCATCTTTCCGCCGTCGACAACGATCAGCCGATGCACCCGCTCCTGCGCCATCACGCGCGCCGCGGCGACGATCGATGCGCGCGCCTCAATCCGAATCACGAGCGGCGTCATCACGGTCTCCGCGGCATCCAGCGACGCATCGACATGAAACCCGCGCGCGGCGCCGTCGGCCGAACGCGCCATCGACCGGTAATACAGCTTCTCGTCACCGAACTGCCGGCTCTCGTTGACCGTTGAATCGACAATGTCCGTCAGGCTCACAATTCCGACTGGTCGATTCTGCCGATCAACAACCGGCACACCCGAAACGCGCCGCTCAAGAAGCAGCCGACCCACTTCGCCGAGTGACGTGCCCTCGCTCACCGTCACTACATCGCTTTGCATAAAGGCCGACACCGAGTTCTTCGTGGTCTCCCCCATCATTCCTCCTTTCGCGCAACCTTTTGACAACTTGAGCAACTGCCGTACCGTTACGCGCGGGCGATAGAACAGCGCTTCCGCGGGTGTGCCGCCCCAGTTTTTGCGTCGATGAAAAGTCGAGTGGTCAGATCAGCGCGGACTTTGCGGGTCAATCGCGGCGGCCGCAACAGGGGCCGCCGCAACGGGCGCTGACGCACCACCGACCTGCGCAGTTTTTGCCTCGCGGTACTCCTTGAGACGATACTGAATGGTCCGCGGACTAATTCCGAGCAACTCCGCAGCGCGCGACGTGCTCCCCTTCGTGAACGTCAACGTCCGCATAATCGCAATTCGCTCGAGTTCGCCGAGCGTCGTCCCCGGCACAAACCAACTTCCGCTGTCGGTCGGGTCGTGAGCCCCGCGCAAATAAGGCGGCAAGTGCATCTCGCCAATTGTCCGCTCACCCGTCAGCACGACCGCGCGTTCAATGACGTTCTCAAGCTCGCGAACATTTCCTGGCCATGGGTACGAGACAAGCCGCAGCATCGCCGCCTCAGAAACTTCGCTCACCGCCTTTTCATTCATCTTCGCGTACTTGTCGACAAAGTGCCGCACGAGAAGCGGAATGTCCGCGCGCCGCTTTCGGAGCGGTGGCAATTCGATCGCGATGACGTTCAGTCTGTAAAAAAGGTCCTCGCGAAATTTCCCCTCGGCCACGCACTGCTTGAGATCGCGGTTCGTCGCCGCGATCACCCGCACGTCGACTTTGATCGTTTCGTTTCCACCGACGCGCTCAAACTCGCGCTCCTGCAAAAACCGGAGCAGCTTGACCTGCGTCGAAAACGGAATCTCGCTGACCTCATCTAGAAAAAGCGTTCCACCCGCAGCCTGCTTGAACCTTCCTTCGCGCCGCGCGATGGCCCCCGTAAACGACCCACGCTCGTGCCCAAACAGCTCGCTCTCCAGCAGCGTCTCCGCGAGCGCCGCGCAATTCAACTTCACAAACGGCGCATTCGCCCTCACCGACCGCTGATGAATCGCCGCCGCAACCAGCTCCTTGCCTGTCCCGCTCTCGCCCTCAATCAGCACCGACGCCCGCGACGGCGCAACGCGCTCAATCGTCGAAAACACCGCCATCATCTCCGGCCCATTCCCGATGATGTTCTCGAACTTGTACTTCTCGCGCACCTGCTCCCTCAAAAGCCGCGTCTCTTGCAGCAGCTTTCGCTTCTCGAGCGCTTTCTCGAGCACCGCCTTGAGCGCGTCCAGGTTGACTGGCTTCGGCAAATACGTCTCCGCTCCGAGCTTCATCGCCTGCACCGCGTCCTCAACGGTCCCAAACGCCGTGACCACAATGACCATCAGCTCCGGCGAAATCTCCCGCGCGCGCCCCATCAGCGAAATCCCGCTCACGCCCGGCATCTTCACATCCGTGATAAGCACATCGGGCGCGAACTTCGTTACCTCCTCAACCGCCTGCTCGGCGTCGCCCGCCGTCGCCACGTCAAACCCATCCTCGCGCAAAATCCGCGCGAGCGCCTCACGCGCATTTTTCTCATCGTCAACCACTAAAATCCGTGCAGCCGACATCTTCGTCTCCTCCATCCAAAACCCCGTCGCCTCGCCTCGCCTCACACAGCGGGTAACCGCACGCGAACCGTGGTCCCCACCTTCTCCTCGCTCTCAACTTCAATGGTTCCGCCGTGCAACTCCACGAGCTGCATCACGATCGGCAACCCAAGCCCCGTCCCCGACTCCTTCGTCGTGAAGAACAGGTCGAAAATGTGCGCGCGCGCATCCTCCGAAATCCCGACGCCGCTGTCCTTGACCTCGACGAGCAACTCGCCGTCCTTCCGCACCGCAGACACCCCGATCGTGCCTCCGCCCGGCATCGCCTCGACAGCGTTGCGAACGAGGTTGATGAGCGCCTGCTTCATGCGGTTTCGATCGAGCACCACCGTCATCGACTCTGGCTCGACGTACCTTTCGACGCGAACCTTCCCATCGCTTGGCGCAAACCCGAGCGAAATCACCTCGTCGATCAGCGCCCCCACATCACTCGGCTCGAAATGCAGCTCGACCGGACGCGCATATTCAAGGAACTCACGCACCAAAAGCTCGAGCCGCGTGACCTCCTCGCGGATAACGCCGATCGACTCCTTGAACGATCCGTCCATCGCCGCGAACTTCAGAAGCGCGCGCTCCATCAGGACGATATGAAGATTCATGCTGTTCAGTGGATTCCGAATCTCGTGCGCGAGCGCCGCCGCCATCTTGCCGACGGCCGACATCTTCTCGGCTTGCTGCGCGATGCGTCGCATTCGCCGGTACGCCATGATGTCTTTGATGTAAAGGCACGATCCAACGACGCTTCCAGCGCGATCCTTAATCGCCGTGCGCGTCACAAGCACATCGATGAGTCGACCACTCGCATGCCTGCACCGCGTCTCGATGTTGACGGCCGGCTCGCCGCTGCTGATGACGCGCTGAAAATCATCGCCGACCATCGACGCGTCGACCCACAAAATGTCCTCTGCCTTCCCAACCGTCTCCTCAAACCCGTACCCAAACAGCCGATGCGCCCCAACGTTCCACCCCGTCAACGTTCGGTTGAGATCGCTCGACACAACGGCATCCGAGCTCGCTTCAAGAACATTCGCGAGCGCGCGCGCCTGCGTTTCAACGACTTCGCACGTTGCGCGCCATTCGCAATGGTGTTCTGTTCCGTTCCCGTTCGCAGCGAGGGGGCGCATTTGCTCCAGCTCTTTCTTCATCAGCCTATCCTCACTCTCCGCAATCCCCAGGCCACGCCTTTTACGCGTCACACCTCGCGATTGCCGTAGCGACCTGCGCATATTATGCGCGCCATTGCCAGCTGGCGCTATTACTGCGCGCCGTTGTCAGGCGTTTGGAACTATTTGTATTCACGCACGCAAAAACAGCTGGTACGTACCCGATGAAGTGCTATGGGATTGCGCCGTCGGAAATCGATTGACGGATCGGTTCGACGCTTTCCGCAAAACTCAGAGCGGCGGCACCTGCGTCGACACTCGGTCCGGCGTCGATCGGCGCCCGCGGCGCGCCCCGCTCGAACGGCGTCGCCTGGATTCGCAGCAAATCGTTCTTAATCTCGTTTGCCTCCTCGAGGTTCCAAAGGTATTCGACCGTGATCGACAGCGGCCCGTACGGAATCACGTGCGAGCCGATGGTCCACGTGTGCCGGTCTTTGTTGGTGACCGTCACGCTCGAATCGATGTACGTGCCGAAACGAACGAAGGGCGTCCAGTATTGGCGAAGCCCGCCCCACGCGAGCTCAATGTAATCGCCATATTTATAGTAGTAGCCGATTGTATTGTCCCCATTTACGTCGGCGCGTGCGAACGCCGCGCGCAGGCGCAGGTCTTTAACGACGGGCGGTTTCGCGAGCCCGTAGTCAAGTAACAAGTCGCCGCCCCAAAGAAAGAGATCGCGATCGCCCTTCCATTGGTCCCAATAAAACGACCCCCACACTTTTGCCTTTCCAAAAAGCGTGAACCCAAGCCGAAGTCCAAGCGCCATCTGCGGCCCGCTCGCGGGTGACGTGGTTTCGAGCTGTGTGCCGACCGTGCCGCCAAACCCTTTCACCGTGTAGACTTCACCGTCGAGCTTGAACGTGTCGCTCTTAAAGAGGTTCGATCCGACCGAGATTCCGTACTCGCCCCACACGACCGGTAGCAAAAGCCCTGCGCTCGGATCGCCCTGAACTCCGCCGTAATACTTGTGATACTGATCCGACGCGCCGAACGGCACGAGAATCTTCCCGAGCCGAATTTCGAGGCGCGGGAGTGGCGTTATCGTAATCTCGTAGAATTTTTGCGTGATGAACTCCGCGAGAAGTCCGACCTTCTCGTGCGCCTTGACTTTCGCAAACAAGAACTGGTGATAGTTTTTGAAATCGCCGCCACGCGTCGTCTCTTCGAGGTTCGACATCTCGAAATTAAAGTCGTAGCGCCCCATGAGGCTTATTTTTTCTTTGACCTTCGTGAGCGCGGATTTCGACTCAGCTTTCGGCTCCGCGACTTTGTCGAGGTCGAGGGCCTCTTCAGCGCCGATCGCGCGCGCACCATAGAGAACGAGTGTCATCCACGCACCGATGGCAAGGCTGTTCACGATCCAACGCATGGATCCTCCTTCTTCATTGGGTTTTCGTTAAAGCGAAGGGCGTGCCCGGTCTGAATTTCGGATTCCTTGCACTTTTGAGAAGAGCTGGCGGCAGGAGTTGCACCGACTTTTGGCGTTGCGCATTCTTTTCGCGTCGAAATCACGAGGGCAAGCGGCGCCAGAGGCACCGTAAGGCGAAGAAACCTCGCCGGAATAACGAGTTGCGAACGTCCAACCGACACCAATCGATGTGACCCTCCCGTGGCACGGTACATGTACAAATCCTCTTTGGAGTGTTGGGGGTTGGATGGCGTGAGACGGGGACGAGGTAAGAGCGTTGAGGTGGCTCGTCACAATTGCCGCAGTGACCGTCGTTACGGCGGGGTGCGGACGTTTACGCGATAAGGAACCGACGACAAACGAGAAGTGGCACGGCGAGCTGTGGCTAGACGCCGGGAGCGCCGAGTTTCACGGCAAGGTGCTTCGCGACGGCGGATACGACTACTCGCAGTGCCGAACGTGTCACGGCGCCGACCTCGACGGTGGAATCGCGGGCGTCGCGTGCGCCTCGTGTCACACCGAGGGCGCGGCGGGTTGCACCCTTTGTCACGCGCAGCCCCCCGCAACTGGCGCGCACTTGAAGCACCTCGATGGCGGCGCGCTGGGGCGTGCCGTGACATGCGAAACATGCCATACGGTGCCGACGTCGGGACTTTTTTCGGTGGGGCACCTCGACACGACGCCCGGCGCGGAAGTCCCGTTCGCTGACGGCGGAATCGCTTACACCAAAGGCGCCGTGCCGCGGTACGACGCCGGAAAATGTTCGAACGCTTACTGCCACGGCGCGACGCTCGCGGATGGGGGCAACACAACGCCCACGTGGACCGGCGGCTCGGCCGAAGTTGCGTGCGGCACGTGCCACAGCGTTCCACTCTCGGGACACTTCACCGATCCGTGCAGCGCGTGCCATGGCGACGTCGTCGATTCGAACCGAAACATCATCAACCCCACGCTCCACATCAACGGCGTCGCCGACGTGAGGTACGGGCCATGAGAAAGCGCGCCGCCCTCTTCGCGACCGTGTTCCTCGTGACAGCGCCCGCGGCCGCGGACATCAAGCCAAGCGAAAGGCCCTCGCTCGCCGGGTCGATCGAGACGATGCTCAACATTTTCCCCGACCCGATGCAGCGAGAGCTCCGCTTTGTGGCACCGGTCATCTCGTGGTTGAACCTCGACGCCGAGAAAATTGGCGACGCAAACCGGGACATCACGATCCGATTCACGGGTTGGGCCGGCGTCGACCTCGGCGAAACGTGGCTCGACGATCGTCGCGCGGGCGAAGTCGCCGTTGGGTTTGCGCGAATTCGCGCGCCGCGCCTCGGATTCGAAGCGACGGTCGGGCGCCAATTCTTGCTGCTCGGTCTCGCGCGCGCTGAGCGCCTCGACGGACTTCACATGTCCCAGGCCCTCCCCGTCGGGCTTCGACTCGAAACGTTTGTCGGCGGCGCACCGGGCCCACGCATCACATATGACAGCGGCGATTTCCTCTGGGGCGCGCGGCTCTCGTATCGCTTGCGCGACCTCGTCACGAGCGGCGTGTCGTTCCTCCAAGCGCGCAAAGACCTCGAGATTTCACGCGAGCTTCTCGGCGCCGACGTCGTCGTCAACCCCAAGGCGTGGCTCGAATTCGGCGCAGGGGCGCTCTACGACACCGTCGGAACAACGCTCGCGCAACTCGACCTCTTCACGACGTTCTACCCAAAGGCCGGGCTTCGCATCGCCGCCGACTGGCGACGCGTCGTGCCGGTCGCGCTTCTCGACAAGACGAGCATCTTCTCCGTCTTTTCGGACGCGGTCCGCGACGAACTCGGCGCGGATGCTTCGTGGCGCGTGCATGGGCGCGTGACGCTCACGGCCGATGCGCACCTGCTCGCGTTCGACGGCAACGACACCGGTTACCGGTTGAGCCTTGGTGCGACGCTTCGACTCGGGAGCTGGAATCAAACGACCGCGACGGCACGCATCGGGCGCTGGCGCGACTCGGCGGGCGGCTACTTCGAGGGGCGTGCGGCCGCTCGACACCGCTTCACACCGGCTTTCTTCGCGGCCGGCGACGTCCAGACCTACGTCTACGACAACGCGGTAAACGGCAGCACCGTTTCATTCGGCGCAACCGCAACCGTCGGCTACGAATTGGCGCGGCGCCTCCGCGTCCTCCTTTCGGCGGAGGGCGGCATCACGCCTCTCTTTGAGAAGCGCGGGCAAATCATGGCGAAGCTCGAATACGAGTTCATGAGGTTCTACAAATGATGCGGCTCGGGCACGCCATCATCCTCGTCGTCGCGCTTGCGGCGGGCCTCGCGACGGTCACCTGCTCGCAAAAGCCCTTCATGCGGTTTCAGCATGCGGCGCACGTTGGACGCGGCGTCGGTTGCACGAATTGCCACGCCGGCGTCTTCGACCAAAAGACGGCGCACCAATCGCTCCCCACGCCCGAAAAATGCGCGAACTGCCACGCTCTGCCGCACCCAAAGAAGGACTACAAAGGTTCGTGCGACGACTGCCACAGCGTCATCGTGCGCGAGGCGAAGGTCGGGCTCGAACGCTCGGCGCCCCTCACCTTCAACCACCCGACCCACCTGAAAAAAAATCGCGGGCAGTGCTTCCCGTGCCACAAGGAACTCGTCACGCGCGCGAACCACGTCGAGCGCGTCCGCCCAACGATGTCGAGCTGCTTCACGTGCCACAACCATAAGAAGCAGTGGGACAACCTCGAATGCGGCGCGTGTCACTCGAACCTTCGGCAATACCCACTGCAGCCGGTGAGCCAGTTCGCACACGAAGGCGACTTCGGGCGCCAGCACGGGAAGGTCGCAGCGAACCGCACCGACCTTTGCCAGCAGTGCCACACCGAATCGTACTGCGCGAACTGCCACATCCCGAGCCAGGCGGTCGTTAGGCCGAGCACGCGCTTCCCGCAAGCCATTGAAAAGGGGTTCATTCACCGCGGCGATTTCCTCACGCGACACAGCCTGGACGCGCGCGGAAGTGGCGACACGTGCCTTCGCTGCCACGCGCAAAACGAGTGCTCGAGCTGCCACGAGAAAAACGGCGTCGCCGCAGGCTCGAAGCGGAGCCCACACGCGCCCGGGTGGGTTTCGATTTCGGGCGGCGGAAATCAGCACGGGCGTGCGGCGCGGCGCGAGATCGTCACGTGCGCCGGGTGCCACGACAAAGGCGCGGCGTCGAACTGCGTTACGTGCCATAAGCCCGGCGGCCCTGGCGGAAATCCGCACCCGCCCGGCTGGAAAACTCGCCAGAAGCAGAGCGACCGCGTCTGCAAGGTGTGTCACGGATGACGCGCGATCCCAAAGACGGTGCGCCTCCCCCGAAGCCGAACATTCCGCCGCCACCGGGCGTTCCAAAGCTCTTCAGCGGCGAGTTCAAAAAAAGTCGAGCGCCGATATGGCAGTGGCCCGCGATTCTTCTCATCGTCGCGGGAACGTCCGCGGTCGTTCTCTACTTTTCGGGTGTCTTCGATCGGCCGCCGCCACCGCCGCCGCCCGCGCCCGTGAAGTCAAAAGTGAAACGCCCGCAGCAGGCCGTACTTGAAAGCCCGGGCCACCGACAACACCTCACGGGCCCCAAAACAGTTCAGTGCGCCGAATGCCACGTCATCAAAGAAAACGTGTTTGATCGCCCCGACAATCAGCGCTGCCTCAAGTGCCACATCGCAAACGAGTCAACGATCCACCTCTCCGATTTGTCGCGCAAAGAGGGCGCATGTCTGTCGTGTCACGGCTTCCTCGTCAAGAAGGACAAAGCACAGAAGCCATGGGCGTGCATGCGCTGCCACGACAAGGCCGTCGGTGTGCGCGTCGCGGTGACCGTCCACGCAAACGAGGAGTGCTCGAGCTGCCACCTCCCGCACACGAAGCCTGGAGTCGCGCCGAAGAATTGCGTCTCGTGTCACACCAAGACGAGCGCGCGGCACGGAAAGATGGCGTCGTCCTCGACGACGAACACCGCGAAGGTTTGCATCGACTGCCACAACCCGCACGAGAAGGGGAAAACGGCGCAAGACCGCTGCGCCGATTGCCACCGCGCCAACGAGCCGGTCGTTCCTGCAACCGCGACGTTCTCCGGCGGGCATGAGAAGTGCGTGTCGTGCCACCTGCCGCATGAGTTTTCGAAGGCGACGGTGCGCGACTGCAAGAGCTGCCACGTCGATCGCCACACACTCGGCGAAAACAAATCGACCGCGCATCGCGATTGCAAGAGCTGCCACGCCCCGCACAACGTCCGCGCGAGCGCCCGTGAGAAGTGTGCAACGTGCCACACGCGGGCCAACGTCACGCATCCGCGAGATGCGACGCGCGGAACCTGTGTCGGCTGCCACGCCCCGCACCCGAAGGACCGAGCGCCCGTTCGCGTTGCGACGGTCTGCCTCAACTGCCACAAAGGAAAGGAGACGCTCGGCGAAGCGCGCGTTCCAGCGCACGGGAGATGCGCGAGCTGCCACAAACCGCACGACCCGCTCCCGAGCGCGCGGAAGAGCTGCGCGACGTGCCACGCGAAGCTACGGCCGCAACACCCACCCGATGCGCACAAAGGCGCGTGCACCGGCTGCCATCCGCCACACCGCAAGGACCTGCCAACCGTCACGTCGACCTCAGCGAGGCGCACGCAGGGCGTCGCGACGTCGTGCGTGAACTGCCACACCAAAGCGTCGTCGGAAACTGCGTTTCACAAAGGGAACACAACGTGCACGAAGTGCCACACACCGCATCGATT
The DNA here is from genome assembly GCA_016192705.1 of Deltaproteobacteria bacterium. Lineage (GTDB taxonomy): Bacteria > Myxococcota > JACPTQ01 > JACPTQ01 > JACPTQ01 > JACPTQ01. Next base: position 37,572 of record JACPTQ010000077.1, on the reverse strand, counting down.
CAAGCTCGACGGCGCCGCCGTTTGTCGCAACTGCCACGCCTCAACCGTGAAGCGCGTCGCGTCGAACCCGGGCCACCGCACCTGCACGAAGTGCCACACGACGCACGACCCGTCGAAACATCCCGCCGCGTGCGCAACATGCCACACCGCGAAAAAGGAACCGATTTCAAAGGGCCACGCGAAGTGTACGCAGTGCCACAACCCGCATGAGGGTAAGGCGAGCGCAAAACAGCAGTGCCGGACATGCCACGCCGATCAGGTGTCGTCGGCGCCGGACGGCCACGCGAACTGCGCGAAATGCCACGACCCTCACGTCGCAGGAAGCACACCGAAGGTCGCATGCGGATCGTGCCACACGCCGCAAGCAAAGAGTACGCACGGATCGAAGGTGAAGGGCGGATGCCTAAGCTGCCATCGCCCGCATGGACCAGGCGGTCGCGAAAAAATTCCCGCGTGCTACTCGTGTCACGATAAGTCGAAGCAAGTTGGCCTGCACCAAATGGCGCCGCACGCGAACTGCGCGACGTGCCACCGCAGCCACGGCGGTTCACCAGCGGCGCGCGAGACGTGCACCGCCAAGTGCCACACCGACAAAAAAACGCATATGCCGAATGCCACGAAGTGTTCGGACTGCCACCTATTCGGAGGTCCACGATGAAGCTCTCGGATTACCGGGAAAGGTACCTCGCCAGTCTGCGCGCGAGACTTGGACTCGCTCCGGCTCGCAGAAGTCCTCGGGTCTGCCCCTCCTCGATTGGCCGAAGCAGAAACCAGACGCACGCTCGTCGGTCGTATTATCTGATGGATCGACACCTCAGACCCTGCGGATGCGAGCCTTTGCTCGCCAAGGTCCCGCCCGCCCCAACGACACGCGCTATTTTGACCGGAACCTTCGCCGAAGGACTTGAGGGCAAATCGAAGTTCATCGCCAATTGGACGCCCGTTCTCCTGGCGTTCCTCGTGGTGGCGTGCATTCCCGAGAAGGCGCCGGTCACGCAGCCGTTCGCGTTCAATCACGCCATTCACCTGAAGAAAGAGATTCCATGCACCGATTGCCATTCGGGCGCCGAGACAAAGCCGCACGCAGGGCTCCCGTCGCTCTCGCAATGCCTGCTTTGCCACATGAGGCCGCAGCAAGACCCGCCAAGCGAACGGGAACAGCAGGTTCGAAAAATGGCGGCGGACGGCGTGAAGCTCAAGTGGATCCAAGTGAATCAGAATCCGGGCCACGTCTACTTTTCGCATCGGATGCACGTAACGGTCGCGAAAATGCGGTGTGAACAGTGCCACCCGGGCGTCAAAGAGTGGACCGCGCCGCCCGAGCGGATGAACCCGAAGCTGAACGACATGGATACGTGCATGGATTGCCATCGGAAGACGGGCGCATCGAACCAGTGCCGTGTGTGCCACAAGTGAGGGAGGGATGGGGATGAAAAAGAGAAGAGAAGAAATGAGGAATGCAACCGCGAGCACGACGACGAGCACGGGCACGACGACGAGTACGAGCACGAGTACGTTTACGAAAGCGGGCGCGGAGGCGGTTGCGGGAGCGGCAGCGGAGCGGGTCTCAAAACGCGGGCACGGATGGGACGCGATTGTTTCGCGGCGGGCGGCGCTCGGGCGCATCGGGCTTGTGGGAACGGGCGCGGCGACGTTGCCGGTGCTTGCGGCGGGCTGTCGGCAGCCGCCGTGGGAACGTTTTCAGCCAGACCCAACCGGACTCGCGCTCAAGAAGCCGCCGGTGCCCGGCGCCGAGAACTACGGTTCGCACGAGGAGCGTTGGGTCAACACGTCGTGCGCGCAATGCCAAGCGGGCTGTGGGATTCGTGTTCGCGTCGTCGAGGGGCGCGCGGTGCGCATCGAGGGGAACCCCAAGAATCCGCTGAATGAGGGGGGAATAGGCCCGCGCGGATTGTCGGCGCTTCAGGCTGTCTATGACGCTGACCGCTTGAAGGGACCCCTCGCACGTGAAGGCGGCAAGCTCGTTCCCATCTCGTGGGACGCCGCCCAAAAACGCCTCGCTGCAAAGCTTGGCGACCTCCGAACGAAAAACGGCGCACACAAGCTTCTCGTCATGTGCGGCCGCGAACGCGGGTTCATGCACGACCTATTCGAACGCTTTTGTCAGGCGTTCGGTTCGCCCAACTTCGTCGACGGGCGCCCGATGCGCAGCTCGGTGCTTGCGCAAGCGATGCAGTCGACGCTTGGGACCTTTGAGATTCCGGCGTTCGACTGGACGGGCGCCGACTACGTCATCAGCTTTGGCGCCGGGCTTCTGGAGGAGTCGTGCCAGTCGGTCTTCTTCGCGCGCGCGGCCGCGGAATTGCGCCGCGGCGGCAAAACCGGCCACCGCGTCAAACTGGTCCACGCGGGACCGGACTTATCCGCGCACAACGCCGACGAGTGGCTGCCGATCGTCCCCGCCACAAACGGCACGCTCGCCCTCGGCATCAGCCATGTCATCGTCCGCGACAAACTCTACAATCACGACTTCATCGCGAAATCGACCGTGGGTTTCGAAACTCCCGTGCCCGGCACGAGCGGCCCGAGCTACAAGCAGTTCCTTGAGACGTTCACACCCGAGAGAGTTTCTCAAATCACCGGCGTCCCGGCCGCTACCATCGTCCGCGTCGCACGCGAATTCGCGACCGACGAACAGCCATTCGCGTTTGTCGATGAGCGGAGCCTTTCGTTTTCGAGTTCGTGGGAAACCGCCCTCGCCGTTCTCGCGCTGAACGCGCTCGTTGGTGCCATCGAGCGGCCGCTCGGCGGTGTGCGCATCGCCTCAGCGCCCCCGTACGCCGACTGGCCGGCCGTCGAAGCGGACGACATCGCCCGGACCGGGCTCACGCGGCTGCGCCTCGACGGTGCTGGAAGCGAAGCGTTCCCACTCGCGCGCGCCGTTCACGAGACGATTCCCGAAAGGCTCAATTCCGACGCCGACAATCGCCCCGAGGTCGCGCTGCTCTTCCACGCAAACCCGTGTTTCGCCCGTCACCAGCCGGAACGATGGAGAGCCGCCCTTCGCAAAATCCCCTTCATCGTTTCGTTCTCGCCGTACCGCGACGAAACCGTCGAAGCGCTCGCCGACCTCGTGCTTCCCGACCATTCGTTTCTCGAACGCTGGGAAGATGCCGGCGCAACACCCGGAATCGCTCGCGCTGTCGCGGGAGTTCGAAGCCCGGTCATCGAACCGCTCTACGACACACGACAAACCGGCGACATCCTCATCACCGTCGCGCGCGCACTCGGCGGCAGCGTCTCGCGCGCCTTCCCGTGGGCGAACTTCCGCGAAGCGATGAGCGCACGCCTCATCGGGCTCCATCACGCAAAGCGCGGAACGATCGTCGCGACCACCGAACGCGCCTTCCTCAAGCGCCTCTTCGAGGAAGGGTTCTGGGCTGAAACCGAAGACCCGCCCGCGCGTCCGGTGAGGTTCGTTTTCAAGCCAGAGTACGTCGCACCCGAATGGCAGGGAAACGAAACCGACTTCCCGATGAAGCTCGTCGCGTATCGCCCGCTCGGGTACGCCGAAGGGAGCGGCGCAAACCAGCCGTGGCTGCGATTTCTGCGGAGCCGCCCGCACATGCGCTACTGGGTTGTCGCCGCAACGATAAACCCGCGCTCAGCGCCTGCGGGCGTTCGCGATGGCGATCTCGTCGTCGTCACGAGCCCCTTCGGATCCATCAAGCTTCCCGCGCGCTTCGACACGCGCGTTGAGCCGGGCGTCGTCGCGATCCCCGCTGGCGGAGGGCACACCGCGTATGGCCGATGGGCGGCTGGGTTTGGCGCGAACGTCCAACACCTCTTGAATCCCGGTCCCGCACGCGCAACCGGTGCCAACGCCGACAGCTGCACGCGCGTCCGAGTCGCCCGCGCGCCCAAGCTGGGCAAAGGAAAGGAGGGCTGAGATGTCGACCAACCCCAAAGACGACGCTGCCGATTCCGCGCCAGACATGGCTCTGCCAGCATCCGCGGCTCCAACCAACGCGACCGAAACTCCCGCACGCCGCGGTTTCTTCGCGCGCATGGGCCTCGCACTCGGCGGTGTCGGCGCCTTCTTCGCGAATCTCCCGTCGGCCATCGCGTCGGGCGACCACGCGAAAGCGACCAACAACAGAAAAGGAAAGCACCAATGGGGAATGGCGATCGACCTCGATCGCTGTTCGGGCTGCGGCGCCTGCACCGTCGCGTGTCGCCAAGAGAACAACGTCCCGGTGCTTGGCCCCGCCGACGAGAATCGCGGCGCCCACATCGAGTGGATGAGCCTCCTTTGGCGCGACTCCGAAGACCACGACGCACTGCCGGAAGCGCTCCCATTCCCATGCCAGCACTGCGAACGCGCACCCTGCACGCAAGTTTGCCCGGTCGGCGCAACGTACCGCGACGCCGACGGCATCACCGCGCAAATTTGGTCGCGCTGCATCGGCTGCCGCTACTGCATGGCCGCGTGCCCTTACTCGCGCCGCAGCTTCAACTGGAAGCCGGCCGAGTGGGACGGCGACTTGGTGCAGATGCTAAACCCAGACGTCGCAACGCGCCCTCGCGGCGTCGTCGAAAAGTGCACCTTCTGCCACCACCGCATTCAAGACGTCAAAGAAACCGCGCGCGTCGAGCACCGCGCCATCCGCGACCCGGAGCTGCGCTACTTGCCAGCCTGCGCGTCGGCCTGTCCCGCAAAGGCGATCGTCTTCGGCGACACCAACGATCCGTCGAGCCTCGTCTCGGCGCTCGCAAAAAAACCGCGCGCGTTCCGCCTCCTCGAGCATCTCGGCACGCGCCCGCGCGTCTTCTACCTCAAGAAGGACAGGCGAGGCTGACATGTTGACGCTGCCACGAACGACAAAGCTCTGGATCGCGCTCGTCGTGGCGTCGCTCGCCGCCTTCTTGTTCGGCATCTTCTCGTACGCGCAAGAGTTCGACCACGCGACGATCGCAACAAACCTCCGCACGCCCGGCCACGGTGGCGTCGCATGGGGGCTTTACGTCGTCTTCGTCATTTTCTTCACGGGCCTCAGCTTCGCCGGGACGACAACGCTCGCCTTCTGCCGCCTCCTCCGCGTCGACGCACTCAAGCCGATCGCCCGCATCGCCGAACTCATCACAATCATCGCGCTCCTTTGCGGCGCCACGTGCGTCCTCGCCGACCTCGGCCGTCCCATCCACGGCCTCACGAAGCTCCCGCGCTACGCCAACGCCGCATCGCCGTTCTTCGGCACCTTCACCGTCGCCATGGCGAGCTACTTTTTCGCGAACCTCGTTTATTTCTTCCTCGCCGGGCGCGCCGACGCCGCGTCGATGGCCGACGCCCCAACCACGCGCGGTCGCTTCCTCTATCGCCTCTGGGCCTCCGGCTACCACGACCTCCCCGAACAACGCCGCCGCCACCACCGCGCGACATTCTTCCTCGCCCTCGCCATTATCGTTCTCCTCGTCGTCGCACGCTCGACGCTCGGCTTCGTCGTCGCCACGCAAAGCGGCCGCCCCGGCTGGTACAGCGCGCTCATGGCCCCGTCGTTCCTCATCATCGACGGCGTCTCCGCAACCGGCCTCCTCATCGTCGCGGGCGTCGCGCTCCGCCGCCTCTTCAAACTCCACGACCATCTCCCCGACACGCTCTTCCGCTGGCTCGGCAACTTCCTCTGGGTCCTCACCCTCATCAACCTTTACTTCATCGTCGTCGAAGAAATAACCGCAACCTACGCCGCCCCACGCGCCGACCGCGACCTCGCCATCGCCGTCGTCCAAGGCCCCTTCGCCGCGCCCTTCTGGACGATGGTTAGCGCCTTCGGCCTCACGTTCCTTTTCCCCTTCATCCAGTACATGCGCCGCCGCACGTCGATCGCTTGGCTCGTCGCCGCAGGATTTCTCGCCAACATCGGCGTCATCCTCCGGCGCTTCCTCACCGTCGTCCCTTCGCAATCGCACGGCGCCCTAACGCCCATCACCGAACCCCACTTCTATATTCCGTCGTGGAGCGAAGTTGGCGTCATCGCCGGACTCTTTGGACTCATCGCACTCGTCGTTCTCCTCTTCGGCCGCACTTTTCCGCTCATCCCGACGCCACGCCCTTACGTGCGCCCCGCCGCGCCGCAGCGACCCAATCTCGTCCACCGCGCGATCGTTTTCCTCGTTGCCACCATCGGCCTCGCCCTCGTCGTCCTCGGGCTTTCCGACTCGCTTCGCCTGTTCGATCGCGACGCCGTCGACCCGCGCATTCCGTTTAGCCCCATCATCTTCGCGGTTGGCGTGATGGTCCTATTTGGCTCGGCGGTCGTTTACGAACTCCTCGCGCCGCGATCGGATAAGCTCGCGTCAAGCGGCGCACCGGTTTCAGATTCCGCAGATTCGATCAACCCATTAACAAAGAGAGGTGAAACATGTTGAAGCAACTTCTGGAGTCTCCGTATCTCATTCCGGCACTCGCCATTCCGCCGCTGCTTTATTTCATCGCGGGATTGCGACAGGTGAAGCAGTGGGAAATTGCGCTCAAGTTCACGCTCGGGCGCTACAGCCGAAAGCTCGAGCCGGGGCTTCGGTTTTTCATGCCGATCGTGCAACGCATCATGCGGATCGATATGCGAACGCGATGCCGCGAGCTCTTCCAACAGGCGGTCATCACAAAGGACAACGTCACACTCAACATCGACGCCGTCGTCTACTACCGCGTCGTCGATCCCGAAAAGGCGATTCTCGCGGTCGAAGATTTCGATGGCGCCGTCAAGGACCGCTGCAAAGTCGTCCTTCGAGACCTCGTCGGCGAAACGTCGCTGAACGAAGTCCTTGCGCACCGAGACCAGATCGCCGCGAAAGTCGCCGAGCACGTCGAGCACGTCATCGCGCAGTGGGGCTTGCACGTCGAGATCCTCGGGTTCCAAGACATTCAGCTTCCTGGGCAAATGCAAGAGGTGCTTGCAAAAGCGGCGATCGCCGAACGCGAGCGTGAGTACGTTGTCATCAAGTCGAAGGCCGACGTCGAAAGCGCGCGCAACTTCGCGGAAGCGGCCCGCACGCTCATCTCGTCGCCGGGCGCGATCGAGCTGCGACGCTTCGAGGCGCTTCAAACGCTGACGCAGCAAGGAACGAACAAGGTCATCTTTGACCTTACGAAGCCGTTTGACGACGTTCACCAGAAGGCCGCGGCGATCGCGGTTGCGATGAATGACGCGGGCGGTTCTCCGACACCGGCACCGACGGCACCCGGTGCGCCGGAGCGACACTAGGAGGATAGCGAGGCGATGGACACGACGAGGGAGATTCCAATGCGAAGCGAGACGCGCGTTGTGCCGACACCTGCGGCCGCGCCCGCGCCGCTCCTGCCGCCGACCACGATGGCGTGGATCTTCCTCGTCGCCGCTGCCCTCTTCGCGTTTCTCTTCGGCATCTACTCCTACGCGCAAGAATTCCACCACGAAACCATCGCGACCAACCTCCGCAACCCCGGACACGGCGGCGCTTCCTGGGGCCTCTACATCGTCTTCGTCATTTTCTTCGTCGGCGTCAGCTTCGCTGGCATCACGGTCGCCGCCATCTGCCGCCTCTTCGACGTCGCCGCGCTTCGCCCCATCACGCGAATGGCCGAGCTCCTCACGATCGCGTCCCTCCTCGCCGGTGCCTCGTGCGTGCTCGCCGACCTCGGCCGCCCCGAACACGGCCTTCTCAAACTCCCGCGCCTCGCGAACCCCACGTCGCCGTTCTACGGCACGTTCACGCTCGTCATGTCGGGCTATCTCTTTTCGAGCCTCGTCTATTTTTTCCTCGCCGGCCGCGCCGATGCGGCCGCGCTCGCCGCCAAACCGAGTCTCCCCGGGCGCTTCCTCTATCGCCTCTGGGCGTCGGGTTACAAAGACACGCCCGTCCAACGCGCGCGCCACCACCGCATCAGCTTCTGGCTCGCGCTCACGATCCTCCCGCTCCTCGTCACCGCGCACTCAACGCTCGGCTTCATCTTCGGCATCCAAAGCGGCCGCCCCGGCTGGTACAGCGCACTCCAAGCCCCATCCTTCGTCGTCCTCGCGGGCGTCTCCGGCACGGGCATGCTCATCCTTGTCGCGCTCGGCTTCCGCAGGCTCTACCGACTCGGCGATCAAATCCCCGACACCGCCATCCGCTGGCTCGGCAACTTCCTCTGGATCCTCTCGCTCGTTTACCTCTACCTCGTCATCGTCGAAGAGCTCACGACGACTTACACCGGTCTCGAGTCCGGTCGCCACATCGCCCACGAAATCGTGAGCGGCCGCTTCGCACCGGTGTTCTGGACGACGATCGGCTGCCTCCTTCTCGCCTTCGTCTTTCCGTTCGTCTTATTCCTCCGCAAGCGAGGCTCCGTCGCGTGGATCGGCGTCGCCGCGGCTCTCGCCAACGTCGCCGCCATCTGCAAGCGCTTCCTCATCGTCGTCCCATCGCAAACGCACGGCGCCCTCATGCCGATCGACGAACCCACCATCTATCTCCCGTCGTGGAGCGAGCTCGGCGTCGTCGCGGGTCTCTTCGGCCTCGTCGCCTTCATCATGCTCGTTTTCGGCCGCTTCTTTCCGTTTGTTCCGAGCGCGCATCCGCACGCCACCGTGAAACCCACCGCGGGATTCAAGCGCCGGTTCGCCGCCTTCGCCACAATGCTCATCGCCCTGGGCCTCGTCGTCTTCGGCCTCACCGACTCGTTCCGCCTCTGGCGCCCCGACGAAGTCGACCCCGTCGTCCCGTTCGCTCCCGTCATCTTCGCCAGCGGCGTCATGCTCCTCTTCGTGTCAGCCGTCATCTACGAACTCTTCCCAGACAAAAACCCGACCGCGCGCGAAGTTTGGAACACCGATCAAAGACGCCGCGCCAAGTCTCTCGGCCTCGTCTTTTTCCGCGCCCCGACTCGCGAATCTCACCTCTCGCGCCCCGAAAACCGCGCGCACGCCGCTAAGCTGCTTCGTCTCGCGGGCCTCGTGAACGAAGCGATTCGACGCGGCGATCGCGCGGGTGCCGATGCCCATCTTCGCGAAATCAAAACCATCGTCGACGGCCTCGTCGGCACCGAATCCACGACCGCTCTGAGGGAGGCGACGAAACATGCGAGTTAACACCCGGATTGTCCCAAGCGTCCCCTACGCCGGGCCGCCGCCGCTCCCGAAGACGACGACGGCCTGGCTCACGCTCGTCGTTCTCGCGCTCAGCCTGCTCGCAGTCGGAGGTTACTGTTTCACACAGCAAACCCTCCAAGGCTTCATCGCAACCGGCCTTCGCAACCCCGGTTACGGCGCGGGCGCCTGGGGCCTTTACATCGCATTCGACGTCTTCTTCATCGGCGTTTCGTTCGCAGGCATCACCGTCGCCGCCCTCTGTCGCCTCTTCGACATTGAAGCGCTCCGCCCCATCACGCGGATGGCCGAACTCCTCACGATCACCGCGCTCATCGCCGGCGCCTGCGTCGTCATCGCCGACCTCGGCCGTCCCGACCACGGCCTCTTGAAACTCCCGCGCTTCGCGAACCCGTCGTCCCCCTTCTACGGCACGTTCACCCTCGTCGTCGCCGGCTACATGTTTTCTAGCCTCGTCTATTTCTTCCTCGCTGGCCGCGCCGACGCCGCCGCGCTCGCCTCCGACCCGAAAACCCCCGGCCGCCTCTTCTATCGAATCTGGGCGTCCGGTTATCGCGATCTTCCCGCGCAGCGCGCACGCCACCACCGCGTCAGCTTCTGGCTCGCGCTCACCATCCTCCCCCTCCTCGTGACCGCGCACTCGACGCTCGGCTTCATCTTCGGCATTCAAGGCGGCCGCCCCGGTTGGTACAGCGCGCTCCAGGCGCCCGCGTTCGTTGTGCTCGCCGGCGTCTCGGGCACCGGCATGCTCATACTCATGGTCCTCGGCTTTCGACGCCTCTTCGCGTTGCACGACAAAATCCCCGACAAATCGATCCGCTGGCTCGGCAACTTCATGTGGATCCTCGCGCTCGTCTACCTTTACTTCATGGTCGTCGAAGAGCTGACCGCCTCATACGCCGGCCCCGAAGCCGATCGCCACCTCGCCCACGAAGTCGTCGGCGGCGCCTTCGCGCCCATCTTCTGGACCGTCGCCGGCTGCCTCTTCCTCACATTCGCGATCCCGTTCCTCCAATACGTTCGCGGAAAAACTTCGGTACGCTGGGTCGGCATCGCGGGCCTTCTCGCAAACGTCGCCGCGGTCGGAAAACGCTTTCTCATCGTCGTCCCATCGCAAACGCACGGCGCGCTCATGCCGGTCGAACCCCCGCGCGCCTACGAGCCGACGTGGGTTGAATACGGCCTCATCGCGGGACTCTTCGGACTCATCATTCTCGCGATGCTTCTTTTCGGCCGATTCTTTCCGCTCGTGCCGTCACCGCACCCGCACGGCGAGGCGCGCAAGTCGCGCGAGTTCAAACGACGCGGCATCGCCTTCCTCGTGATGCTCGTCGCGCTCGGGCTCATCGTCTTTGGGCTCGCCGATTCGTTCCGTATGCTCCGCCCAAACGAAGTCGATCCGATGGTTCCTTACGCACCCGTCATTTTCGCAGCGGGCGTCATGCTCCTTTTCATCTCGGCAATTGTTTACGAAGTGCTACCCGAACGGAAACCGACGCCCCGCGAAGAATGGCGCGCCGACCAAGAACGCCGCGCCGCCGCGCTCGCCGGTCGCGCCCCGCTCATCCATCCCATTTCAAACGCGTCGCGCTTAAACCACCTCGACATCGGCAAGATCGTTCGCGCCACCACCGCCGCCGAAATCGCAGCACGCCACGGCGACACCGCGCGCGCCGAGGCGCAGCTAAACGAAGCAGAGACGCTACTTTCCAAGCTGATTCGCCGCGGTTCATGACGCGCCGGGAAAGTTGTGGGCCTGCCGCCGCTGTGCGATCCTATTGGGCATGAGGGATCGTTCGAAATACCCGACCAAGCTGCGCCGACTCCACGATCCAGAGGATGACACTTATCTCGATGGCCTCACAGCGAGTGAGCGCATCGCCATGGTTTGGCAATTGACGCTTTCGGCGTGGGCGTTCAAAGGAGGGCTCGCCGATGAACCGCGACTTCGTCGAGATGTTGCAAGCCTTGAACGACGCTCGCGCTGATTACCTCATCGTCGGCGCGCACGCGCTCGCCGCGCACGGACGGCCGCGCGCAACCGGCGACCTCGACATCTGGGTGCGCCCCACTCCAGAAAACGCCGCGCGCGTTTTCCAGGCGCTTGCGGCATTTGGCGCGCCGCTGGGAGGCGTCGACATCGAAACTTTTTCGACGCCGGACAACATCTTTCAAATCGGCGTCGTTCCATGCCGCATCGACATCATCACATCGATCGACGGCGTTGAGTTTGACGACGCGTGGCCTCGAAAACTCGATGTCGATGTGAGTGGCGTCAAAGTCTCCATTCTCGGGCGCGAGGACCTCGTGCGAAACAAAAAGGCCGCCGCACGACCGAAGGATCTTGCGGACCTAGCAGCCCTGGAAGAGGGAGACTGACACACACCGCAACAAGGTTACTTCATCGCGGCATTCAACTTCGCCTGGATTGTCTTCTCGAGCGCCTCGAGCTCGGGGCGCGCGATTCGCTGGTCTGACATGGGGTAAAGAATGTTTTCTTCCTTTTGGTTGTGCGCCGTTAGAACCGTGAGGAGGCGGCGCGCGGCAAGCGAAATATCATCCCCGCGCCCAAGCAGCGCCGATATCTCGTCGAGCAACCCGTGAATCTGCTGGTGCTCCATGCGCATGACCGTCGTCGGCCCTTGCATCATTCCCGTCGCCTTCTCAAAGAGCGGGAAGAGATCGTGTTCCTCGATGTCGATATGCACGCGCAGTTCGAGCGAGAATCGCCGAAACGTTTCGCGGGCAATCGGGAATTCCCGGTCCGCCGCACTCTTCTGGACTCTCACGAAAACTTCGTCGAGCCGACGGTGGTGTGCCCCGAGCAAGCTAAAGACTGGCCTAAAGACCGCATCCATTCCCTTCACCTCCTCACTTAATTGTCACGCCCCTCGCGTTCGGCCAAGCGGAACCAGGCGCGGGTCGGAGTCATGTCGCGCTCCAACGTCCGGCTCGTACGCGCAAAACGGCTCCGCGCCCATCACGTCGCCGCGGTCGTAATATGCCCGTGCGCGACACCCCATGCAGACCCGCCGGAATTCGCACGCGCCGCACTTCCCATCGAGTCCTTCCGGCTGCCGAAGCGTCGCGAACAGCTGCGAGTCGTGCCAAATCGTCGCGAGTCGCTGCCGCCGAACATTCCCCGCCTCGACCGGCAAATATCCGCACGGAAAAACTTCGCCCTTATGCGACACGAAACAAATCGTCTGCCCCGCAAGGCACCCTTTCGTCATCACGATCGGCCCGTCGACCTCGACCGACACATGCCGCCCCTCACCCCGCGCTCGCTCGCGCTGCACGCGCTGGTAATGTGGCGAGCACGTCGGCCGAATCTCGATCTTCTTCTCGTGCGACAAGTCGTAGATCTCGTTCAGAATCTCGTCGTAGCGCGTCGCCGAGAGCACGCCGCTCTCAGCGATCTGCACGCCACATCCAACCGGTACCAGCATGAACGTGTGGAGCGCGATCGCCCCGACGGAGAGCGCGAGATCGTAAATCGCGCGCAACTGCCCGTCGTTATGCCGCGCGAGCGTCGTGTTGATCTGCGTCGCTACCCCGACGTCGCGCAGGTTTCGAAGCCCCGCAAGCGCCGACTCAAACGACCCCGGAAGCGCGCGAAACTTATCGTGCGTCTCCGCGTTGCCTCCGTCGAGGCTCACCGACACCCGCGCAATACCGTTATCGCGAATTCGCGCCGCGAGTTCAGGCGTCACGAGAACGCCGTTCGTCGCGAGCGCCATGATGAGCCCAGCGTCGGCGCCGTGCCGCGCGATTTCAAAAATGTCGGGCCGAATCAGCGGCTCGCCCCCAGACAGCACAAGGATTCCAGCGCCCGCTTCGCGCACCTGATCGACCAAGTCGAGGCACTCCGCGGTCGACAAATCGTCGCACATCATCGTGTCGGCGACATCGATGCGACGACAGTGGATGCATCGCAAATTGCACCCCGCGGTCGTCTCCCAAAAAACCACACGCAGTTGGTCGTGGCGCGCGCTCGGATTCATCGCACCGTCACGACTTTCGCGCGCCAGCCGCACCCGCCCCATCACGATTTTCGAGCTTTAGGAGATTGACGCAATCGCGCCCGCACGTCACGTGGCTCGGGTCGTTGAACGCCGTACAGCTGCGCACACCGGTCACCACCCCATTCGCCACGCGCTCGACAAATTCCACGTCGACGTCTTTCCCTTTCGTCGCGCAGTGGATCGCCTCTTTGCGACTGCGATAATAGCGACCGAGCCGCGTCGCAATGGCCGACAGCACGAGGATTCCCGCGCCCCCCGCCAGAATGAGCGCCAATGTCAGAGCACTGGGTTCGCCTTCCATAATCGTCACTCCCCTTTCTCGTCTGAATCGCGCTCGCGCCCCGCGCCAAGACCACGTGTCCCAACGGTCACCACAGGACACGACGCCCGCCGAAGCGTCCGCTCAGCGACGCTCCCCATAAGCCAATGCTCAATGCCGCTTCGCCCGTGCGTCCCCATCACGATGAATCGAAAACTGCGTTCACCCGCCACGCGCAGGATCTCCGACGCCGGGTCGAGCCCCGATACAACCTGCAAACTTGCGCCGATCCCCGCGTTTTGAAACAGCCGCAAATACTCGACGAGCTCGCGGCGATAGGCGGCGTCCGGAACCTCACCCTTCGAGTCGGGTTCGATCGGAACCGACGGTTGCGCCGACACCCATAGACTGTTCCACGGACTGTACTCGGGCGACGCTGTGACGATGTGAAGAAGCGTGACGTCTGCTGAGAGCCCGCGCGCAAGATCGAGCGCCGTGCGAATCACCTGCCCCGAGTGATGCGACAAATCGACGGCAACCAAAATTCGAGACCCTGAAGCGGTGTCTACGCGCACAGCGTCGATCATTTATGTCGACTCCTCCGATCCTCTAATCTGGAGTTGAGCAAGGGACATGCCCGCGAATTCCTGAAACAGTTCGCACGCGCAGCGCAAGGATTGCCAATGCGGTTTGCCGTACGACCTCGTGACGCGAACTTTGCGCAGTTGGCGACGGGGCGATCGTCAGCGCGGAGGCATCTTCTTTTCCGAGGCTGGCACCGTCGGCGCTCGGTCGCCTAACCCGCGGACACCCCCTGTTTGCGCGGCTTTCAGCGCCTCCACCTGCCCCTGTCGACCGAAATCGATCGCCTCCGCGAGAAGTCGCGCAGCCTCCTGGGGCGCATGAAACCCCATCGAATTCTCAGCCGCCACAAAGTCGAGCCGCCACTCCGCCTTCCGATGAAAAGTTTGCGCCACCATGATCGCTTCGTCCGACGCCCCAGCAGCCTTCGCCGCGCCAATGCCCGCGATGAGCGCAACGACCGCCTCCTCGGCCCGCAGCATCAGCGCCTTCGTGCGGTCTTGAATCGCCTCGACACGCGCCTTGATTTCCTTCTCCGCGAAACGGTGGCACGTCTGGCACGCGCGCGCGATGTTCAAGACCGGGCTTCGCACATGGTGGTCACTCACCTTGATCGCGCCCTCGCGCTTGTACGGCATGTGGCAGTCGGCGCATGACACGCCGCTTCGCGCGTGGATTCCCTGGCTCCACATCTCAAACTCGGGATGCTGCGCTTTGAGAAGCGGCGCGCCAGTCGTCGCATGCGTCCAATCTTTAAACCCAGCTTCGTCGTAATACGCTTCGATCTGTTCGGCGAGGAGCCCCTTGTGCCAAGGGTACGTCAATAATTTCGCGTCACCCTTAAAATAATATTCGACGTGACACTGCCCGCACACGAACGTTCGCATCTCTTGGCGCGACGCCTCGGCGTTCACGTCGTACGCGCGCACGCGATTTCCCCTTCGCCATCTTTCGATGCTCGGATACTGCGGCACAGGAAAGCTGCCCGTCGCCAGCGCGCGAATACCCTTCACAAATCCTGGCCGCGTCACGCGCAGCTGCATCGAGTCGGGCGCGTGGCAATCGCCGCACGAAATCGGGTGCGCCACCATTTTTCGCGCGTCGGCGTACGGCATCGCGTTCACGATTTCAAAACCCTTCATGAGTTGCGCTTCGCCGGCCTCCGTTACGCCGGCCTTTTTGCCTGCCTCGCGATACGCCGGCACGACCGCCGAATGGCAATGCAGGCAAGCGCCAGGTTGCTTAAATTTCGTCACACGCTCCGTCGCCTCTTGGTCCGACAGCATGTACGCATGTCCACGCTCCTCGCGGTAATCGACACCGAACGCGTAACCACGAAACAGCTCGCGCCACCGCGGATCGTCTTCGAGTTTTTGAAACGCCTCGCTGCCGCCGTGTTTCGTGCGCTCGATATCGACGGTGCGTTTATAACTGTCGTATTGGCGCGGAAAATTCTTTCCCCAGACCGCCGGGTCGATCGTCTCCTCCGTCACGTCGACAACTTTGAAAACGTGGTGCTTCGCCTCCTCTTTTCGCTCGAAAACGTTCACGAGCAGCATCGTCGTTGCTGCCGTGAGCCCCGCGACAACGACCGACGTCGCAACAAATACACCGACGCGGCGCCGCACTTTCACGTGAACCACATTTGAATCACCCATCGTCCGTCACGCCCTTCCTCATCATCGCGTCGGCCCATGCCCAACCGCCTGGTGACACCGCACGCAGTCGAACCGATCACTCGTTTCCTTGCCCCGTCTCGTTTCGCGGGCATCGTGCACAATCTCGCTAACCAGTTCGCGATGGCACCGCACGCAGTTCGCATTCAGGATGCGCGCGTTGTCTTCGTGAATTCGAATCGGCTCGTGAAAATCTTGCAGCGTAAACGCCTTTGAATGCCGATATCCATTCACGCTTTTCGCCCAGAGCTTCGGGATGAGCGCCGCTGGCAAATGGCAATCGACGCACGTCGCCGCCGCGTGGTGGCTCGCTTTCTGCCAGCCGTCGTAATGTTCGCGCATGACGTGGCAGTTCACGCACGCCTTAGGATCGCTCGAAAGGTACGACGTCCCTTCGGCGTAGTGAAAGGTGAACGCCGCAAGACCGACGAATATGCCGACCACCACCGAAAGCAACAACAGAACGCGCGACGTGCGATCGGCTTGCATGCCCTATGAATCTACACGACGAGCGCGACGCAGCAAGTTTCGGCATCCGCACGAATCGCGCGGCAGTCGCGCTGCACCCGCAAATCATGCGCAGGACTGCGATTTTGCCGAGAGAGATCGAAGCCGTGCGAGGGCGCGGAACTTGCTCATTCAGCTCCACGAAGGCTTTGGACGGCGGCGAGGTTCGCGATGATTGATGTCAGTGTTCTTTACGCAGGGCTTGAGACGGCGTCGAAGCCGCATCGATACGGCAAAGCGCTCGAGCAGCTTCGGGTCGACCCAAATCACGCGCACGAAGTCGCGAAATCGGCGCGCGGACGGCGGCCGATCGTCGTCTGGAACGTGACGCGCACGTGCAACTTGCGCTGCGTCCACTGCTACAGCGACTCTGAGGCAAAGAAATACGACGGCGAACTCTCGACCGACGAAGGGAAAGCTCTGCTCACCGATCTCGCGGCGTACAAAGTCCCGGCCGTACTTTTCTCTGGCGGCGAACCACTCGCTCGCCGCGACCTTTTCGAGCTTGCTGCTTTCGCACGCGAACAGGGCCTTCACGTCGTGCTCTCGACAAACGGAACACTCATCGACGCGAAAACCGCGCAGCGCCTCCGCGACGTCGATTTTTCGTATGTCGGCGTCAGCCTCGACGGGATGGGCGCCGTCAACGATCGATTTCGCGGAGTCGAAGGCGCCTTTGAAGCGGCGCTCGCGGGAATTCGCGCGCTGAAGGCCGTTGGGCAAAAGGTCGGCCTTCGCTTGACGCTCACGCGCGCGACATTTCAAGAGCTTGATAACCTCTTCGCCCTCATCGAACGCGAGCGCATCGACCGCGTCTGCTTCTACCACCTCGTTCCGAGCGGACGCGGCAAGGGCGTGCTCGATTTGTCGGTCGATGAATCGCGTCGCGCGATCGATACGATCCTCGCGCACACAAAGCGACTTGCAAATTTCGCGAGCGATCGGCAGGCAAGCCGGCGGCTTGCCTGTGCGAGCGAAATGGGGAGCCCGACGGACACGGAGGGCGAACCCGACCACATCGCCGAACATCGCGTCGAAGTCTTGACCGTCGACAACCACTGCGACGGCCCGTACCTCTACATGAAGATGCTCGCCGAAGGCGACGCGCGTGCCGACGAGGTTTTCAGCCTCCTCAAGTGGAACGGCGGCGCGCTCGCAAGCTCCGGCGTCGGGATCGCGTGCGTGAGTTGGAACGGCGACGTTCACCCCGACCAGTTTTGGCGACACTTAAAACTCGGCAACGTGCGCGAGCGACCGTTCACGCAAATCTGGGACG
The DNA here is from genome assembly GCA_016192705.1 of Deltaproteobacteria bacterium. Lineage (GTDB taxonomy): Bacteria > Myxococcota > JACPTQ01 > JACPTQ01 > JACPTQ01 > JACPTQ01. Next base: position 20,161 of record JACPTQ010000077.1, on the reverse strand, counting down.
ACACGTCAAACCCGCTTCTCGCGGCGCTCCGCGACCGAAAGCCGCATCTCACCGGCCGATGCGCAACATGCCGCTTCGTCGACGCGTGCGGCGGCTCGCTCCGCGTGCGCGCAGACCTCATGACCGGCAACACCTGGGCGCCCGATCCCGGCTGCTACCTGACCGACGCCGAGATCGCGGGCTGAGGATAAAACTATGAGAAAACTGGCCCTGCCCCCTCACTTTTTCTTGGCGGCCTTTTGGGTCAAGACCGCGGCGGCACCGCCGGGTCCCAAAAACGCGTCCAGGACTGATATCAAGGGCGGCAGTAAGCGAAAGTCGATCCGATCGCATACCTTGTCCCCCTGGCCATCGAATGGTCCCGAGTAAACTTTCGTCGCCGGTTCTCCAGCCGTGATCGGCTTCGAGCCTTTCCCACCAAACCCCCAGTCGAGACCAAGGTTACGAAGAAGTCCCTGCATTTTTCGGCCAGCCTGAAATAACCCCGCAATGGCGGCATCATCTTCAGGGTCGATTTCCCGTCCTTCTTCGTCTTCCTTTGCCCGCTCGTACTCGTTATCGGTCATACCCTCACCGCGAAAGACAGACGAACTTTTGTACCCTTTGTGCACCGTATTCGCCGGCCGATTGAGTGACTGGTTCGCGCCCTTGTCGTGAACGGCGCCACCGCGCGCGATGATTCCAGCCGACGCGCTAAACCCGTCGTCGCCGCACCCGTTCATCCACGGGCCCATTCCCGTCGGAACCGGCGTAAACGGATCGCTTGGGTTGTTCGACGCCGTATCGCCGTTTGACTGGTACGCCTTCCAGCTCTCGACCGCGCCGTTCCCATCGGTGATGCCGACGAGCGGGGGGCTCCCTTTGTGGAGTTGGTACTGCGCGCCGGCCGCGACGTCGCGAACACCGAGGTCCGTCCCAAATTCAAAGATGTGCCGAAGCCCTCCGTCCGCTTCATAGACGACGACGGGCCCGAACGGGTCCCACACCGTCCGGTCGCTCACGCCTGCGATGGATCGCTCCGCGAGATCGCCGTACGGATTGTAGACAAACGTTTGGAGCGGCGATGCCGTCGCGGAGTAGCTCGCGAGGCGGCCGAGCGGGTCGTAAGTGTGAATCACCGTTGGCGCGCCGCCGCCGTCCGGATCGGCGCGGAGGCGGTTCCCGTCGGAATCGATGGTGTAGTTTTCCTCGGTGTTAAATGTCGGCGAACGTTTCCGTGTCACGCGATTCGCGGTGTCGAAGGTGAACTGGTTTTCGAATGGAACCCCGTTGTCGTCGTAAACGTAACGCGTTTGGTTCCCATTCGGGTCGAGCTCATACGTGGTGATGGTTCCCGCGTCTTCTGGACCACCATCCTGCCGCGCACCGGTCTCGCGCGTCACGCGCCCAAATGCGTCGTACGCGAACGTGAGGATTTCTCCCGCCTGTCGGTCGAGCTTCACAACACGCCCGAGTGCATCGACCGTGTACGTGTAGCTCTTGAGGACGCTCACGCCGAAGGTGTGCGCCTTCGAAAGCGGACGATTTGCAAGGTCGTAAGTGAACGTCGAAACGATGCCATTCGCGCGCACCATCTGCGTCAGGTTCCCAACGCTGTCGTATGTGAAGGTTGTGTTGCCACCGTCCGACGACGATGCGATCACACGTCCCGCGTCGTCGAACGAGAAGTTGACGCGATCCCCGGATGGCGACGTTCGAGAAACGAGTCGCCCTTCTTCGTCGTATCCGTACGTCAACGTTCGCGTCGGCCACCCGGATGCGATTTCTGCGTAACTCGAGAGCTGGCCCGCATCGTCAAAGGTCTTGTCGATTCGAAACGCGCCGCCGTCGATCGTCTGGATCGTCGTCGTCGTGACGCCGGCCGGGTCGAGTGTGTAAACCGTCGAGCCGCCGTTGTCCGCGTACACTTCAGAGACAAGGCGCCCCGCGTCGTCGTAACTGTACGTCGTCGTTTTGCTCGCCGCATTCGTGAACGCCGTGAGCTTCGAGCCGGTGTCGTAGGTGAAGGTCCATGTGTTGTTAAGCGGGTCTTTGCGCGTCGCAAGGCGGTTTCGCGTGTCGTACGTTCGCGGCCAAACGTTCCCGCGGCGGTCGGTCACCGATGTCACATTGCCGTTCGCGTCGCGCGTGAAGGTCACCGTGCCGCGCGCGTCGATGGTCGTCGCCACTTCGTCGAGCGCGTTGTAGGTCGTTTGCCAGCCCGCATCGCCGCGGTCCAGTCGCGAAGTCAGGTTTTCGTTGGCGTCGTGCACGAAACTTTCAGTCTTACCAAGCGCGTCGGTCACCATCGTCAAGCGATCGTCGGCGTCGTACGTAAACGCCGTGACGCCGCCCCGCGCGTCGGTCACACTCGTCAAGCGGCTCGCGTTG
>JACPTQ010000077.1:0-17784 GCA_016192705.1 Deltaproteobacteria bacterium | reverse complement strand
TACGCATACGTCGTGAGCGCGCCGTTGGGGTCGCGCGCGGTCGCTCGGTTTCCGTTTGCATTGTACGTAAACGTTGAGACTTTTCCGGCGCGATCCGTCGTGGTGATTGGTTGCCCGGCACTGTCGTACGTGAAGCTGGTCGTTCGACCGAGCGGGTCGATTTCGGTCGTTCGCGTGCAGGTCGTCGTATTGTACGTGTGCTGCCACAGCGCGCCGCGCGGGTCGGTCATCGTCGCCACGCGATGGCAGGCCGATGCGTTGTAGGTGTACGCCGATCCCTGGTTGAGCGCGTTTCGGTCGGTCAGGCGGTTCCCGTTCGCGTCATAAGTGTAAGTCATCCTGACACCCATCGGGTCGGTCTCGGTGAGCAGATTCTTCGACGCGTCCCAAGCGTATGCTGTAACGGCGCTTCCGGGCGCGGTAAACGTCGCGATGAGGCCGGTGACGTCGTACGCGTACGCCCATGCGTTCCCGCGCGCATCGGTCAGCGTCGTCGCTCGCGTCGTGTCGACGTAGGCAAACGAAACCGTGCGCCCGCCTTTTGCGGCCGTTGCCAGAAGTCGCGTCGCGGCAGACCAGGACGGCGTCGTGTAGTTGAAAGTGGCGGCGTTTCCGCGTCGATCGGTGATCGTCGTTGGAAGGTTTTCGGCGTTGTAACCAAACGTCTCCGATTGTCCGAGCGGGTTGGCGATCGACGTAAGCCGGTTCGATGGGTCGTATCCGAAACCATACGTGCGGCTGCCGAGCGCTATGTCGACGATTTGCGCGCACCGTCCGTTTGCGTCGTAGCTGAATGTGAAGGTGCGCCCCGAGGCGTCGACGATATTCGCGAGCCGCTTCGTCGTTGCATCGTAGGTTAGCGTCAAAGTGTTGTTCGCCGGATCGCGAATCGACGTCGCGCGTTGATGTGATGGGTCCGCGAAGCGAATGACGATGCCGTGCTTTGTGGTGAGCGTAAAATCGCCCGTTGTGGGTTCCGTGAGCGTCATGAAAACGCCAGGGGGGGCTGTGTAAGTGCCGCCTGAAAATGTGAAGCGATCCTGGCGCCCATCGCCCCATATGATGTTCACGGCGCCGTCCGCCTCACGCGCATTTCGGATCGCGTACGAAAAACTCCAGCCGAGGCCAAACGCTGAGGCGACGCTTCGATTCGTGGAGTTGTAGGTGACCGACATTTCGACCGGCAGCCCCTTCCCCGGAATATGAAAGAGCGTGCGCGCGATCGCGAGATTGCCGTTTCGCGTGTTAACGAGGACGCCGCCCAGGGCCGGCGCGTCAACGACCGACGGCTCGGCGACCGTTAGGCCGCGATACGACGGGTGCGTGAGCGCGGTCGCGTCACGGGCTGTTAGTCCCGCGACCAAAGTGCCGACAACAAGGAGCGACACGTTGAGCTTTTGGGCTGACCTTTGCCTTCGCGAAATCGCTAAACCGAAAAGGAGCAATACAACGACGACTCCAAAGGGAGACGCGCTATCCGAGGAGGTTGCAGCGCATTTCGCGCATCCTGTTTTTTCAGTGGAAACGGTGCCCGCATCCGCACCCGCATCCGCTCCCGCATCAGCGCCCGCATCAGCGCCCGCTCCCGCATCCGCACCCGCGTCACCGCCTCCGCTTCCGCCGTCCGACCCCGCATCCGCATCCGAACCCGCGTCGCCTTCGCCGCTCAAGACAACAACGTTCACCGTCACCGACGCATCGAACGCCACCGTCACCGCCTGCGGCGAAGTCGCCCCGCCGTCGATCACTACCGAAAGCGCGTATCCTCCCGGCGCATCGAGCGTTAGCGAATAGTTGCCGTTAACATCGGTCACCGCGAAAAGCCCCACCGACGTCCGCACGATCGCCCCCGCAACGCCCGCATCGTTCGCATCTGCGACACGCCCCACAACGATCGGGTTCGCCGCATTCGTTCCGTAGGCGCCGACGTTACTCCCCGTTGCCGCGACGGCATTCCCGGCCCACAACCAACACAGAAACAAAACGCGGTACAGCATGAAGCACCCCCAGAAAACTCCCCCCACGTTTAATCCGCGTAATCAATTCTGGAGTGCGCGGGTCGTCATTTCAAGTCGGCGGTTTGAATCAACAGAGATCGCTCCGCAGCTTTCGTCGGACAAACACCGGAAGCGGCGCGGACTCCGCGTTCGAAAGGTCCTCGTCGAGTTCCCGAATCGCCGCGGCCAAGAACGCCATTGCGATCGCGTCTTTGTCTGGGAGCTCCACGACTTCGGCCTTCCGTGTCGCACCCGTGGTCGCCGGAATCGCCGGGACTCGGGTCGCCGCCTGATGGCGATCTCGTGTGCCACGATCCGAGAGGTTGGTGCCGCAACGTTTAGAATTCTGTTTCAAGTCCTTGCTCCCTTCGGTTGACGATTATCGAGGTTTGCAGATCGCCTGCCAGCTGCTCGATTGAATGAAACCCCGACAAACCAGGAACGTTGCACTGGGTATGCATGTGAAATTGACAAGAATGCGCTGCACTGAAGTGCAACAGGTCGCCCATTTTTCGACGCATGACGCGCCGTGGCGTTGCGCATCAGCCGTACGTGCGATACGAGATTGCGGAAATGAAATCCCTTCGGCCATCTCTCGATCTCCTGTCGCCCATGGAGCGGTTCGCGATTCGCGTCGGCGAAATCACCAACGAGTCGGAGCCGCTCAAGCGCGCGCTCACGCGTTATCAGCGAACATTCGGCGCGTGGTGGGTCCATGAGGCGAGCAAAAAGGCGATCGACATCCGCGGACTCGACCGCGTGCGTGCCGTCGCGCCCAGCCGCGGCGTCATCGTCGCCTCGAATCACCGCAGCTTCTTCGACATGTACGTGACGTCGTCCATTCTTTATCGCAACGTCGACTGGGTCGACCGCCTCTTCTTCCCCGTGCGTAGCGAGTTTTTCTACGAGGGGCTCACCGGCCTTTTTGTGAACGCCGTCATCGGTGGGTTTGCGATGTATCCACCTGTTTTTCGAAGCGGCGAAAAGCGTGAACTTAACAACCACTTCCTAAGCCGAACCGTCGCGTTCTTGCAGCGCCGCGGCACCGTCGTCGGAATTCACCCCGAGGGAACACGCGGCAAGGGCCCAGACCCGTACGCTCTCCTCCCGGCTCAACCCGGCGCCGGCCGCATGATCCACGCCGCACGCGTGCCGGTCATTCCCGTTTGGACACTCGGCCTCACGAACAATTTTCTTCACCAAGTGATTCGCGGCGTCGCGGGTCATGCCGCTCCCGTAACCGTCGTCTTCGGCGCGCCCGTTTACCTCGACGACTTCCTCGCTGAAACCGGTCGCCCCGCTATTTACAAACGCGTCGCGGACCGCGTGCTCGACGCCATCCGCGCACTCGCCAATTCAACGCGCAATCTGTCTCCAGTCAACGAAGTCCCGCGAGCTCCTGCAGCAAGCGCCAATTCTTAAGGCGCTCTTCGCGCCCGCGTAAAAGCGCTTCGCTCGGTTTTCCGTCGGCGCCGAAGTGATGTGAGAAACGCCCCTCGGCGCGGGCAAACGTCACAAAGTCGACCGGCTCTTTTGTTTTTGGGTCGGCGGCCCAATCGTTCTTCGGCGACGGATTTCCTTGCAGCGAAAGGCGCTCGCGCATCTTCTCTCCCGCGCGCGGGTCGTAAACGAACAGTGGAAACGCACGCGAATCGACCGCGAGCCGCGCCGCGGCCGCCGCCTGGTCGTCGCCGATTCCGTGTTCCGGCATGCACGCCGCATACGCGACGAGAATCGCGGGCCCCGGATAATCGTTCGCCGCCATCACCGCGCGATAAAAATGATTCACATGCGCGGGCGTCGTCTGCGCGACGAAGACGTCCGGGTGCATCATCGCGATCTGCGCGAGCTCTTTACGACGCTCGACTTTGCCGGTCCCCGCACGACCGAACGATGCCATCTTTGCTTCTTGCGCGACGAACGTCGCCGTCGACGCCTGCCCCCCCGTGTTCGAGTAGACCTGCGTGTCGAGCACAAGCACCTTCAAATCCATACCGGACGTGAGTGCGCGCGAGAGCGACTGAAACCCGATGTCGTACATCGCGCCGTCGCCGCCCACCGCCCATATTTTTCGCCCCGCGAGGCCCTGCTGATCCCAGCGCAGCCGCACGCCCATTGAAAACGCCGGCGCATCCTCGAACAGCGAATTCGTCCAGGTCACGAGGTACGGGTTGTACGGATATGTCGCGCCAAAAACCGAATTGCACCCCGTCGACGCGACGATGCCGATCGATTTCTTCCCGTACTTAAACCCCGTCGCCGCGAGCATCATCCGAATCGCCGTCGCTTCGCCGCACCCCATGCACGATCCCGCGCCGCCAACATACAGATGCGCCTTCTCCGAGAGCATCATGTCGGCGAGAACCTTCTCTTGTATGTACGCGTCCGGCGTCGCCGGCAAACTTCGTTGATGCGCGAACGACGCCCGCGCGCCCGCGAGAACTTCGGGCGTCTTGTCGACCATCGTGAGCGCCTTGTGCTCGCCACACACCTCGACGCACTCGCCACACCCTTTGCATTTTGTCGGGTCAACAAACAGACCAAAAAAACCGCCCTCGCCGCCTTTTTTTCGCGGCACCTCAAAATACTTCGTCGTCTTCGCGTAATTCGCCGCAAACCCTTGGTCGGCCCGGCTTTCCGGGACAACCGTCGCAACGAGCGCGCTGTCTGGGCACGCCGTCACACACTCCATGCAACCGACGCACGCGTCTTTCGACAACACCGGCAACGCGGGCGCGATGTTGCTCATGTCGCGGTAAAGCCCGGTCCCGGGCGGCACGAGCGAAAGCGCCACCGCCTCATCAGCCGGCAGCCCGCGATACGCTGTCCCCTTTTCGTACTCCGTGAGGACGCGCAAGCGAAATTCGTTCAGCTCGGGGTGATTGTTTTCATTCATGCGAGCACCACCTCCTTCACCCCTTCGTACCCCGCACGCACGGCCGCGAGATTCGTTTCGACGACACCCGCACCCCGCTTGCCCCACTGCTTATCGAGCACCTTGCGCACCGCCGAAAAAAGCGCCTCACCCGAAAGCCCAGCCGCCGCGACCTTGGGCGACGTCTTTAAGAACGCGCCGAGCAAAACGACGCCCTGCATTCGCACCACGAGATCGCTCGACGGCGCCAGGCGACGCGCGATCGCCGCCATGTCGCACGCGTAAAGCCGCGCGCCCTTCTCGGCGACGCCCCGCGCAAACGACGCGTCGATTTCTGGCTTATCCGCGTCGGCCTGCACCAACGCCGCCGCGCCGCGCGCAAGGCCCGCGAGCGTCGACGCACTCGCCATCGCATTGCGGTCGTTTACGACGAGATAGTCGATCGCCGTTGGTGACGTGTGCACATCGCTCCGAACGGGCGACGCCGTTAAGTAATACCGCGTCGGAAGCCCTTTCTTCTCAGACCCGTACTCGGCCCACGCGCGGACATCGCCGCCCAAGAGCTCTGGAATGAGTGTCGCGAGAAGTTTGTTCGTCGTAACCGATCCATAGCCGCCGATCGAATGCCCACGCAGCGTAAACGATCCCTCGGGCACCATGCTCGCAACCCGCACTTCGCCGAGATTTAGCGCGTGATCGACGCCAAGCACAAACGTCCGCGGCATCGCGGGCGAAAGTCGCATGAGCCGCACAACGCGCGCGAGATCGCCTTCCGAAACCTCGCGCCCGCCGAGCCCCGCGCTCCCACTCCCCACGGCCGGCCGCTCATGCGTATCCTCAAACGCCGCCCGCACATCGCGCGCGAGTGGATTCCCGCCAGCAAGCGCATCGTCCGTCCGCTCGATCACCGCCACGCGACGCGTCCCATGAAGCGCCCGCACCATCTCGTCGCCCGGAAATGGCCGCACGACCGTCGGGTGCACGATGCGCACACCGCCCAACTCCGCAGCCACGGCGCGCGCCGTCTCGGCGATCGTTCCAAGCGCGACGATCGCGTTGTCGCCATCGCCAAACGAATCGACCGCGCGATACCGCCGCCCCGTAAGCCGCGCGTAATCGTCCATCGCGTGCTGAAGCGCCGGCGCGATCCGATCGGTAAAACTCCGCTGCGCGATGCGCCCCTTCATATAGCTGTCCTGGTTCTGCACCGTGCCGCTTTGCGTTCCCGTCTCTGGATCAAAAATCGCCGTGAGCCGATCCCCCGGCGCGCCCACAAATTCGCGCATGAGCTCAGGCTCGGGGAGCCGCGTCGATTCGATCGTGTGCGACGTCAAAAAGCCGTCCTGCACCACGAAAAACGGCGTCCGGCACTCTTCGGCCACGCGCCGCGCGATGAGCGCCAAATCCGCGACCTCACCGGGATTCCGCGCGAACAGAATCCCCCAGCCGCAATCGGCAACTCCAAAAATATCGTCGTGACCGCAGTGGATGTTGAGCGACTGGCTCGTGATCGCGCGCGCCGCGATATGAAAAACGCACGGCAACCGTTTCCCCGCAATCGCGTACAGCACTTCCTTCATCAGCACGAGCCCTTGCCCGCACGTGAAATTCGTGACGCGCCCGCCCGCCGCTGCGTACCCCTCACACGCTGCCGCCGCACTGTGCTCTGATTCCGGTTCTAAAAACGCAAGCTTCTCGCCCCATAAATTCTTCTTGCCGTTCGCGACCTCCGCCTCAAACAGAACGCCCATGTTGGTCGCGGGCGTGATCGGGTACGCGCACGCGCCGGTCGCGATTTGCGTTTCAACCCAAGCCGCGGCCGAGGAACCATCAACCGTCGTCGCAATCCCAGGGTAAGGAACCTCGCGGCGCGTCGCCTTCGCTTCCTTCGCCACATCCATGTTCACCTCGTCATTTGAGGCGTAACTGAGCAATTCGTAGGCCCGGCGCGCCCGTAAGTTTCAGATATGATATCGGTTCGTTAGAGACTCAAAGAGGAATCGGCGGCGCAACATCTGCGCAGTATTTCCAGCGTGCGCAGCAAATGCAGTCGGTGACAAAGAGCCGCGAACCAAAGCACAGCGCCGAATCTCCTTAGTCGTTTCCTCGGGTTGGCCGAATGGTACCGCGAAAAAAAACGAGGCGGTGACGAATTGACCCGCTTGCGTGCGCGACCACAACCGATAACAGAAGGATGATAAGAAGAATGGCCGCGCGCGACTCCCAGAGGATGAGAATGAGAGAGAGAAGCGCGATTTTGAGAAGAATGAAAAGGCCGCGAACTTCGAAGAGCCACGCAAAGGTCGACAGGAGTTCGGTCACGATGAGAAGCGCGCCGGTTGCGAGCGCGACCCACAGGAACGGGACGAGGCGTTCGAGCGGGCCGTCGACGAAATGGCCGCCGAGCAAAACGGCGGACGCGGCGACGTGGGCCGCGCGAAGGAGCGAACGAATGATCCGGCGGCCGGGGAACATGCGCGGAGGTTCTGGGAACAAGATGTGGCGGAGGTCGCTCATGCGCGCTCGCCAACGACGATAAGGGCCGTATACGCCGACGACAAGCCGAGCTCGATGAGTCCCACGGAACGAATGGCGACGGGCTTTGCACGGTGCGCGACCGCGGTCGAAAGGATAGGGCGCGCGACAACGAGAGCTGCGGCGGCAACGGCCAGCCAACCGAGGAAACCGGCGGTGCGCGCGGCGAGGGCGGTGCCGACGACACAAAGCGCGCCGACGGCCGAGAGCAGGCGTTCACGTCGCGCCGCGGCGGATTGGGCGTCTTTGCGAATCTGAACCATCGCGCGAACGTGGGGGATGCTGGTCGCGAAAAACAAGAACGTGAGGAGACCTATTGGCACGCCGTGACGTTCCCACGCGCCGCCCGAGATTGCGACGCCCACCGGAATCAGGAGCGCAAAGCCGAGCATCGCAGTGACTTCAGCCGCGGTCGAGCGTTCGGTGCGGCGGACATTGAAGATCGCGACGAGCGCGGCGACGACCACAGCTGAAATGACGAGGGCGAGCGGTAATTGAAATGCGAGAATCAACGCGCCCGATCCGGCGAGAACCAGAAGAATCGCCGCCCACAAGATGACGCGTTCCCGATTCACCGCACCGCGACGAAGCGAGCCGACCGGCGCGCGCGCGATAAACACCGCAGCGGCGGTCACGACCAGAACGGCGTGTTCGAGGCGAACCATCGGTCCCAAGAAGACCGCGAGGAGACTCGCCTGCACGAGCATCGCCCACGCGCCGTGCTCCTTTGGGAAATAATCGCGCGTCGCCACGTGCCGTTTCTACCAGGCCGTCGCTATAGCGCCAACCCGATCACCGACGCTTCTTTTCGACGCTGAGCTCCGCTATGCTCGCTCACACAATGTCGTCGCTTCGCGACCATGCCCACGAAACGCGCCTTTGCACGTTCTGCCCAAAGCTCTGTCGCTTTTCGTGCCCTATCGATCGCGTCGAGCACGACGAAGCGGTGACGCCCACCGGAAAACAGACCGCGCTCTACCTTCTCGACAAAGGGACGCTCGAATGGACCGCCGACACGGCGAGCGTCTTTTACAAGTGCACGGGATGCCGTATCCAGCAAACGTTTTGCGATCACCGCGTCGACGTGACGCCGGTTTTTCGCGCCGCCCGCGAGGAGACGGTGCGCCGGGGCCTCGAACCCGCGCCGATTCGAGACCTCCGCGATCGCATGGCCCGCGACGGGCATCCACACGGCTCCGACGCGATTCAGATGGGCGCCGTCGTAAATCGCGTTCTGTCGATCGCGCCATCACCGTCCGACGACATCTACTTCGCGTCATGCACCGCACTCGCGAAGCGACCCGAAGCGGTCGTCGATTTTTTTCGCCTCGTCTCGACGATGGGCGTACGTGCGCCGCGCCTTTACGCGGGGCCGCTCCTTTGCTGCGGAATGCCGCTCAGTGACGCCGGCCTCGAGTCGGAGTTCCGCGTCCATGCTGCGCGTATCCACTCCGCAATCGCCGCAGCGCCGCGCATCATCGTCGGCGACCCCGACTGCGCGTCGACCCTTCGCGATCGATATCGCGACGTCGGCTACGACCTCTCCGCGCGCATCGTCACAGTCGTCGGCTATCTCTGGGAACATCGCGACGCACTCAAACGCTGCCTCAAGCCTCGCGATACGTCGATCGTCTTTCACGACTCGTGTCACTTGGGCCGCGTCTTTGGCCTTTACGACGAACCACGCGACCTCGCTCGACTTGCAATAGAAGGCGACATCCACGAGCCGTTTCACAAACGCGCCGCAGCGACCTGCTCCGGCGCTGGCGGACTTCTCCCCGTCACAAGCCCAGACACCGCGCGCGGCATCGCCAACATCGCGCACCACGAACTTCGCGAGGCGTCGGGATCGGCGCCAATCGTCGGCACCTGCACATCGGCGCTCGCCCATCTCGCGGCATCGAACCCCGGCGCTGAAACGCACGACCTCGTCAGCCTTCTCGCTTCCGCACTAACAGCGAGCCGAAGAACCCCGTGAAGGCATTGGCGGCGACCGAAACGCACGCTGCGCGCACGGATGGTGCAGCAGCGACTCTGAGGGCGCATCTGAAACCGGCTGGATTCTCTTAGTTTTTGGAAACGCCCGAAGAGCGAGCAGACCGAAGCGTCTGCGAGCGCGGAGCTGCGGAGCCAGCCGGAGCGCGCAGCGTGCGTTTTTCCGCACCCTGCTAAAACCTGAGTAATCACATTTCAATTGACCCATGTAGGCAAAACACCTACAATGCCCTTTTCGTATTTAGCAGAATAGAAAAACTAGGAGGCGTAAAATGTTCGCGAAGCAATCCGCAAAAGGTGTTTGGTTTGGTGTGTCGCTCGTCGCTGCACTCGCGGTCGGCTGTGGCGGCGCGGGTGACGTGTCAGAGGATGACGACCGCCTCGGTCCCGACGGCGACAAAGCCGATACGAGCGCCCTTGCGACGGTGCTCGATTTCGAATGGGACGGCGAGCTCGTCACCGATTGGGTCAGCGACCCGAAGGCGGTGGTTCAGGACCAGCTCCTCTTCACAATCGGGCAATTGAACGGGAACAAGAGCGTCGGGCGCCTCGATCGACTTCAATTGACGGACACGCAAACATCCGACGTCGCGGGTGGAAAAAAGAAACTCCGCTACCACGCGAAGATGCCGGTCGCGTGGGGCAGCAAAACGAATCTGCCGCGCACGTATGAATTTATTCTGCCGCTCGATGTGAGCTATCAAGGGCAGGAGGCGTTCACCGAAAAATACAAACACGATTGCGTTGATTGGGGTGCGCACGACGTCGATTCGGGAAGCATGTGGTACTACTATCGCCCGAGCAATTCGGGATGCCGCCTCGCCGAGGGCGATGTGGTTCGACGAACGGTGGCCGTGAGCGTCAGCGCGTCGAACACGACCGGAAAGTACCCCGAGTACAACAAAGTTTGGGAAGACAACGCGCTCAAGGTCGTGGCGATTTTCGGGAAGTACGAAGACGGCGCGACAACGGCGGGCGATGCGGGGATCGCGGCGTACAACGAGTTCGTGCGCTATATCCGGTCGGAGCTTGCGAAGTTTGGCGCCGTGACGACGATTCCCGCGCAAGTCCCAGAGGCGCCTGGCGTCGGCACGCCCGACATCACGTTTCGCGTGTCGCTTCCCGCTGGGAAGAGCGTCGAAGTCGTTGCGCTCCTCGTCGACAACGTGCGCACCGCGGGACCGGCGTTCGACGCGCGCTACGAGCAGCTTTCGACGCGGGCCGACATCATCGCGTACAACGGGCACGCGGGGCTTGGGCAAAACGTGCGTGCGCTCGCGCGCAAAGGGAAGTGGGTCGCGGGGCAGTACGTCATCGTCTTCATGAACGGCTGCGATACGTTCGCGTACGTCGACGGTTCGCTCGCCGAAACGCGCCGGGCGATAAATCCCGACGACGCGAGCGGGTCGAAGTACCTCGACTGGGTTGTGAACGCGATGCCGGCGTACTTCGCATCGGATGCGGAAGCGTCGATGGCGCTGATTCGCGGGCTCCTCTCGTTCGACGCGCCGAAAACCTACGAGCAGATCATGGCCGATATCGATTCGTCGCAGGTCGTGCTTGTCACGGGCGAACAGGACAACACGTTCTCGCCGTCGGCGCCGCCGCCCTCGTCGTGGACGGGGATCGATGAGACCGTTACGGTCGCTCGCGCCGCAGAGAAACGCTGGCAGACGCCGATGCTCGAGGCGGGGCGATATTCATTCGCCATCACGGGGAGCGGTGATGCCGACCTCTATGTGCGAAAGGCGAACGCGCCTTCGACGACGAAATACGACTGCCGCCCGTATAAAAACGGGTCGAACGAAAGCTGCATCGTCACGCTGGCGGCGCCGACGACCGTGCACGTGATGGTGCGCGGGTACAAGCCGACATCGACGGTACGGCTCGTCGGGAAAAAGCGGTAGCTTCAGCGGGCGACGTGAAGTGGATCTCGGTCGATTTTTCGGGAAGCGACGAGGCGCGCGAGCTTCTCGTCGGCCTTGTCGCGGGGAGCGGTGAGACCGGCGCCGAGGAGGTCGACCGTGAGGATGGGGTCGTAACGCGCGTCTTCTGGCCAAGCGACCGCGCAGGCACGAACCTCGACCGCCTCATAGCCGCTGCGTGCGCTCGCTCCGGAGCAAAAGTGAGCACGCGAGGCGTCGTCGAACGCGCGGATTGGCTCGCCGAATGGAAAAAACATTTCGGCCCGACGCGAGCGTCGTCGCGATTTATCGTTTGCCCGCCGTGGGATGTCGCGGAACCAGCGTCCGGTGGGCACGTCATCATCATCAACCCAGAAATGGCATTCGGCACCGGCACGCACGAGTCGACGCAGCTTGCGCTCGAACTGCTTGAGGAGACGGTGAAGCCCGGCGATACCGTCATCGACGTCGGCGCAGGCAGCGGCATTCTCGCGATCGCCGCGGCGAAACTCGGCGCCGCTTCGGTCCTCGCGATCGAAATCGACGAGGACGCGATTCAAAACGCGCGCGGCAACTGCGTGCGAAACGGCGTCGAAGCGACGGTGGAAATCGAAGAAGCCGACTTCTCGAAACTCGACGTGCCACCTGCGTCGCTCGTCGTCTGCAACGAGATCGCACCGAACCTCGCGCTCATGCTCCCGTGCCTCATCGCCGCAAGCCGTGGCGGCCGCCTCATCGTCTCGGGCATCGACGCACTCCATCACGACTTCGCGCGCGCGGCACTCGCCTCGGCGGGGCTCGCGATCATCGGCGAACGACAAAAGGGCGAATGGCTCGCGCTCGTTTGCGTGTGACGTTGCGGGACGTGAACTTGACGCAAAGGCGCGGAGACGCAAAGGGAAGAAATTTCTTTCCGAGCGTCTTTGTTCCTTGGCGCCTTGGCGTTGAAATCTTTTGCGGGGGCGGAAGCGGGTGCGGAGGCGGTAGCGGGTGCGGATACGGGAGCGGACACCGACGCGGAAGCCGAGGCCGCCGCACGATGTCGCCGGTCACGCCGAATCGCGTAAACACTTCTAAAGAGTGAAAGCCGTGACGAGTCGGCGTCGCGCCGGATCGCGAAGAGCCCGGCCGCGCGAATTTCGTCGACCGCCTCGTCAAGGTACGTGAACGCGCGATTGCGAATATCCTTCTTGTCGCTCGATGCCTTTTTGGTTGTGGCCGCGGCATGCCCCTTGAGAACTTCGGTCGCGAGGGTGCGGGCCCGGGTCGCGGTTTCGAAGTCGAAATCGATTCGGTCGTACGCCTCGTGGACGATCGTCGCGACGGGGCGATCGGGCTCGGCGACGGCGCTCGCGGGGATTGCGGTCGCCGCCACAAAACCGCTCCCCACAGGCAGATTATCGGTCTCCGCATTCAAAAAGAGCCGATCCGCGTCTCCGGCGAGGCTTCCGGCACTGCCAATGATCCGATAAGGCGACTCGTACGCCCAGAGCTTCACATCGAAGCCCATCGACCGGAGCGACTTGTTCGTTCTGTTGTTGCGCGGTGGATAGAGGTTCGGTCTCGCCCTCATCGATCCCAAGTACCAACCTCTCTGCCTAAGGCGCGAATCCGAAAGGCGTGCATGGCGAAAGCCGCCGAGAGCAAAGCGTGCGAGCGGTTCCGAAGGCGTAAGGATGCGGTGCTGACGGTGTCGAACCGAAAGGTGCGCGCCTCCAATGCGGGGCCGTATTCGCGGCATGCTCAGGAGCAGATTGAGATTATCGATGGGAAGGCTTGCGTTTTACGCTTTTCTAGCGTTCACAGTGGTCATAACACTCAATCCATCCGCAGCCGGCACCATGGCTTGGATTATCGCAAACGACGACATAGCATTTCCAACAGCCCGACATAAACGCGAAAAGCAATGTCCTTTCTTCGGGGGTCATATGTTTTCGAAGAACAGCTGGTTTCGCGGTCGTGGGCCGTTGCTCGCTTTCTCGGTGTGCGCACGAAGGTGCGCTGGATTGAATTGCCCCGCCCTGCGACGCTTGCCCCCGTCCTATCGGGTCGTTTAGCCCCCGCTGGCCGCCGTCTGTTTTTGCCACGGTGGCGGACGTCGCGCCCGCGCCCGCAAGAGCGCTCCCGCCATCGGCGACGCAGTCAAGTGCTTGCGCTGCCTCGCTGACCTCGCCCGACTCGTATCCACATGCGCCAACGAAAAGCCCCGTAAGCGCAACTGCGATCATCGTTCTCGAATTCATCATTCATCTCCGTTTCAATTGCCAAGGTCGAGGGGTTCCAAAGCAAGGGGTGGGCCAGGCTACGGGCCGGTCAGAAACACCACGAAACATTGGTCCGGAGCGATCGACTGCCCACCTTGATGTTGATCACTGGATTGATCGTGCATCAATTGATCAAGGGAGGATGTTTCATCATGTTCCGTTGTGCCGATGGAACTCGACGTTGCCCCCTCTTCTTTGCGCCGCGTGCTCACGTCGCGACCCCTCCTGTATAGTATGAGGGAAGACAGGCCCCGCTGTTGCGGAAAGAGGAACAGGGGAGAAAGAGGGAATGGTCATGAGGAAGATGGTCCACGTTCTCTGCATCGTCGGTCTTGCCTTCGGTCTGGAAGAGGTCGTCCACGCGAAAGCGCACAAGCTCGCGGGATTTGCGGCGGTCGAGGCGGTCATCACGGCGGTTGAGTCGACAGACAACCCCGGCGACAGCGACTACAACTTCATTTTGAGGCCCGTGCAGCCGGGGGATTCCTATTACCCGACCGCATTCCCGAAATCTCCGGTTTCGATTGCGGGTTCGACTGCGAAGGTCTTCATCAGCGACTTCCTCGATACGTTCTGGGCGAATGGGAATGCCCATGGGTACTTTCAAGACTGGGTCAGATCCCGGCTACAACCGACGCTCGACAAGGTGAAGAGCGACGGCGCGAAATGGAGTGAACAATGCAAGGCGTGCGCGGGGAGCGGCGGAGACGGAACGGGCTGCTGGCTCATGAAAAAGGGGAGCTGCCCGGGAGGCCCTTGCGGAGAGCTTTGGCCCGGGGGGCCGAATCATCCATGCAAGAAGCTGTTTAGTTGTCGCGAATGCCTCTACGATATTTGGCGGCTCGGCGGAGAAGATTCCGAGTACACGGATGATCTTTCACACTACACGCCAAAGGCGGAGATCTTCATCGGCGAGAACTCAGAATGCACGGCGGACAATTCACCCTGCAACGACATCGGTTCGAAGCTCATCAAGGTCATGGAGGGGATTGGAGTCAAGGTGAGCGCGACGGACTCCGCGGACTGGTTCGACGTCGAAAGCCTTTTCTTTGGTTGCAAGGAGATCTCGTGGGACGGGACGAAGTGGGTCAAGGACGCAACCTCGGCGCTCAGCGAGAGCCCATGCGGCAAACACGTTCTCCTCGTCGGGCCGGTCTCGTTCGATGGGAGTCACGAAGGACGGCCCGAGATCCATCCGATCTCCGCGATCCTCATCGCGCGGGAAGAGAAGGTGGTGAAAGCGCTCGGAACCGGGAAGACGGCCTCCTTGACGAGAAGGTTCTCAGTCGGAACGTTCATCGACGGATCGACGGAGTCGGGTGGCGATTGGAGCTTCAACTACCGGGTCGGCTACGGTGCCGAGTATCTCCCCACGAAGGTGCAGGTTGCCCTCGATATCCTGCAAGGGAACCCGCCCCCCGGAAAGTGGAGCGGAGAAGCGGGCTCGGCGACATACGGCGGATGGAAGTCGGCCTGCGCGTGGAACCAAAACGCTGAGCACAACTTGAACGGGAAAGTGAGCGAGATCCCGCAGCCATCTTCTGAACCAAAGCTCTGCCCGGCGCTTCAGGTCGACATGAACTTCGGCAAGCCCGCGGGGGCAGCGTGGGCAGGAGAGGCGACGGTCGGGTGGACGCGGGAGGACGTCGACGTCACATTCGCGATGAAGGCGAAGCTCGAGACGCCGGGCGGGATTCTCGCGACAGGGTCGCCGCCATTCGCCGATCCTCCCGTGAGCGCGCCGCCACCTCCGAAAGCGTCCGCGACGCCGCCAAAGACGCCGGAAAAGGTCCCTGGCCCGAAAATCCCGTTCGTGGGATCGCTCTGGCCCAAGCTCGACCTCGTCGCCCTTCTTGAACCCACGTGCGACGTCAAGTTCGACCCAAAGAAGTCGACCGGATGGCCGAGGCGCTGGTACCGGTTCAAGGTCGAGACCGATGCGACGATCGACAAGAAGATCGACCCCAAGCGAGTCGCATGGCTGTTCAACACGTCGCGCAGCGACATGAAGATCGATCCGGCCCAGCCGGCTGAGATGAAGACCGGGAAGCAGTCGTTCTCGGTTTGGCTGTCGGTCGGCTCGGGGGCGAGTGGGCAGACGACGGTTTGGGATCCTTGGTCGCCCGCCCCGTACATCGGGCGTCTCGATGCGAAGATTCTCGGTGACGGCAAGGAGATCATGGCGGAGAGCGCGGACGTTGTCGCCGCGCATCCGGTCGTGCGGCTTTTGGCGGAGGACGCGGCGGTCTCGCAGACAAAGAAGGGGCTCGTCTACACGCTTTCCCTCAAAGCGGATGCGCGCCGATTCTGCGGCAAGAACTGGGTTTACGCGTGGCGAAAGGATGGAGTGCCGCTCGCGGGTGTGACGGGAACGGGGCCCGTTAAGCTCACTCTCGCACCCGGGCAAGCGGAGAAGTACGAGGTCGTGGTCAAGGACGAATGGGGCGTCGAGACGACAGGCGACGCGCGGGTGGTCAAGGCTCCGTCGCTTGTTGCTGAGTTGAGCAAGCGATGCGCCGCGGGCGCGATCGAAGAGAAGCCGTTCGTTTTACCGGCGGGGTTCCCGGTGCCAGAAGGGGCCGCGAATCTGACGCAGGAGATTTGCCGAAAGGTCGAGCTCATGGCGTCGGTCAGCGAGGCCGGTCTCGGCGCGAAGTTCCCAAAGACGAACCCGAAGCTCAAGTATTACTGGAGCGATTTGAAGTACGCGGCGGCGAGCACATCGAACCAGTCCGTCGCTATCCCCAAAGCATGGCTCGGACCGCCGTGGGAGAAGAAGAAGGCGATCCCAGGTATCGACGTCCTCATGAGGAAGCCCCCCCTCGGGGGTTCGAAGCCGGCGGCCGCCCCCGCGAAAGCGTGTGGAGTGGGCGAGAAACCGATGATCGGGTCGACGACGCTCGTCCTCACGCCGCCCAAGGACCTCCAGTACTTCACCTTTCACGCGACCGTTACTGCGGTCGACGAGTGGGGGCGATGCGCGAGCGCGAGTGTCGCAGGCTCAAACGACGTCACGCCACCCGCAAAGCTCGCCAAGGCGTTCTCGTTCCTTGGCAAGATGATATACGGCGACAAGCCGATGCCGGAGCCGGACCCGTGCGGAGGACTCTGCGGCGGGAAGCCATTCACGGACCCCGCGGACCGCGCGTTCGCGCTTCTCGTTGGACGTGCGAGCACGGCCGCGAAGCTCGGTGCGCGCGGTGGGGCGCTCCTCCGCGACGCGTACGAGCGATTTCGCGGAACGGCGATTGCGCGTGTCGGCATGGAACGGCGTGGCCTGAAGTTCGCGCCGCTCGTCCCGTCATCGCTCGGACCGGTGATGCGCGGGCATAACCGGAAAAAGATCCAGTGGTCGGCAAAGTTTGACATGTTTAAGAGATTACGCGGCGAGCCGATCACGCCGCAGCGGTAGGCGGCTCCTTTTTCCCGCATCCGCTCCCGCACCCGCTCCCGCATCCGCACCCGCTCCCGCTTCCGCTTCCGCTCTTTCTTTCTCCGCTCCTTTCTTGCCCTTGCCTCACGGGCTTGCCCTGGCGCTTCGCGCCTTCTGGGCGAAAGCCCGTTCGGCTTCGGGCTTCGAAAGGAGATCGTCATGCATCGCTTCATTACTCTCGACGTAGCGTTTGAGTTCGCGCATCGGCTCGCACCAGTGCTTGTTGCTCTTCGTCGCAAAGATCGTTCTCTCGAAGATCAGCTTCGGCGCGCCGTCGCGAGTTGCGTGTTGAATATTTCTGAGGGCGATGGAAAATCATCACTTCGCGATCAGGCCCGCTACTTCGAAATCGCGCGTGGCTCGTGTCGCGAAGCCCGCGCGGCGCTTCGACTGGCGGCGATGTGGGGCTATCTCGACGAGACAACAGTCACCGACCTCGACGCGCCGGCCGATAGAGTCTGCGCTTTGCTGTCGCGCCTCATCGCACGAGCCGGGTCAGCATCGCGATAACTCGCGACAACAGCTCGCCGATTTCTTTCGGCGCGTCGTCGAGAAGGTCGAGCAATGCCGCGCTTTCACACGCTTCACCGCGCGCGATTGCGTAACAGCGCCGCTTATCGGCACGAGCCACGCGCCCTGCGCCCTCCGCGGTGTTGGTGAGTACCGACAACGACGCACGCCGAAACTGATCTCGAAGCGCAGCATTCGCGATCGGGAGCCGCTGTGCCAGCCGAGCAAAGTCGCGAGCGACACGGAAGCAATCGAGGCGTTCGAGCGAGGC
>JACPTQ010000035.1 GCA_016192705.1 Deltaproteobacteria bacterium | reverse complement strand
GCGAATCTCCGAGATTTCGGACGCTACAAAACAGTGGCTCGAGCGCTCGTTCGCGTTCAGACCCGAGGACGTCGGCGCGCCGAAGCGGGCACCTGTCGACCCTCACGCTCACCGGCGAACGGACCGCTTAACCGGGAATCAGGGTGCTTAACGGATCCGCCTTCTTGGGGCCGCTTGAAGTTGCCGAATCGATGTCAATCGACGACGATGTCGGAAGGCGTGTTGCTCGAATCAAAACGCGGCGGGAACATGAGACGCGACGTCCTCGTGGTGATCGCGGCTGGTCTCGGCTTTTCGATTTGGGGTGGTGCGTGCAAGACGCTCGATCGGCCGGCGACGTCGTGCGCGAATAAGTCGGATTGTTTTGGGAATGAGCAGTGCTGTAGCGGCACCTGCGTGAAGGTGGCCGAATGCGAGTTGCTCGACGGCGGTGCGGACGCGGGTGCGGACGCGGGTGCGGATGCGGGTGCGGGTGCGGGAGCGGGAGCCGACGCGGGTTTGCCAGGAGTCGATGCGGGCCCGCTCAAATGCGGGGATGCGAGCGTCTTTGACACCGTCGATGCGTCGATGGGGAGTTCGAGCAACACGGAGGAAGTTGCGATTGCGACGCGCGCCGGCGCCGATCGCGCGCACGTGGTGTGGGTCAAGAAGTTCGGGTCGTATCAGAACTCCTATGGCGCGACCTACTATTTTACGCAGCGCACCTGGTCGGCGCCGACGTTGCTCGACACCGCGTCAAACGTTTACGCCGAATCGCCGCGCATCGCCGTCGACGGCAATGGAACTGGGATGGCGACCTGGTACGACGGCTTCGCTTACACGGTTTATGCTTCGCGCAACCTGTCGGGCATTTGGAGCCTTCCAATGACGCTCGCCGTGAACGACGGCGGATCGCCGCGGTTTCCGAAGGTCGCGGTCGATCGCGTCGGGAATGCCGTCGTCGTGTGGCAGCAAAACCGCGCGTCGATAACCGATGTTTGGGCGCGTCGCTTCGATGTGCAGGCGGCGACATGGGATGACGCGGGTCTCGTGTCGGCGATCGATGCGGGCGTTGCCGACAACCCGGATGTCGCGGTCGACGACACGGGAAATGCGACCGTCATTTGGCGCTACACAAATGCGTCCGCCTACAGCGTTTGGGCCGCGCGGCGGGTGTTCGATGCGGGAGCGTGGTCGGCGCCGGTCGAGCTCGGGCTCGGCGACGCGGGGCAAACGGGGTTCATCGGGTTTCCTTCGGTTGTCGCGGCGAGCGCCACCGGTGACGTGTTCGCCGCTTGGCGCCAACTTGTGGGTGGCGTTGAGACGTACATTTATGTGAATCGCTTCAGCGCGGCGAGCGGTTCGTGGCAAGGGCCGGTGCGCATCGACACGCTCGGGGCGAGCTGGAATCCAGTGATCGCAACGAACAGCGATGGCTACCTTATCGCCACGTGGACTCGATACGATGCAGGCACCCAGTTCATCGATGCCAATCGTTTTACGGGTGGAATGGGCACCGAGCCGCTCAGCTTCAACAACAGCTACGCCGAGTGGGGACGCGTCGCGGTGAGCGACAATGCGCGCGCGTTGGTCGCTTGGCGCGAGCGCGATGCGGGGGTGTACGCCGTTCGCTTCGCTCAACTTGCGTCGTTAAGCGGCGCCTGGAGTGCGCCCGAGACGTTGGCCTCGCACCCCGACGCTGGGCTCGGCGTTCCGTACGTTGCAATGGCGAGCGATGGGCGCGCGGTCGTTGTTTGGTATACGGAAAGCGGCGGCCGCACGAGTCTTCGCGGCGCCCTGTGCGAGCCGTAAGGGAATGAGGGGAATCGACAGACGAGTGTCTCATGGCTGGAGGCATTAAATGAAACGAGGCGTTAGCGGGCCAGCGGTTGCGCTGTTTGCGGGGGACGTCATTTTGATCACAGCGTCCGTCGCATCCGGCAAGACACAGAGCCGATGGGCGCGACCCTTCCGAAGCTGGGACTCAAGTCGATCAAGATCGATTCGTTTGATCGGAAAAGATTGGCCGGCACGCATCGGCTTCGGGATTACGCGGCGTCGGTGACGCGACGCATTCGTGGCACGCTGGGGTTTGTCCAGCCGGACGTGCATTCGTTGTCGATGAAATAGACTTTGCCTTCTCAGGTTTCGAAGGCCGACGGGTTAGCGACCGCTCACTCCGGGACCCCCACGATCCCGGCACCCATGCCCGATTCGACAACCTCGATTTGAACGGAGTTCTTTCCACCCCGTTTCGCTCGGTACATTACGGAATCGGCTCCGCGAATGGCCTCCCTCACCGTCGAAGGCGCACGCGCGTAAGCGACCGCCCCTATGCTGACCGCGACGGGCCACTTTTCGCGGCGCATAGCTGCAGCGACTAAATTGCGTATCCGCTCGAGCGAGGTGCGGGCCGCATCTGGGCCGGTATCGTGCATAAGAATGGCGAACTCATCCCCTCCAAGCCGAGCAACGAGATCGCTCGCGCGCACTTGGCATGTCAGCACCTCGGCCACCGTCGTCAATGCGCGATCGCCTTCGGCGTGTCCGCGCTCATTGTTGAGCAGCCCGAAGTCGTCTAGCAGGTTGCTGAAAAACGCCCATCTGCGGCGTTGGCGCGTCGCCGCTCCCTTCCGCGTACATCTGAGTACAGCGTCCGGTCGCGGCTTTCCGCGCCTGCCTTGCATCTGGACATTTTTCAGCAACCTGCAAAACCGACTTTTTCAGCAGCCTGCTAGATCCAGGTACGCAAAGGTGATCGGCCGACTCGAGCGTCGCGCAACTGCGAGCAGCAACTCGGCGGCTTCGTAGAAAGCTCGGCTGTTCCACATCGAGGTCAGATGGTCTCGCCGGCTCAAAGCCTCTTCGAATGTAAGTCTCCGACGCAACTCGGAGACGAGGATTCCCACGATGCCAAGCGCGAGAAGTTGCGAAATGAAGTTGATGGGCCAGATGAACAGGCTCGAGTAGGATTTTCCGGACAACCAGTTGGACAAAATCCAAGCCCCCGTGCTCAAAACGGACATCGCGAAGGTCCACGCGCGTGTGCAGGACCATGCCGCAAGCGCGACCGGCAAGAAATAGAGTGGAAAGAGCCGTACCTCGTGACCGGTGGCGTAGTCGAGGAACCCGATCACGGTAACTCCCGCGATGCTCGCGAGGCGCGCTCCGTTGCTGGATAAACTTGTCATGCGTCGGCCAGGGCAGCCAGCACGATTCATACCATGCCGCAAGCATTTTGTGGACCTTGGGCCTCGTTCGGTTCACGGCGTGTCCGGCGCCCGCGGGGGTTTGAGTGCGCCCCGCTTGGGGCCATCGTGCGCGAAAGGGTTGCGAGGAATCGGTGACGGTCGGTTCGGGGCTCGGGTAAGGGCGGCTTCATCAAGAAGAAGCAGAGCGACGTTCTGCGCGAAGCGCGGAGCCGGCTCGCGGCGGACCCGAAGTTTTTTGGGCGATTTGCGGCGCCAGCGGGGAACGAGTAATTTTTCAGCAGTTTGCTACTGCGTGAAGTCGCGCGTCGTATAGAAGGCGGCACGAAGGCCGAAGAGAGCGCCGGCGAGCGCCATGAGCCCCGCGAAAACCCAAAAGAACGTGACGAGGTCAAGCGATTTGAGACCCGAGAGGATCGCGACGATGACGTTGCCGGCGGTCACGGTGAGCATCCAGAACCCCATGATCGTCGACTTCATGCGTTTCGGGGCCTGCGTGTAGGCGAACTCGAGGCCGGTCACGGAGACGAGAACCTCGCCGAGCGTGACAAGCGCGTAAGGAATGAGTTGCCACGCGACGTGGATCTTTGAGCCGCTGCTGCCCGCAGCCTCGCTCGATTCGATTGCCGACTGGATGAGCGCGACCGCGACGAACGAAGTCGCTGAAATGAACATGCCGATCGTCATGCGGCGAAGGGGCGACATCTTGAAGCCGAGGCGTTCGATCGCCGGGTAGAGGACGAACGACGTGAACGGGATGAGAAGCATGACGAGAGCGGGGTTCACGGCCATCATTTGCGACGGGAGGATTTTGAAGGCGCCGACGAGCGGCAGGTCGAACGCGAGATCCATGCGGCCCGCTTGGCGAACCCACGACGATGCTTTTTGATCGAAGAGCGCCCAGAAGACCGAAACGAGCGCGAAGATCGAGAGGACGCGGAGTACGGCGATGGTGCCTTCGACGGCTTCTGGGCCAAAGCGCGCGCGCGCGGGGGACCAGAATGAGGCGGGTGCGGGTGCGGGCGCGGAGGCGGGTGCGGGTGCGGGAGCGGATCGCGTGAACCACGCCCTCACCGAGAAAAGCAAAACCGCGAGGAAACCATCGTCGGGCGATTGCGATTGGCGCACCGCGAAGAGTGCGAGTCCGGCCGCGAGGCAACCGGCCGCAGCAACCGCTTGCAGCCACGGTGCGGCGTGCGCGGTAAAAAAGAGCGAACCCACGCTCATGAAGATGAGCGCCGAGCTCGCGGTGTCGAGAAGCCCAAGTCGGCCGCCCGGTTTTGCGGGTGGATGCGCGTAGGTGTGGCGCCCGAGCCAGAAGATGATCGTGGCGATTCCCATGAGAATGCCCGGAATTGCGAACGCGACGCTCGCGCCCCACTTCGCCTTGACGACCGGAATGAGGAGGCTTGCGAAAAACGAGCCGAAGTTAATCGTGAAGTAGAAGATTTGGTAGATGCGCCGCAAGAGGTGCCAGTTGCCGCGCCCGAATTGGTCGCCGACGTTCGCCGAGACGCACGGCTTGATGCCGCCCGACCCGACCGCGATGAGCGCGAGCCCGACGTACATCCCCGCGAGTGTGTCGTCGGCCATCGCGAGCACGCCGTGCCCCGCGCAGTAGACGAGCGACAACCAAAAAATCGTCGCGTACTTTCCGACGAGGCGGTCGGCGACGATCGCGCCGATCATCGGGAACGCGTAGACGCCCGCGAAAAACAGGTGGACGACGCCTTGCGCCGATTCCTCTGCGGCCTTTTGCGCGAGCCCCTCGGTCGCGAACAACATCGTGAGATGCACCTGCAAAATCGAGCGCATCCCGTAAAAGCTGAAACGCTCGCACGCTTCGTTGCCGACGATGAACGGCACGCCGGCCGGCCATGTGGTCGTCGCGTGATCGGGTTCGGTTCTCCATTTCGCGTGAGCCATACGCGCGCGAAGCTATCTCAGTTTCGCCGCAAAAGCGCGTGAAATGTGCGCGCGACATACCACGTGTGTGATGTCTGCGCCGAATCGCGCTGACGCTTAGACGTGTCGCCTTGACGCTGGGAGCGACAAGCGACCGTAACGTCTCAGTGCGGGACAGCGTGAAATGCCGCGAAATCACGCGCGCACGGGAGTTGGTCGCGCGGCATTCGTCCTGCAATTTCGTGCCGGTGTCCGCGAACTTAATAAAACGGAAAGGACGACACGATGAAGAAGTATACGACACTTAGTTTCCTGGTTGGTCTGATGGCGATCGGGTGTGGCGAAAACGGTTCGAGCGACGCGGCGGCAAGCGATGTTGAGACGACGGAGCAGGCGATCGGCGGCGACGGGCCGAACTATCGGCGGCTCAAGTGGGAAGGCGAGTTTGCGGTGCGCGGGATCGACCATCCGTTCGCGGCGTATATGCTGCTTGGTCAAGACAAGTCGGCGATCTCGGGGCTCCTGTCGCGCTTTGACGCGAACTTCATCGACTGGCTCGAAAACCGCTACGACATCTCGTTTTCGGGCGGCGTCGATCGCGACAAACTGTTTGTGCGCGTGACGCTCACCTCTGACCAGCCGCGCCTTGTCTACGTGCTCGACCTCGCGGGAACGGCGATGCGCGGAAACAAAAGCCCGCGCGTCGACAAGATCGACGTTCTGGCGACACTTCGAATTTATTTTCGGGAGCGTCTCCTTAAAGAGAAAAACGCGCATCTCGTCGCCGACCGCATTCAGGATTCGAAGCGCGACGATGCGCGCATTGGCGACGCGATATCAGCGTGTACGGAGATTTGCCGTTGCGAGGATAAGGGCTCGGTTCCCGCGTGCACCGCGATCTGCTTGTCGGCCAAAGGTTTCGGGTCGATTCCGACCTGCGTGACCTGCGTCAACAACACGCTCGGCTGCCCAGGCGTCAAGGCCTGCCTCGGCGCGCCGGCTTGTCAATAAGGTCGGTACTTGCGCGAATCTTCTAAACACGCCGCATCCGCTTAATCGCATGTCGCCGCGAGGAGCCGAATGGCGCCGTCATAACCCGCCTTTGTGTCGCGCCAAACGATGGTCGCGCGGCGCGCGTTGTCGATCGCAACTTTTGGGGCACTGATGCCGCGGTCTTTCGTGAAGTCAGAGCTCACTTGTGTGATGGGACTAAACCCCGCGCTTGGCGAGTAGCGCATCGCCCATGCGCGCTGCGCGTAGCTTTGGAAGGCGAGCGACTCGTCTAGGCTTCGCCACGCGACGGTGGCTTCGCCGCTTTCGTTGAATCCGATGTCGATGGCGACGACTTGCCACGAGTTGCCCTTAATGTCGGTCGCCACGTGAAACGTCCAGCCGTTCGCGGCGGTGAAGCGCGCCGCGCACAGTTGCGACACCGTGTCGGTCATGGGGGGCGGCTGAAACATGCATTCGAATAGGAGGATGACGCTCTGGTCGCCGGCGATGGCAACTTTGCGACTTCCGCCAGGGAGCCGTGAGCCGGTTGGAACGACTTCGATCGGGTGCCATGCGCCTGTCGCGGGCGCACGACGCGCCGCGAGCGTCGAGCCGGAGGTCCACGTCACGACGATGTTTCCGGCGGCATCGATGGCCGCGTCGGGGCCCGCACCGTTGCCGAGATCGACGGGCGACGACCAACCGAATCCCGGCCGGTGTGTTTGCGCCCAAATCTTGTCGTATTCGCCCGCCCACGCGAAAACCGCGGCGCCCGACGTGTTCATCGCAAACCCGCGCCCGGCCGCGCTGATTCCCGTCGCGACCGGCGCGGATCGGCGCCAGCCCTGTGCGGACGTCCACGAGTCGTCGTAATAGACGATCCCCTGCGGTTCCCACCCCATCGTGATCGCGTGGACATCGCCCGCGCCGGTAAACGCCGTCGCGAGCGTCGACATTCGGAACGGCTTTGCGGCGATCGTTTGCCACGTCCAGCCATTCGGCGAAAGGTGCGCCGCCCGAAGGGTGGTGTGCGGCTTTGTTCCCCCGGTCTGGGTGGGTGCGAGGCCGGTTTCGACCGACGTGAAAAACGCGCCACCCGCGGGATGGCGCGCGAGCAGACCGACCGGTTTTTCGCTCGTGCGTCTCTCCGCGAATCCGCTCGAATCGGTGACGAGTTCGCTGAAAGGTCGCGACACGATCAGCGTTGGGGCCGTCCATCCAGCGTTGACCGGTTTCCGGGCGTAATAGAGAGCAAGGTTATCGGTCCACGTGACGTACGCTTCGCCTTGCGGATCGACGACCAGCTGCGCGTCGATGATTTCACGATGAGGCTTGTAGACCTCGTCGACGATCGCTGCGTTTTGGCAGCGCGGTGCGGCGAGGGGGCCGGGTGGGACAGGGGGTGGCGCGATTCCGGCATCAGCGGAGCCAGCGTCGGCGGTTGAACCCGCGTCTGCGGCGGTTCCCGCGTCGGGAAGGGCGACGAAGCCGTTCGCGCGCGCGTAAGCGAGGAGACGGCGAAAGGCCGCGGGGCCAACGTACGGGACGGCGTCGAGCTGTCGAAGCGTCAAGAAGGCGCGGTCGTCGCTTGTTCCTAAGAGGCCGTCGGAACCGATTCGAAAGGCGATGATGCCGCGCGCCGCACGAGCCGCAAGCCGGACGCGCTGCCGAAGGTCGGCGAACGAAAGCTGGTTCGCGACGCGCAAAACGCCGAGTGCGTCGGCGCTCACTTCGCTGATTCCTGCAACGTCTGCGCGCCCCTCGTTTAAGACGGCGTCGTTTTCGCCATCCTCAGCGACGTCGACATCGTCATCGGTCGCATAGGCGCATGAGATCGACATTGTGACGGTGATCAGTTGAAACGCTCGTTTGCTTGTCAGCATTTTATCCTCCCAGGGCCCCATTAAAGTTTTCGACGGTAACATTAAAATGCTTTCCATGTCAACATTTTTCGGCGCCGCGTTGTGGCGGTGGCGCTGGCGATGCGGTTGGTAAAGGTGCTACAGGGTGGCGCAGAGCGGAGGGTCACGATGGGCATGATATTCGGACGACTCGCGTCTTTGTTGGCCGTTGCTTTGGCGTTGTCGCCGCCCGCATTCGCCGCGGACATCTCGGCGGGAAAGTATAGAGGGAGCGTCGGCGCGACGGCCGTCATTGCGTTCGACGTCGCGAGCGGCGCCGTCACCAACATCCACGCGGGGATTATGGCGATGTGCCAAAACACGCGCGCTCGGCTCACGCGGAAACACGTCATCGCCATTCGCCTTGGGAAGAAGCGCGTCAAGATCAGCGCGGGCCGAGCGTTCGCCGTCAAGGGACGCTCGGACAAAAACACGAGCTACATCCTAAAAGGGAAGTTCGGCGCCTCGGGTAAAGCCTCGGGCACGTTTCAGGCGTCGCGAATCATTTTTAGCCCGGCGACGTATTCGAGTGAGCTTTGCCAATCGCGATTCCCGTGGAAGGCGACCCTCCAATAGTTCTCGCCCCGCTTCTTGCGACACCGGTGGGGCTTTGGTACAACCGAAGCGCGATGACGTCCCCCCAGATGGTCATGTACGAGGAGGAGTACCGTCAAATCCAGGCGGTCTGCGAAAAGCTCGTGCGCGACACGAACGCGAACGTCGTTTTTCTCGTCGACAAAAACGGGCAACTCATCGCAAACGCGGGCGCCATCCAAAACCTCGACACGACGTCGCTCGCGTCGCTGACGGCGGGCAACATCGCCGCGACCGGCGGGCTCGCGAAGCTGCTCGGGCAACGCGAATTCACCGTGCTCTTCCATGAGGGCGAGCGCGACAACTTGCACATCACGGTCATCGCGCAGCGCGTGATCCTCGTCGTCATCTTCGATGCGAAGGCGACGCTCGGGCTCGTCCGGCTGCGCGTTAAAAAGGCGAGCGAGGAGATCGCCAAGATTTTCGAGGTGCTGGTGAAGAAGATGGAAGCTCCGGGCGCGAAGACGCCGTTCAGCGAGATCACGGACGAGGATATCGCCAACTTGTTTAACGAATAGCGATTAACGATGTCGTTTATCAACTACTCACTGCGCGAGATTAACTGCAAGATTGTCTACTACGGGCCGGGCCTGTGCGGAAAGACGACGAATCTGCAGTACGTTTACGCGAAGACGACGCCCGAGGCGAAGGGCAAAATGATTTCGCTCGCGACCGAGACCGAGCGCACACTGTTTTTCGATTTCTTGCCGCTGTCGCTCGGCGACATCCGCGGATTCAAGACGCGGTTTCACTTGTACACGGTGCCGGGGCAAGTTTTTTACGACGCGAGCCGCAAGCTGATTTTGAAGGGTGTCGACGGCGTTGTGTTTGTTGCGGATTCGCAGATGGAGCGGCTCGACGCCAACATCGAGAGCGTCGAGAACTTGCGTACGAACTTGTCGGAACAGGGCTACAACCTCGACCGCCTGCCGTACGTCGTGCAGTACAACAAGCGCGATATGCCGTCCGCGTGCTCGGTCGACGAGCTTCGCCGCGCCGTGAATTCAACGGCCGTTCCCGATTTCGAAGCCGTCGCGACGACCGGCTACGGCGTCTTCGACACGCTGAAAGCGATCGCGAAGTTGGTCCTCATCGAACTCAAAAAAGGGCGCTGACCGCGGCGCGGGGGGGTCTTTGCGGATTTACACCTGGGTTGCGTATTTACACCATGCGCCCTATAATACACCACGGGAGATGCGCGATGCCCCTTAACATCAAGAACGCGGTGGTTGAACAGCTGGCGGCCGAAATCGCGCGCCTGACCGGTGAAACGAAAACTGAATCGATTCGCCGCGCCTTGGAAGACCGGCGAAAAACGATCGGTTCGCTTTCGGCGGTGACGAATCCGCGCGCGCGCATCGTGCGGTTCTTGGAGAGCGAAGCGTGGCCGTCGATTCCGCGCCGGGAGATCGGTCGGCGTTGGACGCGTTCCAAACTCGATGCGCTGCTTGGGTTCGGGAAGCTCGGCCTGTGATCGTCGATACGTCGGCCGTCGTCGCGGTCTTGTTTCGCGAGCCGGGATTCGACGCGGTGCTGGATAAGCTGGTGAGCGCGCCGCGCCTCGCCATCGGTTCCCCAACGCTTGCCGAAACAGCGCTCGTGGTGTCTGCACGGCTCAAGCGTGACGGACGCGGGATGATCGCGCGGTTTACGCAAGAGGCGTCGGTGGCGGTGGTTCCTTTTTCAGAGGCGCATGTGGCGACCGCGGTCGGTGCGTGGCTCCGGTTCGGAAAGGGACGACATCGGGCCGCCCTGAACTTTGGCGACTGTCTTACCTACTCCGTCGCGCGGATCGCCGAGGAACCGCTTCTATGCGTGGGCAACGACTTTGCGATGACGGATCTCGAAATCGCGTAGCGAGGCACGAATCGATATCGGGGGTATTTCCCCTTTCCTCGCGCCGCCCAACCTGGTAAACCACCGCGCCGATGCTCGCCCCCCCCGTCCACTCGGCCGCGTTCCGCGCGCGCCGCCTCGCGAACTGGCTTCCGCTCGGCATCGCTTACGCCCTCCTCTACATGGGGCGGTACAACCTCACCGTCGCGAAAAACGCGCTCGGCGACATGTTCACGAAAGAAGACTTCGGCCTCATCTTCGGCGTCGGCGCCGCGGTTTACGGTTTCTCGTTTCTCGTGAACGGCCCGCTCATCGATCGCGTCGGCGGTCGCCGCGGCATGCTGATCGGTTGCGCGGGGGCGCTCGCCGCGAACGTGCTCATGGGGGTTTTCCTTCTTGGCAAGACGCGCTGGGGCTGGGACGTCCCCATCCTCTGGCCGTTCGTCGTGCTTTACGCGCTCAACATGTATTTCCAATCGTACGGCGCCGTCGCCATCGTCACGGTCAAAGCGCCGTGGTTTCACGTGCGTGAGCGCGGCACGTTCTCAACGATTTTCGGCGTCATCATCGCGGCTGGGCTTTACTTCGCGTACGACTGGGGACAAGCGATCGTCGACGCGACGCGCGCGCGCCCGAAAGATCTCGGCGTCATGGCGTCGGTGTTCGCGTCGGTTTTCGGGCTCGGCCGGTCGGGCGTCGACGAAAACTGGATGATCTTTTTCGTTCCCGCGATCCTCCTCGCCTTTTTCTGGGTCGTGATGTTCATCTGGCTTCGCAATACGCCGGGCGACGCGGGGTTCGCCGATTTCGATACGGCCGAGGCGTCGCTTTCGGACGACGGCGCGCGATTGCCGGTTGGGCAAGCGGTCCGGCGTATTTTGACGCACCCGGTGCTCCTGTGGGTCTGTCTCATCGAGCTTTGCAGCGGCATCATGCGAAACGGCATCATGCACTGGTACGTCATCTTCGCGAAGGAGACGGGGTTCCAAAAAACGTTTTTCGTGACCGCGAATTGGGGGCTCTGTTTACTTGTGTGCGGCGTCATCGGTTCGAACTTGACCGGCTGGGTGTCGGATAAGGCTTTTCAGTCGCGGCGCGCGCCGATGGCTGGGCTTTCATACGCGATCATGATCGCGGCGACGGGTGTGCTCGTTTTCACGCTGGGCGCCGATTTGTGGTTCGCGGGGATTGCGGCGCTTGTGATTTCGACGGGCGTCATTGCGGTGCACGGCATCTTGTCGGGAACGGCGACGGCCGATTTTGGCGGCATTCGAAACACGGGGATCGTCGTTGGCATCGTCGACGGGTTTGTTTATCTCGGCACCGCATTTCAGTCGGTCATCATCGGATTCCTTGTGCCGACTGGGCCTGCGGCGAAAAATCCCGGAGCGTGGAGTGCGTGGCCGGTTTTTCTTGTGCCGTTCGCCATCATCGGGTTTGCGTTCACACTCAAGATTTGGCGAGCGCTTCCGTCGCGGAGCGATCAATCCAGAAAGCCAAGGAGCGGTGGCCAACTGGCCGCGTGAGTTTGCGCGCGCGCCATCTCGTCGCGAAATTCGGTTTGAACTTGCGGACGCTCCGTCCAATGACGCTGCGGGCGCAAATGGTGCTCTTGGTGGTACCCCTCGTTGAACATCAGCTTGTTGTAAAGCGGATGGTAATAGCTGACCGAGTTGGCCGCATCGTCGCGCGCGTTCGTTGCGTTGAAGTGTTCAAAGTAGTTTTCGACGTGCGCCAAGAACCAGCCAGCCAAATAAAGAGGCGCATAGACGACGAGAAACCATTGCCAGCTCAGCGCGATGAGGAGCGCGAAAGCGAGCGCAACTGAAATAAGCTCGTAGCCCATCAAATGTGTTTTTTTCTTTTTTTGGATTTCGCGAAACGCGTACTTCGTTCCGTCGCGAAAAAGGCCGAACGCCGAGTAGGGGACCCAGTGCTCCTGTCGGCCATCCTTGCCGAACCGATACGTCGACGACGGATCTTGCGTCGTACCGTTCTCGATCGGGTCGTTCGAGTATTTGTGATGCGTGAGGTGGTGGTATTTGTAGAGGATTTGCGGGAGGCCGAGGTTTGCGGAGTTGAAAATGGCGAAGGCGTTGTTCAGCTTGTTTGAGGCGAAAAACGGCGTGTGGAGGAAGTTGTGGGTTACGACGATCGGGTTGTAATAGAAGAGGAGGACCATCGGGATGAACGCGGCGATATGCTCCGCGGCCGACATCGCGTCAAACGCCGCCGCCCAGGCAATCGTGAGCGCAAACTGAAGGAGGGTCGCGGCAAAGAGAACGGCGTCCCAGCGCGAATGTTTCCAGAGACTCATCCGACAATGATTATGGCAGAGCGCATCGTGGAAGTGAAAGGTCGAGTTTTGGAGCGGCCGCCACGCTACGGGACGACGAACCACACTTCGAGGCGTGGACCGGCGTCGATATAAGCGCCGGCGCCGGCAAAGTCACCCGCGTCCGGGGCGTCCTTCGATGCGAAGTGGACGCCGTCGTCGCCTGCGATCACCGACCTGATCGCGAGACCGTAGTTGACGTACGTCCCGTTATGCCAGTTGTGTACCCACGTGCTGTCAACACTTGGCATGAACCACGTCCACGTCGAGTTGGGTTTGAACGATCCACCGGCATCCGCGGTGCAGGAACCCTCCGGACCGCATCCGCCGTCACGATCTGTCCACGGAACGCCGCCCTGGCGTTGATTCCACGTTGCTCCCGCGACGACGGCGCCGGCGAATCCTCCGTCGCCCTCGTCCCATGCCTCGAGGACGCGATGAAGCGTGTAAACGTCACCGGAATCGTTGTCGGAAACGAAAATGTGAAGAAACGCTGAGACGATCGAGGCGCCGGTTGGTATCGTTCCGAGGTCGAATCGAACGAGGCTCGTCTTTGAATCGGACGCCCCTTGGTCGGCCCAAATCGCATACGATGCCCCGTAGTTGAAGGTTGGATGGTCCTGTCTGAGTTGGGTATCGGCGACGGCGGAAACCACGACGTAGCTGCAGGTGCAGGGCAATCCGCATGTCGCGGCGCTTTCGCATCCGTCGTCGGGGAGCGAAGCGTTGGGTTTTACGCAGTTCGCGCGCGTGGCCTCGCACGTTGAGTTGCAAACGCTCGCGGTGCATGAGCGCGCGGCGACGCCGCCATCCCACGAACACGCGCGCCCCGGTGCACGTCGAGCTGCAGGCGCGGTTGCTGCACGTCCTTGCGAGAACGTTCGTGGTCGAACACGCGCGCGCGCACTCGCCGCAGTTGTCAACGTTTGTTGTGAGGTCGACTTCGCAGCCGTCATCGGCGCCCGCGTCGGGTTGATTGCAGTTGCCGAACGGCGTGTTGCACGTCGAGTTGCAAAGGCCCGCGCCGCACGAGAGCGACGCAACGTTTGTCGACGCGCAAGCGCGCCCGCAGGCGCCGCAGTTCGCGGGGTCGGCGCTTGTGTCTTTCTCGCAGCCGTCGTCGCTGACCGCGGCGTCTGGCTGATTGCAGTTTCGATAGAGTCCCGTGCAGGTTGAATTGCAAGTCCCAGCGCTGCACGACCGCGTTGCGACGTTGGTTGACGCGCACGCGCGCGCGCACGCGCCGCAGTTGTCGACGTTGACGTCGGTGTTGATTTCGCACCCGTCGTCAGCAACCGCGGCGTCCGGTTGCCCGCAGTTTGCGTACGGCGCGTTGCACGATGAGTTGCATGTGCCGCCGCTGCACGACAGCGCCGCGACGTTTGCGTTCGAGCAGGCACGCCCGCAAGCACCGCAGCTTCCTGTGTTCGTGTTGAGGTTCGTTTCGCAGCCGTCGTCCACGGCCCCAGCGTTGGGTTGCGCACAGTTCGCGTACGGTGCGATGCACGACGAGTCGCAGACCCCCGCGCTGCACGAAAGCGTCGCGACATTTGTCGAAGCGCACGCGCGTCCACAACCGCCGCAGCTGACCGTACTTGTCGCAAGGTTGGTCTCGCACCCATCGTCGGCGCCACCCGCATCGGGCATCGAGCAGTTGCCGAATGTACCGCTGCACGTCGAGTTGCAAAGCCCGCCACTGCACGAGAGCGACGCGACGTTGCTGCTCGAACAGGCGCGCCCACACGCGCCGCAGCTTTCGGTGTTCGACGCGAGGTTCGTCTCGCACCCATCGTCGGCACCGCCCGCATCGGGCATTGAGCAGTTTCCGAACGGCGGGTTGCAGGCCGAGTTACAGAGGCCACCGCTGCACGACGCCGTCGCGACGTTGGTCATCGAGCAAGCACGCCCGCAAGCGCCGCAATTCCCGGCGCTCGTGCTGACATTAACTTCGCATCCGTCGTCGGGGTTCGGCGAGGCCGGCGCCGCGCAGTTGGCGAAGGGCGCAACGCACGTCGAGTTGCACGTGCCGCCGCTGCACGAGAGCGTGTCGACCCCCGCGTCGGAACAGCTTCGCCCGCAGGCCCCGCAGCTCGCCGCGTTCGAGTTGAGATTCGTTTCGCAGCCGTCGTCGGCACCGTTCGGATTAGGTTGTGTGCAGTTTCCGTACGGCGTTTGGCACGTCGAATAACAAAGCCCGAACGCGCAGATTCTTAATGCGACGTTCACCGACGAACAGGTGCGCCCACAGTGTCCGCAGTTATCCGGGTCGACGAAAACGTCCTTCTCGCAGCCGTTGTCCGCGACGCCATCGCAATCGCCGAACCCCGTGTTGCACGTGAATCCGCACGATGTTCCATCGCACGTCGTTGTCGCGTTCGCGCGCGTCGCACACGGTGAGCACGATGTTCCGCAAGTTGCGGTGCTTGTGTTGCTCACGCATTCGCCCGCGCAGAGGTGTTGCCCGGCGCCACACCCAGCCCCTGCGTCGACGCCGGCGTCGTTCGTTCCTCCGTCATTGCTCGATCCTCCGTCCGCGCCACCATCTGAGATAACCGTCCCCGCGTCGTTGCCCGCATCGATGCTGAGGCTCGCGTCCTCCGTGCCTCGTCCCCCGGCGTTCTCGGCCCCGCTTGGAACCGCCTTACTTCCACACGCTGCAAATGAAAAAAGAATAGCGACCTCGGCCACAACGATTGACCGCATGACTCTCCCCTCCTCGCGGGTTTTGCCAACCCGCTGATTGACCCGCTACCAGAATAGTGGATTGAAACTCGGCGATCAAACGGTGCTCACTAAAAACGACCCCGATCCCCGGTTAACGGCCAAGACCAGCGTGGGGCGGTCGGGTTTGGGCTCGCTCCGAGTCGCGGAAGTCCTCGGGTCTCACAGGAAATGTGAGTCTGCGCGAAATGAATCAAACATCATGAGAACGGCAATCCCACGCCCCATCGGCACCTCATCCCCTGCGGACGCGACCCGGAGCAAGCCCAACACCCGCCCGCCCAACCAGAACCCGGCCGTTTTCCTGGAACGGCGGTTCAAAGACTTGGGGGTCGATCGATCGTCAGCCGACACCCGGCGGGTGAACTGTTCGTACCGCCCTCAAGCCCAGAAGAGACGTCTCCGGAAAGCGGTCCGCCCGGACTTGCGTAGGGTCGGCCGGTGCGCCGCAGAGGCGCGCCTATTCTGCGAGCAGTCTGTCGGCAAGCCAGCGGCTATTTCCGCTGCCTTCTGCGGATGCTCCAGTGGAGC
>JACPTQ010000034.1 GCA_016192705.1 Deltaproteobacteria bacterium | reverse complement strand
CGAGCCGGAGCGAGCCCAAACCCGACCGCCGCATTCTGGTCTTGGCCGTTAACCGGGAATCGAGGGATCATCCAAACGATTGATCGGTTGATCGTAATTCGATGACGTGATCCACGATCAAATGCGCAATCTGTCGCGAAACATCGCCCTTCAGCCCACTTCGACGCTCAAATCCAATGGCCCGTCTGTTGCTCATGTGGTGCGCGGGCCGCCGTGAGCGGTTGTTTCTAAGGATGGAGGATTCACTGTGGAGACGAAACTGATGAAGACGATTGTGGCGATGTTGGGCCTGGGAATGGCGTTTGGCTGCGCAGGTTCGGCGGATGACCTCACGGCGGGAGACGACTTGAA
The DNA here is from genome assembly GCA_016192705.1 of Deltaproteobacteria bacterium. Taxonomy (GTDB): domain Bacteria; phylum Myxococcota; class JACPTQ01; order JACPTQ01; family JACPTQ01; genus JACPTQ01. Next base: position 18,593 of record JACPTQ010000034.1, on the reverse strand, counting down.
CCTCGATGTGGTCGCAAGCCGAGCTCTGGGCGTGGAGTCGGCGACGAGGTCGTCACCTAAGGCGCGCGCGCGGGGCGGCGAGAGCTTGACGGCTTTGGTCCCACGCGGCCCTCGGCACGGGGTGTTCTCAGCGAAGGACGCGAAACAGCTCGACGAGACCTTTTGCTGCGAGACGACCCATCTCAAGGGCGGGAAGAAGGACTGCTTCGCGGCGCCTGAAGATGCCGCGACCCTCGTCGACGTCGCGGGATTGAACCCCATCGAAAGTTACTTAACGAGTCACGGGATCCCGCAGTCGAAGCGGTCGAATTACGACACGACGCTCCTCGACAAGTTTCTCGTACAAACGATCAAGTTCGGTTACGCGGCGAGCACCATCGACGCGGCTTGTAAGTTCGGGCTCAACGTCCGCATGCGCGTGCCGCCTTACGCGGCTGGGTATTACCCAATCCCGGCGAACGACACGCTGACGATCTTGGTGTTCGACGCCGTCACGCAGACGTGGCAAACGCCGTATTCGCAAGTCATAGGGTGGACGGGCGCCTCGGCCCCAACGACGAAGTTCATCGACTTAAAACCGCTTGCGAACCAGGTGGGTGGCAAGGACTTCATCAACGTACTCATTCAGGACGACACGTTTGTCGACTACATCGAGCTCGTGCAGGGACAGTCGTCACCTGTGGAATGCCCGCCGGTGCCGCCCGCCCCAACGTACACAACGTCGTCGAGCTGGCACGTCGCGATCGAAGAAAACGCGATGCTCACGAGCTGCGGCGCGCAAACGAACATCCCGGTGGGCGCGGCCACGAACTGTCCCGATGCGATCACGGCCGCCCAGGCCTTGTTCAACCCGGCCATCGCCGATTGCCTGAAGGCGAGCTGCAAGACGTGGCTCGAGGCGGCGAATCCGGGGCTCGTGATCGGAAGCCTCGCGGACGTTTCCGTTGTCGAGGTCGCGCCGAGCAGTTGCTGGGCCGACCCCTACACGACGGTCATGGGCTACGCGCGTACCCGCTATCAAGTGACGCTCCCGTTTGAGTGCCACTACAGCGTTCCCGTCTGCATCGACTGACGGTCAACTCGCGCCCGCAACCGCCTCCGCACCCGCTACCGCAGGGGATTTCAACGCCAAGTCGCCAAGCCCCAAAGACCTAGAAAAAAGCCTCTTCCCTTGGCGTCTCCGCGCCTTTGCGTTTAACTTCTTCTCCCGCAGCCGCGCCCGCCCCCTCACTCAGTGTCTTGTGGTTTCTCCCCTCTTCTCTTCTCCTGCCCCAAAAACCGAGTCGCCACAACAAACACTTCCCAACTCGCCGCGCGCGAAGCGTCAGGCTTTACGATCTTCACGTCCCGGAATTGGGCTCGCAGGTCTCGTACAAACCGATCGGCGTCCGCGCTTTGAAAAACCTTAACGATAAAATTGCCGCCGATTTCGAGCGTAAGCTCGGCAACGCGCAGCGCCGCGATCGCGAGCTCGAGGGAGCGCGCCTGGTCGGCGAACCGAACGCCCGACGTTTTCGGTGCCATGTCGGAGATAACCGTATGAACCGGGAATCCCCACGCACGGATTTCTTCGTCGTCGGCTGCGGCAACGTCCGCCTCGATGCATCGCACGTTCGCAGGAAGTCGCGCGCGAATCGGGTTTAGATCAATGGCCGTGACAAACCCCTTCGCCCCCACACGCTCCGACGCAAACGTCGCCCACGACCCCGGACTCGCGCCTAAATCGATGACGCCCGCGCCACTCCTGAAGATCTTAAAGCGCTTGTCGATTTCGATCAGTTTGTAAACCGACCGCGCGACGTACCCTTCACGCTTTGCGCGAAAGTAGTGGGCGTCGCGATCGGTGGGTTTCGCCATTGAGGATCAGGAAAATGCAACCACAGAGACACAAGAGACACAGAGCGCGGAAACACAGAGGATTAAAGCGAAAGCGACTCGAGCGCGTCGGGGATCTTCGCCTTCGCGCGCAGTGGCAAATACCGCTGAAGCTTTTTCGCGCACTCGATCGCGGCGTTCGCCTTTCGGACGCGTGCGTTGTGCCACGCGACAAAATCCGGCGTCTTCTCGCTCCCCGGCGCTTCCTTCGCGGCCTTCTTAATCGCTTCTTTCAACTCGGTCTTGACCGTGTCTGCGAGCTCGAGCGACCGATCGAACTTCGCGAGCGTACGCTTCTTCGCATCGCGCACCATCACGAAACCACCGCGTGCACCCGGCGCGCTCCCCGCGATCAGAATCACATTCTTTTCGGGCAACACCTCAACCACCTCGACACTCGACACCGTTCGCCGCACATCTCCCATGTGCCCCGCCATCCGCTTGCCCTTGTGAATTTTTCCTGGATACGACCGACACCCGATCGAACCGCCGTGGCGCCGGTATTCGTGCGTTCCGCGCGTCTTCGGAAACCCGTGCATATGATGTCGCTTGATGACGCCCTGAAAGCCCTTCCCCTTCGTCACGCCAACAACATCGACCAGCTCGCCCGGACGGAACCAATCGGCACCAAACGTCTGCCCGACTTCGATCGCCGCCACCTCATCCGCCGGGAGCCGCACTTCGCGCACGGTCCGCTTGGGCGCCGTCTTCGCTTCCTTATACTGCCCCTTGACCGGCTTCGGGACGAGCTTCTCGCGGATCTCGCCAAACCCCAGCTGGATCGCCGAGTACCCGTCTTTTTCTTGCGTCTTTTTTCGAAGCACGGCGCACGGCCCCACCTCAATCACCGTCACGCCAACGAGCTCGCCGTCTTCTGCAAACCGCTGTGTTTGTCCCAATTTGCGCCCCAACAGGGTCATTCGTTCATTCATCGCCGTCCTCGCTTAATATCTAAAGGGGTCGTGAGTATACGAAGAAATCGTCGGGTGTCAACCCAATAGAGCAGATCCTCAGCGATGAGATGCCAGTTGACATAGCCTTCGCGATCCTTATAATCCCCCGCTCCCTTATGAATAAGGGGTTGGGTTTTCGCTGCCAATGAAGGAGTGTGCCGAGGATGCCGACTGTACGGGTCAAAGAGGGCGAGCCGTTCGAAAAGGCCGTCAAACGCTTCAAGAAGATGTGCGAAAAAGCTGGGATCTTCTCGGAGGTTCGCCGGCGCGAATACTACGAAAAACCGAGCGTCAAGCGTAAGCGCAAGGCGATCGCGGCTCGTAAGCGCGCGCGCAAGCGGCTTCGAGGCGGCGGCCGAATGGAGATGTAATTTCGTAAAGGGGTAAGACAACGCAAAACAAAGGACAAGGCGTTGACCGAAAATCGATCGTCGAAGAGGTCCGCCGAAGATCCGATATTGTCGCGCTGGTCAGCGAAACCGTCTCGCTGAAGCGAAACGGGAAACGCTTCGTCGGTCTTTGCCCCTTTCACTCCGAAAAGACGGCGTCGTTTGGCGTCGATCCCGAGCGGGGTTTTTTTTATTGCTTCGGGTGTCAGGCCGGAGGAACAGTTTTTGATTTTTGGATGCGACAGACCGGCGGAACGTTTGGTGAAGCGCTCCGCGAGCTGGCGCGACGGGCGGGGGTGGAGGTCGAGTCGAACGATGATGACGCTTCAAGGCGAAGGCGGGAAGAGCGAGAGACCGAGCGCGAGCGATTGCTCGAGGCGCTTCGGGTGGCGGCGCGACTTTTTCACGAGGCTTTCGAGAGTTCGAAGCACGGCGAGGCCGCGCGCGCTTACGTCGCCTCACGCGGGATCGGCGGCGATGTCGTCCAGCGCGCCGGCGTCGGCTACGCGCCGAACCTCTGGGACGCCCTCTCACGCGCGCTTCTGCGTGAGGGCGTGTCTCTTGCGGTGGCAGAGCGAGCTGGTTTGGTCGGGCGTCGACGCAGCGGTGAACCGTTCGACCGATTCCGAGGACGCATAATGTTTCCGATCAGCGATTTGCGAGGGAATGTCATCGGTTTTGGGGGACGCGTGTTGCCCGGGGAAAAGTTGAGCGACGACGGAACCGAGCCGCCTAAGTTTTTGAATTCGCCCGAAACGCCGGTGTTCTCGAAGGGCGCGAACCTGTACGGACTTACGAACGCGCGCGAAGCCATTCGAAGCGAAGGGCACGCGATTGTCGTTGAAGGGTATTTCGACGTTCTTGGCTTGAATGAGGCGGGGATATGGAATGTCGTCGCGCCGCTCGGAACCGCGTTGACGCGCGAACAAATCCAACTCCTTAGTCGGTTTACAAAACAGATCGTCGTCGTATTCGATGGTGACGCCGCGGGTGAACGGGCCGCTTTGAAGGCGCTCCGTCCGCTGCTCGACGGCGGCGTCGATGGACGCGTGGCGGTCCTCCCGAAAGGCGATGACCCGGACGACTTTGTGCGTCGCGACGGCCGCGCGGTTTTTGAATCCCTCGTGAAGGCGGCTCTCCCGGTGCTCGACCACGCGATCGCCGTCGAAATCGGTCGCGCGGGCGACACGATTCCTGGGCGCGTGCGTGCGGCCGAGGCCTTGGCGCCGCTCCTTGCGGCCGTTGAGAGTCGCCTCGAACGATCGCTCTACGTTAAGCGCATCGCGGAGCGCCTCACGCTCGATGAAAACGAAGTGGCGCGGCTGGTGACGGGAGCGGGCGTCGGCGCTTCTGATCGCGCGACGGCGACTCGCGTTGTCACAATCGAAAACGACAGCGGGCGCCCACTCTCCGGCGCGACGGCCGTGACCTCGAAAGGCATCTCCGTTGAAGAAAGACTCGTCGCTCTCCTTTTGGAATGCCCGACCCTCGCCGATCGGTTGAATGGTGCGGAGCTCCGCTTTGCGTTTCGTCAGGGCGGGCTTGTCGACATCGTGGAACGGTTGCAACAGCTTTCTCATGAACGCGCGGAAGCGCCCGCAACCACCGTTCTCGACGAAATTGAAGACGCGTCGCTGAAGGCCCGCCTTCTTTCGATCGTCATGGCGACGCCCCGAACGTCGGAGAGCGGCGAAGCGCAGATCGCGCGCGAGCTCGAAGACTGCGTGGCGCGCATTCGAAACGACGCGCTCAAGGTCGAGGGCTCGGCGCTCAAGCAGGCGATCGCCGACGCGCAAGCGAAGGGAGACGGAGACGCCGTGCGGCGATTGCTGTCGCAAAAGGCGGAGCTTGCGAAACGGCTAACGGACACTCATCATGACAGTTTGCGAAGCGGACTTAAGGGCAAGTTGAGGCGAGGAAACGCGTGAAGCGAGGGAGATATGAGAATCGAGCAAACGGAGAACCGAATGCGTGACCGCGAGGCGAAAGGCGGAGCGCAGGCGCCAGCGCCGGCTGAGGCGGGGAAAAAGGCGCTGAGGGCGACGCTCATCGAGCGGTCGAGGGAAAAGGGATATCTCACGTACGGTGAAGTGAACGACCTTCTCCCGCCCGATACGACGCTCAGCGAAATCGACGATGTCATGTCGGTTCTGCACGACATGGATATCAACGTTGTCGATTCGCCGTCGGAACTCAAGATTAAGCAGAAGCTGATCGACGAGCCGAAGGGACAAGGCGACGAGCGCCGCGCTGAAGCCGAAGAGGGGTATGACGCGGGCGCGTTCGCGCGCAGCAACGACCCCGTGCGGATGTACTTGCGGAAGATGGGGACGGTTTCGCTCCTCACGCGCGAGGGCGAAGTCGAAATCGCGAAGCGGATCGAGCAGGGTGAGCGCGAGGTGCTCAACGTCGTTTTGTCGACGCCGATTGCGGTGCGCGAAATCCTTGGGCTCGGCGACAAACTGAAAAAGGCGAAGATTCGGCTTAAGGAAGTTATCAAAGACTACGACGAGGACGACGCCGATTTCGACGAGTCGAGCCGCAAAGATCAGGTGATTCGTTTGCTTGAGAAAGTGCGGCGGCTCGATCGCGATAACGCGAAGGTCGACGAGCAGCTTGCGGCAAGCCGGCGCCCGTCCGAGTCGCGTCGGAAGGCGGCGCAAGCGAAGATTGCCGAAAATCGCGGCGAGATGATCGAATGCCTGCAGGACATCAAGCTGCATAAGCGACAAATCGATCGCATCGTCGTGAAGCTGCGCACGCTCGTCGAGCGGATCGAGAAGTGCGAGAGCGAAATTCACGGGCATGAACATCGGCTCGGGGTGCCACTCAAAGATGTGAAGAAGGCGCTGCGGAAAGTTCGCCGCAACAAGGTCGAAGAGCGGCGGCTGCTGAAAAAGTTTGGGTTGCGACCGGGCGAAATCGACGAGATCGAACACGAGATCAAGAACCTGCACCGAAAGATTCACCGCATTGAACAAGAGGCGCTCTTGCCGCTTGGGCAACTCCGAAACACGTTTCGCGCGATAACCGACGGCGAGTCGATGACCGAGCGCGCGAAGTCGGAGCTGATCGAGGCGAATTTGCGGCTCGTCGTGAGCATCGCGAAAAAGTACACGAACCGCGGGCTGCAGTTCCTCGACCTCATCCAGGAGGGGAACATCGGCCTCATGAAGGCCGTCGATAAATTCGAGTATCGGCGCGGCTATAAGTTTTCGACGTACGCGACGTGGTGGATTCGACAAGCGATCACGCGCGCGATTGCAGACCAGGCGCGCACGATTCGAATTCCGGTACACATGATCGAGACGATCAACAAGCTGATTCGAACGTCGCGCTACCTCGTGCAGGAGCTCGGACGCGAGCCCACGCCCGAAGAGATTGCCGAGAAGATGGAGCTGCCACTCGACAAGGTGCGAAAGGTTCTTAAGATTGCGAAAGAGCCGATTTCGCTCGAGACGCCGATCGGTGAGGAGGAGGATTCGCACCTCGGCGACTTCATCGAAGACAAAGGCGTGATGTCGCCGGCCGACGCGGTCATTAACTCCAATTTGGCGGAACAGACGCGACGCGTGCTTGCGACGCTGACGCCGCGCGAGGAAAAGGTTCTTAGAATGAGATTTGGGATTGGCGAAAAGAGCGACCACACGCTCGAAGAGGTCGGGAAGGATTTCGAGGCAACGCGCGAGCGCATCCGACAGATCGAAGCGAAAGCGCTTCGCAAGCTGCGTCATCCGTCGCGCAGCAAGAAGCTGAAGAGCTTCTTGGAGGGTTAGCAGGACGTTAAGAAGGCTGATGGACGACCACCCGAAATCTTCGCGCGGCACGAAGAAAATCAAACCGCTTTGGGGTACGGGCGTTGGCGCGCGCTATGGGGCTCATAGCTCAATGGCAGAGCCGCCGGCTCATAACCGGCTGGTTCCTGGTTCGAGTCCAGGTGAGCCCATTTTGGCTCCTTGGAATCTTCGGCGCCACGACGCGCATAAGGAAGGCAGATGAAACAACAGTTTTCGCGACTCGAGCAGCTCCAAAAGCTAGATCTAGAGGTTCATGAGCTTGAGCGCGCGCGACTCGTGCTGCCAAAGAGGCTCGTTGATCTCGACGCACGAAAAGAGGAAGTCGGTCGAAAGCTCAAGGCCCAGCGGGACCACGTCGTTGGTGTTGAGGCTGAAAAACGAACCCTCGAGACGGCCCTTCGGATCGAGGAAGAGAAGCTCAAGAAGGGCCAGGCGAAACTGAACGAAGCGAAGAACGAAAAAGAGTTCCAAGCCGGCTCGAAAGAAGTGGACAGCGCGCGTCGGGCGAAGGCGCACTTCGAAGACGAGATTTTGCGGGCGATTGAGGTCGTGGAAACCGCTAAGAAGAGCGCCGCCCTGGTTGAGGAAGAAGCCGCCCTGGTGACGGCCGAGTACGATGCGCTCGCCGCGGACGTGCGCCAAGAGGAGGCGCGTCTCGACGCGCAGATCGACTCGTTTTCGGCGCGACGTGAAGAGGCGCGCCGAGACGTCGATCCCGCTCTGCTCAAGCGCTACGATCACATTCGGCTGAAGCGGGCCGGTGTGGCGCTCGCCCCAGCCCAGGGGGGAACGTGCGGCGCGTGCAACATGGGGCTTCCGCCCCAGCTCTATAACCAAGTCCTGAAAGGGATAAGCATCGAGACGTGCCCATCGTGTATTCGCATCCTTTACGTCAAACCGTCCGGTTAACCGTCGGCGGTGCTCGCGGCGACCGATGGACGACGTCGATTCTGTTCGCTGTCGTTTTCGCCACGAAATGCGCGTCCGCTCCAGGCCCACCGCTACGATTCGCGTTTGAACCGCCGCCGATAACCGGATTTCGGTACGGCCCCGCCGCACTCGCCGTTCAGGGTCCGCTGGTCGCCGTCGTCGACGCGGGTCACGTTCTCGACAAGGGGCCCGCTCGTCTCACCGTGCTGCGCAGAGACCCCCTCCGATTCCAAACGGCCATGAGCATCAACGTTCGGGCGCTGCCAACATCGGCATCGTTCGCCGTCGCCTTTGAATCGTCGCGCGCTTTGTGGCTGGTGGTTTCGGGCGCAGGCGGCGCGCACGTTGCTCGCATCACGTCAAACGCGGATGGCTCCAACTGGACCGAGGAGTGGGATCGGCTGCCCTCCGTGGGGCCGATATCTGCGATCGCGGCCGGCCGACCAGGAACCCTTTTTCTCCTGGATGCCGAGTACTATCGCGTGGTCGAACTCACTTGGGCGGATCGACGTCGCCGACCGTTCGGCAGCGCGCGCGAGCTCGGGTTTCCTCAAGGGCTCTGGTACGACAAGGGACGAATTTTTACGCTCCTTGTGGCGAGCCGAATTGAAGTCGTGTCGCTGAATGTCGACGGAACGCCATTGTGGGAACGCACAGAGTTTTCGACGTCACTTGGAGATGATTCGCCAAGTGCGCGCTTAGCCGCGGCTCGTTGGCGTGAGGGCCTGTTCACGTTCGACGCCGGTCGTCGCACCCTGTATGTTTACAAGCAGGCGACGGCGCAGATCCCAGGCCTCGGCGCAACAGTGGCGGTATGGCTTAGGGAGCGCCATCCCTGGCTCGTCGGCGGCATCAGCGTCTCGCCTCCAACGATGGCCGCCGCCAACGGGCACCGGCTCTGCTTTGGCTCCACCGGCGCGCGCGAAGTGCGGTGCTTTGAAGCGGTGTTCAACGAGCCTAAGATTGGAGGTGGCCCCCTGCCGAAGTCGAACAGGTGATCGCTCGCGGCCGCAAGGTCGCGGGAGGAAAGTCCGGGCTCCAAAGGGCGTGGTGCTGGATAACGTCCTGTCAGGGTAACCTGAAGGAAAGTGCCACAGAAAACAAACCGCCGCGTCGGACGTCGAAAGGCGTCGGGTGCGGTAAGGGTGAAACGGTGCGGTAAGAGCGCACCGGGGCGTCGGAGACGAGGCTCGCACGGTAAACCCCACCTGGAGCAAGATGAGGGGTCGCTTCGTCGAAAGGCGAGGCGCGGGTGACCCGCCCGAATCCCCGGAGTCGCTTGAGGGGCGCGGCAACGCGTCTCCCAGAGGAATGATCATCGCCGCGCAAGGGCAACTGCGCGCGGGACAGAACCCGGCTTATGGTCGTGCTTCGACAGGGGGCCGTTTTAGCAGGTTGCCGAAAAACGCCCATTTGCGGCGTGAAGGCTCGCATCAGAGCCGCGCCCCATTGCACGTTGTTCGCGAGCCTTGGCGCGTGTGGTGCCTCGCGCCCAAGGCGCTCGGACAACAGAAGCGCGAAAGGCGCGTCGCCGCTCGCTTCCGCGTATATCTGAATACTGCGTCAGCTCGCGGCTTTCCGCGCCTATTCTTGCCGCAATCGGCGAACGACCCAGCGGGTCGTTTGTGCGGCAAGAATGGGGAGGGCGACGGAACGGAGCCCGAACCCCTCGACGCTTGCATCTGGACGTTTTTGAGCAACCTGCACCATCCACTCTTTCCGCATCCTGCTAGGCATTATCGATTCGGCGGATCGAAGCGACCGTTGCCATCGACGTCGACGTAAATCGGATTCGTAAAGCCAAACGGCTGCGCGCCTGGAACCACCTCGCCGAGCGTGCCGGGGCCCGAGGCGGCCACAATGATCCACGCATCGCGCGACAGCGTAAGCGGAACGTCCGCGTCAAAGCGAACAACGGGATTGGCCGCGGTCGCCGTCGCTACGTCGAGCGCGATTTCAGTCTGTCGCGCGCCGTTCACGAAGACTTCGAGTTTGTTCGCCGCGACCCATGGCGCCGCCTGAACTTTAACGCGGAGTTTGGGCGCCGCACCCACCGGCCGATGAAGAACACCTGGCGTCGCGCCCTCAAGCGACGCGGTCACGAAAATGCCGCCCGATACACTCACGCGCCCGGCTTTAACATTCGCGACAAACTCGGTCTCGTTGAATTGCGCCGGGTCATCCGTCGATGCCACGACAAAGTTTCGTGGATATCCAATCGCTTGCGTGACCGCCGTGTGCGAGTCGGAGTTCCCTGTGGCCGTCACGTGTTTCCCCTTATTCAGAAAGTAAGCCCAATCGTCGCGCGTCACGCGATCGAAATTGCCAAACCCACTCGCGTTGGCGACCTCAATCGCGTCAAAATCCTCAGACCACATTTCGGCGTTTTGCGTGCGCCCGGTTGCCGGCTCAAACGCGACCGACGCGAAATACCCCATGAACCCGCCTGACCGCGGATGATTCACTTGCAAGAGGGCGTTCGGAAAGCGGCGCCGCACATCGGCGAACATCACCGCGGGCTTCTTGAACGCCCAATCGACCGCGCCATTGTTGGGCGCCCCGGGATCGGCCGCAAGCGGGAACGCGTTAAAGTGCCCATATGTCGCGGTCGTTACCTCCTCGCCAAGAACGGTGTTGACCCACTTCTCAACGCCCGACGCGGCGATCCCCGGGCGCCAATCGCTGATGTACTCGTGCTCCGTCGACACCAGAATTTCGACGCCCTCAGCCGCTGACGCCAAAACCTTGTGCTCAATCGTGTCCGACGAATCAGGGCTGTACTTTGCGTGGACGTGGAAATCACCCGACAAGAACCCCGTTGTATCCACAACCCGTTTGAGCGTCGCGGAGATCGCCGTCTCTTCACCCGCGCGAACCTCAAGCGGCGCCTCAGAAATCGTGTATTCAAATCCGCGCGCCAACACCGCGCGATAACGGCCGGTTGGGAGCGAGACCACTTTGCCCGACGACGGAATGAAATCAACGAGAACCGCGCGGTCATCGAACACAACCGTTCCAAACCGCGCATCCCCAAACGAAGGCCACGCACCGTCCGCGCGCTTCACGATAAGTTTCGCCGGAATCGCTTCGCTCGTCGGCTCTTCGCGCACGTTCACCTTGACACGCCCCAGCGCCGCGGCAACCAAGCGCGCGGTCACCGCGTTATCCGCCGTCGCATCGACCATCACCGCGGCCGAAAGCGGTCGCGCCTCTGTTGTGACGAAAAGATCATAGCGCCCGGGCGGCACGCTCCCCCGAAACGCACCCGACGCATCGGCCCGCACGTTCGAGACATACCCCGAATCGCGCGCCATCGCGCCCTCCTCTAGGATGTGCACAAGTGCGCCCGGGACCGGCTTTCCCGCCTCGTCGACCACACTCCCCGCGATCGACGCGCTGCGGTCCGCCGTCAAAATGGTTGCGGCGATCCCCGCGAGAGACTCAACGTCGCCGTTGCCCACGACGAGATATCGTGTCTCGGCGTGCGTCTGCCCCATCGGCACTTCAAACGATGGGTACGCCGCGAAGACGAGGCTGTGAAAATCGAAAAGAACGGTGTAAGCCTCGGCCGCATACCACCCGTATGAAATATCGGGGCCGACCGCGGCGAAGTACGGCATCGAACGCCCTTGGGGCGGCGACTTGAAACCGACGCTCGGGAAAAGGCTGCGCGCACCGTCGCCAAACACAAACCCAACGACGTTCATCGCAACGCGAATTGTGCGCGGCATCACGTTCTTGATGCGCCGCACGATTTTCAAATACTCCGCGCCCGGCTCGAGTATGTAATCGGTCGTGATTTCGGCGCCGAGCGGCTGGCTCGGGCTCCCGCGCGACAAAATCGATTCGATCACCGGAATGACGCCGTCGCCGCCGGTCGCTCGCACAATCGCCGGACCACCGGCGGTTCCGTCCGCGACGATCGCAACGTTCTCGTTTCGCGGCGTTCGAAAGTCGTACGACGACAAAATCTCGCCCCACGTCGACGCGCCAACTTCGCCGCGATGGCGCACGCGATCCGCGGCGATGACTTCGCCACCGTACGGCCCGTAACCATCCGACGGCTCCGAAGAACCGACGATGAATGCAACTTTCGAATTCCATAGCCGGATGTCGCCAACGCGCCCCTTCGCCATCGGGCCCGTGAGCAGCTGCTCCGCGTTCGCGACGATCATCGCGCGCGACGCCGACTCGGGAACCGTGAGGTCAACGACGGGTGGTGTCTTTGCGCCGGGTCCGACCCCGTCACCGCGCTGTCCAGCGCAAGCGACGAGAATAACGTTCGCGACGAAAAAGCCGTTTCTCATGAATAAGTTCGGAAGGTTCCACATGGGGTACAGATTCTCCCGGCGTTATTGAGTTCAACATTGATACCACGCAATTGACACAACGACCGGCGAAAACACAACGCATTCGCCCCGTTGCGTCGAACCGACGTCGTGAATCAGCACATCTGGAGACTTCTGTCCCCAGGCCGGCTATCAGCGAACCGTGTCCCTCACGATACAGTAATCGCGTGTAAACGGGCGTGCAGCTCTTTGGCCGCAGTTGCCCCCCACATGGTCCCCCGTCGGATCGGGCACCCAACCGGCTTCGCATTTCGTGTCGGGGCAGGTGTCGTAAATGTCATTCACGCCGTCGCCGTCGGTGTCGGGAACGTCGGGCAAAATTGCCTTTCGAAGCGGCTCGCACGCGGCGTCGTAGAGCGCGAACTTCCCGTACGCGAGTTCGTCGAAGTAACCGTTCACGAGCTTCGGCGTCGCGAGCCGATTAACGCCAACGAGCGACGCCTGAACGCCGATGAGCAGGTGGTTTCGCGCGCCCTGCTCAAACGTCGTCATCGTGCGCTCGCACGCCGCGCGCGTCGGGAACTCCTTGACGCCGTTCGCAAGTTCGCTGAGCGACCCGTCCGACGTCATCGCAACAAACGTCATCGTGAGTGCGCGCCGAAGCCACGGCGACGCGTGCGGCGGCGAATGCCGATCGGCCAGCGTTCCTGAGAGGAGCCCGCGAAAGACGCTGTCGTTGAAGCACAGCGTCCGCCTCTCGCCCGTCGGCGCCCGCCGACCATTGGCGCCAAAACACGAGCTCCAATCGCGCGACAAGAGCCCCTTCGCCGCGTCGAGCCCAACGAACCGCTCGAGGCGACGCTTGAGCTCGCGCGAAATCGCGTTTTCCGCGACCGGCCCCGTCGCGCCGTCATCCGCGCACTTCTGCCCCTTCGCGCACGGGTACATCGCGTTCATTCTCACGTCGGGCGGCGCGTTGTACTCCGGCTTTTCCGCGACCGCTCGCGCGCTCACCTCACGCCCCGCTGCGACCGCGAGCGCCTGAAGCCGCGACGGACGCTTCCTCTGCTCAAAGTTTTGTACGAGCGCCGCATCGGCAAAAAGCGTCTGCAGTTTCGCGACAAGCGCCTGCACACCCTCAAAGAGCCGCGTCGCCGCTCGCACCACAACGCTTTTCACGAGTTCACAAATCGCGACGGTGTTCGTGTACCCCATGTACGCGCAATCAAAACTCATTTGCCTCTCAAACGCCGGCGCGAGCGCAAGCGGCTTTGGCTGGTGGTTCGCGTCGTACGATACTCGCACCGGAACCAGCGACGGGATAAGGAACTGCTCGGCATACAGCCGAACCGCTTCACCCGTGTAGTCGGCCGTGCGCGTCTGCGATCCCCCTGCAAAACCGGCGTCGAACGCCTCCGCGAAACCATACTGCTTGAGCGCGCTCCGATACCGCCCGGTCAGCGTCGGCCACTGCCCTTTCGCGGCGAGCGCCTCTTGAATGCGCGGGTGAAACGCGTCGGCCCCATACATGCGTGCAATCGCAAGGCTCAAAAGAAGCCACGCATCCGTCGCATCGCGATGCAGCTCCCGGTGGTCTGCGTAAACATTCTTCGCAAACTGGCACACGACGCCCAAAAGGCAATCGCTCTGCTCGCACCCGTTCGCTTTCGTTGCGCAATCGAGCGCGCTGTAGACCGCGGGCGGTTCCTTGCCGCCGCACCGCGTGCGCGTAAACGTCGGCGACGGGCACTTGAAGATGAGCCCGGTCAACGCGTCGAGCTTACTTAAGAGGAGCAAGTGGACCGCGAGCGGCGCTTGCGTGAGGCCCCTCCCCTTGGTGAGCACTTCGCGCAAAAACGGAATCGGCGCTTTGATATCAACGAGCGTCGTCGCGTACCGCCAAATAAACGGCTTCGCCTTCGCGAGCATGTAGCCTTCAACGGCCGAATGCCGATTCTCGACGAGCTTGTTGGGCGTGAGCCAATTCGGGAACCAAAACGCGCCGCCATTAAACGAGCTCACCATCTCGTGCGCGACCGCATCCTCGGCCATGTGAACCCAGTAGCCGTATGCAAAGGCGATCGCCTCGTGCTGCAGGCGCGCCGCGAGCTCGGCCCGCTTGTACGTCTTACCCCAATAGGGTCGCGTCTCGCCCCATTCAGCGGCGATGCGATCGAAAAGCGCCCGGTCGTGCGCGGCCTTGAACACGTAAGCACCCCATTGCCACGACTTCCATAGTTTTAGTTCTGGCGTGTCGACCGGGATGTCGATGCCCAACATGTTCTTGATGGAGAGCGGCGCATTCGAAAGGTCGACGTGCGCGGCCATCCCGCCCGAAAGAAAATCGGGGAACGAATCCGGGCCGAGAACGCCCGCGAGAAAATTCCGCAAAAACTCCTCAATGCCGAGCGCCTCAAGCGACGCGCGAAACGGCGCGGACACCATGATCCCGTCTTTCGCAACGTCGTACGGCGGCACTTTGCCAACCGATGGATAGAAGATAGAGACGGGTTTTCCTTGCAGCGAGGGCAGCGGCTTCATCTCCATCTGCAGCCGCGCGATGCGGCGCTTCAGTACATCGCATTCCGCGGCGAGCGGCCCGCGACACGGCGAACTGAGCGACGCGCCATACGTCTCAAGGAGCGCGACCGCGGCCTCGAACTCTTTCGCGGCCGGGTGTTTGTAAAACTCGCTCCCAATGCGCACGTGCTGAAACGCTTCGAGCGCCAAGTAAAGGTGCATCGCCTGCTCGAACGCCAGCGCCGGTGCCGAAAGCCCGAGCGACAAAACGATTCCCATCACGCGTTTCATGTCATTTCTCCTTCGGCAGCGAATTCAAGAATCTCTCGACCCACGCCTTCGCGCCGTCGGGATCGAGGAGGTCGCCGAGCTCCAGCTTGTTGAGGTCGCGATCCGCGGCGACGAGCTTCTTGAGCTCCTCCGCGGCCGCACCAACTCCCTTCGTGATGGCCCAGTCGACGAACGACGTGAGATCCGGCTTGAAAATCCCCTGCAGCGATGCGGACATCATCCACTGGATCTGTTGCGGCAGCGTCCGTTCAAGGACCTCCTTCACTTTGGTTTCGACGACAAGTTTCTGCACGAGCTCGCGGCAGACCGTCCGCACAATCCCCGTGCTCGTCAGCGTAAACCGCTTGCAGAGCCAATCGGCGACATCCCCCTTAAACGCATACGTGTGGTCGTCCGACGCGAATTCAACGCCGACCGCGAAATCCGTCCCCGGTCCAAACGCGTCACCCGGCTTCATCCCGTGCTTACTCGCGTACGGCGTCACCACGACGTCGAAGCCGCCCGTCAGCGCCGGCGGATCCTGCGGCGGCAGCCACTCTTTATTAAGGATGCGATCCAGCTCGCCGTACCGCTTGACGCTCTCTGGAAGCGGCAACGTTCTCAGCAGGTTGAGTTTCCCCGTCTCGACGAACCGCGCATAAAGCCGCGCGCCGATTCCCCCTTTGTTTTCAATTTTGAGACGGAGCGCCAGGAATCCCGGGTCGTCGCCCGGAATAACCTTGAGATGCCCGCGGCGCCGCAAGTTTTCGAGCGCGATGACGACGCGTGGCACCGCCGCCGGAATATCGTTGTACTCCTCTTTGCTGTTGCCCTTGCAGTTTGGCGCACACTTCACAACGTCGCCGCGATAAATCGCCGCGCGGATCGCGCCGTTGCACGCCGCGTCGGGCTTCCACCCCTTTTCAACCATGTAATCGAAAAAGTCTTCTTCGTCCTCGAGAACCGCGTTCGGCCGGCACATCCCGAGCGTCGTCTTCTCGAGCGGGTTCGCCTCCCACGCGTTGTAGCGCACCTCGCGCGACAAGATCATCGCGCGCCGAATCTGGTCGCCGCACGCGTGCGTTCGCTTCCAGTTGTGCCCCCACCCTTTTCCCGGGATGTCTTCGGGGAGAAATTTTCCGTCAAGGACCACTTTTTTCGTTTTGCGGTCGAACGTCGCGCCCATGAGCAGCCCCTGCATGCACAGGCAGTCGACGTCAGGTTTGCGGCTCTCAACAGCACAATTCGCACGCATCGCCTTATCGCGCTCGGCGTTGAGGGTCGGTTCGCTCCACCGGCTCACGTCGAGGCCCGCGGCCGGCGTCTCGGAACACGCGTACAGCCAGTCGAGGCGTGGCTTTAGGAGCGGCGCGATGCACTGGTCTTCGATGTGGAAAAGCCCGCCCGGCTTGAACGGGTCATCGCCGTGTCGCTGAAGGTCGTTTTTCGGAACGTACATCGACGAGAATCGGTCCTCGGACATTTGCGGCGTCACAGTGAGCGTCGCGCCTTTTACTCCCGCCGCAAGCGCAAGTCGAATCCCCGTAAACGGCTCCGCGATCTCGTCCGGGTCGTCGATCGAAAACCACCCTGCATGAAACTGGATGTTTGTCATGGCGCGCCCGCCCTCGACGTAGTCTTCGACGAAAAAATTCACGCGCCGCCACTTCGGGCAACTGCACGCGGTCCCAATGCCCTCGTTGTACAACGTCCACGCCTTTTGCAGCGTCGGGATGTCGGTCTTCGGCTTCAAGTTCCGGCAGTCCGCGACTGGGATCTGCGCGGCGATGCACTTTTGGAGCGCCTCTTGTGCCTTCGCGATCAACTCTTCGCCTTGGCGACGCTTCTCGGCCACGGCGGCCCGCAAGTTGTTACACTGGCGCTCAAGATCGTCGCTGATTGGGACCCAATGAAGAACTTTGCACACCGTGTTCAGCGCGCTCTCGGCGTCCTTCACCCATTTCGCGGCCGTATTCCGCGCACTGCCCAAGGCATCGCTCACGCTTCTGCACGCCCCATGCGCGGCATCCTCGACCTTGCACGCGGCCCGACGCGCGTCGTCAAGCAACCTTTCAACCGTCGACATCCCTTTCAGCTCGTTTCGAATCGCGTACTCCATGTCGCGAAGCTCAACGGCGCATCGATACGGCGTGACGAATTGCCGCTTACGAAGGACCGCGTCGAGAAGCGGATAGTTCCGAAACATCGTCTCGACCTTGTCGCCCGAGCCGAGATAGTTCGCGTCAAACGCGGGCATATTCCTGAGGACGTCGTTACGCTCGTTCATGTCGCTCAACGCACTTCGCCCGCGACCCGTCGTGCACGCCGAGCCAAACAAGACGCCCTGAAGCGCATCTTTGTTTGCAACGAGGTCGAAGACGGGCGAATAACCGTACCCCTTGAATAGGTTACAGTGCTTTCGACACTCCATCCCCTCCGGAACCTTCCTACCGTCGGGGCCGAGCTCGTCTCCAAAATCGCCGAATCGGCAGAACTGGCGCGGACTGACTTCGGTCCAATCGTCGCAACCCGTGGTTTTGTTTCCACCAGCGGACGCCTTCTTTTTCCAAAGCACCCGCGGGCACTGCTCCTCGACGTCGCTTCCGCGCGTGAGCGCAAAGATGAGGCGATCCTTTGCGGCGCGGTCGACCGAAATTCGCGTCGGTCCCTTAATGTCGTCGAGCCGAATGAGCCCAAACCGCTCCCATCGCTTCGGGCGGTAATCGATCGCGGTGTCGGTCGTCGGCACGCCGTCGCCAAACCCAGCGGCAACGCCGCGCTGATGCGCATCGCGAAACCGCTTGAGGTGCTGCGACGAAAGAAACGCTTTCATTGCGAGCGGGTTCAAAACCCCTTCGACGAGACCTTTGATCGTGTCTTTGGGGCAAACGTTTGGCGCATTCGCGAGCGCCGCGACAACGACCGGCTGGATCGGGACCGCGACCGTCATGGGCGGGAGAACGAACCGAGCCCCGGTGGTTCGCGCGCCACGCCTTACCGCTCGGCGATGGGTTGTCGATGGCGCCGATTCCCTCGCCCATCCTTCCGCTTCGAGAACGACCGCGAAGGCCGCAACCAAAAGTACCCTAACCCACGATGAAGAGATTCGTTTCATCCCCACCTCCACACAAAAGGACAGCGGCTCTCATACCCTTCGCGGACCAGAAGTGTCCACTCACCGCCGCCACACAGCGACAATTAGACGCGTTTCCACGGCGATTTATTCACTCCTCGATCCCCGGATAAGCGGCCAGGTCTGTTCCGTACGTAGGGTCGGCAGGTGCCGCTTCGGCGCGCCGACGTCCTCGGGTCTGAACTCACTCGCGCGATTGAGCCGCTGATCAGAGGCATGCGAAAACTCCGTAATCCCGCACGATATCACGCTGCAGACCCTGCGGAGGCGCGCCTGCGCGTCGCCCCTGCCGACCCTACGCAAATCCCTGACCGCTTTCCGGGGACGTATTTCTTAGGCTTGAGGGCGGTACGAAGAGGTCACCCGCTGGGTGTCGGCTAACGATCGATCGACCCCCAAGTCTCTTAACCGCCGTTCCAGGAAAACGGCCGGGTTCT
>JACPTQ010000019.1 GCA_016192705.1 Deltaproteobacteria bacterium | reverse complement strand
TCACGTTCGTCGCCGGCAGCCCGCGCGCCGCAAGGTCGTCCACGAGCTTCGAAAGCTCCTTCGCCTGCTTCAGCGCCGCGTCGCCGCTCACGAACGATGAGCCGCGCACCGTCACAAAAATGTCGGCTGCGTTGGCCGACAGCGTCCCTTCGGCCGCGGCCTCTATGGTGATCGTGTCCGGTTTTCTAAGCTCCGTCTGCATCGCACGCACCTCCCGGTTACGGGCGTTTACCACAAGACCCGTGGAGGGAGAACTTGCTCGAACGACTGTCAATAACAAAGTCGAACCGCGGGAATGCCACCAGCCGCGCGCTCACGACGGTGGTACAATCTCGGTAGGCAGAGTGGGAGGGCGTGGTGTCGGACGCGGCTCGAGCAAAGACACTTGGCATCGCCGGGATGCTCGGCGGACTGGCGCTGCTGTTGCCGCTTGGAGTTGTGTCAGCGGCGAGCCCGTCGCATCCCAAAAGAGTCGTCGACCCAATCTTCTCGAGATCACCCGGTCCCAGAGACCACGCCGTGAAGGAGCCGGCCCCACTCCGCATACGGCCCGAGCGGTTCTTAGACGAATCACGAATGCTTAAGGCATTGCCGCTGATCGCACCGAAAGCCGTCGTCAAATCGAAGTCGGCTCGCGCCGCATCGGTGCTTTTCACCGGTACGATCAGCGCCCTCACATTCTTGCGACAAGTTTTGCCGAGTCACTGGTCTTTGGCTCCGCGCGCACAATCCGGCGACCTCACGCGCGGCCTTTTGGGGTGTCACCCAAGCCTCATGATGTCGTGCGCCGATCTTGATCCTGCGCGCATCTTGTTTGTTCGTTAGACTTCAGCCGCGCTATGAGTTCCCGATGGCGCGCAAACTCCCGTCAAGCGGTCGCATTATTCTCCGTACATGGCTTTCGCATGGACGTGGTCACCGACGTGCCGCATCCAGTCGAGTTCGTCGGCGCTCATCGGCCCCTTGTCGATCGCGTCGAAGAGGCCTTTCAAATCCGCGCCGTTTCGCGGTCCCGCGAGCGTCAAATCGACATCTGGATTCGACAGCACAAACCGGTAACAATCGGCTGCCGTTGGTCGCCGATCGGCCGGCGGCAATCCCTTCGCCTTCATCAGCCCACCCCACCGCGTCGCCGTAAAACTCACGACTCCCGGTCGTTCGCGCTTGGCTTCGCGCGCCGGCAAGTGCGGAAATATTTCGCGCTCTGCTCCGCGATGCGCCGCGTTGTAGCGCACGTGGATGATGTCAAACGTCTTACCGAGCGTTGGCGCAAGCGGGCGGTGATGTGTCGAAATCGCGAGATGCCGAACGACTCCACGTGCCTTGGCCTCGAGCGCGGCGTCGACAATCCGCGCGGGTGGCTCCTTGTTCCACATCCCGAGCAACAGCACATCCGCGTGGTCCAACCCAAGCCGATGAAGCGCCCACTCGACGCTCGGCTTCATGAGCATCCCGACGCGCGTGTACGACTGCACGACGAGCACCAGCTTGTCGCGGTTCTTCTTTGCGATGGCGCGAAGCCCATCACCAAATCCGCTGCGCCGCCACGACCCCCAGTAAAGGTAGTTAAAGCCGCGCTCGAACGCCTCCTCCACATCGCGCCCCGCGATTCCATACGACGACCCGAGCCCAATCGGCCCCACGGAAACCCCAGTCTTCCCGAGCACCCTTGGTTCAAACGACATGCATCCCAAGATGGACACAGCAATTGCGCTTGTCAACCCAAGGAACTATCTTGTTTGGCGTGGCGAAAGAAAGGCGCGAGAAGGGGCGAGTCGGGTGGACGCAATCAATTCGTCTCCGCTCCGGCCGCGACGACCTTCAAACGTGCGGCGTCGATCTGAGCGATTCGGGCATGGCCATCGTCGGCGCCGAGCTTCTGCCCGGCTCAATGTTCCCGGGGGAACGCGTTCTCCTTTCTTTTCGTATCGACGGCCTCCCGATTGTCGTTCAGGGCGAAACCGTCAACCTCATGAAGGACGGCGAGTTGATCCGCGCCGGCATTCGCTTCGTGCAGCTCACGCCAACGCAACGCGCGCTCCTCTCGCGCATCATGAAGCGCGCCCCGGTCGGGTGAGCCGACATGCCGCGACGCACACGTGGTCCCGCTTCCGCACCCGCACCCGCACCCGCACCCGCACCCGCTTCCGCAGCCGCAACCGCACCCGCTTCCGCACTCGCTTTCTTCGCCCTTTTGTTCTCGCCTAGATCTCCATTCGTCCGTCTCTCTGTGGTTGCATTTTCTTTTCTTTTCTTCCCTGCATGCCGCTTCGAAAAATCGAAACTCGCGGCCTGCACTTACACGTCAGACTGCGAATCCACGCTCCGCTGTGATCGCGACGCCGGGCTCTGCCTCGACCGACTCGACGGCGGCGAAGGGTGCGCGGCTGCGACCGACTGCTTGAGCAGCAATTGTGTTGACGGCGTTTGTTGCGCGAACGCCTGCACCGGCGCTTGCCGCGCGTGCAATCTCTCCGGTAAGAAAGGGATCTGCGCTTTCGTCCCAGCCGGCCAAGACCCGGGCGGCGAATGCACCGGTCAAGCGAATTGCGGAGGCGTGTGTAACGGAAATGGAGCGTGCGCATATCCAGATAGCGGAACTCTTTGCGGTGTCGCCTGCTCCGCGGGCGTCGTCGCCGAAAACCGGTGCATCGATGGACTCTGCGTTGCGAGCTGGAATTCTCCCTGCTCCCTCTACACCTGCAATTCCAGCGGCTCGGCGTGTAACACGTCTTGCGCCGGTCACTCCGACTGCGACACCGACGCCGGTTTTTGCGAAGACGCCGGATGCCGATCGAAAAAGGCGGCGGACGCCGGATGCAGCGGGTCGGTCGAATGCGTAAGTGGATCATGTGTCCTGGGTTCGTGCGCAAACTGATCGCCTTGGCGCCGCTTGGCGTCTGGTCCGCTTTTGCTCACGCTGAAACCGCAACGCCGATCGCAGGACCCGAGCCCCGCGTCATCGTTGTCTCATCGTCGCAGGGCGGCGAACCGACTCACCTCGCGCGAAACGCCCGCGATGTCGTCGAACGTGCGGTCGCTCTGTCGGCACCGCACGGCGCCAGAATCGTCGTCGGCGAAAAATTCAAGACCCTCGTGCGTCGCTTTGAGCGCTCGCGACGCGACGACCCGCCCGCGTCGATTTGGACATCGGCCGAGGCCGCGCTCAAGGCCTACGATAACGCCGACCTCACGGAAGCACGCACGCTCCTCAAGTCGGTCCTCCCGGCCCTGATTGATCGCCCCTATGTCATCCGCGGCGACGAGAAACGGATCTCGCTTCGACGCCGCGCCCTGCTTTGCCTCGCGCTGATTCACCTTGCCAACCGCGACAACAGCGCCGCCGAAAAAGTCATTCGCCAACTTATCCACATCGATCCCCATTACGAACCGCGCGCCCGCGAATACCCGAGCCGATTCATCGCACAGATCGCGCGCCTTCGGTCGGACGTCTTAACTTCCATGATGCGCGTGAACGTTGAGCCGATCTCGGCGGCATCGGGCTACCTCGTGAACGGAATCCCGGTCGCGGCACAAGTTGGCCAACAGCAGATCATGCTCCCAGCCGGCGTCGCGTGGTTCCAGTGGAAGGCCGGAAACGCGCTCGGCCCACTCGTGCGCGTCGAGGGGAAATCGGAAGAACCCCTAACGGTGCGGCCGGACCCTGCGCGCGAACAGCACGTGGTTGCGGACGGCGGCCATCTTCATCTCGTCTTTCGGACGCGCGGTGATGCGGAGGCGGGCGAAAAGGAGATCGGCGCGGCGCTCGCGATGGAGGCCGACGCAAACGCAACGATCGTGGTGCGGGGCGACGGAACGGTCGTTTGGGTAGCGCGGGAGCGAAACACCGTTGGTAAACTCGATTTCCCGCCCCGGGCCGATCAGGCGGCGAGAGAGATTGCGCGGCTCGCAGCGCCCCCAGCCAACCTGGCGGTCGCGATTCCCGCTGCGCCAAAACCAAAGACGAGGTTTCGCGTTTGGAAATGGATGGCGGCCGGCGTTGGTCTCGCGACAACGGCGATGGGCCTCACGTTCGCGCTCCTCGCGCAATCGAGCCAACGCGAATACGACGAAACACCGCAAACGCCGTCGACCGTCGCTGCGCTCCGCGAGCTCGAGACGACGGGCGAAACGCGCTCGCATATCGCGACGGGCGCGTTCATTGCGGGTGGTGTCCTCATGGCCAGTGCGGCGTTGCTGTTTGCAATCGACAAGCCGGTCTCCGTGGTGATTGACACGCGGCGAACCACTCAGCTACCCATTGCGAGTTTTGCGTTGGGTCTTCGTTGGAGCCTTCGATGAAAGAAAAATCGTTTTTGTTCTTGGTCGCGCTTTTTGTATTGGTTTGCCGCGATGAGCCGCGTCGCATTCAGGTGACGCCGATCGTCGGGTCGCCACCGCCATCGTTCGGCGCGCCGCAAGGGAGCGTCGTCCAGCCACCGATGGGAATGCCGCCCGCACAAGCGCCGTATGCGCAACCCATGATGGGACAGCCGATGATGGGGCAGCCGATTGGCCAACCTCTTATGGGGCGCCCGATGGGTCAACCGATGGTCGGACAACCGATGATGGGCCAACCGGTTGGGCAGCCAATGGTCGGTCAGCCGATCGGGCAGCCCGTGGGTCAACCGATCGGCCAACCGCTCGGTCAACAGCCACAACAACGACCCGCTGCTGCACCCGTTGGAAAAGGCGGAACTCCGACCTATCGCCTTGAAGCGGAGTTTGGCGACAAGATCCGCTACCTCGGTTACGACCTCGACAAGTCGTCGCTCAGGGCGGGCGAAGAGTTCACCATCACGCACTATTATCAGGCGATCAAGGAAATCCCGGAAAACTGGAAAATCTTTATTCACGTCGAGTCGCCGTACTTCGGATTTCATCGATCGCATGGGGACCATTTCCCGGCCGAGGGGCAATACCCAACGAACCGATGGCGACCGGGCGAAATCATAAAGGACACGGCGACGCTGCGTGTTCACCCAAATTTCATCGGGCGCAACGCGAAGGTTTGGTCTGGATTTTACATCGACGAGACTCGCCTTCCGGTCACAAAGGGCTTCCAAGATGGCGAACAGCGCATCTTATCGGCGATGATTCCAGTTATGGGGGCAGCGCCAGAAACGAAGTCGCTCGAAGTCGTGTGGCGCAAGGGCGCCGTCACCGTCGATGGCGTGCTTAACGAGGACGACTGGAAATCAGCGCCGTCGACCGGTCGCTTTGTGAGTGTGCAGGGGGGCGGCCCGACGAAGAATCGCACGGAAGCAAAGATGCTGTGGGACAACGATGGTCTTTACGTCGCGTATGAATGCGACGACGAAGACATCAAGTCGACGTTTACAAAGCGGGATGATCCGCTTTGGGAACAAGAGGCGGTGGAATTGTTTGTCGATGCGAGCGGCGACGAGATGACCTACGCCGAATTTCAAGTGAGTCCAGGCGGGCAGATGTTCGACGCGTGGTTCACAATTTATAGACCGCCAGGTGAGCGGGGCGGCGACATTCTCGGATACAACCCTCCGATAGACGCGAAGGTGAAAATCGACGGGACGCTTAACGCGTCGACGGATGTCGATAAGGGATGGACCGTCGAAATGAAGATTCCGTGGTCGGCGTTCCGTGATGCTTTTGGCAAGGCACCCAAGAATGGTGACGCGTGGCGCGCGAATCTTTACCGTGTCGACAAGCCACAGGGGATGCAAGGGGATGACGGGGCGTGGAACGTGCCGCTGGGCGATTACCATGCGCTGCATGGGTTTGGGACGCTGCGCTTCAGCGGGCGCCCGGATTCCGCGGCTCCAACGACACCGGCCAAGGCTTCAACGAAACCCACCAAGAAATCGGCTAAGACCCGATAAAGAATCCGCGCGAGTGAGCGCGATCGCTAAGTCCACAAAGCTTCGTTGTCCGTCGCTGTCTCACTTAGACGCGGCCAAGCACGCAGCGCCGATGACGCCAGCGCGCGCGCCAAGCTCGCTCTTCGCGATCGCGAGGCTTGCCGTTGCGACACTCGGGGCAAAAGCGCGAACGCCGGCAGCGCACGTGTCGAAAAGCCGCTCCGTGTGATCGATGACACCACCACCCACGCAGAGCGTTGCTGGGTTTAGGATGGCGACAACATTCGCGAGCGCGATCGGAAGCTCGCGGCACACGGCGCCCCATATCGGAACGGCCCAAGACTCGCCACGCCCAGCCGCCGCCTCGATTTGCGAAGCGGTCTTGCCCTGAGAGAGCCGCGCGAGCGCAAGGCCGCCAACGTACGCTTCGAGGCACCCGCGCTGCCCACAACCACACGGCTCGCCGCCCGGCTTTACCTTAGTATGTCCGAGTTCGCCGGCGACGCCCGAAGCGCCGTCGTACACCGCGCCATCGACGATAAGCGCTGACCCGATCCCGGAACCGATGTAGACGCAGTAAAACGGCCCCACGGTCCCGCGCCCCGCGCCAAAGCGCCACTCCCCAAACGCAACCGCCGACAGATCATTGACTGTGCGCGGTTTCCGACCGATGCGCGCCGCGACGGCCGCGTCGAACGCAAAATCTCGCCACCCAAGGCTCGGCGCGACACGCACCGATACGTCGCCGGACGCATCGCGCGCAAGCTGCGCAGCAAGTCCAATCCCCACGCGCATTTCCCCGCGTGCCGCGACCATTCGCCCGAGCACTTCAACGATGGCGCCTACATCCTTCCCCGCGTGCGCGGCCGACTCAAACCCGTCAACGGCGCCGGTCCCTGTGTCGATAACCGCGGCGGCGATGTGACCGCCTCCAATTTCGACCCCGATCGCCTTCATTGAGCCTCGGCAACCGCCCGCTCGACGACGCCGCGAATCCGCGCGAGCGCCGCATCCGACGTCGCCTCGAACCGCAGCACGAGTATCGGCCCCGTGTTCGACGCACGCACGAGCCCCCACCCGTCGTCAAACAGCACGCGCGCCCCATCGATGTCGATCACGCGATTCGTCTTCCGAAACCGCTCGGTAACGCGCGCGACCACGTCGAACTTTTTCTCGTCTGCGCATTCGACGCGAATTTCGGGCGTTGCGTACATTCGCGGCACACCGTCGAAGTGTTGCGACATCGGCCGCGCGTCCGCCGTCAGCACCTCAAGCAACCGAAGGGACGCATAAAGGGCATCGTCAAACCCATAGTACCGATGCGCGTAAAAAATGTGCCCACTCATTTCGCCCGCAAGAAGCGCCCCCGACTCCTTCATCTTCGCCTTAATGAGTGAGTGCCCCGTCTTCCACAGGATCGGCTTCCCGCCGTGCCGCTCGATGTCGTCGTAGAGCGTCTGGCTGCACTTCACTTCGCCCAGAACCGCCGCGCCCGGCGCCTCGCGAAGCAGAGCCCGCGCGAGCACAATCATCACCCGATCACCCCACACCACGTCGCCGCGCTCATCGACGATTCCAAGTCGATCGGCGTCACCATCAAATGCAATCCCGAGGTCGGCGCCCGTCGCGCGCACACGCGCCTTCAAGTCGGCCAGGTTCTTCTCGTCGGTCGGGTCGGGGTGATGATTCGGGAAGCGCCCATCCATCTCGCAAAAGAGCGGGTCGACGTCAAACCCGAGCGCCCGATAGAGCGGCACCGCAACAACGCCGCCCGTTCCGTTCCCCGCGTCGACAACGAGCTTTAATCCCCGCCGCGCGCCCAAGCGCACGTTGTCTTTCAAGAACTGCACATACGTTGGCGCCACATCTTCGCGCCACGTCGTGCCGGTTCCCGCCGCGAACTTCTCCTCCTCCGCGCGCCGCCACACCTCAACGAGCCCGTCGCCATGCACCGACTGCGTGCCACCTAAACAAATTTTGAGCCCGTTGTACTCTGGCGGATTGTGACTCGCCGTAATCTGAATCCCGCCCGCACGCTCCTTGTGCGCAATGGCGAAGTAAAGAAGCGGCGTCGTCACGCACCCGACGTCGACAACGTCAATCCCCGTCGCGTTCAACGCCCGCGCGACAACCTCCGCGAACGCGGGCGACGACTCGCGGCAGTCGTAGCCTACAACAAGCTCTCGCATCCCGCGCTCTCGCGCGATCGTGCCAACGGCCCGCGCGACCCGGTCAAATACATCGGCGGAAAGCTCCGTCCCAATCAAGCCGCGAATGTCGTATTGCCGAAAAATTCCGCGCGGGATTTGCATAAGCCAACCCTTTCCTCTTCGCGCTGTTCTTTAATAGATGAGGTCGGCGTCCGCAACGCCAGAAATCGGTGGCCGTTACACCCTCCTCGATCCCCGGATAAGCGGCCAGTTTGCTTCTGTGCATTAGGTCGGCAGGTGCCGCTTCGGCGCGCCGACGTCCTCGGGTCTGAACTGACTCGCGCGACAGAGCCACCGTTCAGAGGCAAGCGAAAGTCGCCGATCCCAGCCGATATTGCCCTGCAGACCCTGCGGAGGCGCGCCTATGCGGGCCCCTGCCGACCCTACGCAATTCCGGGCAGACCGCTTTCCGGGGACGTATTCCTTAGGTTTGAGGGCGGTACGAAGGATTCACCCGTTGGGTGTCGGCCAGCGTTCGATCGACCCCCAAGTCCCTCAACCCCCGTTCCAGGGAAACGGCTTGTTTCTGGTTGGGCGGGCGGGGTCTGGGCATGCTCTGGATCGCGTCCGCAGGGGATGAGGTGCCGATGGGGCGTGGGATTGCCGTTCTCGTGATGCTTGATTCATCGCGTGCAGACTCACATTTCATGTCAGACCCGAGGACTTCCGCGAGCCGGAGTATGCCCAGACCCCGCCCGTCCCACGCAAATCTTGCCCGTTATCCGGGAATCAGGGTTACTCCCTTACTTCCACTTGCGCGCTTCTTCGTCCCAGACTTTTTCGCGCCGCCCGCCGCCTCCGCCGCGCCGCTTTTTCGCCCCCGCTCCTGCCGCGCTCGCCTTGTCCTTCTCATCCGCAGCCCGAGCCGCTGCCTCGTCGGCGATGCACTCTTTGTTGTCGGGCGAACACTCAAGCATCACACTCTTTACAAACGTGTGGAGGTCCCCCTTCGACGTCCAGTCATCGCGACCCACCGAAATCGTCTGCGGCACGTACCCCTTCGCCTCTATCCGCACGGTAAACGGCTTCGCGATGTCCTGGTCGCGCATGTCGAGCGACTGCAAATAGTCCTTTCGAAACTGTTGCGTCGCCCCGTTCACGTCCGTAAACGTCACGATGTACGTTGCCGGCGCGTTTGCCGAAATCTTGACGTGACCGTATTTCGGACGCATCCGCTCCGCCTCTTCGCGTTTGCGATCGATCTCCGCCTGTTTCTTTGCTGTCTTCGCTTCATCGAGGCGGCCCGTAAAGAGATTCCGGTAAAAACCGGGTTGGAAGTGTTCGAGCAGAAGCCCGATGATCCCGAGGAGCAGCACGCTGAAAATGGAAAGCGCCCAAATCGCCGCCGAGCTTCGCTTTCGCGGTGGATCCGCGTACGGGTCAACGACCACGACAGGCCGCATCGCATCGCTCCCGCTCGGAAGCGACGCCCGCGCCCCCGCAACAATCGACGGGCTCGGACTCACAAACAGAGAAAGCACTTCGTCGCTCGCCGCGCGCGACGTTCCGGCGATCTTTTCGCCGCCATTTCCATTCGACGGTCCGGCCGGGCCACCCTTCGGTCGGTCGTCCGCTGCCGTTCGCAGCGAACCACTCGATAACGCGCTTCCAACGGGAGGCGGTGGTGGCACCGATGCCGCTGGCAGAGCCGGCGCGCTTGCAACTGCCGCATCAATCGGCGCCGCCGCGTGCGCGTCGAGGCGCGCGATAAACTCGGTTGCCGCCGGTGGAAACGCTGGCGCACTTTCGCGCACCCGCGCCGCATCGCGCGTTCGGCGAAGCGTCTCGGCAAACGTCCCCGCCGTTGTGCGCCGACCCGCCGCGTACGAAATCCGATCGAGCTCATCCCACACGGCCGACGCCGAACCGAACCGAGCCTCTGGGATCGAATCGAGCGCCCGCGCCACAAGCCCTTCAAGCCCAGCCGGTAAATCGCGACGCACTTCGCCGAGCGTCACCGCGCCGTCGTATGGCCGCCCCGAAAGCAACTCCCAAAGCAAGACGCCCACGGAGTACACATCCGAACGACCGTCAACCGCTCCATGGAGAAGTACCTCTGGCGCAAGCGAAAGCGCTCCCGGCCGCGCCCGTCCACCGCGCTTATCCGACGCAACCGCCGCGCGACCCAGCACAAAATCGCGCAGCCGCACAGTCCCGTCGCCGCCCAGAAAAACCGACTCCCCCGAAACATCGCCGTGCGCAAGACGTACCGGCGTGCCCGCACCGTCTGGTTTCGCCTGAGCGTACTGAAGACCCGCAAGGATTTCTTTCACAACATAAACCGCGTCCTGCGCCGATAGCGTCTCGCCACTCCGCCGAAAATCGGCAAAGACATCGGCCAGCGATCGCCCTTCGAAAAACTCAGACGCCGCGAAGTAGGTCACATCGGCGCGACCGACTTCAAACGTCGTCACCACGTTCGCGTGCGCGAGCCCGACGAGCGTTCGCGCATCGGCGACAAGCGCTTTCACAAACTCGGCGTCAGCGGCGTACTCGGGCGCGAGGAGCGTCACCGAAACTTTTCGCTCGGCGCCCGGTCCCGTCGACGCGACGCCGGTCCAGGTTTCGCCGAGTCGCCGACGCTCAACCAAGGTGTCAAGGGTGTACTTGCCGAATTGACGTGGTGCGTTCATGGGTTCTCCCAAGTTAAAAAAGCGTATATTTACGCCCAATTCATCGTGAATGTCAACCCTGATTCCCGGTTTAGCGGTTCGTTTGCTCGTGAGCGTGAGGGTCGACAGGAGCCCGCGTCGGCGCGCCGACGTCCTCGGGTCTGAACGCGAACGAGCGCTCGAGCCACTGTTTTGTGGCGTGCGAAATCTCGGAGATTCCCATCGGATATCGCGCTGCAGACCCTGCTCAATTGTGGGGCTGCGGGCTCCGTTCCGTCGCCCTCGCCATTCCGCTCGCGCCGGCAAGCCACTGGCTTGCCGACAGACTGCTCGCGGAATATGCGCGCCTGCGCGGCGCCCCTGCCG
>JACPTQ010000018.1 GCA_016192705.1 Deltaproteobacteria bacterium | reverse complement strand
CCCACCGCCGATCGTCGTGAAGTCACCCGCCACGTAGACCGTCGACCCGCTGACCGCGAGCGCTGAGATCTCGCCGTTCGGGTTCGGGTCCCAGCCTTGGATCGTCGCGTTTCCGTTGACGTCGGTCCCGATCGCGGCGAGCCGATTCCTTGAACCACCGGCTATCGTCGTGAAGGTGCCTCTTGCGTAGACCGTCGACCCGCTGACCGCGAGTTCAGCGACATAGCCGTTGGGGTTCGGGTCCCAGCTCTGGAGCGTACCGTCGGTCCCGATCGCGGCGAGCCGACTCCTCGAACCCCCGGCTATGGTCGTGAAGTTGCCCCCCACGTAGATGGTCGACCCGCTGACCGCGAGCCCACCGACACCATAAATCCCGTTCGGGCTTGGGTTCCAGCTCTCTAGCGTCGCGTTGCCGTTGACGTCAGTGCCGAGCGCGGCGAGCCCAGCCCTTGAGCCACCGCCTATCGTTGAGAAGTAGCCGCCCGCGTAAACAGTCGACCCGCTGACCGCGAGCGCAACGACTGCGCTGTTCGCATCTGGATTCCAATCGTGAAGCGTCCCATTGGCGTTGATTCGTGCGAGGTTATTCCTTGACGCGCTGCCGACTTTGCTGAATGCGCCGCCGATATACCAACCACCTGCGCCGTCTGGAGCAACGGCGTTAACGGTTCCGGACACGGTCAGGGGCGCGGGGACGGTCAAGAGACCGGTCACGCCATCGAGTGAAGCGCCCCCTCGGACGATCGTACCGAACTCGGAGAAGTCTCCACCGATGTAAACGGTGCAGCCGACCTGGACGCTCGCCCTGACTTCCCAGTTGGGCACGACTCTATGGCCGGTAGCCGGCTTTCGGCAGGTCACGGCGGCGCTCGCCTCGCTCGAAACCGCACTGATGCCTCCGGCGTGGGTTGCGGCAACGACGTAATAGAAGGTCCCTGGAGCGTTGAGATCATCGGTGAACGCTGTCACCGCGAGACTCGCGACGTCGGTATACGGACCACCACTCGATGTCGCGCGGCGAACAACGTAGCCGGTCGCTCCACACGATGCGGACCAGCTCAAAGCCACCTGCTGCGTGCCGCAGTTCGCGACAAATCCTGTCGGGGCGAGAAGTGGGGCCAGCGACCACGTGCTCTGCGATGTCGCGGGCGTGCAGAGTTCGCAAGCGTTCGCGGGATTCACGGCGCCTGCGGCGTAGCACGTCGCTTCAATGAAGCAGCTCGCAGGTTTGACCGTGTTCTCGCAAGAACCTGCCGCCGTACACGACGCGGTCGTACAGGCTGGACCTTCCGGACAACCCCCGCACAAAAGAGTTTCGCCACAGCCGTCGGGCACCTCTCCGCAGGTTCTCCCCAAGGCTAGGCATGTCGCCGGCACGCATGCGGCCCCCGCGTCGGCTTCCGTTCCCGCTCCCGCATCCGCAACCGCGCCCGCGTCTGCAACCGCCTGCGCAGCCGCATTTTCGATCTCGTTGCACGCCGGAAGCACACACAGAACGAAAGCGATCTTCGAAAGACTCGCGGCGACCCCGGCTTGAATGTTCTTCGTCATGGCCCACCTTCTTTTCCAAGCTCTCTCTCCCCAGAGGGAAAGAGGCGTGCATTCGGTAGGCCGAGTGCGCTGTAGAGGCGGAACCCACGTTTACTCACTTATCGTCCAAACGAGCCAAATAGCCGGCATTCGCGGACGTCCGCGCGACGCCACGCGACGTCGCACTGCGACACTTAGAGCCCGCGAAGGAGCGCGCCGAGCCAGGCGCCGACGGCCGAGGCAACCGCGATGGCTGCGAGGCCGATGAGCTGCGCGACGTGCCATCGACCCTGTGTCGCAACGAGCAACGCGACAGCGGCGTACGCGAACGCCGCGCCTGCGACCGACTCGAGAATCACGCGCCCACGCCCGAGCCGACCGACGGCAAGCCCCGTGAACAGTCCCGCGAGCGCGGTCGCCGCAAGCGATTTCCACGCAATCGCGGCGACCGACGTCGAATCGAGCTGACCTTTCACCCAACTCGACGCGAGCAGCAAAAGGACAAGTGCGAACGCGGCCGCAAGCCCGACCCACCTCCATAAAAACCGCGATGCGTCGGCAGCCGGCGCAGCCATCGCATTCGCACCTTGCCCCGCAATCTCAAGCGGGACGCGGCGCGCAGGCTCCGACGTCGGCGGCGCAAGCGGCGCTCCGCACGATTTGCAGTAGTTCGAGTCGAGCGTGTTGCCCGTCCCGCATCGCCCGCATTCGTTTGATGTTGCACCCGTCGCCATCAACGCCCCGCACCCTCAACCGTCGTCGTAGTCGTGCTCGTGCTCGTGCTCGTTTTCGATCCCCCGCCTCCTATCCACCGCCGCACGCCCGCGACCAAAATGAAAACGAGCGCGGCGATCATCACGACGATCAAAACAACGTTGACGACGTTCGCGCCGACGTCCTTTCCCTTTTGAATGAGCGGAATCAAAAAGTCGGTGACGCGCAGCACACCCGCGATGAGCGTCGTCGTCGCGACAAAAGCGAGTGGAAGAAGCGTCACCCACGCGTACCGCCGTTTCCCTGAGTTGATGATGTAAGTCGTCCCCACGGCAAGCGCGATGGCCGCAAGGAGCTGATTCGCAATGCCGAGCATCGGCCAAAGCGACGCGATCGACCCGGTGAACAAAAAATAGCTCCATCCGGCGACGACGAGCGCGCTCGCGATGACGGTGCCCACCTTCCAATCGGTGCGCTCAAACGGCTTCCAGACCTTGCCGATCGCCTCCTGCGCCAAGAAACGCGCGACGCGCGTGCCGGTGTCGATCGTCGTCAAGACAAAGAGCGCCTCGAACATAATCATGAAATGGTAAAAATATTTGAGCAGCCCTTCGAGCCCCGGGAACTCCGCCGCGATCTTCGCGATGCCGACCGCGAGCGAAACCGCGCCACCCGTGCGCCCAACGAGCGTTTCTTCGCCGATCGCGTTTGCGAGCGCGCCGAGTTCGACCGGCTGCGCGACGTGGAGCGCGGGGTTTGCGTTGATGGCGAAATAGTCAGCGGGTAAAAGCGCCGACGTCGCGACGAGCGAGATGACGCCGATGAGCCCCTCGATGAGCATCGCGCCGTAACCGATCATGCGCGCGTCGCTCTCGCGGTTAATCATTTTGGGCGTTGTGCCACTCGCAATCAGCCCATGGAATCCCGAAATCGCGCCGCACGCGATCGTCACGAACACGAACGGCACGACTTTCCCGGGAACGACCGGGCCCGAGCCGCCGGGCAAGTCGGCGATCGCGGGGAGTTTTAAGTCGGGATTCACAACGACGATGACGATCACGAGGAGCGCGATCGTGCCGACCTTCATGAACGCGGACAAATAATCGCGTGGACAAAGTAGGAGCCAAACCGGCAAAACCGACGCGATGAAGCCGTACGCCGCTATCGCGACCGTGATTCCCGTCGGTGAAAGTTTCAGCGCCTGTCCGAACGCCGTGTGCGCAAGCGGCTCGCCCGCAATGACCGCAACGAAAAGAAGCGCAACGCCAATCACCGTTGTCTCGCGAACCCGTCCGACGCGCCACTTGTAAAGATAGATGCCCATAAAAAGCGCGATCGGAATCGACGCCGCGATCGTGAACGTCCCCCACGAACTCTCCGCGAGTGCCGAAACAACCGCTTTGCCCATCGCCGCAATCGCGATGATGACGACGATGAACACAGCGACCATGCAAACGACGCCAACCGCGCGCCCCATCTCGCTCCGCGCAATTTCCGCGAGCGAGCGCCCGTTGTGGCGAATCGACGCCGCGAGAATGACGAAGTCATGCACCGCGCCGCCCAGCACAACGCCAATGAGAATCCAGAGCAGGCCCGGCAAGTACCCGAACTGCGCCGCAAGCACCGGCCCAAGCAGCGGTCCCGCGCCCGTAATGGCCGCAAAGTGGTGCCCAAATAAGACCCACCGGTTCGTCGGGTGGTAGTTCTGCCCGTCGTTGAGGCGATGCGCCGGCGTCGCACGCGCGTCGTCGAGCGCAAGCACGCGCGCCGCGATGAACGCGCTGTAGTAACGATACGCAATCGCCAAGACGCAAAGCGCCCCAACAACGATTGGAAGTGCCGTCACGAATCGTCTCCGGCACGAGTGCTCGTCTCAAGTTTCACGGAGACCGGCGACCGATGCAAGACAACCGGCTCCTCGAGGGCGCCGGCCGGTCGCATGACGGCGACCGCGATGCAGAGGAGTCCAATCACCAGGTAGTAATAGTTGCAGTGCGCGGCGACGCTGAACGAAAACGCGACAAAGTAAAGAGCGGCGACGCTCGTCGCAAAACCACTCGGGCTCCGCACACCGCGCCAATACGCGAGACCGAGCGGCACCGCCATTCCAACGAGGCCCACCCAACCACCAACGACGATGTCGTGATTGTCGAGCCACGCGAGAAACGTGAGCGAGTCGGGGCGGAATGGCGTCGTTTTGCGCGCCTCGATGACCGACCACAAGAAGCCGTCGAAATCCCAAACCACAAACGGAAGCACGGTCGCGAACGCAATCGCCGCCGCGATTCCAAGCGTCTTCGCCGTTCGACGCCACGCGAACTTTCCGTCAAGGAAAAACGCCGTCGCCCCCGCGAGAAACACGTACTGTTTCGCGGCGAAAAGGAAACCGAGCACAATCGGAACCCGGCGGCTGCCGCGACACGCCAAAAAGCAGGTCGCTGAAAAGCCCAGCACGACGAAGGGCTCGGTCCACGCTTGCTCAAGCACGAAAAACGCCCGGGGCGTGAAGAGGTAGAGCAGGGCGACAAGGGCACCGATGCGACCGGGACGCGCGAAGGCCATGAATAACGCTGCGCCATGCATTGCGACGAGCGTGGCGTAACGAAAGTCGCCGACGAGATGACCCGGGAGCGCGAGGAGAAGCCCAAGGGGTGGGTACGGGTACCCAACTTGGACGCGACCACCCGCGAGGGTTGATTTCACATAAAACGGTGTGTCGTCGCCGTAGATGTTTGGAATGGTGATGCTGAACGGGCTTTCGCCCGCGAAGAGCGCCTTGAACGCCTCCGTGTGGACGGTGAAGACATCGATCGCCGGGTCGGGTGAAACGGAAATCGTCCAAACACCGAGGACGAAGTGGATCGCGAGAGCGGCGAAGAAACAGGCGCGAACGGTGCGAAGCGGCGCGACGACCGCAACGCCGGCCAGAACCGCGACGGCACCAATACCGTGTTGGAACACCCGGAGACCGAGTGGGCCAGGTTTGAGATAGATGCCGGGCGCCTGTCCTGCGAGCTGCGCAAACTGCGCGAGCAATCCAATGAAGAGAAGCCCTAAGAGAATGCTGTCGCCGCGCCCCTCAACGATCTTTAGCCGCGGATTCGCCACGGCGAACAGTGCTAAAACCCCCGCGATGGCAATCAGAAAAAACGCGGGGACGGAGTAGCGGCCGTTCCGAATCTGCACCGCGACGCCAAACAAGATCGCTGCGGCGACGAGCAGGGCGGCTGCCGTCCAGCTGTCCTCGACTGGGCTCGGCGTTTCTGCGCTCCGACTCAGTTTGGATTCCAACAACACGCGCGCGCGACGATACCATGCGGCCTCGCACCGTCCACAGATACAATCGATTTGCGCGCGTCGCTACCTCGCCTTCTGGCGACTCAATTCGCTCCGCATCACGGCCTTCATCTGATTTCCGGCGCGTCGCGTGAGGGCGCGGGCGGCTTGCGACGTCGCGTGAGAATTGGCCCGCGTCCATGAATCGAGGGTGTGCCCGAACTTCGCAAGGTAGTGGTCGGCAACGCGTCGCGCAAACTGCGGTGCGCGCGCGAGCATCCGGGCCGAACGCGCACGCAACGCGCGGTCTGCCGCAGCAACCATCTGTCGTGCCTCGCGGGGCGTGAACCGCGGCACCTTGTTACACGCAAGCGCGCGCTCGAGCCACGCATCCGCGGGCGATGAATCGACGAGCTTCACGTCCTTGAGCACGGTCGGACCGAGGATTTCGCCAAGCCCAGCCTTGGAGAGCAGCGATGCAACCGCATCGTTAATGACTTTCTTCGTGCTATCGACGATGCCGCCCAGCACACCGCGCACCGCCTTCGCGAGGAATCGCTCGACGATTGCGAGCAGTTTGTTGTTGAGAAAATCGACGAGCTTGTCCCAAAGCTTCTCGAACAGCGTGTTGACCGCCATCGCGAGGACGCCGCCCACGAACGGTACACTCGCGACCGCACTCGCAATCGCGTTCTTGATGGCGTTGTAAATCGGCTGCACGATCCCAATCACCTCGGCGACGAGCTCCATCGTCTTTGGTTTTATGAAGCCAATGATTTTCCCCGTCACGAAACCGACCAACAAATCGACGAGCCCGTCGAGAATCGGTTTCCCGTTCCATTTGAGCGGTAGGTACTGTTTCACGTATTTTCCGATTTCGCCGCGCAGGTAATCCTTCGCCAGCTTTTCGTATTTTTCTTTCGCCTCCTTGACCTGTTTCTTGAGCTGCTCTTTCGTCGGGAGCTTGTTCTTCTCGGCCTCCACCCACGCATCCGTCGCTTTCTCCCAGGTCTCTTTCGCAACCGCGATGACCTGTCCGGCCGCGTTCGTCACGGTCTGCAATCCCCTCTGCAACTCCCCGATCGCCTGTGTCGCCTTTCCGATGACTGGCCCCAAAAAGTTCAAATCGACGCCGCTCATCGAATCGACGATCTTCACGACGTTCCCAAGCTTCGAAATGACCTTCATGATCGCCGGCGCTATGAGACTCATCACGCCCCCCGTCTTGCCGCCGCCATCGCTCATCGCCGACTCCGCCATCTTCTCGTCCTTAAGGAGCGCCGCGAGCCACGTCTCGTCGCTGAACTGAAACTTCTCGCACCGGAACCAGCCGTTTCGCCCGTTGTCATCGCCGATCTTGGGGATATTGACCGTCCACGGCGAACTCTCCTTGCGCGCGAGCGCGATCGACGCATCGACAACCTTCGCCGTCATGCCAGGCGTCGCGCCATAACACCACCCAGCGCCGATGCTGTTCCGAATCTCCATCTGAATCCGTTCCTCTTCATTCTCGATTTCACGCACCTCGATCGGCGGCCGTGGCGTCGCTGCGCGGGACGTCGCTGCGCGAGGTGCATACGACACCGGCCGAACCCCAGCACCCCCCTTGGAACCGGCCTGTCGCCGCGCCGCCCGATGACGCTCATGAATCGCCGCGACCGTCGACGGCAACGTCACGCGCCGCTTCATCATGTAAATTTCGACCGCACCCGTCAGAATCAGCGGCGTCGATCCGCAGACATATTCGCCCGTCGTCTCGTAAAACGCCTTGTCGCCCTCTTTCCGCGCCGTCGGGTCGCGCAACTTCTCGACGCAGTAAACGGGGCCCTCATCGCGCGGGTCGACGCGTGCAATGCGCGCGCGCTCAAGGAGCTCGAGGCGCGAGAGCGGGCGCTGATGCTCCTTCGAAGCGGCGAGCGTCAGAACAACCTGAAGCGCGTACGTCCGAGCGGCCGAGAGCACCTTCGCGCGAACGTAGTCGAGCATGTCGAAGAGCGCGTACAGAACAAACGCCGACATCACAATCGACTGTCCGTTCTCGATGTCGGTCTTCGCCTCCAGCGCGTGCGATTCATCGGCGAGCGCGTTTCGCACCTCTTGGAACCACTTGCCATCGGGCGCCCTCTTCTTGTCGACGATGACGTCCTTGATGAGCGTTCGCAGTTCTGACGCAGGATCGACGGCCTCGGGATCGTCGGGTTTCGAATTCACGAGCCGGTCGAAGTCGTCGGTCAGCAATCCATAGAGAATGGGGCTTTCCGTTTTGACGCCCTCGAGAAAATCCTGAAGGTAATAGAGGCGTGTCGTTGTTCGATGGCCGAGAAACGCAAATCGATCGCTGCGCACCTTGCGGATGTAGTCGAAAAGAAGCGTCATCCGATCGTCGAGTTTTTGCGCGTGCAGCTTGTCGAGAAGGAGGCGCAACTCCCACTCGTGCCCGAGCCCCCAATCACGGAACTCCGCGTCGACGCGCTGTTTCACCTCGTGGTACCGGTCGCGAGAGCCTCGCCCAAATTTCTTCCGAGTCCGCGTGTGGACGCCGACCTTAATGATATCGGTCCACTTCACCATCGCCTCCGCGTGGTCCGCGGCCCATTCATGCACGGCCGCAAGCGGGTCGAAACGCGCGGCGCTCGTGGCCGTCGCGGCGGTCTCGCCCCAGAAAAACGCGCGCTTCCCACATCGCAGCGAGTTGCGATTGCCGGCCGCATCGACGAAGCCATGAACGAAACGCCCGCCGTCGCAAACCCAGTGCGCGGCGTCGATTAACTTTCGGCCCGCGGGTCCGCGGTCGTATCCACAAAGCCAGAACGGCCGCGTCCCATCGAAAAAATCCGTCGACGTGGCAACCGCGCATGAGTAGCCGCGCTCGTAGTGGCCGCGCGCGCAAACGCCCGACTCGCACCGTTCCGGCGCTTCGTGCGCCCGAAGCTCGTAGTACTGCGCCATCGTCTTGAGGTCGTAACCGCAAACAAACTTGTTGCTTGCGCCATGAAAACGACAGAACTCCTTAACAGCCCCGATGCCGCTGTCGTTCAGCGCGTCGTCGTACGTGTAACCTTGCGCCTGTTCGAACGACGGCACTTCGGTCAGCTGACTCATCTCCTCGACCGCGAGAGCGTCTGGGTTACGCGTGCGTCGAAGCTCGCCAAACGCGTCGAGGTCGTCGAAAACGTCGCTCTTCCAAAGCGTCTTTTTCGCCTCGCCACTCACAATGTCTTTGCACTCCGGGCGCTCAAACTTCCAGCAGTGAAGGCGCGCCTTGTTCGGATTCCCGACGGCCGCGCTGACTTCGGGGAACGCCCGGTCGACGTACGGCATCGTCGCGCACACCTGCACGCCCTCTTCGAACGGCCCCGCCTCGATGAGGCCACGCGCGACGCCGCACGTGAACGACTTCGCCCACGTGAGGTGCTTCGGGTCTTTGCGATGCACGAGTCGCCCGTGGTTCGCCTTGCAGTAAGTGTTTTTGTGGCCGAAGAAGTAGAGCAGCTCTTCGCGCGTCATGATCCAGACGGGTGGCTTTGTCGTGCCGGCGCCGGCCGCCGTCGCGGCTTTGCCCTTCGTCGCCGCTTGGGCCTTCGTTTCTTCATCAAGAAACTTCTGCGCGATATCTTCGCCCCACGTCTCGCGCCGCATGATCGTGCACGCGTCTCTCACTTCGGCGTCGAGCGAGGCTTGGGTGTACGCGTTCGATGCGCGTGGCATTTCGAAAATACGGCGCCGGCAAACGAACCCGCGCGCGCGACCACCGCTCGGGAGGACAAGCGCATCAAGAAACTCGTCGCTCCCCACGCACGCCCACGGTGGTGTCGACGGCGCGAGCGTGCCATCTTCAATCGCCGTCTTTTTCCAGTCCGACGAGCAGACCGCTGTTGTCTCCGACCAAGCGGTCGATGTTCCGTGCTCGCCCTTTTTCGCCGCGCGGCAAAACACCGGCGGCTGCCGCACCGAGCTCAGCGTCACGTTGAAGGCGCCACTCTTTTCCGCGCGAACCGCATCGCGCACCCGCGCGTCGCCGAAAATCGCGCGCGCAACAGTCTTGTAGTCCGCTCCGTTGAAACAGGCGCCCGACTCCACGCAAAACCGCTCAGGCACCGCGTGGTTCTCGTCGGTCAGCGTGTCGGTGGCCGATTTCCTGATCCAATTGAGCCGCTTTTGTTTGACCGCCTCGCTCGTCTTCAGCGTAGGCCCGGTTGACGCGGCCTCTTCGGGCGGCTTCGCGAGCAGCGTCACCCGCGTGAGGTCGACGATCTTCTCGGGCGCCTGCGACAGCGGCGCGGTCGAGGCGGCGCTCGCACACGCGTAAACCGGAACGGTGTCGACGATCCCCGTTCGCGTCTTCGCGCCCACGCACGGCACCGAGAATCGGTCGGTCAAGACGCGCAGCTCTTGGTACACCTCCGCACCGGTCACGCGCCCCGTCGCCTTGCCGTTCGATGACGGAATTGTCCCGCGCCGATCATCCACTTCTTGGCGCAGCGCACGCGCCTCCGACGAATCCCACTTCCCCTCTTCGCGCAAGACGTGGAGCGCGAGCGCGACATCGCGCGCCGATGCGCCCTCAATCGCGGATCGGTCGAGCGCAATCGCCCGGTTAACGCTCGCGAGCGTCGCATCGCCAAGTGCGTCGCGAAACCGCGTCGACGGCGTTGGGGCGGCCTCGAACACGGTGCGGCGCGGGCACTTCAATTCGATCGTCGACCCGTTTGCGTCCTTGAGGTCGTCGCCCGCGCTCGTGAGGTACTCGCGCCCGTTCATTTGGCATTCCCAGCGTGCGACAAACGTCTTGTTGCAGCCCGGAACCGGGCTACCGAGGGCCTTCCAGTCGACCTTGAACGCGCAGCTCTCCTTTCGGTGGCACGCCGCGCTGAGCACGCTCGTCTTGTTGACCTCCTGCTGGCGCTTCGCGCGCGCCTCTGGTTTCGCGTCGGTGCCGATCGAGCAGTTGCCGCCATAGACCGCCGCGACCACGCGAATCGATCCCGGCTCGCCGCGGCCCGACGTGGTGATCGATGTCGGCGCCGACGCCCCGACCGTTGGGAGCGCGCACGCAACAGCGACCGCTGCGCCCTTCCCTTTTCGCAGCTCGCTCTTGCCCTTGCAGCGCCATTCAACCTCGAGCTCACCGTGGCAGTTCTTCCAACCGATGAACGCGAACCTGGCCACCTCGAGTCGGCACGCCCACACATCGCGACACGCCTTGGTCACCTCCTCCTTGACGCGCTTGCTGGTGTTTTCCCATATCTTCGGATAGGCCGCCCTCACGTTATGGTGCTTCGACCACAGCGAATACTCAGTATTGTTCGCGTAAATGTTACTTTTCGCCTTGTAGCAGTTCGCACCGTGCGTGGCCGACGTGATTTCGACCTGGCCGAGCGCGAGGCCCTCGACGGCGATAACGATTGCAATCGCTGAGAGTGGGGTGGTCGATCGGTTCATTCGTAAGCCCTCCATTGGGATTATGCCGGAATGGCCGGAACAGGTGCAGCGGCATCGACTTCGAGCTTCGCCGCGACCGTCGCCTCAACGTCGATTTCGAGTTCACGCATCGCCTCGGCGAGCGTCTCGCCGCCCGTCGCGCGCCCGGCGATCCCCTGCGCCACGAACGCCTCCGCGCGCTCGAACGCCCGCGGCGCCGCAAGAAGCTGCGCATACGCCCGCGCCCGCGCCTCTTCGGACTCGCGCCGCTCCTCAAGCGCCGCCAAAAGGTCGCGCTTTTCGCCCATAATTTCATCCGCCTCTCGAATTTCCGCTGCGCGCGAAAACCGCTCCGACAGATCGCGCATCGCCTCCATCATCTCAATCGGATCGCTCGCCGCAAGTTTCTCCTCGACGTCCTCTATCTCCTCGACCGCCTTAATCGCCCCGTCGAACACGCGCCGAACGCGCGGCTCAACGTCAGCCCACGCCGCTCCCCCACTCTTCACGCGACGCAACAGCGACAAGGCGCGCGACGCGAGGCGCTTTAGCGATTTGCGAAGTGGCTTCGCGCGAATTCGCTTCAGCGCGATCCGCGTTCGCTTTACGACGAACTCTTCCGACGCGACGCTCGCCTCTTTCGCAGCGATGGCTGCGAGCGGTTTTGCGATGCGGAGCCGCAGCTTGAGAAGATAACCGACGAGAACAACTCCAGCCGCGACGCCGGGCAACGCCCCCACGGGCGTGCCAAAAATGTTCACGAACAAAAAGAGCGGAACGAGAAACGTCGGGATCGACGTCAGCATCGTCGTAAAATTCTTCGTCATGAAGAGGTACGGGATGTTCGCAAGCGCGTCCTTCTTCCGCGTTTCGCAAGGGACACCACGCTCGCGAAGACGTGCGGCCAGCTTCTTCGCGTCGCCCGGCGCGAGGCGATCGACCAGCATCACGGGCGGACGCTTAAGATCCCTATCGGCCTCGCGCGTGTCGACGGGCTCCGCGGAAAGTTCGTCCAAGAACTCGACGAGGCTATGCTTCTGCTCGAACGTCAAATAGTCGCGCTCAAAGAAACTCCGATGCTCCCCGAGGCGCGGCAACATGATGCAGTGCCCCGGGCCATCGACCGGGCGCACGGCGAACGGCTCGTGCCCACACTCAAAGCACGCGCGAACACCGGCGAGCAGATCCGCGCCGCACTTCACGCATCGCGACGATGGCGCGCTGTCGTCGCCCGGCTGAGAAACGGAATCTGCGCGCGTCTCTGACCCCCTCTTGCGAGCGTCGACGGCGTCAAGGAGCGCATCGCGCATTTCGACGGCCGATTGAAAACGGTCGTCTGGGTCTTTCGCGAGCGCCTTTAAAATGACGCGCTCGACCGCTTCCGGCAGTTCCGGCCGAATCGCCCGCGGTGACGGCGGCGCGTCTTCGGCCTGCCTTCGAATGAGCGCATACGGCGTCACGTCGCGAAACGGCAGCCGCCCCGTCGCCGCCTCAAAAAGCGTCACACCGACCGAATAAACATCGGCGCGCGCATCGACGAGCGACGTCGTCAAAAGCTCGGGCGCCGCGTACTCCGGCGTGCCGAGCAAGAGCGATCCCGCCGTCAAACCAAGGAGCGTGTCTACGCGCGCGAGCCCAAAGTCGACAACCTTCACGCGATCCTCGGCGCCGACCAAAATGTTCTGCGGCTTCACGTCGCGGTGCACGACGCCCTCACGATGCGCCGCCGAAACACCCGCAAGCACCTGCGCGCCGATTCGCCCGAGCGCCGCAACATCGAGCGCCCCATCCGCGCGAATCCGCGCCTTCAAGTCAACGCCCGCAACGTACTCCATCGTGAGGTACGTCAGCCCATCGGCATCGCCCACATCATAGAGCACGATGACGTTCGGGTGACTCACGCGCCGCACGGCAACGACCTCGCGCCGAAATCGCTCCGCAACAATCGGGTTATCCGACAAGTGCGGGAGCAGCACCTTGAGCGCGATCTCCGCACCGAGTGTCCGATCGCGCGCGAGATAAACCTCTGCGATTCCACCGCGCCCTACGAACGACACGATTTCGTATCGCCCCGCGAGAATCGCCCCCGACTCGAGTATCACCCCCGTAGCGTCCCAAACGCGCGCTGCGAATGCAATCGGTGGCGCACGCTTCCGTCCTATTCGACGACGCGCACCGGTAACTTGCGGTCCGACGTCGTCCCGTCGCCGAGCTGTCCGCGGTTGTTGTACCCCCAGCACTTCATCCCGCCGGCCGACTTCGCGCAGGTGTGAAAACCGCCGGCCGTCACCCACTCGACGCCACTCGCGTGATCGGCGACGTCCCCGGGCACGCCGCGATTCGTTCGACCGCCGTCGCCAAGCTGCCCCGAATCGTTTTTTCCCCAGCACTTGAGCCCGCCCGCCGCAAGCCGCGCGCAGGTGTGTTCGCGCCCGAGCGCCATTGCCACGACGCCCGACGTCAACCCGAGCGCATCAACCGGCGTTTTGCGGTTCGTCTCCGTCCCGTCGCCAAGCCGCCCCTTGTGGTTATACCCCCAGCACTTCAAACCGCCCGCCGACGTCAACGCGCACGCATGTTCGCGTCCCGCCGCGATTTCGCGCACCGCCCGCGTCACCACGGCGACCGGCCCCGGCGTATTTCGCTTCGACTCGCTCCCATCGCCAAGCGTGCCGTGGTCGTTTTTCCCCCAACAAAGCACCGCACCGCGATCCGTGAGGGCGCAAGAAAACTCGCGGCCAAGGGCCAGCGCCACAATGCCGCGCGAAAGCCCGACGACCGCGACCGGGATGTGGCTCGACTTCTTCGTGCCGTCGCCCAGCTGTCCCGATGCGTTGTTCCCCCAACACCTGACGGCGCCCGCGCGCGAGAGCGCGCACGAATGCTCGCGCCCAACGGAAACAGCGGCCGCATCGGCAATCCCTGGGACCGTCACTTTCACGCA
The DNA here is from genome assembly GCA_016192705.1 of Deltaproteobacteria bacterium. GTDB lineage: Bacteria > Myxococcota > JACPTQ01 > JACPTQ01 > JACPTQ01 > JACPTQ01. The sequence continues at coordinate 37,972 of JACPTQ010000018.1, read as the reverse complement.
ACTTGCCGCGGGGTTTGTCTGGAGCACAGCCCCCGACGACCCTTGCGCTCCACCGCCTTGTGATGCCTGCCCCGACGTCGCCTGTCCTTGCGACGCGCCCCCAGTCGCCTGACCCGCTCCGCCTGATCCGCTTTGCGAGCCCGAACCGCCGATCGATTGAGCCGGCGCACCGAGCTGCCCCTTGCCATTCTCGCCCCAGCAAACGACGCGCCCCTCCGAGGTCGCAACGCACGTGTGGTACGACGCGCTCACCGAAACAACGCCCGCGACATCGGCAACCGCCATGGGCCGCGTCTCGCGCGCTGACGCGCAGTTCACGCCAAGCTGGCCAAACTCATTGCTTCCCCAACACTTCAGTTGACCGCCCGTCACCACGCACGTGTGCTCCTTGCCAGCCGCTTGAAGCTTCGCTTGGCAACACGAAAGCTGCACATCAGGTCCAAGCGGCGCCTGTGTCGCCGCGCCCCCCGCTCCCGGCGACTGCGAACCGGCGCCCTGCGATGGCGTTCCTTGTCCCTGCGACGACCGGCCCTGGTCCTTCGTCTGCCCTCGCGCCCTCGACCGCTGTGAACTCGAACCTTGCTGTGCACCCCCCGATTGCGCCATCGCGGCCACCGCAAACGTCGTTGCAACAGATGCGACCAAAGGCGCAAAAAAACGACGGCGCTTCCAACACGCGTCGACCCGCGCAGACTTTTGTGACATTCGCCCTCCTCCTCTCAAAACAACGACCCACAGATTTAGACGATCGGCGCGCGAAAAAATTCAGCGGTCGCGCACGTGCCTCCGGAATCGACGCGAAAGCCGCGATGTGATACGGAACCGCTCCCATGAAACGAACACACGTCTACGCACTTCTCGCCGCAACAACTCTACCTTTCACCGGCTGCAAAAAGGACGAAACGCCAGCCGCACGACCCGGCCCGGCGCGAGTCGGCGTCGATGTTCCACGCGCGGGGGCATCTGACGCGCGGCGGCCAGATGTCACGCCTCCGCGAGCGCTGACGGGTGGCGATACAAACGCGCCTTTCGTCACGGGCGGTGGCGGCAAGCGCGTACCGGTCGGCTACGAAACGACGTTCACGGGCCCCAAAGGTCCCGTAACCATCACATACACACAGCTGAGCGGCGCGGCGCTCGGCAAGATGGGAATGCGCATCACGCTTGAAGGGCGCTCGGGTCGCGGCGCGGGCGATGTCCCATTCTTCTCCGCTCTGCTCGCGCCCCCTAAGGAGGTCGCGTCCGCGAAGGAGCTTGTGGGCCAGACGTTTACCAACTTCGGAATGACGGCTCCCTTTTCGATCGCCCCTGCGAAAGACGTCAACGGTTTCGCGCGAACGGCGACGCTCAAGATTACGTCGGCAACGGACGATGCCGTTGAGGGAACGTTTACGGGCGAATTTTACGACAGCCCGATGGTCGACGCGAAATTCGCCTTCAAGGTGACCGACGGCAAGTTCAAGGCTTATCCCGCGCAAATCGTGACTCAGCAGATGATCGACAACCTGAAGCGGGGCGCGCTTCCGCGCTAATCGCCTCTCAGTGACCCGTGTAGGTTCGTGCGACGAACAAGGGAAAAGCCCAAACCGTGCTCTCTCCGATGGGCGCCCCCCCGCGACAACCCCCTTGCCGCGCACCCGACGCATCGACATCCCCTCGAATACGATCCCCCCGCGTCTCCTATTCACCCTCGCCGCCGCACGAGTCGCCATGATAACGAAGGGACTCGTCATTGCGACTGACATTCGCTTACATGCGCTAACATGAAAGGTCGCTCGGTTGGGCGCAGCTACCGTGGGATCGGTCGCGCAAGCACGATGACGTTTCCGTCCAGGTCGGCGAAATAAGCCGCCTCGTCGCCCCAATCGCGCGCCGCGCAAGCCGAGAGCAATCGCCCACCGGCTGCCCCGATGCGCGCGATCGCCGCGTCGAGGTCGTCGCAGTGAAAATAGATTTCAGTGGCGGTTGTTGCGCCGAATGGGCAGGCGACCGGCGTCGCTCCCGTGTTCAGCGCAAACCCTTCTCGTTTGTAAACGCCAAATCGGCGCCCGTCGGGCATTGCAAATTCAACGTAGGGCGGCACTTCGACGACGGTCTGCCATCCAAACGCCGCGCGGTAAAACGCCGCGGCCCGCTGAACGTCCGCAACCGCGACGATCGTCAAGACGTGTGTTGCGGTCACGGCTCCTCGGCTTCCTCAGCGAGATCCGGCTTCCGAATGGTTCGAAACAGAACGCTCAGCGCGAGGTACGCCGCTCCACCGACAGCGAATCCGACGAACCACGATAAGTTATAAATGTGGTCCCAAAGCGTTGGCGCCGCAGGTGCTTCACCGATGTGCATCACCTTGTTCAAAAAACCTGGCAGGTTCGGCGCGATGCCGATGACGAGCGCGGCGATCGCGACGAGGTTGAAGCCGCGCGTGTACCGATATTCGCCGTCTTCGCGATAAAGGTCATCGACGTTCAGTTCGCGCTTGCGAAGCAGAAAGTAGTCGACGATGAGGATCGCCGTGATCGGCGCGAGCAGCATCGCGTAGCCGATGAGCCACGTCTCAATGTAAACGCGGTGCGACTCGTAAACCTTCCACGGGAAAAACGCGAGCCCGGCGATCGCCGTGATCATTCCACCCGCCTTGTACGAGATGCGATGCGGCGCGAGGTTCGAAATGTCGTTCGCGGGCGACACGACGTTCGCGGCGATGTTCGTCGTCAGCGTCGCGACCGACAGCGCAACCATCGAGAGCAGCACAACGCCTGTTCCGCCGATCTGCGCGACGACGTCGATCGGGTCTCGCAGCGCTTTGCCGTAGATCTGCTCGCTAACGCTCGTCACCGCAACGCCGATAAACGAATACAAGACCATCGTCGCCGGCAGCCCGAGCGCCTGCCCCCACGCCTGCTCGCGTTGCCCGCGCGCAAACCGCGAGAAGTCCGGGATGTTGAGCGCAACCGTCGACCAGTAGCCGACCATCCCCGTCAAGACCGGGAAAAACGTCGTCATCCATTTCTCGGTCGAGTCGAGCTTCGAGGCGCGCCCGAACATCGCCCCGAACCCACCCGCGCGATCGTACGCCCAGACGAGGAGCGCGAGCCCAACGCCGATGAGGAGCGGCGCCGACAGCGTCTCGAGCCACTTGATCGATTCGGTCCCCTTCAAGATGAAGTAAACATTGATGAGCCAAAACAAGAGCACCGCGATCGCTTGCTCCGTGTTCAGCCCAACCCAATCGGGCAAAATGTTCGGGAGCCCGAGCCCGCCGGGAAACGCGACGAGATGAAGTTGGTAAAGCGCTTTGCCGCCGATCCACGTTTGAATGCCGAACCAACCGCACGCGACGAACGCGCGCATCATCGCGGGGATGTTGGCGCCGAGAGTGCCGAACGACGCGCGCGCGAGCACCGGAAACGGGATTCCGTACTTCGTGCCGGGATGCGCATTCAAAATCATCGGGACGAGGATGATGAGGTTGCCAAGGCCGATGACAACGAGCGCTTCGGCGACCGAAAGCCCGGCGTCGAGGACCAGATCGGCCGCGAGCGTGTAGGTCGTCACACAAACGCTCATCCCAATCCAAAGCGCGCAGATGTTCCACGTCGACCAGGTGCGGCGCGCGCCGTCGGTCGGTGCGAGGTCGGCGTTGATGAGGCGCCCCGAGAGCGGGCGTTCGTCGGGCAGATTCAATGTGTGTCGCATTATTCACGAAACGCCGCCGCGGGCAATGCGTCACGTTCGCTGCGGGGCAGTCACGCCACTACTTCGTTTCCTGAACGACGCACGGGCTATCGGCATTCCACTTCGACGAAGGGAACACCGCCTTCTGCGTGTCAGCCGCGACTTGGTGCCGCTCGACAAACTCCGCGGTGCCATATGTCGTCGGGCATCGGTTCGACGCAGAGCCGTCCGTCGCGCCGAGATGATAGTGCACGCCCACCTCAATAAAAGCGTAGGCCAAGTCACATCCTTGGCATCGTCCCCCGGTCCCCAAGGTGTCCCCAGCGTCCACCATGGCTCCGATCGCCACAACCGGGTCCTTCAAATGATCGTACTCAATCTGGTAGGCCGAGTGCGGGCGAGGCTCAAGAAGCAGCCCGTACTCATTTGGGCCGACCCAGGACTCCGTTTTCAACGTCAGCGAGCGAACCCGTCCTGCGGTTACGGCTCGCACGGGTTCGTTGAGCGGTATGACGTAGTCGAAGGTAGGATTCCTCATTGTGAGGTGACCGGGGATCCAGTCCACCATGATTCCAAACGGGTGAAAACAAAACATTCCGTAGACGGCATCTTGTCCCGCTGGCGTCGTCGGATCACAAACAAGCGCGCCCAGCCGCTTCGAGCCTGCGTCGTAGGTGCCGGAGAGGTCGACGGGGGTCCATGAAAGAACGACGGGGCTCTCATCGAAAGTTTGGCCAGCATCTCCGCCGTCGACGCACTTTTGGGGGTCGTTGGTGCACGGGTCAACAGACGCATCGACGGTCCCGGCATCGGTGCACTTGGCTGGGTCGTCACAGCCAGAACGTCCGCTCGACTTCGACGATCCGCAGGCGAAGCAGGCGGCGCAAGCGACGACAGCCATTTTTTGACGCAAAGTCCCCACGACACCCATGTTATCAAACGTTGTTCGCTGAAAAAAACAGGCGTAAAGTGCCGGCCCCATGACCGACGGCGACAGCCTTCCCCTCGTGCGATGCGACGGCGTCGAGCTCGGCTACACCGGCCGTGCAATCTTGCCGCCCCTTAACCTCGCGATTGGGCGCGGCGATTTTTGGGGGCTTGTCGGCCCGAACGGCAGCGGCAAGACGACGCTCATCCGTACACTGCTCGGCCTCATCCCGGCAGTCCGCGGTCGCGTCCAATTCGAGGCCACCCAAGGCAAACGACCACGCATGGGTTATGTCGCCCAGCGCGACACCGTCGATTTCTCGTTCCCGCTGTCGGTCGCCGAAGTCGTTCTCATGGGCCGCGCCGGACGCATCGGCCCCTTTCGCCACGCGCGGCGCACCGACCGCGATTTCGCACGCGCCTGCATCTCGCTCGCCGGCATCGAACACCTCGAACGGCGCCCGTTCAACGCGCTCTCGGGCGGCGAAAAGCAACGCGCGCTCGTGGCACGCGCCCTCGCCGGCGAACCCGACATTCTCGTCCTCGACGAGCCAACGAACGGCATGGATCTCGCCGGCGAGCGCGGCATCATGGACCTCATCGGCGCGCTCAACAAGGACCGGCACCTCACGGTCCTTTTCGTCTCACACCAGCTCCATGTCGTCGGCAATTACGTCCACGACCTCTGCATCGTTCACCGCGACGAGCAGCGCTTTTGCGTCGGCCCCGTTGCCGACATTCTCGATGGCGAAACGCTCTCGGACCTCTACAAACGCCCCGTCGTCGTCTGGGAACACCGCGGCCACCGCAGCATCTTCATCGACCGTCGCGACCACGACCCCGCCGCACCGCCTTCGCCGCTTCCGCCGTCGCCAGATTCGGGAGAAAAAAAGTGACGCACGTCGCTCCCGCACCCGCCCCCGCCCCCGCTCCCGCAACCGCTCGCCGCTCCCGCATCCGGTCTTTTTTCTTTCCCCACTTTTTCTTCTCCTTCAGATCTCCATTCTTCTGTGTCTCTGTGGTTACTCTCCTCTTTTCTTTCCCCTCCTGCTCGTCAAAACGCTTCACCGCCTGCGATGCCGACTCAGATTGTGCCGACTCCGCGTCCGCTCAGGTCGTCTGCGCCGCGCCGACCGACGATGAAACCGGCGTCACCGGCCGCGCTGGCCGCCCACCCGATACGTTCTGCGCAACGCGCTGCACCGACGCCTGCACCGCATCCGGCGAATCGTGCGTCCCCGCAAAAACCCGCGCCGGCGCCAGCGCCTCCATCTGCGTCCGCGAACCGCTCCTCATCAAATACCCGTTCTTTTCCGCCCGCGGCCTCGAATTCAACCGCTCCGCCCTCGCCGCCGCGCTCCTTGTCGCGCTCATCTGCGGCTTCCTCGGCGTCTACGTCGTCCTCAAAAAAATCGTCTTCGTCTCCGCGTCGCTCTCCCAAATCGCCTCGCTCGGCGTCGCCATCGCCTTCTCGATCCCCGCGCTCTCCGGCTCCGATTCGCCCAGCGGCCGCCACCTGCACCCGCTCGAGATTTCACTCGCCTTCACCGTCGCGGGCGCCATCTTCTTTTCGTCCGTCCGCCCGAACCGCCGCCTCTCGCCCGACGCGCTCATGGGTATCGCCTACATCGTCGCCTCGGCCGCCGTCGTCCTTCTCGGCCAATACATGTCGCAAGCCGAACACGACATCAAAGAAATCCTCTTCGGCAACCCAATCGCCATCGAAACCGAAGCGCTCGAAGTCCTCGCCATCACAGCCGGCGCCGTCCTCCTCCTTCACATCTACTTTTTTAAAATGTTCGTCTTCGCCTCGTTCGACGCCGAAATGATGGGCACCCTCGGCCTTCGCCCGCGCATCTGGGACATCATCCTCTTCTCGACGATTGGCGTCGTCATCGCCGTCGCCTCGCGCGCCATCGGCTCGATGAACGTTTTCGCCTTTATGGTTGTGCCCCCCGCCGCCGCGCTCCTCGCGACGAACCGGCTCAAACTCGCCTTTGCGCTGTCGGTTGTTTTCGCGCTCGCCGGCGCCTTCTTTGGGCATTACTTCTCGTGGACGTACGACTTGCCGCCCGGCCCGACAATGGTCGTCGCCGCAACCGCGTTTCTTGCGGTCGGCGGGCTTCGGCGTCTCGTCTGGCGACGGTAAACGAACGATTCAGAAGCGATCGTGAATTACTTCTTACGAAGTTTCTCGATGATGCTCTTTTTCGATCGCGCACGCGCCTGCATCATCTCGACGGCCTTCGCCTCAAGCGCCAGCACGTAGTTGCGATCGACCTCGTCGGCCGCCTCGATCGTTCCGAGCCTCTCATCCGCGCCCACGGTCACGCCGTGCAACATCCGAACGACTTTCTCTTCCGTCGACGTCAGCGTCTTATCGCGGAGGTCGGTCCGCGTGAGCGTCTTCGTACCCACTCGATCACCCATAGCCTTCGGCTCCTTTCGATGCCTTTTCATGCTTCTTCACCCCTCACGGTGAATGAGTATACGGAGCCTCCCCTGCACACGTCAAAAAATTGGATCGGCGATTTCGCGTCAGCGGCTCACATCGAACGTCAAGACGCGCGAATTCGAGCGGTCGCTCACGTAAAGCGTTCGGCCAGCCGGGTCGATGGCGAGATGGCCGGGACTCAGAAGGCGCGTCTGGCTAAGGCCGCCGTCGCCACTGTAAAAGTCCGTTTGGCCAATGACATTGATCGCCGGCTGCCCATTCGAGAGTGTCTCCGTGCTAAAAACCATGATGCGACTGTTCCCCTGGTCACTCACGTAGAGGCGCTGGCGATTGGGATCAACCGCGATCCCAGAGGGCGCCTTCAATCGATTCTGGGCAAGACCTGAACCGGCATCCTCAAAATCCCCTTGGCCGATAACAACCGAAGCATCGAGGCCGTTGGCCAGCGACGTGACATCAAAGATTACGACGCGATTATTCCCATTATCGGCAACGAAAAGCCGACCGGCATCCGGGTCAACCGCCAGGCCGCGCGGCGATGACAAATTCGCTGCGCCGACCCCAGGCGAATTTGTGAGGAAGTTCGGCTGCCCAAGGACGTAGCTCGCGTTCATTCCGTTCGTTGGGTTCGACATTCCGGTGTAAACGACGACGCGCCGAAACGACGAATCGGCGACATAAAGGCGCGCCGAAACCGCGTCGTAGGCGAGCCCCATCGGGTAACAAAGCTCCGATTGACTCGCGGTGCCGCAGCCTCCTGTCGTGAAGTTTTGCTTGCCGAGGACAACGCCTGCGTCGATCCCGTCTCGAATCGAGCCGACGTTGAAAACGAGAACGCGCGACGCGACCGCTTCGGCGACAAAGACACGATTCAAAACCGGGTCGTAAGCGAGACCGTCGGGTGTGGTCATACCTGTTGCGGTCGACGCGCCGGAGCACCCACCAAAACTCTGCTGTCCAACCACGGCCTCAGCGAAACGATCAACCGGCGATCCGGTCGCCCCGAGTCCAAACATAAGAACGCGATTGAGAACATAATCGGCTACGAAAAGCCGGTTCCCGGCCGAGTCAATAGCAATGCCGGCCGGCTGGACCATGTGCGCGCTGTCGGGGCCGTTGTAACAGGCGCTGTCAAACTCCGGCCCCGCGTCACTTACGTGGTGGCCAAGCTCAAATCCCGCGTCCATTCCGTTTGATATCGACGTCGTGTCAAACACAACGACGCGGTGGTTGTAGACATCGGATACAAAGAGACGCGTTTTGACCTCGACAAAATCGACGCTGTAGGGCCCCGATAGCTGCGTCGCCGATGTTCCGCCGACGAACGGCCCAAAACCGGTCTGCCCGATAACGTTCGTCGCAAGCATCCCGTTCGTGAGTGAAGCCGTTAGAAAAACGAGAATCCGGTTGTTGTAGCCATCGGCGACGAAGAGTTTTTGGCCGGGGACGTCGGCCGACGCACCGACCGGCGCGTTCATGTTGCCGGCGTCGTTGCCCGAGGTCGATGTAGTGAAGTTGGGTTGCCCAAGGACGTAAGTCGCCAGCTCACCGGCATCGACTGCGACGACATCCCAGACGGTGACCCGGTTGTTTGAGAATTCGGGAACGTAAAGGCGATACCCCAACGGGTCGAATGAGATTCCGGCCGGCCCGCTCATCCCCGACTGTGTCGTCGCCGGTGCGCTGTTCGAATAGTTCGTCTGACCGAGCACCCCCACCGCGGCGAGGTTCGTCGTCGGCATCGTCGACGGGTTCACATCAAATACGACAACCCGATTCGCGCCGAAATCGGAAACGAAAAGCCGCCCGCCATCTGAATCGTAGGCGACACCCCATGGCCGCCCAAAACCCGTCTGCGACACAATCGAGGCTGTCGACGAAAAACTCGACTGCCCGATGACGTTTGTTGCCGCGAGACCCGCGTCGATGCTCGCGACGTTGAAAACGAGGACCCGGTCGTGACCGTAATCCGCAACAAAAAGCCGCTGATTGACCAAGTCGTACGCCAAATCACGCGGGTCGCTCAGCGTCGTCGCGCTCGCATCGGGGGCCGTCGCGCACGCTTCGAGGTCGGTCTGGCCGATGACCCAGAGTGCCTCGCCACGCACAAAGTTGTCGTTCGAGTCGAGTTGGTGAACGACAACGCGCGAGTTACCAGGGTCGGCGATGAAAATGCGGTGTCCGACGCCGTCGTAAGCAACAGCGCGCGGGTTGACGAGCCCAATCGCGTTCGGGCCGACCGAGCCCACCCAATACTGGCACGCCGTCGCGAAGTCCTTTGCTTCGCGGCCGAGAAGGTCGTTTGCCGGAATGCCGGCCGTATAGGTCAAAACGCTGTTCGGCGGCGATTCGATGTTGCCCGCGTCGTCGACCGCGCGAATTGCAACTTGGTGCGAAAAGTACGTGGCGAGAAACGTCGCGGTCCAGCTCGTCGTGCCCGTCGCGTTCCACCACCCCGCGTCGTCGACGTTGAACTGGACCGCCGCAACACCCGAACCGCCATCGTCGGTCGCCGTCCCAAGGAGCGTGACGCCCGAATCGTACGGGAGCGCGCTCGGAGCGAGTACAACCTGCGAGCGCGGCGGCGTTGTATCAATCGCGCTTGCGCCCGCGTCGACCCCAGCGTCCACTCCCGCATCCGCTCCCGCTCCCGCATCAGCTCCCGCACCCGCATCCGCACCCGCGTCCTCATTTCCGGCGTCGATCGGGCAGAACGGCACCCGAACGCAGACGTCGTCGCAGCAACTTTCGTCAGGAAAACAATCCTCGTGAACTTTGCACTCTAGGCTCGGGTGCTTAAACGACGAGCAGCCGGCCCCCGCCGCAAGCGCGGCCAACACAACCCACCAACGCATCACCAACGTGCGCCCCGTCGCTGCCTCTGCGATCGCGAAGCCTCCCAGCCGCACCACACATCATGGTACGGGCCGGCCTCGCGTTCCGCAAACCGCGCGTATTACTTGGGATAACAGACGCTGACGTTCGTCGTCGTCCGGTGCCGCTTGAGCGTCGTCGACTTCGTCCCGTCGAACCGCTTGCACCAATTGTTAAAGCCCGAAGGCCGCGACGCGCACATCCCAGCCCCCGTCGTCGGATCGGCGACGCAGTACGTCGGCGAATAGCCGTACTTATCGTAATTACAAACCCGCTCGCACGGCGCAGAGCAGACGCCATGCCCCGCTGACGTCGTTTGGCAAACGCCGCCCGCGAAGTTGCAATCGACATTCGTCTTGCACTCGCTTCCAATCCACTTCTGAGGAACGTCGATCGCAAGCCCAGCCGCGTCGCGCTCGGTCTCGTTCTCGCGCAGAATTTTGATGGTCGCCTTCGCGCGGCCGTCTCGCCCACCGATGAGCGCCGCCACTTCGAGAACATCGGCCGACTCCATTCGAATGCACCCGTGCGAAACGTACCCGCGCCGCAGCGTCCCGCCGTTTTGCGCCTTGAAATTGTCGATGGGCCCGTGGATGCCAAACCCATTGTAGAACCGAATGAAAGGCATCCCCGCGAAGACGGGCGAGCGCTTCCCGTTCGCCGGGTCGGTCCACCACGTTTTGCACGTTTCGATGTTCACGATGCTAAACGTGTTCCGGCCCGTCGCGCGCACGGGGTAGCTGCTGAGCGAGTTGCCGCTCGATTGAATTTGCCCGACGCCGACGGGATAAACTCGGCTGAACCCGGTCGACCGGTCGATGAGATGCAGCGTCAGCCCTTTGAGCGAAATGATGATCTCTGGGTTTGGGAGCTCCGCGAGCGACGGCCACGTCTTGCATTCAAGCGCGTAACCCCACGTTGAGTCGTCCTTCGTCGCCGCATCGTCGATGTCGCCGACACCGATGTCTGCGACGCCCGTCCCTTCGTCGGGCACACCGGGCGCGATTCCAAGACCGAGCTCGTCGCCACCGCAACTTGAAACCGCGCATATTCCAACAACTGCAACAAGTCTATTCCACTCCATGAAACGCACCTCCGCTGTTCGCAATTCTGATGTTACAAGCCGCTACAACAAGCAACGGCTATGCCACGCCGCGTTAACGATAGAGCGCGGTTTTTGGCCCGCGGGGTCTGGAGTCTCCGGTAACCTCTCAACAATCGGGGACTTTTATCCCCGGCTCAGGGCGTCTTACTGGACCGAAAGCCGGTCGAATAGTCGTGATACGTGAAGGTGTGTGCCGTCGTCCGGTAGAGGCAGCCTTCGCCGTTTAGGCGTGCGTCGGCGGTTGCCGTGGAGGTCGTAAACGCCGGTTGGCGTGACGCACGCGGGGAACGCGCCGCCCGCGGCGAGCGAATTCGGCTGTTGGTTGATGCCGGGATCGTTCATGTGGACGCCGTCCCAAATGCCTTGGCTGGTGCCGAAAAAGTTCACGACGGGGTGTCCCGCGTCGTAGCGGTCGTTGCACGCGCCGGCTTGATACCCGTTTCCGTACGGCCAGGTCGTTTGCTGCGGGCCACGGCACGCGGCGAGCCACTCGTTCGATGAACAAAGACGCTTGCCGGCTGCGGCACAAGCGGAGGCGGCTTCGGCGCCTGAGATGTAGCCTTGCGGTTTTGCGCCAGCCGCGGGGACCGCACGGTAGTTTCGTCCGGCGACGGGGCGATTGTACGGGGACCAGGCGACCCACACGCCCGCGTCGTCGCGAATTTCGAGCGCGGCTTCGTAGCGGTCGATGCAGAGCTGCGCGTTTACGGCGGCCATGCCGGCTGGGCAAAAGCCTGCATCCGCACCCGGCACCAAACCCGCGTCCCGCCTTGTTCCCGCATCCGCTACCGCCCCCGCACCCGCATCCGCACCCGCATCCGCACCCGCATCCGCACCCGCATCCGCATCCGCACCCGCACCCGCATCCGCACCCGCACCCGCATCCGCACCCGCATCCGCTCCCGCACCCGCGTCCGCTATCGCTCCCGCACCCGCATCCTCACGCGCTCCCGCTCCCGCACCCGCGTCCGCTTCCGACGCCGCGCCCGCGTCGACGCCCGTCACCGGTGGATGTGGATGATCCCGCGTCTCGCCAAACTCAAACCGCGGCTCGCCCGCGCCACCGCACGCAACGCCAAGGATCGCGGCAAATGCGACAAGCACCGCGCGATTTGACCGATTCGGCCAGCGAATAGGCTTCTCCATGAAGCCGACAAGTAAACACGATCCGCGACGTTGTTGTCAATCCGCCGCACCAATCGGTAGAGTTGCCACGTGTGCGGACGCTACACGTTTGCCGTCGACCCAGCCGACCTCGCGGAAGTCCTTCCCGGGTATGAGTTTCCAGCCGACGTCCGTCCCCGCTACAACATCGCCCCCACGCAAAACGTCGCGGTCGTCGCGAACGACGGCGAACGCCGCGTTCAACTCTTTCGCTGGGGACTTATTCCGTCGTGGGCCAAAGACCCGGCCATCGGCGCTCGCATGATCAACGCGCGCGCGGAGACCGTCGCCGAGAAGCCGTCGTTTCGCGCGGCCTTCAAGCGCCGCCGCTGCCTCGTGCTCGCGGATGGTTATTACGAGTGGCGTAAAGAAACGGGCGGCGCGAAAAAGACGCCGTTTCACATTCGCCTAAAACCCGCGCCCAGCAAAGAAACGCGCGGCGTTCAGCGTTCGCGACCGTTCGCGTTCGCCGGGCTTTGGGAGACGTGGGATTCGCCCGATGGCGGCCCGCTTCGCACATGCACGATCATCACAACCACACCCAACGCCGCGCTCGTCGCCATCCACGACCGCATGCCGGTCATCCTCGCGCCGCGCGATTACGCGATGTGGCTTGCACGCGCTGACACGCCACCCGCGACACTCGCTCCGCTTCTTAAGCCTTACCCCGCCGACGAAATGGAAGCCGTCCGAGTCTCGACGTTCGTCAACAACCCGCGAAACGACGACCCGCGCTGCATTGAGTCCGACTAAAAGCTATTTCGCCGACACGTCGCGGATCGCGATAACCGGTTTAGCCGACGCTTTTTTTCGCGAGCCGTCGCCGAGTTGGCCCGACTTGTTCTTTCCCCAGCACTTGACGGCGCCCCCTTTCGTCCGCGCGCAAGCGTGGCTATGTCCAAGCCCAAATTCGACAACAGCGCCAAGTCCCTTGACCGGTATCGGTTTCGACGAGACCGCCTTGAGGCCGCCAGCGCCGAGACGCCCAACGCCACCCGACGTCCCCCAACAACGCAGCTCACCGCCCCGAAAAAGCGCGCATCCGAAGTAGCTCCCCTCTTGAACGGCAAGCGCCCCTTCAAGTTCGGGTACGGCGACGGGTGCCTTTGCGCCGACGTTTACACCCTCGGTTCCGCGTGAATGCTCGACGAGCGACGCGAGCGGCGAGAGGTCGATGATCATGCCGTTCCCCAAAAACGATACGCGACCGCCTTTATGCCGCGTGTACATCCCGGGCGTGTTGGACGACATCTCGATGTCGACAATGCCATCGAGTGACTCAAGCGCCGTCCGCTCAAACGGCGCATCGCGGCACTCCACGCGCCCCGCGCGCGTCAACGCGCACCCCCACGCGCTCGACTGCCAACGCTTGTCGATATGCCGCGAAAGCGTTCCCCGTCCGATAACGACCCGCGACGCATCGACCGGCAGCGCGAGCGGTCGCATCGCAGCATCGGGCGCCGTCATCGACCAGCACGGAATCTTGTCCTCGATCGTCAACGCGCAGAGCGTCTGCTCGCTTCGAATGAGCGTGCGCGCGTTTTCGACACCCTCGATGACATGTGGCGTCGGCACGCATGGTGTTCCGTGTCCCGATTTCCGATACGCAGCTGTCTCAAAGCACTTCGGGAATCGTTTTTGCGCTTCGTCGGTCGCCCACTTCCCGCGCGAGTAACCCCAACAGTGAATGCGTCCGCGCGCCGCAATCGCGCAGGTCCAGTGGTCTCCCGCGACGATGTCGATCGCGCCCGCCAAGTCGGCAACCGCGACCGGACGGCGGCTGTCTTTCAGGCGCCCATCGCCGAGCTGCCCAACGTTTCCAAGCCCCCAACATTTGACGCGCCCGTCCGAGACGATCGCGCACGTATGCCAAGTCCCAACCGCGAGCCGCCGTCGACCCATCGGTGCATTCTCTCTGGCCGCACCATCGTCGGCTTCCGCGCGCAACGCGCCACCACAGACCGTCGCGACTGCAAAAAGACGAAGCGCACCCGTAAAAACCACCATGAGTTACCATCAATTATGGGGGGACGCCGCCGCCGGCTTCAAGTTTGAATACAATTGGAGCTCGTTCGTCTAACAAGTGGTCGTAAAAACACATGAAACGAAAAGGGAGGGCTGTCATGCTGTTAGGCTCAAAGATCACGACCGTGGCGGCGTTGGCGATGTTTTGGTCGGCGGGCGCCGATGCGCAGAAGTCGAGGTCGACAAAGAAAGATGACAAAAAGCAAAAGCAGGTGCAGCAGCGCGCGGAGCGAAAAGACCGCGACTGCACCAAGGAGATGGGCGCTGGGGCGACATGGTCGGCTGCGCAGAACCGGTGCTTGCCGCCAAGATCAGCAACACCTAAAAAAGAAGTCGTAAAAGGCGCAACGGGGCCCAAGGGGGGCGCGGCACCGGTGAAGGTTACCCCGGCGGCACCGCGTGGGGCTGGGCAGTCATGCGGGATGGTCGGGAACACGATGCTGTCGTGTCGCGCGCCGTTCGTGTGCGTCGACAAGGTTTGCAAGAATCCAGCGGGTGCGCGCGCTGCGACCAAAGTGGGCGAGGGGCAAAAATGCGGTCCAACGAGCGGTGGAGGGTTCGTGCATTGTGAGGCGGGGCTAACTTGCTCGTCGAAAACCACCACCTGCACAAAGGCGGCGGCCGCGACTAAAACGCCACCCAAGGCGACACCGGCGACGGCCACGCGAAAGGCGGGCGAAGGGCGACTTTGCGGCAACGTGAAGAACGCGTCGGGGCATGTCGAGCGCGTCACTTGCGAGGCGGGGCTCACGTGCAAGCCGTCAACGAAAGTTGCGGGGCTCGGGTCGTGCGCGAAAACGGGCGCGGTGGCGGCCCCCGCGAAACCGAAAGAAGAGGCGAAACCGGTTGCCGGCGTCGGCCTCGGCGAACGATGCGGCAGCTGGTACAAAAATCCAGATTATCCGAATCCGACGAACTGTGGCGGCGGGCTCAGTTGTTTGAATCGAGGTAATCGCGAGCCGATCGACATGGCAAGCGTATCGGCGACGTGTATGCGAAGGTGCAGCGACCCCGAGGGCGTCAATTCCTGCTTTAGAGGTTGGACGGAGCAACAGTAGGACAGCCGCTGCGACGGATGGTCCGACGACGAGCTGACGCGCACATCACGCAACAATCATCTTCCCGCTTCTTGACAGGGATGAGCTCGAGGTTTAGCTTCAAATTGCGGTTCTGCCGCAAGGAGGATCACTCTATGACCGGAAGACCACTTGGGAATTTCGTCAATAATGTTACAGGAAAAGTCGAGCCGAGAATCGCCACCCTCGAAGCGCGGCTCTCGTTTATCCGCAAGGTTTACGCACTGTTCTTTGTGGCGATTTTGGTCGCGAGCACCGGCGTCTTTCTCGGCATGACCCAGAACCCCATTGGCGCCTTCGCGCGAACGCAGACCGGGTCGATCGTCTTTTACATCCTCGCGATCGTCTCGATGATCGCCGCCTACTTCGGGCGCCACGTCAAGCCGCTGAACTTTATCCTCCTCTATCTCATGTGCGCGTTCGACGGGCTGTCGATCGCCAACTTGCTTTCGCTCATCATGGCGGCGAACCTCGGCCACACACTCGGCCAAGCGTTCGTCATGACGGCCGGCGTTTTCGGCGGGCTCACGGCGTATGTGTTCATCTCGAAGAAGGACTTCTCGTTCTTGAGCGGCTTCCTCTGGGTCGGCCTTATCATCCTGATTCTTGCGAGCCTTGTTTTCGCGTTCATGCCCGAATCGCGCGGCCTCGGCTTTGTGATCGCGGTCGGCGGCGTCTTCTTGATGTCGGGCTTCATCCTCTACGACACGTCAAACATCCTTCACCATTACGACGAGAGCGAGTACATCGACGCGACAATCCAGCTGTTCATCGACTTCTTCTTGATGTTCATTTACATCCTTCGCATCCTCGTGATGGTGGCGCTGTCGTCGCGCGATTGAGCCTCGCTTGATCGTTCGCCTCATTCTTGTTGCGCTCATTGTGGTTGGTGCGGCGCGGGTTGCATTCGCCGATGTCGCGGGTGAGCTCGGCGTTCCGCTTCCGAAGAAGTCGACGTCGCTTGCGCCTTACGCCTGGCATTCAAGCGACAACTTCAAGGACACGCTGAAATTCTACGCGAAGCGTTTTAAGCACGTCGCGTACACCGTGCATAAGGTCATGGCGAACGAGAAGATTCGGGTTGTCTACTTAGAGAGCAACGACCCGTCGACAGCGTGGGAAGGGCTCAACATCAGCGAGAAGAAGCGGCACGTGCGCGTTTTTATTTTGGCGCGAAAGAAGTAGCCGACGCCGTGGAGCTGGTCGAATGTGTCCCGAACATTTCTGAAGGGCGAGACGCGCGGGTCATCGACGCCGTGGCCGCTGAGGTCGCGAGAGTTCAAGGTGCCACGCTTCTGAACGTCGATCCGGGCGCCGAGACGAATCGCACCGTGTACACGTTTGTGGGCGCACCGGCGGCCGTGCTCGAGGCGGCGTTTCGATTGTGCGCGCGATCGGTTGAACTCATCGACATGCGTGGGCACAAGGGAGCACATGCGCGGATTGGCGCCGTCGATGTCGTGCCATTCGTGCCAGTTGCGGGCGTGACGATGGCGGCCTGTGTCGATCTCGCGCGGCGGTTGGGCGGGCGAATTGGGCGTGAGCTCAAGCTGCCGGTCTATTTGTACGAAGAGGCGGCGAGCGCGGCACACCGGCGAAACCTCGCCGACATTCGCGCGGGTGAATACGAGGGGCTCACTGAAAAGCTGAAGGACGCGGCGTGGCGGCCAGATTTTGGGCCGGCGCACTTCGTTGCGCGCTCGGGCGCAACCGTCGTCGGCGCACGAAAGTTTCTCGTGGCGTACAACGTGAATTTGAACACGCGCGACAAGCGCCTCGCGAATCGCGTGGCGTTCGACGTGCGCGAAAAGGGCCGTCAGCGGCGCGATGAACGCGGCGAGCCGGTTTTCGACGCGAAGGGCGAGCCGGTCTTTGACGCGGGGATTTTGAAGTCGGTCAAGGCGACGGGGTGGTCTATCCCGGAGTACGGCTGCGCGCAGATTTCAATGAACTTGACGGACGTCGATGCGGTCCCGATCCACGTCGCGTTTGACACGTGCGACGAGCGGGCGCGCGCACGGGGGCTTCGCGTGACGGGGTCGGAAATCGTTGGCATGGTCCCCTGCGCCGTGCTTGTCGATGCGGCGCGCCACTATTTGCGACGCATGGGGCGCTCAGCGGGCTTGCCGGAGTTAGCGCTCGTTGAGATCGCGGCGCGATCGCTCGGCCTCGGTGAGTCAAAGCCGTTCGACGCGGAAGAACGCGTCATCGAACACCGCACCCGCGGACCGGCTCGATTGGCCGGAATGACGCTTCGCGCGTTTGTCGACGAACTCTCGAGCGATTCGCCGGCACCGGGCGGCGGCTCCGTCGCGGCGCTCGCGGGGGCGCTGGGTGCGGCGCTCGCGGCAATGGTTGCGAACATTTCGCATTCCGCAAAGGGATTTGAAGCGCGCCAAGCTGAGCTCGAGCAACTCGCCATCACCGCGCAGGAATTGAAGGAGCGGTTTCTCATTGCCGTCGACGCCGACACCGCCGCGTTCGATGATCTCCTTGCGGCGATGCGCCTTCCAAAGACGTCGCCCGAAGAAATCGATGTACGCACACATGCGGTTGCCGCGGCGACCCTTCGCGCGATCGAAGTTCCGCTCGGCGTGCTGGAGGCTTGTCCGCGTGTGATCGAGCTTTGCGGGACCGTCGATCGCGTCGGCCTCGCCGCATCGCGCTCGGACGTTGGTGTCGGCGTGCAGATGGCGCGGGCCGGGGCCGCCGGTGCTTATCAAAACGTTTGCATCAATTTGCCGGGTCTTACCGACAAGACGGCCGCCCGCGCTCTCGCTCTACGGGCAGACGCCGCGTGGGCACGCGTTTGCGATTTGCATCGACAAGCGGAAACGCAGATCCTCAAAGGGCTGCGCGACGCCGTTCCCGCGTAAGAGCTACTCGCGCATGGCGATGGTCGTCTCATGCGCGGCCGGAATCGGAATCACGAGGCGCGCATGCACGCGAAGACGGGCGCCAGCGCGCAAATCGTTTCGCGCGGCGACGACACGCGCCGGCACCTTGTAACGCGCGGCGATCTTTGTAAGACGTTCGCCGCGCTTCACGTGATGCACAACAAAGCGCTCGGGTGATTTCGCGATGAGCCTTTCGACGGCATCGTCGACCGCGGCGAGCTTCGACGCGGGAACGCGCAGCTTGTACCCGGACGTTGGCGGTGTGCACCAGTGCGTGAGCTCGGGGTTCAGTTCGCGCAAGGTGTCGAAAGAAACACCCGCCGCGCGCGCTAACCGCCGAAGGTCAATGGCGCGATCGAGCTCGACGCGACGCCAGTTCTCGGCCTCGGGAACCACGAGGTTTCGAAACTCGATGTACTTCGCGCGCGTTTCCGCGAGCCGCGTCACGGCGATAAACTTCGGCACGTAGTTTCCCGTTTCGCGCGCCCAATGCCGTTTCCGACGCAGCTCAAAAAAGTCGCGCGTGCCGTGTTTTCGAATCCCCGCGTTCACGTACCCCGCGCCCGTGTTGTACGCGGCAAGCGCGAGATGCCAATCGCGAAACTCATTGTAAAGGTCCTTCAAATGTCGCGCCGCCGCACGCGTTGCCTTCTCCGGGTCGCGCCGCTCGTCGATCCAATCGGTCTGCCGCAGCGCGTAGCGCGCGCCCGTCTTCGGCATGAACTGCCAGAGCCCACGCGCCCCGGCCCACGACGTCACGTTGTTCCGAAAGCCGCTCTCCATCGCCGCCAGCCAAATCAATTCTCGCGGCAGCCCCTCACGCGCAAGCTCACGCTCAAACAGGCGAAGGTAACGCCCCGCGCGACGAAGCCACGCTTTCATCGTCCCTTTTCCTTTACCCATGAAGTGCGCGAGGTACGCTTCGCTGACCTCGTTGTGCGTGAGCGGGATGAGGGTGCGCGCGATGCGCTCGATCGTGCGACGGTCAACGACGACCGGAGCTTCCGCGCGATGGAAGACGCGTGTCGTCGGGAATCGAAGGTCAAAACTCGATCCCGCGGTGTCGCCGCTGCCAGCCAACGGAATGGCGCGCTCGCGTATGGGCGCTAACGACGTCGACCGGACGAGCGGAAGGCCGGCGGCGAACGGGAGCACAGCGATGACGGCAAAGGCGACCATGCTCCGTCACATTAACGAAGTCGGCGCGAGTCCGCAAAAAAACTGTTCGGCGCGATTCACAGGAGAAAACGCGGAATGCGCATCCGTCTTGCCGCGACACGCGTGGTATGTTCCGCGCCGTGCAGCGGCTAACAAATCTCGACGCCATCGTCGTCATCGTCTTTTTCGCGCTGTCGATCGGCATTGGTCTCGCGTTCACGCGCCGCGCGGGAAAAAGCCTGTCGGAATATTTCGTGTCCGGGCGCTCGCTCCCGTGGTGGCTCCTCGGCACAAGCATGGTCGCGACGACGTTTTCAGCCGACACGCCGCTTGTCGTTACGGAGTTCGTGCGCGGCGACGGCATCTGGGGAAATTTCTACTGGTGGAGCTACGCGTTGGCGCACGCGCTCGCGGTCGCGGTGTTCTCACGCCTCTGGCGCCGAGCCGGTGTCATGACCGACCAGGAGCTCATCGAGCTGCGCTACGCGGGCCGAAAAGCCGCGGTGCTCCGCGCGTTCAAAGCGTTCGTCCTCGCGGGCCCGTACAACATCATCATCATGGCGTGGTCGCTCGACGCCATGGCGACCATCCTTCGCGTCGCGATCCCAGACCTCGACGCCACACTCGCCGTCGTGGTCGTCAGCGCGCTTGCCCTCGTCTATTCGGCCTCCGCGGGACTTTGGGGCGTCGTCGTGACCGACTTTTTTCAATTCATCGTTGCGATCGTCGGCGCGGTTCTTCTCGCGGTCTACGGTTTTGAATCCGTCCCCGGCGCATCGATCACCGACGCCGTCGCGGCGAGCGCAAACGTCGGACTCGCGGACGCCATGGCCCTCGCAAACGCGGCCGCCGGTGGCGCTCCGGGAGCGGCCGGGCTCGTCGGCGCGCTGTTCACAGGAATTCCGCGCGACGCCGCGGCGACGCTCTCCTTCACGCCATCCCTCACGTCGCCCGATTTTCCAAAACTCGCCGTCTACGTCGGACTCCTTTGGTGGTCGTACTTCGGCGCCGATGGTGGCGGCTACATCATGCAGCGCATGGCGGCCGGCAAAGACGAACGCCACGCGCGCCTCGGCACACTCTGGTTCGCCGTTGCCCACTACGCGCTTCGCACTTGGCCGTGGATTGTCGCCGCGCTTGCAACGGTCGCACTCTTCCCGAACCTCCTTGCGAACGATAAATTCGCTTACCCGCTCCTCATGAACGAGCGCCTTCCGCCCGGCCTCCTCGGCATCATGCTCGCATCGTTCCTTGCGGCGTTCATGTCGACCATCGTCACGCACATCAATTGGGGCGCGTCGTATTTCGTGAACGACTTCTACCGCCGCTTCCTCAAGCCCGCCGAATCCGATCGCCATTACCTCTGGGCGTCGCGCCTCGCCTCCATCGGTGTCATGATTGTCGCCGCGATCGTTGCCCTCACGATCATCGGCGCGCTCTCCGCGGCGTGGCAGTTCGTTTGGACGATGGGCGCGGGACTCGGTGCCGCCCTCATCCTGCGGTGGTTTTGGTGGCGCGTGAACGCATGGAGCGAATTCACCGCGCTCGCCGTGTCACTCATTCTCGCGCCAATCCTCGCTTTCGTTGACTGGCCGTTTCACGTGAAAGCGGTCGTTGTTGTCGGGTGCGCGCTTCCAACATGGCTCGTCGTGACACTCGCGACGCGCCCCGAACCCGCTCCGCATCTCGACGCCTTCTACCGTCGCGTTCGCCCGCCGGGCGCCTGGGGTCCCGTGCGCGCGCGCTGCGACGACGTGCCACACGCCCTCAGCCGCTGGATTCTCGCCGAGTGGCTTGGCGTTGTCGCGCTCTTAACGGGACTCACGTTCGCCCTCGGATCGCTCGTCCTCGGGAACCCGGCTTACAGCGCCGCTTGGGCGGCCGTCGCCATCACCGGTGGGCTTGTCACACGCCTTTCGAATCATCGCACCGCCGACAAGACCGATTGACGTCAGCCAAAAGCACCTGCACTCTTTGCGGTGTGCGTCGCCTCTCTTCATTGGTTTCAATTGCTTCGCTGCTCGCCGCCGTCGACGCATCCCAACTGGTTCCGCGAATCGCCCACGCGAGAGAGCCGCTCCCCAATCCACCCGCTCATGATCAGCCCGCGACCGTCCACGTGCCGTTCCCCGATCGCAGCACCGACCACGTTGTCGCGCTCCCGGATGGTGGATTTGCGGTCGTTGCGCGCGCGTATGGCACGCGCGAACCGGCGTCGAATCGACCTTCAACGTCGGTTGTTGTCATCAGCCCATCTGGGCAATTCGTTCGCGATATCGCACTCGACACGCGCGGCTCGGGCCGTCCCAGTGTGCTCGTTTTGTTGCCGGGATCATCAATCGTCGCCGTCCTCATGGACGACCATGTCGGCGCAACGCGGGTTTGTTGGTACGAACTCGTTGACACGACCGGGAAGTCGCTTGGGGCGCTCCGCACATCCGGCGTCGACGATGTCCCGAACGCACGCCGCTTTTCGCGCGTCCCGTACGAGGTCAAATGGCTCGCGCAGGGGACACGCCTCGTCGAGTTCTATCGGGCGACCTGGTTGCACCGACTGCTACGCGCGCAAGATCCGACAACGGGCAAAGTCGCCTGGTCGCTCGACGGCGTCGCAGCGCCCGCTGTTTCACAAAGCGGCGACGCCATTGCGGCGGTTCGCCTCGGGGATTCGTCGCATGCACTTCTTGTCGTCGCCGCATCTGACGGCAAGGAGACACATCGCGTCCCGTTGCCGGCCGACCTGCACCGTGTTCGAAACGTCGAATGGATCGACGCCGACCGCACCGTCGAAATCACGGAAGGGTTTGCGTCGACCGATCGCCGGTTTCAGATTCGTCTCGCCGACGCCAATGTGTCGACGGAGCTCGCCCGTAACAAGGGCCCGGCATCCCACCAAATCAGGATTCCGAGATCCGAGGTTCGGCTTACCCGCGGTGAAAACAAAACGTGGCAAATCCGAAATCCAGACGGCACGGCGCGCATCGTCACGAACGTCGACCGGTTGTCCCGGTGCGGGTTACGCGCGACGGCGTGCGATCGCCTCGCCGACGGTCGCCTTGCGGTGACTTCAAGCTCGCGCGGCGTCCGCATCTACGACCTCGGGCTCGCGCCTCCCGTCGCGCCGCCGATGCCCGCGATCGATATCGGCGCGCTCGAAAAACGTGCCCACGCGGACCGGGCAGAACTGAAGGCGGAAGTCGAAAAACACAAACGCGCTCTTAAGGATCGCGATCGGATTGCAAAAGAGCGCGTCGCGAAAGCGGAACGTGAACGACTCGATCGCCGCGTCGACCTTATTCTTCGTGGCCGGCCGCCGTTCGCGGTGTTCCACAGAGCGATCTCATCGCTCCCCAGAAACGTGGCGCTCAAGCCGCTCATCGCGCCGTACGTGGAAACCGTGCGTCGTGCTCTTCGAATCCCTCGCCGCGCGAAAGAAGCGCTTCGCCAAGCACGCGATCTCCTCAAGGCCCTCGCCGAGCACACCGAGTTGCGCACCGAAGCGGTCAAGGGCCTGCGACGAATCGCCGCCGCCCTTCGTCCCAAACCCAAACCGGCGCGTCGACCAGCGGTGCCGCGGTCTCCAGCCGAGTTGCAGGGGCAACAAGGCAAAGCGCCTTGACCCGTTCTCGCGATGCGTGCGAGAGATGTCGCGCCGATGCGATTCCCGACGCTCGATGACATCGCTCCATCGCCGGCGCCGCCTGTGGGCTCCGTAACCTGGATTGATCGCCTCGAATGCATTTACGCCGTGCTCGTGATGCTTCACATCGCAACGCTCGCGCTCGGACGGGCGCCAATAGCCATGACGGCTTACCCGCTCGTTGTCGTCGCGCTCATCATCGCCATCGCGCGTCGCCACGTTGTCGTCTCGCTCCCGCTCATCGCCGCCACGGCCCTTTCGCTTTGGTGCATCGCTTCGAATCTCCTCTCGCCGCACGGCGCTCCCGCCCTCGCCCTCGGTCGACTCGCACCGCTCCTCGTCGCCATCGCCCTCACGCAAAATCTTCCCACGCGCGCGTTCGACGTCGGCCTTCGTCTCCTCCTCGTGCTCGCATCCGCCGCCGCAATCTACGGTGTCATCCAACACCTGACCGGCGCCAACATCTTCGATCCAACCGGCGCGCCTCTCAAACCCGCGCCCGACAGCCCGCGCTACCTCGCAACCGGCTTTCACACCATCCACAACTACCTCGGCATGACCGCATCGCTCTGGGTCGCCATCGCCGCATGCCTCGGCCTCGACGCGTGGCGCCGCGGCGATCGTCGCTTGCTTGCCTTCGCCGTTCTGTCGCTCGCACTCGTCGGCGTCGTGCTCCTCGTGTCGTTCGGTCGCGCCGGCTGGGTTGCGGCCTTCGTCGTTCTCGCCCTCGCACCGCTTCTCGTCCGCGTTCGTCGCGGCGGACTCCTTCCCATCGCTCTCTCCCTCGCGGCTCTCGTCATCGTCGTCACCAACGAATCCCTCCGCGCGCGCCTCCTCACCATCTTCAGCCTCGAAGCGAACGCGGATCGCGCCCAAGTCCTCGACGTCAACCTCCGCCTCATTGAGGCGATGCCCTGGCACGGCCACGGTTTCGGCGCTTACGAAAAAATTGCCGCCCCCATTCAGCGCGCACTTTACCCCGAACGCCCGTTTTGGTTCGGCGCGCACAGCGATGCCTTTCAGGTGCTCATTGAAACCGGTTGGGTTGGCCTTGGTCTCTTCGCGTCGATGTGGGTCGCGTTCTTTTGGACCGCGGCGCGCCGCTTGTGGGGGAAACGCCGGTGCACGGAATCCGTCCGCTGGCGCATCGGTCTGGCATTCCTCATTGGTGTCGCGTTCGTCATCTGCGGCGTCACCCAAACCGCATTGAAGTGCTACGAAGCGTTCTCGCTCCTCGCCGTTGCGATCGGGATTCTCGGACAATCCAACGAGGCGCCGTCACGCTTTCGCGACCAAAAAGTCGGCGATGTCGTCTAGCGGCAAAACGCGCGTGGCCGCGTTCGCCTCGATCGCCGCGCGCGGCATCCCATACACGACGGACGACTCCTCGTCCTGGGCGATTGTCTCGCCGCCCGCATCGCGAATCGCGCGAAGCCCCAGCGCGCCGTCGCGCCCCATTCCGGTCAAGATGACACCCGTCACCGCGGCGCCGAAAACGCGCGCCAGCGATTGGAACATGACGTCGACCGATGGCCGACACCCATTCACCTCGGCCGATTGGTCGAGCCGCACGCGCCCCGCGGCATCGAACTTCATGTGATACCCCCCGGGCGCGATGAGCGCGACGCCGGGTTCTAGTTGATCGCCCGACCGCGCTTCGCGCACGGCGATGTCGCTCCGCGCGGACAATTCTCGCGCGAGGGCCTCGGTGAAGTGGCCGGGCATATGCTGAACGATGGCAATCGCCGATAAGAAATCGTTCGGAAGCCGCGGAATAATTTGTGCGAGGGCCGACGGCCCGCCGGTCGAAACGCCGATTCCAACGATCGAAAGTGCCGCACGGACGCGCCGCTGCGTCGCGGGTCCCGCTGGCAACCGCACGACGGCTCCCAGCATTCGAATGCGGCTCTTGGCGACGATCCGCACTTTGTTCGTCAGGTCCGCCGCAAGCTCGGCCAGATCCGTCGACACCTCGCCCGACGGCTTCGGCAAAAAATCGACGGCACCCGCGGACAGCGCCTCGACGGTCGCCTGCGCGCCCGCCTGTGTAAACGCCGACAACATCAGGATGGGCGTCGGGCAAACGGCCATAATCTCGCGCGTCGCCGCAACTCCGTCTTTCCGCGGCATCTTGACGTCCATCGTTATAACGTCGGGCCTAAGCGCCACGCACTTTTCAACCGCCTCAACCCCATCCACCGCAAACCCAACCACCTCGACGTCGGGCGTTCCCCCTAGGATCCGCTGGATCGCGTTCCGCATGAACATCGAATCATCGACAACCAGAACGCGAATCGGCGTCATGCGCTTGTCCCCTTATCCCCCTTGAGCCCCAGCAGTTTGTACGCCCGCACCGGCTCGTCGATCCCCTTGAGCCTGAGCTCGGTCGGCTCAACGTCGGCCATCGCCTCAATCCGTTCAAAGGTGCTCGTCGAAATGAGCACCCCGCCCGGCGGCGCATTCGACTCGAATCGCTGCGCGCGGTTCACCGAATCGCCAATCGCCGTGTACTCGCGCCGCACCGTCGCGCTCCCGATTTCGCCGACGATCACCTTTCCGGTGTTGATGCCGATGCGCGTCACAATCGGGTCTTCGCGCGTTCGGTTCACGATCGCGTGACTCGCCTGCATCGCAAGCGCCGCGCGACACGCCCGAATCGCACAGTCGTCGCCCTCGAAAAGCGCCATGATCGCATCACCGATAAACTTGTCGATGATCGCCTCTTCCTTCGCGAGCTCGCTGGTCATCACGTCAAAGTATGCGTTCAACATCTTCACGACTTCGCCGGGCTGCATCGCCGCACTCTTCGACGTAAACCCCTTGATGTCGCTGAACAGAATTGAAATCGTTTTCTCCTCGCCCAACAACTCGACCGTCCCCGCCTTCGCATGCCGTTTCGCCGCACGTCGCGCCCCCTCCGACAAGTATCGCTGCATCGCCTCCTGCTCGCGCGTGAGGCGCACCTCCGCAAAAATCCGCTCCACAACCGCCACGATGTCGTTCACGTTGAACGGTTTCGTCACGTAGGCGCGCGCGCCCGCGGCCGTCGTCATCGCGCGGTCCATCTGCGTGTCACGCGCCGTGAGCATGATGACCGGAACGTCTTTTGTGCGCTCATCTTTGCGAAGCGCGGCCACCATCTCGAACCCCGTCATCTCGGGCATATCGAAATCGGAGATGATGAGATCAGGTGGACACGCCGTCGCCCGCGCAAAACCGTCCTTGCCATCTTCACCGAGCTCGACCGTAAACCCTTGCTGCGAAAGCCCCTGCGAAATCAGCCCGCGCACAATCTGCGAGTCGTCAACGGCGAGAATCCGCTCGCGCCCGCGCATCGTGAGCCCGGCGAAAATGTTCGCGATCTTCGTCACGAATTCGTCAAGGTTCACGGGCTTCACGATGTAATCGTTCGCGCCGACCTCGAATCCCTTGACGATGTCTTTCCCCTCAGCGAGCGACGACTGAATGATGACCGGCAACGCCGCCGTATTCGGATTCGAGCGCACCGCGCGACACACATCGTATCCGTTTGCGTGCGGCATCTCGACGTCGGTCACGACCATGTCAAACGGCTGATCGCCAAGCGCCTCGATCGCCGCGCGCCCATCCTCGGCCTCGACAACGACGTGGCCGGCTTCGGTCAGCGCGCGAACGAGCGTCTTCCGCGCGGTCGCAGAATCTTCGGCGAGCAAAATGCGTCGCGTTCGATCGCAGGCGTCGCAATGTTTCAAAAGAGCTTCGCGCGAAACGGGGAGCGGCAAAAAGGTTGCGCCCACACGTTCGGCCGCGCGCGGGGCGGCTGGGTCTCCCGAGAGAAGCGTGAACTTGAAGTCGCGATGGGCCCGAACCAATCCCGCCAATTCTGTTTCGCGCCGTTTCCAGTGCGTGAACGGGACGAGCAACGTTGTGCCAACCGGCAGCCCACGCACCTCGTCGACGGCGCAGAGCGAAACGCCCATCTCCTCCGCAAACACCGAAAGCGTGCCGTCGTTACCGAGCAGGACCGCCGTCACGCCGACCTCCCGGCGCGAGAGAGTGCGTAGGCATCGAGCACCAGAATCGCCGTTTCGCCGAGCGGAGCCGCGCCGCTCACAAACGGAAGATGTCCCAAGACGCCGCTCACCGACTTAACGATGACGTCGCCTTTCCCCGCAATCGCGTCAAACGCCAACCCCACGGGCCCGACCGGCGTTTCGACCCACAGCACGGGGAACGTTGCCGCACCATCTTCGCGCCCGTTCTCCGCTCCCGCTCCCGCTCCCGCTCCCGCACCCGCACCCGCTCCCGCTCCCGCTCCCGCAACCGCCTCCGCTCCCGCTTCCCCGACCCCCAGAACATCCCCGACCCGCACGAGCGGGATCTCGACGTCGCCAAACGTGACAAGC
This sequence comes from Deltaproteobacteria bacterium, assembly GCA_016192705.1. Classification (GTDB taxonomy): domain Bacteria; phylum Myxococcota; class JACPTQ01; order JACPTQ01; family JACPTQ01; genus JACPTQ01. The sequence goes on along the minus strand of JACPTQ010000018.1, from coordinate 10,591 downwards.
TCCGACGTCCCCACGCGCTGCACCGTCTTTTCCGACGCCTGCAAACTTCGCCGCACAACAGACAACGGCAACGCAACGCGGTTTCCACCCACCTTGAGAAAAAGCGCGGGAACCACCGCAAGCGTCAGCGGCAATCGAATTCGAAACGTCGACCCGTGTCCGAGGCGCGACTCGATTTCGATCGTGCCCTTCATCCGCTCAATCGCCGTCCGCACCACATCGAGCCCGACGCCGCGCCCCGACAGGTCGGTCACCATCTCGGCGGTCGAAAATCCTGGGCGAAACAACAGGTCAAACACCGCGCGCGGCTCCAAAACCTCGTCCGCGCCCACGAGGCCCCGCTCACGCGCACGCTTCAATACCCGCTCGGGGTCGATGCCACGCCCGTCATCTTCAGCCTCGACAATCACTTGATCGCCACGGCCGTACGCACGTAGCGTGAGCCGCCCCATTTCGCCCTTTCCGCCCCGTGCGCGCTCCGGCGGCGCCTCGAGCCCGTGATCCACCGCGTTCCGCACGACGTGCAGAAGCGGCTCATCGAGCGCATCGACCAGAATCTTGTCGAGCTCGGTGTCTTGCCCCTCGATCACGAGCTCAACCTTCTTTCCAAGCTCGCGGCTGACATCGCGCACCGTTCGATGAAACTTCCCGAGCAAGCGGCCGATGGGGATCATGCGCAGCTTCATGACGTGCTGCTCGAGATCGGCGTTCGCGCGCGCAATCTTGGTCAAGTCGATCTTCAGCGAACGCGCCTTCTCCGTTTCCGTGCGCATCGTCGCATCAACCAACTCCAACATGCGCCGAACAGCGCCATTGACCTCGTGCGAAAGCCCACGCGTCGCCTCGACGAAGATGCGCGACAGCTCCTCAAAACCGCGCGCCCAACTAAAAGCGTGCCCCGACAGCTGATGTTGTCGCAACTGACGCTCCGCCTCGGCCATCGCCTCGCGCAACCGAACGTCGAGTCTGCGCCCGAGCGCCCCAACGCCGAGCCGCCGAAGCTTCGTGTCGAGTTGTCGTTGAAGCTCCGCGAGATCGGCGACGTGCGTATCGGCGTTTGACCGCGCAAGCACGATGCCACCAACAATCCCGAACAGCTCGTCGATTTTCGAAAACGGAATTCGGATCGTCTCCGCGCCAACCGTGACGCCACCCGCCCCATCGACCTTTCCCGGCGCCATCGCCGGCAACGGCACGCCCCCAACAGCGCTTTCCTTCCGACCCCCCTTTTCTTCTCCCTCCGATCTCTGTGCCCTCAGTGCCTCTGTGGTTTCTCCCCTCTTCTCTTCTCTTCCCGCCCTCGCATTCTCAAGCTGCGACATCAAGTATCCAACGTCCATCGTCGGATCTTGCCCATCCGTCAGGCGTTTCAGCATCGCGCGAAATCGATCGGCCACCGCTAAAAGCAAATCGTTGAGCTCCGGCGTAAATGCGCGCCCGCTCGATCGCAGCTCGCCCAAAAGATCCTCGGCACGGTGCGCGAGTCGGTTGAGCGGGGAGACGCCGGCGAGTGCCGCGCCGCCTTTCAGCGTATGGACATCCCGAAAGAGCGCGTCCAAATCATCCCGCGACGTCGGATTCTGCTCGAGCGCGAGGAGCCGCTCTTCAACGCGATCGATGCGCTCGCGCGTCTCGTCAAAAAAACCCTGAATCAGCTCCGCGGGCAGCGTAATTCCGCGCCAAGGCTCAGCCGGCAACGCACTCGCTCCACCCAGAGCCGCCGCCGCTCCCGCGCCCGCGCCGGTTCCAGCGCCGGCAGTCCGTCCCACCGAAACCCCCGCGCGCTCGATCGCGGGCCGCGGCGCAATCCGCGCCACAACACCCGTCGTATCAAGCACGACGCCCGCCGCCTCGCACTGGTCAAGAAATCCATGAAGTGGCGCGAGCCGCGCGACCGACACCTCCGCGCGTTCAATCGCGCGCGCGAGACCGTGCGCACCAAGCGCCTCCGCGGCAAACAAAAACGGCGCGACATCCGACGAACGCGCGTGCGAAGCGAGTTCCCGTCCAGCCGTAAGAAACGCCGCAAAAAGAGTCATCCCCAATCCCCGGTCAAGCGGTTCGTTCGCTCGTGAGCGTAAGGGTCGACAGCAGCCCGCTGGGTTTTGGCTGACCATCGGTCGACCCCCAAGTTTCTCAACCGCCGTTCCAGGGAAACGGCCGAGTTCTGAATGGGCGGGCGGGGATTGGGCAAGCAGAGGCTCGCGTCCGCAGGGGATAAGGTGCCGACGGGGCGTGGAATTGCCGACCTCATGATGTTTGATTCATTTCGCGCAGACCCACATTTCTTGTCAGACCCGAGGACTTCCGCGAGCCGGCGCGAGCCCAAACCCGACCGCCCCACGTTGGTCTTGGCCGTTAACCGGGAATCAAGAAGAGTCATGGCCGCCTCAGGAATACGACGCCATTTCGTTCGTCGCGCTTTAGCCCGACGTCGTCAATCGGGATGCGATCGACACTCCCGAGCAGCAAGAGCCCGCTGGGCGCGAGCGCCCCAACAAACTGTTCAACCACACGCAACTTATGATCTGGCTCCATATAGACGAGAACGTTGCGGCAAACGATCAAGTCGAATCCAGTCGCGTAATCGTCGCGCACAAGGTTGTGAACGCGAAACTCAATCCGCGAAAGCACCTCGGCCGCAATAGGGCCGTCCGATTTGAAAAGCCTCCGTTCGGCCGGCGACAATTTCTCGAGTTGCTGTCGGCGCACGACGCCTTCTTCTGCGACGCGAATCGCCGTCGCCGCAACGTCCGTCGCGAGAATGCGCGCGCCCGGTAGCACGAGGGCAATTGAGAACGCCTCTTCGCCCGTCGCGCAACCGGCCGACCAAACGTTTTTCGCGCCCGTCGCACGAATGGCGGGCCAGTGGGCCGCGTGGCGAAAAAGGGCGGTCTCCTTTGGGAGCGTCTTGTCGACGACGCGCGCAATTTCGGTTTCGGACGGAAGAATCGCGCCCGGCCGTAACCACGCGTGGTCTCGCGCCGCCGCCTCGAAAGCCGGCCACCACTTGAGACCGAAGAGATCGCGCACCGACGCCCGAAGGCGTTCGACCGCTCGCGGATCGTCCCGGGTCGCGACCCGAACCCCGGCTTCATGGTGCCTCACGGCGAGAAGTATAAACGAGGAGCGGCCGTTGTGCGCGAGTTACGTTTCCGCTCCCGCACCCGCTACCGCTTGCGCGCGTGTCTCCCATGGGATACAGTCGTGGGGTGTTCGAAGTTCGCCAGACCAACGAGTTCGTTCGCTGGTTCGAAAAACTGCGTGACCGCCACGCCCGTTTATTTCCGGCGCATAGGTGAACAAGCCAGTGGCTTGTTCACGCGGCGGAAATGGGGAGCGCCTGCTTGCAGAGCGCGAACCCCACCTTCTCGGCATCGCTCGAATCCGTCGATTGTCCCTTGGAAGTTTCGGCGATGTTCGACCCGTCGGCGCGGCCGTCTCCGAACTAAGAGTCGACTGCGGCCCGGGATACCGAATCTACTTTCAGCAACGGGCCGGACAGCTGGTCCTCCTCTTGGTTGGCGGAGACAAGAGGAGTCAAGTGCGTGACATCGCCAAGGCTAAGGAGTTGGCCCTTACGATTTAGGAGGCGACAATGAAGAGGCAGAAGACAAAAACGAGAATCTGGGACGCGGCGGAGTACGTCACGTCGGACAAGGACGCCGCTGCTTATCTCGAAGCGGCCCTGGAGGCAGACGACCCGGCGCTTTTTTCAGCTGCGTTGGGGGATATTGCGCGTGCGAGGGGCATGACTCAAATCGCTCGCGAAACGGGCCTTGGCCGGGCTAGTCTTTACAAAGCGTTGTCGGCGGGTGGAAAGCCCGAGTTCTCCACGGTCTTTAGGGTCATTCGTTCGCTCGGACTCAAGCTCCACGCGAAAGCGGGATAGAAGGAGCTCTCCCGCTCCCGCTTCCGCTTCCGCTTCCGCTCCCGCTTCCGCTCCCGCTTCCGCACTCCTTTCTCACCGCCTCACGCGACCCATTTCCTTGCGGGGGCCGCGTTCGGCGGTTTCGAAAGGAGTTCTTCATGTCTCATCGTTTCATCGCTTACGACGTCGCGCTTAAGTTCGCAGCATCGGTTCGGCCTTTACTCGACTCACTGCGGCGCAAGGATCGCTCTCTCGAAGACCAGCTTCGACGTGCGGTTGCGAGCGTGGTTTTGAACATCAGCGAGGGCGATGGGAAATCATCCCTTCGCGATCAGGCGCGCTACTTCGAGATCGCACGCGGGTCTTGCCGTGAGGCGCGAGCGGCGCTGAAGCTCGCGGCGATCTGGCGCTACATCGACGAGCCGACGGTCGCCGACCTCGACGCGCTGGCCGACAGAGTTTGTGCATTGTTGTCGAAGCTCATCTCACGAGCTTCGTCAGCATCGCGATGACGCGAGACAACAGCTCACCGATTTCTTTCGGCGCATCGTCGACCAGTTCGAGTAGCGCCGCCGATTCGCAAGCCTCGCCTCGGGCGATGGCGTAGCACCGGCGCTTGTCCGCCTTTGCCACGCGACCTGCACCTTCCGCGGTATTGGTGAGTACCGAAATCGATGCTCGGCGGAACTGATCGCGGAGAACGGCGTTTGTAATCGGAAGCCTTTGTGCGAGACGAGCGAAATCACGCGCGACGCGATAGCAGTCGAGGCGTTGGAGAGAGGCGGTGGGGGAAACGGTTGCGGTAGGGGTAGCGGTTGCGGAAAGCGGAAGCGGCATAAGATCTCCTTTCGTAGTGGTGAGCCGAATCTTTCGGCCCTCAACCGAAGCGCGAAGGGGGCCGAAAGTGAGGCGAACCGGAGAAAGCAGAGCCCGCACCCGCATCCGCTCCCGTAACTAGGGGGTAACATGGGGTCCGGCTGTCAGATTTTTAAGGGGGCCACGGCAAGGACACCAGAATCGTCCATCGGAGACACCGAGGTCCACGAGAGAGACAGCCGGGCGCCCGTCGGAGACACAGGGGTCGCTTTCGGAGACAAAGAGGTGCGCGACAAAGACACCGGAGTCTGCATCAGAGACGAGGGAGGGACGTCCGACCTCGTCGTAGTCGTTAATCGTGCACGTACACGTCCTCGTTCTTCGTGCACGCTGATCGAGGACGAGCACGTGCACGACTACGACGACGCGAAAGAGGACGACAGGAAACGATGACAAAAAAGGAGAAAGCAAATGACGCACGGTAACTGGGAGCAATGGAAGGGTGAGCTCGAGAAGATTGCGGACGTCGGATTGCCGGTGCCGCTCGATGTCCTCGTTGGGGAGTCGGTCGAAGTCGCGCGGTTTGTCGAGACCTACTGGAAGCCAGACGGGGACCGACCGGGGCTCAGCGGTGCCGGGCGACGGCTTACGAAAGGTGTCGCCGACGAGATTCTGTCGCTCCGCGCGGCGCTCCAGGAAGCGGAAACGAACTATCGCTTGACCGCCGTCCCCGCCGCATCCAAGGCAGGCCTCATTGACCGCGCGCGATTCGTGCTCAGCGAAATCACGGCGACGATCGAGTGGGTCTTGGATGATGACGTTGCCGAGTCCGCCGATGAGCAGTTGAAGAGTCTGCAGGATGCGCACAAGGACGATTCTGGGCGCGCCGGGGAGCTCGCGCAGGCACTCCACGATTACGCGACGCTCGCGCGCGGGCTCGAGCGACGGATGGAGGGGGTCGGCGGGTTCGACAAGAAGCTGATCGACGAGGCGCTCCGCATCGCGGATGAACTCGGCGAGGTTCGGGCAACCCCCGCGCCGGCTCCCCAGTCGACACGGGATGCGCTCCGCGTTCGCAACGGCCTCGCATCGCTCCTTTACGACCGCGTGTCGCTCGTCCGCGCGGCCGCTCGGTTCGTTTTTCGGAACCACCCGCAGATCGCGCGCGAGGTGACGAGCCCGTACCAGCGTCGCCGCCGTGCGGAGGCGCGCCGTCGCGCCGTCAAGAAAGCGCCGACGGGTAACCCGAGCCCCGGTCCGACGTGATGCGACCCGCAAGGAATCACGGCCGTAGAGTCGCCGAGAAGAAGCGACCCACCGACGGCGATGCGACCCCGCAGGAGCCGGCCGCGCCGTATTCGCGGAGCCTCATCGAGGCCATCCGTGACCCTCTCGTGATTATCAGCCCCGAGGGCAAGATCAGCGACGTCAACGAGACCTCGATCAAGGCCACGGGGGTCCCGCGCGAAAAGTTGATCGGGACCGATTTCTCCGACTGCTTCACCGATCCCCAGAAAGCGCGCGACGGTTACCAGCAGGTCTTCGCCAAAGGGTTCGTGACCGAATACCCGCTCACGCTCCGCTGCAAGGACGGAAGCCTGATCGATGTCGTCTACAACGCTTCGCTCTACAAGGGCGCAGAGGGCAACGTCGTCGGCGTCGTTGCGACCCTCCGCGACGTCACGGAGAGCCGGCGGGCTGAGGAGAAATTCCGGGCACTCTTGGAGTTCTCTCCTGACGCCATCGTAATCGTCGGCAAGGACGGTCTCATCGCCATCGCCAATGTCCAGACGGAAAAGGTGTTCGGCTACAACCGGAATGAGCTCTTGGGGCAACCCATAGAAATACTGATTCCAGATCGCTATCGAAGCCGGCATCCAGACCACCGGGCCGGCTTTCTCAAGGAGCCGCGCAGTCGGCCGATGGGGGCGGGCCTGGAGCTTTTCGGGGTGCGCAAGGACGGCACGGAGTTCCCGGTCGAAATCAGCTTGAACCCGCTCGCGACAAGTGAAGGGATGCTCGTGTCCAGCATCATCCGCGATGTGTCCGTGCAAAAGAGGCTGGCGGCCGAAATCGCCGAGCAGCGGAACAAGGAGCTCGAAAGGCTCGCGGAGCTCGAGCGCTTCCAAAGGCTGACCGTCGGGCGCGAGCTCAAGATGATCGAACTCAAGAAAGAGATCGAGGAGCTGAAGAAGAAAGTCGGGAAGGAATGAGCCGGGTTCACGCGGACAGCCGAAGCGTGGTGGAGAGCGTCGGGTCGATCGACGCGCGAAGCTACGCCAGCGCCATTCTCAACATATTGGATGACTCCGCGCTAGACGCAACTCGCCTCGCCGACACCGGGCGTGCCCTCCTCAACCTCCTCGAAGACTTCGACTCCGAGAAAAAAAAGGTCGAGCGGGTCAACGTCGAGCTTCGAAACGAAATCGTCGAGCGCGTGCGGGCGGAAGAGGCGCTTCGTCATGCCACGGCGGTCGCCGAGACGGCAAGCAAGGAGTTCGAGGCGTTCAGTTACTCCGTTGCGCACGATCTGCGCGCGCCGCTTCGCAGCATCGACGGGTTCAGCCAGATCCTCGTCGAGGACTGCGCGAAACAACTCGATGAGACCGGCAAGAGCTACCTGGAACGCGTTCGCGAGTCGGCGCAGTTCATGGGTGGCCTCATCGACGACCTCCTGAAACTGGCGCACGTGACCCGGGCCGAGCTGCGGCGCGAGCGCGTGGACCTCTCCGTTCTTGCCCGCGTGGTCCTGGAAAAACTGCGCGAGGCGGAGCCCGACCGCGACGTCGATCTCGTCGTCGAGGACGGCCTCGTGGTCCATGCCGACCTCAAGCTTCTTGACGTCGCCCTCACGAACCTGCTCGGCAACGCCTGGAAATTTACGCGAAAGCGCGCATCCGCACGGATCGAGTTCGGCGCGATACTTCGCGAGCAATCTGCAGACGAGCGGCCGACGGTCTTTTTCGTTCGCGACAACGGCGCCGGCTTCGACGACAAGTATCTGGGGAAGCTCTTCGGCGTCTTCCAGCGACTGCACGGCGCGGACGAGTTCGAGGGGACGGGGATTGGGCTTGCCACGGTGCAGCGGATCGTCCGCCGACATGGCGGCCGCGTCTGGGCCGAGGGCAAAGTCGACCAAGGCGCGACGTTTTATTTCACGCTTAAGGAGGAGCGACGGTGAGGGACGGAGTCATTAAGCTCACGGATGTTCACGGCGGTCAGAATGGTCCAGGACCAAGTCCAAGTCCAGGTCGAGGTCCAAGTCCAGGAAAGGTTGCACCCGCGTTCAGTTCTTACCTGGACCTGGACCATTGGGAATCCAGGCTCAAGTCGACGTGGACCTGGACCGGCTTACTCTCGGCACATCTTCGAAAGCATGCGGACAACCGAGGTGAGAACGTTGTCGGCTTCTCGGGCTGGCGCCTGCTCGATCAGGTTAAGCGCGACGCAGGCGTCTACAATAGCGCCACACTCCATGGCGGAGCCGCGCGCGATGGCGTAGAAGCGGCGCTGGTCCGGCCCGGTTGTCTTGCCCGAACCCTCCGCGATGTTCAATGGGATCGAGAGGGACGCGCGGCGAAGCTGATCGGCGAGGCCCGCGTAGCGCGGCGGCAGCGCGTCGGCGATCTGGGTCGCAAGCGGCAGGAACCGAACGGCGAACTGGTACACGTCAAGCTTCCGAAAATTCACGACGGCCAGAATGGTCCAGGACCAAGTCCAAGTCCAGGTCGAGGTCCAAGTCCAGGAAAGGTTGCACCCGCGTTCAGTTCTTACCTGGACCTGGACCTAAACCTGGTCGTGGACCTGGACCATATTGAGGAGGAGCAGTCATGACAAACAAGGTGATCCTGCTGGTCGAAGACAGCCGGAGCGACGAGGAGTTGATGCTTCGCGCGCTGAAGAAGAGCAACATCACGAACGAGGTCGTCGTTGCGCGCGACGGCGCTCTGGCGCTCGATTACCTGTTCGGCACCGGAGCGCACGCTGGCCGAGACACCGCCGATCTTCCGACCGTCGTGCTCCTCGACCTCCAGCTGCCGAAAATCAACGGCCTCGAGGTCCTCCAACGCATCCGCGCCGACGAACGGACGAAGCTGCTGCCGGTCGTCATCCTGACCTCGTCGAAAGAGGAAGGCGACCGGCTCAAGGGATACAGGAACGGCGCCAACAGCTTTGTGCAAAAGCCGATCAAATTCGCGGAGTTCTCGAAGGCGATTACGCAACTCGGACTCTACTGGCTCATCCTGAACGAACCGCCCCCGCCGGTGACAAGGTCATAATGGCGAAGCCCCTGCGAATTCTCTTTGTCGAGGACCGCGACGACGACGTTGAGCTGGTCATGCGCGAGATCCGACGTGGGGGGTCCGACGGCAGCTTCGAGCGCGTCGATACGCCCGAGGCCTTTGGCGCGGCCTTGGATCGTGGGGGCTGGGATGTCGTCCTATGCGACTACGCGATGCCGAGATTCAGCGCGATGGCTGCGCTGGCTCAGCTAAAGGAAAAGAAGATCGATCTCCCCTTCATCGTCATTTCGGGAACCATCGGCGAAGAGACGGCCGTCGAATGCCTTCGCGCGGGCGCGCACGACTTCGTGACCAAGGAGAAGCTCGCCCGGCTGCTCCCCGCTATCGACCGAGAGCTCCGTGAGGCCGCGATGCGAGCGGAGCGGAGAAAGATGGAAGAGGAGCTCCTCATCACCAACCGAATGGCGTCGTTGGGAGCGCTCGCCGCGGGTCTTGCGCACGAGATCAACAACCCGTTCGCGGTCGTGGCGGCCAACCTGCAGGTCGCGGTCGAGGGGTTGGCGATGGCGCTCGCGGAGGCGGAGTCGCGCGAAGAGAAGAGAGAGAACGTGTCGGTCGACTGGCTCGTGATGCGGATCGCCGACGCGAAGGAGGCCCTTGACGATGCGGGCATGGCGGCCCATCGGGTCAGCGAGGTGACGCGCCACATCAGGATCTTTTCGCACGCGGGTGAAACGGATCAGCGAGAACCGGTCGACGTGCGCCGGGTGATGGAATCGTCGTTGCGTTTGGCCACGCATGAGATTCGCCATCGGGCGCGCGTCGTGAAGGACTACGCGGATGTGCCCGCGGTCTGGGGGAACGAGTCGCGCCTCGGCCAGGTCTTTCTGAACGTCTTGATAAACGCGGCGCAGGCGATCCCCGAGGGACAAACCGAGTCGAACGAAATCGGCATCGTCGTGCGCGCGGGTGGCGACGGGCGGGTCGTCGTGGGGGTGCACGACAGCGGCGCGGGAATTCCCGCGGAAAACATCTCGCGCGTTTTCGATCCATTCTTCACGACAAAGCCCGAAGGGATCGGCACCGGCCTTGGGCTCGCCATCTGCCACCGTGTGGTCACGTCGATGGGCGGGGAGATCCGGGTTGAGAGCGAGGTCGGCAAGGGTACGGTGGTCCAGCTCCTCTTCCTAATCGCAGAGCGCGACGCGGCGATCGAGCGCGAGGTTGCTGTCACGCCGGTCGCGGCGCCCGCGAAGCGAGGCCGAATCCTCGTTATCGACGACGAGCCGCTCGTCTTGGGGGCGCTGCGGCGGATTCTCGCGCCCATGCACGACGTGGAAACGGTGACCGCGGCCACCGTGGCGCTCGAGCGCATTGCCGGTGGCGAACGCTTCGACGTCATCCTCTGCGACATCGTCATGCCGCGGACGACCGGGATCGAGTTCTACGAGGCGCTCGCACTCTTGGCCCCGGAGCAGGTCCCGCGGGTCGTGTTTATTTCGGGTGCCGTGTCAAAGGTGGCGAGTGAATTTATCCACCGGTTTCGGTGCCCGCTCATCGAGAAGCCATTCGACTGTGAGAAGCTTCTGCTGACGATCCAGGGCATCCTCACGCGGTAATCCCGCGGCCGCTCCCGCAGGGGATTTCAACGCCAAGGCGC
>JACPTQ010000046.1 GCA_016192705.1 Deltaproteobacteria bacterium | reverse complement strand
CTGACGTCAAAGATTTGCAACAGAATCCCAGAAAAGTAGGCAAAATACCCATGGTCCTCCGCGTCATACCCGATCGTGAGGAGGTGCTTCTCATCCATCATATGCATGTAGGTGGAAAAGCCGGGGATCTTCAGCTCGCCCAAGATACGTGGCTCCGTCGGCCGCGCGAGGTCAAACACGTACAGCGGGTCGGTCTTTTTGAATGTCACGATAAACCCGCGCTCACCCTCAAAACGCACCGAACGAATGTCTTCGTGCCGCGCAATGTGATCGACGCGCCCGCGCTCAACGAGCCGCTCGCCGTCGCGCCCGAAAACCGTGAGCGTGCTGTAGACGTTCGGATCCGGCACGCGTCCGAGCGTGGTCGCAACGCGCAAGTCGCCGCGAAACTCGTCCATCGAAAACTGGTTCAAAACGCGCCCCTTCACAACACCGCTCGCCGCATAGCGCGCCGTCGCCGCGATCGGGTCGAGCGTAAACTTATGAATCTCGGTCGCTTGCGCGACGTCGCCCATTCCCGAAAGCCACGACGTCGTGTGCCCGCGCGAACGCGAAACCGCCACATAGAGCGCCTCGGCCGACGCGAACACGACGCCCGGCCGACTCACGATCGTGCTCATGGCGATCGGCTTGTCGCTCGCCATGTCGAAGCCGACGACCGTCGTGAAGGTCGACCCCTCTCCGAGATTCGTCGCGAGAAATCCCGAACAGTCCGACAGCAAATTGTCGGCACCCTCGACCGATGCGCTCTGCGACGAGTCGTTCACCGACGGCAGAAGCTGCATGAGGGGCGTCGCGTTGATGGTGCGCTCATTCGCGGCGACCAGCGCGTCGATCGCCTGCCGCACGCGTTCGTCCGACGAACTGCAGTCGTTGAACGTCGACGACCATGTGGTCAACCCACCAAACCGGATGCCCGGCGAGCTCACGACCGTGTAGACCGCAGTCCCCACGCGCCGCGCCGCGATGTACGACCCCGACGCGCGCATTTCGCGAATCACCTTGGGTGCCGCGCGATCCGAAATGTCGAAGAGCGTCATCTTGAGTGGCGCGCCATCGCCCGTCACTTCGCAGTCGTATCCGTAGGTGCATTCACGAGCCGCCGCGGCGCCACCCTGCCCGTACGACGTTACGCCACTCGTCAGCGACGAATAAACGAGCGCGCGATCGCCTTCGACAAATAATTTCCGTGCCGTTCCGTCGATGGCGTGCGACACGATCTCGCGCGCCTCGGCAACCGGCCAAGCCTTAAAGATGCGAAACCGACTCCCCTTTGCAACATAAATGTACTTCGTGTCGTTCTTGACGAAATCGGCCTCGTCGACGCCCGTGATTTGGTTGTTCGTCGTCGATACCTGCGACGCTCCAGCGCCGTCTCCGCCTGGCGCCGCCACACCCATCGACGACATGGCGTCACGCGCGCAACCAAACCCGACGACGCTCCCGCGACAGGTTCGATTCGCGCGCGCATAACGTACGTTCGCGGCAACCGTCGCCTTCATTTCGGCGATGGCGTTCGCGCGAATGCGATCGACGACCGCCGCGCAAGCCCCGTCACTTGGCCCACTCCGCGGTTCAATCGGTTCGATCTTCGGCTCGACGAACGGCAACTCCACGTCCGCCGCAGCCGCGTCCCACGAAACATGCGGCCAATAGGGCGGCGCCTTTCCCCACTCCCAACACTGCGCACATGCGATCACGAGAAGGAGAATCCGCCACGAACGCCGTGAGCCGAAGACACGTCGCATGCCCATTTGAACCTCCCTCGAGCGGCCCCGCTTGAGACAAGAGCAAGCGATGCGCCAAAGCGCGCCCGAAGTTTGCGCGATGTTTTCGAACGCCAAGTCGATTGCGTCGTCGCGAACCGCGACATGGCGGTGCCGAAGGTGTGGCGAGCGTGTCAGGGTGAGTGAGAGAAAAAACGTCGGCTTACTCGATCATGAGGACGTCGACGGTGCGAAGCGAAAGCGTGAACGTCCGGTTGCCCACCGCGTCGCGAGCCGATGCGACGGCGCGCTGCTCAATCGAGCTGCCCGACTGTTCCGATCGGACGCCTGGAACCGTCACGGTCACCGATGAGAGCGGCGCGCCCGACCAGTTGAGAAGTACGACGGCCGTTCCGGCACGCGAGTCGAGTCGAAGCGCTTCGACGAGCGGCACATTCACCGAGACCGGATTCGGCGTCGCGGCCAGGATTGGCGCCACAACTAGCTGCCGCGCGCGCGCGTCCCAACCGGTCGGAAGACCGCGTCGCACCTGGTGGTTCGCGCTCGAGTAATAAATGAACCCCGCGAAAAACCCGTACGCAACCGCGCGCCCCGCGCCGTACGCATTCACCGTGATGGCATTCGCGGTCGCACCCGTCGCCGCAACGTTCATCGTCGCAAGGACACGCGCCACACCCGTCGCCGCGGTTCCAGGCACGAGGTCGGTCACCACGTCACCGTAAATATTCATGGCCCCCGCGCCAAGATTCGGATCGGTCTCCTCTCGATTCGTAAACGTCATCGTCGCCGTGCGTGGGACCAGCACCGATGTTCGGTAAACCGACCACGGGTCGGTGAAGCCAGATGCACGAATGGTCGCCGCGCGCCGCGCCGCCGTTGAAAGTCCGAGCACCGGCTCAAGGATCGCCGTCGACTGCCCGGTCGCGTCAAACGTCGCGTTGAACTCGTCCGCCGTTCCCGCGCCTGGCAACGCCACAAGCGTCCCGCCCGCGCGCACCCAACGCTCGATCGCCTGCTGCGCCGCGAACGATACGTTCGGCTTTACAATGTAGAGAGTTGTGTAACCGCGCGACTCCAAGTTTTGCGCGATGTCGGTATCG
>JACPTQ010000014.1 GCA_016192705.1 Deltaproteobacteria bacterium | reverse complement strand
AGACGCAAGGAATGAGACCTCTTCCCTTGGCGCCTCCGCGCCTTTGCGTCAAAGCCCCGCACCCGCACCCGCAACCGCTCCCGCCTTTTGCGTTGACCCGGAGCCAAAATTTATGAGATTATGGTTCCGTCTCTAAAACGTCGGAGTACACGGAATTACGGGGGGTGACGCCGTGGAAGTCTTTAGAGCCGAGATACGCCTTATAAACTGGACGTTTTCACTCTTTATCGCGCGAAGCGTAATCGCACCGGCCGCCACGGCGTTCCCAGCCCCTCTCTGCCTGCAAGGAGGAACCGATGCCAACTGAACAGGTCACCGAAACCCTGGATGCCAAGGTCTTGCTCCAAGTTCTGACCGCGTTCAAGAAGGGCGACTTCACGCTGCGAATGCCGGCCGAGCACACCGGCGTTCCGGGGAAGATCGCCGACACATTGAACGACTTGATTGAGCAAAGCCAGCGCATCACGAAAGAGTTTGCGCGCGTCGGCGTTTCAGTCGGAAAGGAGGGGAAAATCACGCAGCGCGCGTCGGCGGGAAACGTGATGGGCGAATGGGCGGAGCACGTCGAGGCGTTCAACGCGTTCGTCGGCGACCTTGTTCAACCGTTCAACGAAACGGCGCGCGTCATCGGGGCCGTCGCGCGTGGCGACCTCTCGCAAACGATGCCGCTCGAAATCGAAGGCCGCCCGCTCAAAGGCGAATACCTGCGAACGGCGAAGGCGGTCAACGGCATGGTCGACCAGCTGTCGTCGTTCGCCGGCGAGGTTACGCGCGTCGCGCGTGAGGTCGGCACCGAAGGCAAACTGGGCGGGCAAGCGATGGTTAAAGAGGTCGCCGGCATTTGGAAAGACTTGACCGACAACGTCAACTTGATGGCGTCAAACCTGACCGACCAGGTGCGTAACATCGCCGAGGTCGCAACCGCGATCGCGACCGGCGACTTGTCGCGAAAAATCACCGTCGACGTGCGCGGCGAGATCCTTCAACTGAAAGAGACGATCAACACGATGGTCGACCAGCTGCGAACGTTCTCGCTCGAAGTCACGCGTATCGCGCGCGAGGTCGGCACCGAAGGCCGGCTCGGCGGTCAAGCGGTGGTGCTCAGCGTCAGCGGCACGTGGAAAGACCTGACAGACAGCGTCAACGCGATGGCGTCAAACCTCACGGCCCAGGTGCGTAACATCGCCGAAGTCGCGAGCGCCATCGCCCGCGGCGATCTCGCCCGAAAGATCACCGTCGACGTCAAAGGCGAAATCCTCGACCTCAAAAACACCATCAACACGACGGTCGATCAGCTGAACGCATTTGCCTCCGAAGTCACGCGTATCGCGCGCGAGGTCGGCACCGAAGGGAAGCTCGGCGGCCAGGCGGAGTTGCCCGGCGTCGGCGGCACCTGGAAAGACTTGACGGACAGCGTCAACGCGATGGCGTCAAACCTGACCGCCCAGGTGCGTAACATCGCCGAGGTCACAACCGCGATCGCGCGCGGCGACTTGGCCCGAAAGATCACCGTCGACGTCAAGGGCGAAATCCTCGAGCTCAAGGACACCATCAACGGGACGGTCGATCAGCTGAACACGTTCGCCGGCGAAGTCACGCGTGTCGCGCGCGAAGTTGGTACGGAGGGCCGGCTCGGTGGCCAGGCGGTCGTGCGCGGCGTCGCCGGAACGTGGAAGGACTTGACCGACAGCGTCAACGGTATGGCGTCAAACCTGACCGCCCAAGTGCGTAACATCGCCGAGGTCACAACCGCGGTCGCAAACGGTGACCTGTCGAAAAAAATCACCGTCGAGGTGCAGGGTGAAATCTTCGAACTCAAAAAAACAATTAACACGATGGTCGATCAGCTCGGCGCTTTCGCGTCGGAAGTCACGCGTGTTGCGCGCGAAGTCGGCACCGAAGGAAAGCTCGGTGGTCAGGCCGCCGTGCCTGGCGCCGCTGGAACTTGGAAAGACTTGACCGACAGCGTCAATCGAATGGCGTCAAACCTGACGGCGCAAGTGCGTAACATCGCCGACGTCACGACCGCCGTCGCGAACGGCGACTTGTCGAAAAAAATCACCGTCGACGTGCAGGGTGAAATCCTCGAGCTGAAACGGACGATCAACACCATGGTCGATCAGCTGCGCGCCTTCGCGTCCGAAGTCACCCGCGTCGCGCGCGAGGTCGGCACCGAAGGCAAGCTCGGCGGGCAGGCCACCGTCCGCGGCGTCGCCGGCACGTGGAAGGACTTGACCGACAACGTCAATCTGATGGCGTCGAACTTGACCGGACAAGTGCGAAGTATCGCGCAAGTCGTGACTGCGGTTGCCGCGGGCGACGTCAAGAAAAAGCTGATCCTTCAAGCGGGAGGCGAAATCGCCGAACTCGCCGACACGATCAACTCCATGATCGACACACTCGGAACGTTCGGCGCGGAGGTCACCCGCGTCGCGCGCGAGGTCGGCACCGACGGCAAGCTCGGCGGTCAGGCCACGGTTCCCGGCACCGCGGGCCTCTGGCGAGATCTCACCGACAACGTCAACCAGCTCGCCGGAAACTTGACCAACCAGGTCCGCGCGATCGCCACCGTCGCGACCTCGGTGACCCAGGGCGACCTGACGCGGTCGATCACCGTCGAAGCGGCCGGCGAGATCGCGGCGCTCAAAGACAACCTGAACCAGATGATTCGAACGCTCCGTGAGACGACGCAGCGCAACACCGATCAGGACTGGCTCAAAACGAACGTCGCGAAACTCACGCGCACGCTCCAAGGCCAGCGCGACCTCGCCGCGGTCGCGAAATCCGTCCTCTCCGAAATTGCGCCGCTCATCGGAGCGCAGCACGGCGCTTTCTATCTCGCCGAGGGCGAAGCCAAAGGCAAAGACGAAGACCTCTCGTTCAAGCTGCTCGCCGGCTACGCCTATAAAGAGCGAAAGGGTGTCTCCGATCGGTTCAAACTCGCTGAGGGTCTTGTCGGCCAGTGCGCACTTGAAAAGGAACGCATTTACGTCAACGACGTCCCGCCCGACTACGTGCAGGTGAGTTCGGGCCTCGGCGCCGCGCGACCGCAAAGCATCGTCGTCCTTCCGGTACTCTTTGAGCGCGAGCCGAAGGCGGTCATCGAGCTCGCGTCGTTCAATCGCTTCACCGAAATCCAGCTCGCCTTCCTCGATCAACTGTGCGAGGGGCTCGGCATCTCGCTGAACACCATCGCCGCAACAATGCGCACCGAGGAACTCTTGAAGCAGTCTCAAGCGCTGACGGGAGAGCTGCAAACGCAACAAGAGGAGCTCCAGGCCGCCAACAAGGAGCTTGGGCAAAACCAAAACCGCTTGAAGAGCCAACAGGAAGAACTGCAGAAGGCGAACGACGAACTCGAGGAGCGCGCGCAACTCCTGACGAAACAGAAGGGCGAAGTCGAGGCGAAAAACCGCGAGGTCGAACGGGCGCGGACGCTCCTTCAAGAAAAGGCGGAGCAGCTCGCCCTCACGTCGAAGTACAAATCGGAGTTTCTCGCGAACATGTCTCACGAGTTGCGCACGCCGCTCAACAGCTTGCTGATTCTGTCGAAGATGCTCTCGGACAACGGCGAGGGGAATCTCTCGCCGAAGCAGATCGAATACGCGCAAACGGTTCACTCGTCGGGGGCCGACTTGCTGATGCTCATCAACGACATCCTCGACCTCTCCAAGATCGAAGCGGGCACGATGGCGGTCGACGTCGAAGAGGTGGAGTTCGGCGCCATTCGAGACTTCAGCGAACAAACGTTCAGGCCCGTGGCCGAACAAAAGAAACTCGACTTCGCGATCGAGCTGTACGGCAACTTGCCGGCGCGCATCCAGACCGACAGTCGCCGTCTGCAGCAGATCTTGAAGAACCTGCTGTCGAACGCATTCAAGTTCACCGAAAAAGGCGGCGTCCTTTTTAGTGTCCGCCCCGCGACGCTGGGGTGGAGCCCGGAAGAAGAGACGTTGAACAAAGCCAGCGTCGTCGTCGCATTCGCGGTCAAAGACACCGGCATCGGGATCGCGAAGGAGAAGCACCACGTCATCTTTGAAGCGTTTCAGCAGGCCGACGGGTGAGACCAAGGCAACGGATGGCGACGGGATGGGCAACGCGGACCTGACGCCGACGCTTTCGTCTCCAAGCGAAGCGGCCAAGGCTCGGGCCCTCGCATTAAGTGCGTCCATCGAGACGGCGCAAGCCATCTCGGAATGGGAGAGCCGCGAGGTCGACGACGACCGCGAGGGCATTCAACCGAACGACCGCGTCCTTCTCATCATCGAAGACGACGCCGCGTTTGCCCAAGTCCTCCTCGATCTCGCGCGCAGGCACGACTTCAAGGGCATCGTCGCGAGCCGAGCCGAAGCCGCCCTTCGCCTCGCGCGCGACCGTAAGGTCGACGCCATCACGCTCGACCTCCGACTTCCCGACCGGGACGGCTGGGTCGTTCTCGACCGACTGAAGCACGACCCAAAGACGCGCCATATTCCGGTGCACATCATCTCAGTCGACGAGGGTGAGCACCGCGGGCGGAAGCAAGGCGCGCTCGCGTTCGTACACAAGCCCGCGAGCCAAGAGGCGCTCGAAGCGTCGCTCGGCCGAATCAAGACGTTCGTCGAGCGTCCCATGCGTCAGCTCCTCGTCGTCGAGCCGAACGCCGAACAGCGGAAAAAGACGATCGCCCTCATCGGCAACACCGACGTGGAAACCGAAGCCGCCGCGACCGGAAAAGAGGCGCTCGAAGTCCTCCGTAAGCGGCCGTTCGACTGCCTGGTGCTCGATCCGACGCTGCCGGACATGACCGGCTTCGAACTCATCGAAAAGATCAAAAAGGATCTCGCGCTCAAAGACCTTCCGATCGTCGTCTACTCGGGCAAAGACTTCTCCAAGAAGGAGGAGAGCGAGATCCGGCGCGTGGCGGAATCGGTCGTGGTCATGAGCGCCAAATCGCCCGAGCAACTCCTCGACGAAACGGCCCTCTTCCTTCACCGCGTGGAGGGCAACCTGCCCGAGCCCAAGCGACGGGCCATCGAGAAGCTTCGCAGCACCGATGACACGCTCGCAAGTCGCAAGGTGCTCATCGTCGATGACGACGTTCGGAACATCTTCGCGTTGACCACGGTGCTTGAACGCCACGGCATCAGCGTTGTCTTCGCCGAGAATGGCAAGGACGGTATCGCGCAGCTCAAGAAAGCGCCGGACATCGAAGCGGTGATGATGGACGTGATGATGCCCGAGATGGACGGGTACGAAACCATGCGCACGATTCGTAAAATCGCCAAATTCAAGAAGCTGCCAATCATTGCGCTCACCGCGAAAGCGATGAAGGGCGATCGCGAAAAGTGCATCGAAGCCGGCGCGTCGGATTACATCGCGAAGCCCGTCGACGCCGAACAACTGCTGTCTCTCCTGCGCGTGTGGCTGTACCGATAGTCGGAGCGCGACCCATGGCGAAGACGGCGGAAAAAACCTCGGAGCTCGAAAACGTCGAAATCCGACTGCTGCTCGAGGGCATCTATCGGTGCTACGGCTACGACTTTCGCGACTACGCGCTCGCATCGATCGAACGCCGGTTCGCGCGTCAGGTCGAGGCGGAGGGCGCGACGACGATTTCGGGTCTCCAGGAAAAGGTGCTCCACGACGCCGCGGCGATGGAACGCCTGCTCTTTGCGATGGCGACCCACGTGACGTCGATGTTTCGCGACCCAAGCTTTTACGTCGCCTTCCGACAGACGGTCGTGCCGCTGCTTCGGGCGTCAAAATACACGCGGATCTGGCACGCCGGCTGCTCGACCGGCGAAGAGGTCTATTCGCTCGCCATCTTGCTCCACGAAGAGGACCTCTATAACAAGTGTCGGATTTACGCGACCGACTTCTCGGAGGGCGTCCTTCGGATCGCGAAGGAGGGTGTCTTTCCGCTCACCGAGATGAAGGAGTACACGAAAGACTATCTCGAGGCCGGCGGTCACGCGACGTTCTCCAACTACTACTCAGCGAAATACGATCACGTGATCTTTCGACCAGCGCTTCGGGAGAACGTCCTCTTTGCGCACCACAACCTCGTGACCGACGGCTCGTTCAACGAGTTCGACGTCATCTTGTGCCGCAACGTGATGATCTACTTCAACAAATCGCTCCAGGACCGCGTCCACCGGCTGCTCTACGAGAGTCTCGCGCCGCGCGGCGTCCTCGGCCTTGGGCAAAAGGAGTTCCTGCGGTTCACGCCCGAGGAGCACCACTATGAAGTGCTCGACGGCCCAGAGCGCCTTTATCGGAAGGTGGCGTGATGGCGGTCGCGAAAATCATGGATGAAGTGGCGGCGTCGTCGGCGGCGACAACGCGCGACGAGAAAAAAGTCGACATCCTTCTCGTCGACGACGAGCCGAGCAGCCTCCTCGCGCTCGAAGCGATCCTCGGAAGTCTCGGGCAAAACCTCGTCAAGGCGGCGTCGGGGCGAGAGGCGCTTCGACATCTCATGACGCGGGAGTTCGCGGTGATACTGCTCGACGTGCAGATGCCAAGAATGGACGGCTACGAAACAGCTCAACTCATTGGCGAGCGCCCGTCAAGCCGCCATACGCCCATCATCTTCCTTACGGCGTCCCATAAGGCCGACGTGCAAGTCGTTCGCGGATACGCCGCTGGAGCGGTCGACTACCTTTTCAAGCCGCTCGATGCCGAAGTCCTTCGTTCAAAAGTTTCGGTGTTCGTTGAGATGGAGAGGAAGGCCGCGCTCATCCGCACACAAGCCGCCGAGTTGGCGAAAAGGGAGATCGAAGCGCGGCAAATCGCCGAAGTGAGGGAGCAGCTCGTTTTGGATCTCGGCCAAAAAAACCGCGACCTCGAAGCCGCCAACAAGGAGCTCGAAACATTTTCTTACTCGGTCTCGCACGATCTTCGAGCGCCGCTCCACGGCATCGACGGCTTCAGCCAGCTGCTCCTCGACGACTATGCGGAACGACTCGACGAGGTCGGCAAAAAGTACCTCCAATGCATGCGCGAAACGGCCCAGAACATGGCTGAAATGATCGATGGGCTCCTTGCGCTCGCGCGCGTAACGCGGACCGAAATACAACGAGAACCGGTCGATCTGACCGGGCTCGCCCGCGACGTGATCAGACGAATCGAGAACCGCACTCTGCAGCCTCCGCGTCGCGTCGAGATCTTGGTCGACGAAGGCTTGTCGTGCGACGGCGACACGCGTCTCTTGACGGTTGTGCTTGAAAACTTGATCGGCAACGCTTGGAAGTTCACGAGCAAACAGCCCGACGCGCGGATCGAAATCGGTTGGTCACCGGTCCAAACCGCTTATTTCGTTCGCGACAACGGCGCGGGCTTTGACATGGTGTACGCCGGCAAACTGTTCGGCGCCTTTCAACGGCTTCACACCTCGACCGAATTCGAGGGGCACGGCATCGGACTCGCCACCGTCCAGCGCATTGTGCGACGGCTCGGCGGCCAGGTCTGGGCCGAAGCAAGAATAGGCGCGGGTGCCACGTTCTTTTTCACTTTAGCGAAGGGAGCTGAAAAATGACGGAAAAAACAATCCTGTTGGTCGAGGACAACCCCATGGACGAAGAGCTCACTGTGCGCGCTCTCGAAAAAAAGATCATCAACAACAAGATCGTCGTCGTGCGGGACGGCGCCGAAGCGGTCGATTACCTGTTCGCAACTGGCACCTACGCGGGGCGTGATGCCCACCAGCTGCCAGCGGTCGTTCTGCTTGACCTCAAGCTGCCAAAAGTGAGTGGCCTCGAAGTGCTGCGTCGCATTCGAGCGGACGACCGCACGCGCTTTCTGCCGGTCGTCGTCTTGACCGCCTCCAACGAGGAAAGAGACCTTCTGGACTGTTACGCCGCTGGGTGCAACAGCTATGTTCGGAAGGCGGTTGACTTCAAACAATTCAGCGAATCGGTCCGCCAAATGGTGCTGTACTGGCTCTTTATCAACGAGATCCCGCGGCACATGCGACGGCCATAAATCCCCAGTCCCCGGTTAAGCGGTTCATTCGTTCGTACGCGTGAGGGTCGACAGGAGCCCGCTTCGGCGCGCCGACGTCCTCGGGTCTGAACGCAAACGAGCGCTCGAGCCCCTGTTTTGTGGCGTGCGAGATCTTGGAGATTCCCATCCGATATCGCGCTGCAGACCCTGCGGAGGCGCGCCCGCGCGGCGCCCCTGCCGACCCTACGCAAATCCGGGCGGACCGCTTTACGGAGACGTGTTTTCTGGGCTTGAGGGCTACGACGAGTTCACCCGTGTTGCAAACTCACTTTTCATCTCAGACCCGAGGACTTCCGCGAGCCGGAGAGAGCCCAGACACGCAAGTGTTGCCCATTATCCGGGAATCAGGGCATGAATCAGCGAGATTCCGCGAACGCTTCCGAGGCCCCCGCGCTAACAGGATGCCAAAAAGTGGATTTTTCAGGTTGCTCAAAAACGTCCAGATGCAAGGCAGGCGCGGAAAGCCGCGAGCTGACGCTGTATTCAGATATACGCGGAAGCGAGCGGCGGCGCGCCAACGCCACAGATGGGCGTTTTTCAGCAACCTGCTGTAATGAATAAGTTCACACGCTAATACGTCTATAGATAGAGGCTTTGGGAAGGGAGGACTCCTTTTATGGTCCAAACAAATCGATGGTTCGTTGGCGCGCTCGCTTTCGCATTTCTCGCGGGCCCGCTCGCGGCCGACGCGGACGCGAAAAAGGCGCCGGCGAAAAAAGCAGAAAATAAGCCGGTTAAGAAGGATGACAAGAAAGACGACAAAAAACACGAGGCGAAAGAAGCCGCCGTTACCGAAGTCTCGGTGCGACGCGGGTTTGGTCGCGTTCAATTTCGCGTCGTCGACCACGAGAAACTTGAGCGGTTCGAGTTTGCCGTGAAGAAGTGGCAGCGCAGCTTCTCGAAGCAGAACGCAACCGTCGTGGCGGCCCGCGGTCTCGCGACCCAGAGCGAAAAGGCGCTCGGCGACATTGCGGTCGATGAGCTTGCGCGCGCCCTCTTCGTTCTCGACATGGAGGACAAGGGTGCCGCGGACAGATTTCGAACGAAGCTGAAAAAGGTCGTCGCGGAGCACCGCGAACTCAAAGTGCCGATTGGCGACGATGTTATTTTGCAAGCGAAGTTTTACCACGAGCTTTATCACCTGCCCTGCCGCGCGGCGTTGAAGCGAACCGACAAAGATTGGCCGCCGCGTTACGAATGCGGCGAGGACCCGAAACCGACGACGGGTGAGCCGACGCCGTTTGTGAAGCTCGACGACAAACCGACCGTGCTCAATTATTTGCCGGGCCCAGCGGACGAGAAAAAGGACGAGAGCAAAGGCAGCAAGCAGCTTGGCAACGAACGAAAGTCGCTCGTCAAGAAATACGACAACTTCGCGCTCGGGATCGAAAAACTCGACGCGAAAGAGATGCCGAGCGAGTTTTGCGTCGAGGGAAAATGTTACGGGAGCTATCGCAAGGTCGCCGCGGAGATTTACGGCGGCGAACACGGCGCTGGCAGCTACCCAGTTTTCTGCGCACCGAAAAAAGGCGCTGACGGAAAGTTCGAGCGCAAAAAGGTCCACTGCACATCGAGCTGGCTCGACACGCTCGGCGACTACGACCCGTGGACAAAAAAGGGCGAGGTCGCGCCCGCGCCGAAAGACGGCGTCATCCCGGACGTCGCCTGCTTTGGGAGCCCGCACTTAACCGACGCGCACATGGTCATCCCATCGGGCGGTGAGGCGGGGCAGAGCGGCTTTTATTGTCGCAAACGAATCTTCCGCGTGATGGTGAAGCGCCCCGAAAAGAGCATGGACGACGTCCTCGCGAACATCTCGGCGATGTGCTCCGAGATGCGACAGCAGGTGTGGGGCGAAAAATACCCGGACATCAACTCCGAGTATCAGAAGTGGTGCCGCGGTCCCAAAGGACCGAAGAACAAAAAGATCTGCGCGCCCGAAGGTGCCCCAGGTGGCGGTCCGGGCAGCCCGCCGATTCCGTTCATGCTGCTCTCGCGCGAAGAGCTGATGTACTTTTTTGGCAACAAAGAACTTTTCTGCCGCGCCGATCGCAAGGGGCTCGTCCACTTCCTTTACAACGACTGGAAGCACACGGAGACGTTCACGTGCAACGTGCCGCGCGGACTCATTGAGTCGGGGCCATTCGAGGAAGGCGTGCAGACGTGCGCGCTCGCGCCATACGCGGGACGCGAGGCCGACGGCAAGGTCGACGACAACTATCGCAAGGCGCGGCTCCACTGTTGGAAGTTCGATCGGCCGACGTGCGAAGAGATCTCTGACCCGACCAAAGCGGACAGCAAAGACAGCATTCATAGGAGTAACGTGTTCGACCACTACGACGCGCTTCGCCAGTTTATTCGCACGCACAACCCGGAAGCGTGGAACCTTTGGGACATGAAAGACGCCGAAAAACTCGTCGATTGGGGCGATTTCGTGGCGTTCAACGACGGCGGTGGCGACGAGGGGATTTTTGGCGCGAAGGAGTTTTGTCGCTTCGACGGCCACAACAAGAAGCTGATGTGCGGCTTCACGAAAGAGACGATCGCGCACTGGTTCGAGATGCGAAAACACGAAGTGCCGGAAGGGTGCGGGAGCGGCGTCTGCAAACGCGGCGCGTTCAAGCGCGGTTATTACTGCGCGCTCTTTAAGGCGCGCGAATTCTTTTCGGGCAAGCCGTTTTGGATGTGCGGGATCGACATCGGGCTCGCGGGGCGTCACATGATTAAAGATGCGCCCGCTGTGTGCGTGGGCGGGTCGAGATCAGACGGGTTTCAGAGCCCGAAGGGCGACCGCTCGTCGCTCCAGTGTTACCGGCGCCTTTTTCAGTGGGGCGAAACCGAGAAGAGCGAAGACATCTTGCGGCGGTGGAGCTGGACCGATGCGGTGCGCGAAGCGGCGAAAGACCACAAGGCCCATTACGAGGACTGGCTCCACGGCGGCGACGAGTTCCACGTGCTTTGGCGTGGACTTAGAACGATGAGATCGTTGCCGCCTGAGATCCGAAAAAAAGAAGGGTCGTGGTTCTGGAAACATTGGGTCCAAAAGCCAAACCCCGAGTACGTCAAGGTGCGGGCCGCGCTCATCGGTCAAGCCGCTGTCTATTTGCCCGGTGGAGTCTGGGCGCCACCCGAGATTTGGTGGCCGGCCGTGAATAACGCCGTCACCACAGCGAAGAAGGACTTTGAGCGCGACGTTAAAAAGGATATGGACGACCTCGTGCGATGGGCCACGAAAACGGGGCACACGCTCGGCCATCGCACGACGATGCGCTACGCGCTCATCGAGTCGGACATCCCAATCGTGAGAGAGCTGAAGCGCCTCAACATCAAGGAGGACACGAAACACAGCTACGTCCCGCTCGGGTCCGATTGTAAGAAGGGGCCGTGCGTGCAGATTACGTTCACACCGGACGGCAACGAGAAAGCGGTCGACAAGAACGCCGCGAAGTCGCTCAACGACCTCATCAAAGAAGTGACGAGCGGCGAGCGAACGCCCGACCGGCGCTGGTTCGAGGCGTTTCGAAACGAGGCGACCGACGAAGGGCAGCTTCGAATTCAACCCGAGGCGCTGTCGATCATTCTGCGCGTGAGTCACCTGTTCGAGGTGCTCGACGGCGCGCGAACGATTCTCCTTCGGACCGCGGAAAAATATGCGAACAGTGTATTTGACGCGGCCGAACGTGCACCGCTCATGACGCGACTCGAAGTGCATCGGCGAGCGCGCGAAGCGGCGATCCCGTGGTGGTTCAAGGGAAACATCTATTGCGTCGAGCAGACCTGGTACAAGTCGAAGGTCGGCAAAATGGCGTGCGCGTCGTCTCCCCTTCTCGTCGTCGGCGCGATTGAAAGGCGATTGCGCGCATTTAAGATGGTTGGCCAAAGCGCCACGAAAATTGAGAACACGAAGAAGCAGCTCGCGAAGTTCGATTGGTGTTACGGCGGAACGTCGGGGCATCCGGCTTACGGTGGGCGACCATCGCTCGCGGTCATTCCCGACGACGAGTCGAACTCACCTTATGCGATGGATATCCCCGCGATGGTTGTCGCGGGCGGGAAAGCGACCAAGGACAAAGAAGGTAAGACAAAGTGGGTTTTGCCGAAGGACAAAAACCCGAAGAGCACGGCACATTGGATGAAGTGCGCCGGTTTTGCTTACGCGGACGAGAAGCCGTGGGATTGGGTCGCGAAGGCGCCGCCAGCGAGCGCGACGGCGAAGGAGAGCGAAAAGAAGGAAGCCGCGCAGCGACAGGGAGAGAACCAGCTGTCTGGCGGCAAGGACGAAATGGCAAGTCAACTCGGCGGGCTCTTGGGGGCGATCGCGAAGATGGGGCTTGGAAAATTCGGCGATGCGCTTGAGCGCGTGGCGGACCTTGGGCACTTGTCGGGCGAATTCCTTGATAAATGGGTGAAGCAACTCGTCGACGTCGCGAAGGCGCAGTGGGAGAAGCTGAAGAAGGGAATTGAAGACGCCGAGGGGACGCTCCGAAAAACGCGGGATGAAGTCGTCGCGAAGGCGCTCGACGATTTCCATAAAGCGGAAGTCGCGTGGGCAGCGGCCGATGCGGCGGCGAAGAAAAGCTTTGAGGAGAAAAAGAAGGCGGCGCAAGACAAGTTGAACGACGCGAAAAAACTTCTCAAGGACCACGAAAAGGCGTTCGATGCGGTGCGCGAGATCGCGGCGAAAAAGAAGGTCATCGAGGGGTCGGGCGAAATCTTGAACAAGATGCTCGAGGACCTGATCAAGATGATTGGGGAGCGCGTCGCGTCGATCGTCGAGCCGTTCGCGCGAAAACTCGTGAATCTCGTGTTTTCGATTGTTCGGAAACCGCTCGATGTGGCGATCACGGCGCTCACGTCGGCGCTCGCCGCGATTCCGTTTGGTGCGGGGTCGGCGCTCGCGGCGGCCGCGGAGATCGCGTACCAAGCGATCATGGATGAGCTCGCCGACGCCGCTGTGAACGCGCTCACCGGCCTCGTCGAGCGGCTGCTCTCGAAGATGCTTCGCAAGGTCGCGGCGCCGATCTTCAAGCTCGCGCAGAACAAAGTCTTGAAACTCGCGTACGGCGTTTGCGCAGCGCTTTTTCCGAGCGCCTGCCCAAGCCAGGGCGAGATGAAGTTCGCGGCGATGCCGCAAAAGGACCAGTGGATTAACCGCGCGCTGGCGTGCGAGGGGCCATCGTTTGACGAGAAGATTCGGCGCGACGCGGCGCTTGCTGAGATTCAAGTGTTGCGAACGATCGGCGAAATTGAACAAAAGGCGCCCGAGTACGCACGCGCGTTTGCGAAT
Organism: Deltaproteobacteria bacterium; assembly: GCA_016192705.1. Lineage (GTDB taxonomy): Bacteria > Myxococcota > JACPTQ01 > JACPTQ01 > JACPTQ01 > JACPTQ01. The sequence continues at coordinate 108,172 of JACPTQ010000014.1, read as the reverse complement.
CGACATCTCGCGCGACACGGGCACACGGTCGATTCTTGGTTCGCGTTTGCAAATGGCAACCCAGAGGCGGCGGTGCTCGCAAGGTCGCGCGCGATCGAGCGTGACCTCGTCGCGTGGAGCGACTCGATTAAACGACAACGAACGTCGCCCACGCGCTAACGTACCCGCTCCCGCTTGTTCTTCTGGACCGACTCCTTCACAATTCTCTCAATGAACAGATGCACCGCGCCCTTTCTTTCGCTCGCCGCTTTCGCATTCGCCTGCAAGTCATCGTCGCCACCGCCACCCGTCGTTCCGATTCCAGAGCTCCCCGTCGCTTCACGGACGCCACCAGCGTCTTCGCCATCTGCGACGCCCCCACGTTCGGCCATCGCCGCACTCCCAAAGCCCGACCTTGCGGTTCCATCGGTTATAAGCGGCGTCCGCACCGATTCGACGATCACCATCGGCGGCCCAAGCGCCACATCGTCAACGCCGCCTGTCGCCACGACCGCAATGGGCGACGCGGGTCGCCACGACCTTGTGTTCAAGCTCGTACTCCGAGATGGCGAGCGATCGAAGGACAGTCACTCTCGCACGATGACCGTCGACCTTCGCGCGGGACACCTCGTGTCGGTGACGTCGACGGGCGGACGGCGGCCCTCAGCGTCACCACCCGTACGCCGCGAGGGCGACCTGTCGCCCGACGATTTCGCAAAGGTTGTCTCCGTCATCGAAGCGCAGCGCCTCGCGGAGTCCGAATCCCACGTAACCGACACAACCCAGCACGGGCGCTACGTTGAAGCCACGCTCGATGTCGAGTGGCGCGGCAAGAAATCGACGATTCAAATTGCCGGCATGACGCGCGTCGCGGGCAGCGAAGCCAAAACTCCGTTCGCCGAGCACCCGCTCTCGAAGCGCGTCGCCGTCCTTCTCACGACGCTCCGCCGCATCATCGCGGGATACTGATCAACTCAATAGGTCTCCCACGTATCGCCGAGTTTCGTCCCCGTCGCGCGCACCCAGCCGCCATGCAGAACTCCGCGGCATCGATCCTTGTCGAACGCGAGCGGTGACGAGCGTCGCGCCCAAAGGTCAGCCGGAAGCCCTGTCACCTGCGTCCACGCGGCGCCGTCGTACATGAATAGGTCGGGGCTGCCGTAACCCCACGTCTGCTCGCCGCCAAACACGACCGTCTTCCCGCGGCAGCTGTCAAACGTCATCCCGTGCAAGCGCAGCCCGTGCTCAGCGAGCGGTTGTGGCAAAATCGGCGTCTCGATTTTCGTCCACGTCGCGCCGTCGTACTCCCACGTGTCGGCGAGGTGCCCGTTGCCACCCGGCCGAAACTCCATCCCACCAAACAAAACGATCTTCGCGCGCGCGCTGTCGTACACCATCCCAACGCCCGTGCGCGCACTCGGCGCCGCCGGCGTCGCGACCCGCGTCCACGTCGACCCGTTCCACTCCCACGTGTCGTTCAAAAAAGTCCCGCGCCCGCCGACCCGCGCGCCACTCCCGCCAAAGAGCACCGTCTTCCCGCGCGCCACGTCGTACGCCATCCCCGCGCCCGTTCGCTTCGCCGGCCCCGTCGACGACTTCTGCGCCCAATTCGCTCCATTCCATTCGAACGTCTTCTGGTCAACCGGCGCAAACTCGGGCTCCGTCACGGCGCACGTGTCGCCTCCAAACAAGACGACGACGTTTCGCGCCGAATCAAACGCCGCCGACGCGTTACACCGCGCGGCCGGTTTTTTCGACGGGCTCTTCTTCCGCCACGCCGTTCCGTTCCACGTCCACGTTTCGTTGTTTCGCCCGCTCTTTCCATCTCCCGAGAAAAGGACGGTCTCGCGGCGCGCCGCATCGTAAACAAGCGCGTGTCCATAACGCGTACCGGGGCTCGGCGCCGCGACCTTCTTCTGCCACGCTGGCACGTCGTTAAGTGCCGCGGCAACCGCGTCGACCTCGTCCAATCCGACGCCGCATCCCTGAACAGCCGCACCCACGAACACGCACCCAACCCACGACATTCTTCCGGTTCGACTCATGATGTTTCACTCCATTCTTCGAGCGCCCGATGCGCCGCGATGAACGGGCAAGACTACGCGCGTCGCCGGCCGGATTGAACTTACATTCGCTTACACGCGGCTTTCACGCGTCAAAGGCAGCTCGATGCTTAGGGAGCGCAACTGAACGATACACAACTGTTCGACACGCAGTCCTCGTTTTTTGAACAAGGCTGCGCGGAAGAGAGTTTCCCGCAACTCCCGGCGTCGCAAACATTGCCCGCGCAATCGCTCGCATCCTGGCACGGCTTACCCGGCGCCATCTTGCAGATCGCTCCAAGCGCTCGCGCTGAACAGGTCTCGCCGATCGCGCGTGAACAGACGGTCCCTGAGCCACACGAGCAGCCACTCGCGAAATCGCAATAAGGCGCGCGCGGATTCTCGCACTCGAACGCGCCCCCTGCGCCACAACGGCAAGAACTGGGGTCGTTGACCGTAAAGCAAATGTTTCCAAAACCGCCGCTGTCGCACTGTTCGCTGTCGTTGCAAAGGAGACAAACCCCAGCGTCGCACTGTGCCCCTTGCGTCGTGCAATCCGTGTTCGTCGCACACTGAACGCACTGCCCAGAGCAAACACCCGACTGACACTGGTTTTCAGTCGTGCAGTTCGTTCCCACGATCTGTTTCGGAGTGCACGTACCGCCGATCCCGCAGTAATACCCCGTCAAGCAATGGGCATCCACGACGCAGTGCGAATAACAGGTGGCCGTGTTTTCACAGTTCAGGTTGTTTGCGCACGACTGACTCGCGGCGAGCGGACACGTTTCGGTCGAGCCGTTACAAGTTGATTGACTGAACGTCGTCGACCCGCATTGGCCCGAACTGCAATTTGCTTTTGAACACGACGACGAGCAGACATAACCAGCGTCCTCGACGCCGCAGCTTCCGGCGCCGTTACAAAAATCAGCAACACAACTTCCCGCGTCTCGCTGACACTCGTTGTGCGGGTCTTGTCCGAGCGGGACAAAGGCGCAGAACCCGAGCGATCCCACGACATTACACGCGGAGCACCTGTTACACGATGGCTGATTACAGCAGACGCCGTCGACGCAGTTGTTGCTGTCGCAATCGCCTCCCGCATCACACGGAAGTCCGAGACTCGCTCTCCCGCCGTCGCCCGCATCGACATCCGCACCCGCGTCCATTCCCGCGTCGGAACCCGCATCCGTCCCCGCATCCACTCCCGTCCCCGCATCCGCACCCGCATCCGCACCCGCATCCGCTCCCGCATCCGTCCCCGCATCCGACTGCGCGCCGGCATCCGAAGAAAAATCACGCGGCTTTAGCCCCGTGCACGCAAGCACCAAGGCGAGGCCCGCGTGCCATCTGTGCGCAACGACCGCTCTCAAAAAACCTCCACATCCCATGGTTGGGTTTCGCACACTTGGAGTCAAGCCGCACCGTCATTTCTCACCTCCCCGCGCGACAGAGTGCTTGATATGCTCTTTGGCACGCATACTCGTCATCAGATCGATTCGAACGACCGCCCGTCACCCCTCTTAATGGAGATTCGATGAAACACAGCTTGTTCCTAAAACCCGCGTATTCTCTGGCTCTCGCGCACTTTCTTGCGCTCGCGTGCGCCGACTCGTCGAGCATCATCGGCGACCCCAAAGGTGCGAAACGCAGTTCGCAGTCGGGCAAGGCGGCGGAACCACTCCGCGTTGTCGCATTCGATGCGAACGTTCACGACGGCGCCGTCACTGAAGTGGTCGTTGTGTTCAACCAGCCGCTCCTAAAGGCGGAGGCCGTCCCCGTCGAGCGCGCGCCCATCGTCGTGATGAGCGGTGCCGGTGAAAGCGCGCACGCGATCGCGGGCGATGTGCGCTGGCTCGGGCGACACGCGTTCGCGTTTGTCCCGAAAGGTGGGAGGTTCGCGTCGGGGCGATTCACGGCGCGACTCGTCGACGACTTGACGTCGCTGTCGGGACAAAAGCTCGCCGATGCGCGGGCGTGGGCGTTCGAAGTGCCCGGGCGGGTTTCGGGGCGCGTCGCGCGACCCAAAGTCGTGGCGATTGGGCCTACGGCAGCGCCCAAAGTGAAACCGATTATCGTTCACGGATTGAAGCCCACCGAAGGCGCCGTCCGCGTGCTCCGCACCACACCCATCGACCTTCTCTTTTCGGCGCACGTCAATGCGAGCGACCTCAAAGGGCGCGTGAAGTTGCGCGCGACAGCACCGGGCGCCGCTGAAGCCGTCGATGTGCCGTTCAAGATCGACGCGTCGTATTACCGTCGCCTCTTTGTGCGCCCCGAAAAGCCGTACCCGGTCGGCGCAACCGTCGAAGCCGAAATCGTCGAACGCCATGTGAGTGCGAGCGGCGTTCCCATCTATGAGGAGTCAAAGCGCACGACCTTTAAGGTTGTCGAAGCGTTTGAATTCGACACGCTCGGGTGCGAGGCCGACTGCACGCCGTCCGAAGGGCTCACGGTGAAATTCACGGAGCGCGTGAATCCGCGCGACGTTTGGAAAGCGCTTAAAGTCACGCCCGCGGCGCGCCTCACGGAGCCGACGGTCACCGAGCCGGATCGCGAGGTGACGTTTCGCGGCGCTTTTCGCCCAAAGACGAAATACAGCGTCGCGATCGCGGGCACGCTCAAATCAACCGACGGCGAGAAGATCAAAGCGCCGGCCAAGGCGACGTTTGAAACACGTGGATACCGCGAGGCGGTTCATTTCGCGGTCGAGGGGTCGCTCGTCGAGCGCAAGGGGTTAACCGGCGTACCGGTCGTTTACCAGAGCGTCCCGGGCGCGTTTACGTATGTGAATCCGATTCCAGAAAACGAAATCGTCGCGCGCCTCACGAGCGGCACGAGCACCGCGGTCACCGCGGGGCAGAAGCCATCGCACCATTTCCTTTTCAAAAAGTGGGAAGGTTCGCGCTACGTAAAACTCATCGACCCGGCCAAGCAACTTCCAGCAGGCGGCGGCGGCGTCGTTGAAATCCAGACAGGGTATGGAAAAGCGACCAACTCGTCGACGAACGATCGTCTCCTCGTCAACGTCACCGACCTCGGGGTCACGACGAAACGGTCGCCGTTTGGCGTCACCGCGTGGGTCACGTCGCTTTCGAGCGGAGTGCCGGTTGAAGGCGCACGCGTTGTCGTTCGAAGCGGCGCGAACAAGGCGCTTTGGGAAGGCACGACCGACGCGCATGGACTTGCTTTTGCGCCGAAGGACGCGATTTCGCCCAAGGGACAAGGCCGCGTGCAAGCTCAAAAACTTTGGGTGTTCGCGGCAAAAGACAAAGACCTCGCGTACGTCGCAACAAACGAAAACCAATGGATGATGATGCCGTCGAGTTTCGATATTCCGGACGCGACGGGGATCGGCGAGGGCGAAGACGGCGAAGGCGGCCAGACGGTGTCGGACCAAACCGTTGGGATCATTTTCACCGACCGCGGCGTCTATCGGCCGGGCGAAAAGGTGCGGCTCAAGGGGATCGCGCGGCGCGCAGGGCTGAAGACGATGGAGACGCCTCATGGCGCGGCCGTGAAACTCGCCATTAGGGACGAACGCGGCAACGACGTCGCGGAGCACACGGCGAAGCTGTCGGCGTTTGGGTCGTTTGCGTTTGACGTCGCGCTGCCCGAATCGGCGACGCTCGGACGCTACGAAATCAAGGCGGAGATTGGCGATGCGGCGCCAAAGGGGACGGTCACGGAGTCGTTTCGCGTCGAGGAGTTTAAGACGCCCGACTTCAGCGTGAAGGCGACGACCGACAAGCGCGACGTTTTCGCGGGCGACACGTTTAAGTGGAACGCGGAGGCGCGCTACCTGTTTGGCGCACCGATGCGCGGCGCGAAGATGGAAGTCACGATCACGCGGCGGCGCGCGTCGTTTACGCCGCCCAAGCACAGCGGGTTTTATTTTGGCGAGGAGACCGCGTGGTGGATGGAGTCGGAGACGGGCGGGCAGGTCGAATCAAGCTCGACGGTTGTGTTGTCGCGAAACGAAGTGACCGATGAGGCGGGCGCGATGTCGGGCGATTTCACGGTCGGCGCGATGGGGAAAGGGGGCTTAAAACCCGCGAGCTTCGTGGTCGAGGCGACGGCGACGGGACTCACACAGGAGGAGATTTCGGCGCGCACGGTCGTGACGGCGCATCCGGCCGATTTCTATGTTGGGGTGCTCGCGGAGTGGACGTTCCTTGAGTCGACCGAAACGTTTCGCGCGGACCTCGCGGCGGTGAAGCCCGACGGGTCGCGACTCGCGGGAGTCGCATTGTCAGGCGACATCTATAAGCGCACGTGGACGTCGTATCGGCGTGAGAACGAGGGCGGCACTGGGAGCTACGGGTCGCGCGTCGTCGACAAGCTCGTGAAGTCGTGTCGGGTCACGTCCAGCGACGGACTTGCGCGCTGCGACTTCAAGCCACGCGAAGGCGGAAGCTACTTTTTTGTCGCGCGCGGGAAAGATGCGAAGGGGCGCGAAGTCAAGACGAGCCTTGGGTTTTACGTGCTCGGGCCGACGACAACGGCGTGGGCGGCAAGCGACGAAGTGAAGATTGGCCTCATCGCCGACAAGCAGGCGTACGCCGTTGGCGACACGGCGCGGCTCATCGTGAAGTCGCCGTTCCCGCGGGCGCATGCGCTCATCACGGTCGAGCGCGAGGGCGTCATTTATCAAGAGCAGAAACTCCTCGAAGGCACGGCGCCAGCGATTCGGCTTCGCGTGACCGAAGAGTTTTTGCCGAACGCGTTCGTGTCGGTCGCGCTCGTACGCGGTCGCGCGCCGGGCGCCTTTACGCCGACGGGCGATGACCCGCGGCGGCCGATGTTCCGCATCGGGTACGCAACGATTCGCGTCGATCCGAAAGAGAAGCGCGTCAAAGTCGCCGTGACGCCCGACAGCGAGGAGAAACGCCCGGGCGACGAAGTGACCGTGCGGCTTCGCACAACCGATGCGCGGGGCGGCGGCGTGCCGACCGAGATGACGGTTTACGTTGTCGATGAGGGCGTCTTGTCGCTCACGGCGTACAAAACACCCGACCCGTTGAAAGCGCTTTATGCGACGCGGGGGCTTGCGGTCGTGACGAGTGACAACCGCTATCGAACTATGCGGCGGCGCGCGTACCAAGAGAAGGGCGACGAACCGGCGGGCGGCGGCGGCGGAAAATCGGGGCTGCGATCGAAGTTCGAGGCGACGACGTATTTCAACCCGAGCGTTTTGACCGACGGCGATGGGAACGCCGAAGTGAAATTCAAGCTGCCCGACAACTTGACGACGTTTCGCGTGATGGCCGTCGCGGCCACAAAGGGCGCGGAGTTTGGAAGCGGCGATGCGAAATTCCGTGTTGCGAAGCCACTCGTGATGATGCCGTCGGTGCCGCGCTTCGTGCGCGCAGGCGACCGGTTTGAGGCGGGCGTCGTCGTCCACAACCACACGAACGGCGCGGAGAAGGCCGTCGTTGGATTCACCGGCACGGGCGTCCGCGTCGCGGGCGCAGCGTCTCGCGAAGTTGAGCTTGCTGCGGGGCGCGGCGCCACCGTTCGCTTCCCGCTTATCGCCGGAGCACCCGGCAACGCGGTTTTGCGATTCCACGGCAAGATGGGCGACCACACCGACGGCGTGGAGGTGACGCGCGAAATAAAGATTCCGGCGAGCGTCGAGACCATTGCGTGGGGCGGCATCGCCGACAGCACCGCGAAACAGATGGTGGCGTTGCCCGAGGGCGCCAGACGCGATGTCGGCGAGCTCACGGTGTCGTTCTCGGCGTCCGAGCGCGTCGAACTCTCCGATGGCCTGGCGTACCTCATCCACTACCCGTATGGGTGCGCCGAGCAGACGACGAGCACACTCGCGCCGCTCCTCGGCCTGCGCGATTTGACGGAGGGGCTGAATCTCGCACGGGTGAAAGAGATTCCGAAGATGGTGAAGCACGGCGTGTCGCGACTTTACAAGTTTCAGCACGAGAACGGCGGTTTTAGCTTGTGGGGACCTGGCGGCGACGAGTACGACGGCTATGGTTCAAAGCCCGAGCCATGGCTTTCGGCGTGGGTTCTCTGGACGCTCGCCGAAGCAGAGCGTCAAGGGTACGACGTCGAAAAAAGCGTGCGCGATTCGGGCGCGGCGTATCTTGCGGCGTCGCTCAAAGAGAAAATGAAAACGGCGGGGCTCAACTCGCCGGCCGCGGAGCTCGCTGAAAAGACGCAGGTCGCCTATGTGCTTGCGGCGCTCGGCAAGCCGGACGCGTCGATCGCATCGTACCTTTACGATCGTCGCGGCGACCTCCCGGTTTTTGCAAAGGCGTTTCTCGCGCACGCGATGCACGTTGCGCGACGTGACGACGCGCGCGTGAAAGCGCTGATCGCCGACATCGCGAAAGCGGCGCGCACCGTCGACGACGGCGTCCGTTTCGACGACATCCCGACGAAGGAGATGTGGCGGCTTCGGCACACCGATGTCCGCACAAACGCGATCGTCTTGTCTGCGCTGACGGCGATTGCGCCCGACCACGCGATCACGGCGAAGGTTGCGCGCGGGCTCCTCGATGCGCGCGAAGACGGGCATTGGCTTCACACGCAGGAGAACGCGTACGCGCTGCTCGGGTTGTCGGAATATTTTAAGGGGAAGGAAAAATCGGCGCGCTTGAACGTTTCAGCGAAGCTCGGCAGTGTGGTCATTCACGACGGTCCGTCGCAGAGCGGTAAACCGTTCTGGTCAGCGACGCTGCCGTTTGCGGCGATCATCGCGCCGAGCGGCACAGCGAGCGTGGATGCGGCGACGGCCATGAGCGAACCTCTTGCTTTTGTCGTCAAGTCGATGAGCGGCGATGCCGTTCGGTATCGCGCGCGATTGCGCTTCGCGCCGAACAAACCTCCTAAACACGTTCGCGACGACGGCATCACGATCTGGAAAACGATCGAACGCCTCGGGGATAAGTCGCCAACGTCCGGTCAAGGCGTCGCGCTGTTCGCGCCGAGTGCGCCCGAAGTGAACGCGGGTGAGCTTTTGCGCGTGAACTTGACGATCGTCGTACCGAAAGTGCGAAGAGATGTCGTCGTCGACGATCCGCTCCCGGCCGGCGCTGAGGCGGTCAACTTCAACTTGGCGACGACACGCCGAGGAGGTCGCTCCGACAAGGACAGCGCCTCACGGTGGACGCGCTTCACGCACCGCGAAAACCGCGCTGACCGCGTCGTGCTCTTCGCGCCATACATGTATGCGGGTATCCACCGCTACCGCTACCTCGCGCGCGCGACGGTTCCGGGGCTGTACGTGGTGCCGGCGACGCACGCGGAGGAGATGTACGACCCGCGCGTGAATGGCCGCGGCCGCGCACAGATGATCGTGGTGAAGGCGCCGGAGTGATGCGGTGAATGCGAGAACGACGATGACGAGACGGCGAAAGTGGCTGCGACGAGCGGCTTGGTCCGCGGGGGGCGTAGCTGTGTTCGTCGCACTTGTCGCGGGCGTTACCGCGATCGTCGTCGCCGCGGGCGATTTCCCGTCAGCGCTGCTTTCGCGCGACGGGTTCGAGTCGCAGCGCTTCACGGATCGGCGCGGGGTCCTTCTTCGAGAGTCGCCGTCAAGCGAGGCGCGCCGTGCGCATTGGGTCGCGCTCGCCGACAACTCGCCACACCTTGTCCGCGCAACGATCGCCGCCGAGGATCGTCGGTTCTACAACCACTTCGGAATCGACGTTGCCGCCATCGCCCGCGCAGCGCTCGCAAACCTCGTCGGCTCGGGTGGCCGCCAAGGTGCGTCTACGATTACGCAGCAGCTCGTGAAACTCGTTCGGCCGCGCCCACGAACGCTTTCAACGAAGCTCGACGAAGCGATCCTCGCCATGCGCCTCGAGCGCCAAGCTTCAAAGGCGCGAATCCTCGAGGAGTATTTGAACCGCGCCCCCTATGGAAACCAGCTTTATGGCGTCGACGCCGCTGCGCGTGCGTACTTTGGAAAGCCACCCGCGCTGTTGTCGCTCGGCGAAGCGGCTCTCCTCGCGGGTTTGCCGCGAGCGCCGTCTGGATACAGCCCAACGCGCTTCAAAGAGCGGGCGATTGCGCGGCAGCAAACGATCCTCCGGCTCATGGAAGAAACGGGCGCAATTACGTCGGCCGACCGAACCGCCGCGACCGCGGAGCCGCTTGCGATTGCGCCGCTCGAGCGTCCGTTTCACGCTCCACACTTTGTCGCTCGCGTCGCAGACGAAGCGCTGCGCCTTGGCGTCAAAAACACGCTCGTCGCAACCACGCTCGATGGGCGATTGCAGGGCGAGGTTGAGGAGATCGTCAGGCGCACCGTGCGCGATCTGCGCGGTTACAGCATCACGAACGCGGCCGTCGTCGTCCTTGAGAACGCGACGGGCGATGTCTTGTCGTACGTCGGGTCGGCCGATTTCAAGAGCGTTGTTAACAAGGGCCAGGTCGATGGGGCGCGCGCGCGGCGACAGCCGGGGTCAACTCTGAAGCCGTTTGTTTATGCGCTTGCATTTGAACGCGGGACGCTGACGCCGGCGAGTCTCCTCGCGGATCTCGAGGTGCGCTACGTCGCGGGCGGACAAGAGTATGCGCCGCAAAACTTCGACACGAAGTTCCACGGGCCGGTGCGCGTTCGCGAGGCGCTCGCCAATTCGTACAACATCCCAGCGGTGCGCGCCGTTGAGCGCGTCGGGGTCCCGGCGTTCCTCTCGTTTTTGCGGTCGCTTGGCGTCGCAAGCCTCGATGTCGATGCGGAAAAGGTGGGGCTCGGCGCCGTGCTTGGAAACGGCGAAGTGACGCTCGTTGAGTTGACGGCGGCTTACGCGGCGCTCGCGCGGGGCGGGATTGCGGTTGATGTGAGAATGATAAGAGAAGAAGAACATGCACCACAGAGACACAGAGATAGGGGAGTAAGAGGGAGGGTACTTTCAGAAACATCGGCTGCGCTGATCACGAATATTCTTTCGGATCGGAGCGCGCGAAAGGCGAGCTTTGGCGAATCGAGTGCGCTCGACCTGCCGTTTCGTGCGGCGGTCAAGACCGGGACGTCAACGAACTTCCGCGACAACTGGACCGTCGGCTACACCGCGGCGCACACAGTCGGCGTCTGGGTCGGCGACTTCGATGCACGCCCACTCGGCGGCGCTTCGGGCATCATCGGTGCGGCACCGATTTGGCGCGACGTCATGCTCGCCCTTTACGCCAAGGAGCCGCCGCCGCCGTTCGCCGACCCAACGGGCGTTGAGACGATTGCCGTCTGTCCGCTCTCGGGCGCCCGCGTCGGCCCCGCATGCCCAGGCGCGCTCACGGAGCATGTGCCCAAAGGTCGCGCACCCCAAGCCCCATGCGCCTTTCACCATCGCGTTCACATCGACTCGCAAAGTGGGCTCCTCGCCGCCTCGCGCTGCCGCGGTTCCAACGCCGCGCTGCGCACGTTTGAATCGTACCCGCCCGAATACCTCGATTGGGCGTATGCCGCCGGCCGACCAATCGCTCCCGTTCGAGAGTCACCGACGTGCCCACCGCCAAGCGCCCAAAGCGCGACAGCCGACGCCGACATCGCGATCACCTTCCCACTCGACGGCGATCGCTTCGCGTGGCTTCCGGACCTCGCGCCCGACGCCCAATCCATACCCTTGCGCGCGCGCATCGACTCGACCACAGCGTCGTCAATGCGAATCGCTGGCCATCGCGCGGTCGAGTTCATCGTCGATGGCCGCACCCTTCCGCCCGTCGGTCCGCCGTTCACCGCGACGTGGCCCCTCGCCCGCGGTCGCCACACCGTCGTCGCGAAAATCGGCGCGCGAACGAGCCCCGCCATCACGTTCGACGTTCGATGAATCCGCTAGCGCATCCGCATCCGCGTCCGCGTCCGCGTCCCCAGTCTATTTTCCCATCATTAGAATGAGACGCCAGCGAGAAATGCAATTGTCACGGCGTATACCGTGGGGCTGAAAAACGGGAGCACGCCGACATCGATCGGGATCTGTGCTGTGAACCGCTTGTACTTGACGAAGCCCGCGACCTGTCCCCCGATGTAGAAGAACACCGGATCTGAGATTTCATTTCCGGTGTAAAACCAGAGGTTCGTTGCCAGCGCGAACGGCACGCTTGGCACGACTCGCCAAACACGAACCCTCCACGCACTGCTCACGGTCAGTGCATGGCGGATTGCACCGACTGACGCAGCGTCCATCGGGCGCACAAACATATCCCTGACGACAGACTGGGAAACAGCCCTTGGCCTCGGCCGCGTGAAGGCCGACTGGGAATAGAATCACAAAGCCGACCAGGATCCCGAGCCGCGCCGTTTTCATTCGCATCCCTCCATTCCTCTTTCAAGCCCCGTCGCAATGAGCGTCAAAGCTTAGCCCGTTGGGATATAACGCAGTCTCCCTCGGTCGAACAGGAGGAGAAATGAGAGCATTGGTCTTATGTTTGAGCCTCGGACCTTTCATGATCGGTTGCGCAGCAATGCAACGCCCGGTGGAGTTCACGGTGCCAGATGCGAAAGATGCGCCGTACGATCGCGTCTCACGCGAGCTTGCCGCAAACGGGTTTGGGCCGGTCACAGGGAATCGTGAATCGGGCATCATTCACACGAAATGGCAAGACACGGGGTTCAAGTACGGATTCATCCAAGAGCAGTCCGCGACGATCGTGCGCCGGTTCACCGCCGTCGTTTCGCGAGCCGAGGGAAGCGCCCGGGTCATCCTGCGAGCCGACGTAAAACGATGTATTCAGGGCGGTTTCACAGTAGACGATACCGACGTGAGAGGATCCTGCGAAGTCATGGACGGCCTTGTCCCCAGCCACCAAGCCGAGCTCGACCGCCTTGGCGCGAAACTCCGCAGCGCGCTCTCTTCACGCGGCTGATTCAAGACAAACCGGTTCCCTTCTCGTGGTCAATCGTTCTTGACGCGTGCCGCCTTCCCGGCTATCTGAATGAACGTTCATTCATTTTGAAAACGATGGCGACCACAACCACAGCAGCGCGAACCGTGGCCTCTGGCGGAGCACACGCCCGCGACCTCGACAAGCGCGCGCGAATTCTCGACGGCGCCGTCAAAGTGTTCGCGAAGCGCGGTTTCTTTCACGCACGTGTTTCGGATGTCGCGAAGGCGTCGGGCGTCGCCGATGGCACGATTTATCTTTACTTCAAAAGCAAGGACGAAATCCTCATCTCGATCTTCGAAGACCGGATGGAATGGATCCTCGCCGAGCTCAAGAAGCGCATGGCCAAGCTCCCGACGGCGCGTGGAAAACTCGAAGAGTTCGTCGACTTCCACATCATGCTCGCGACATCGTACCCCGACGTTTGCGATGTCATCACAATCGAACTTCGCCAATCCAACAAGTTCATGAAGGAGTACGCGAACACGCGATTCCTCGAATACCAAAATCTCATCGGCGACGTGCTCCGCGAGGGGAAAGACGACGGAACGTTCCGCAGCGACATCGATCCCGCGGTTGTGAAACGCGCGATCTTCGGCGCGCTCCACGAACTCGTGAGCCAGTGGGTCTTGATGAAGCTGCCCGCGAATCGCTTGCTCCGCGCGGCATCGCAGCTAAAGAGTTTTGTTTTGGCGGGGGTCGTTGGAGGTGAAAAATGAAGATCTTGGTTGCAGTCAAAAGGGTTCCTGACACGACGGTGAAGTTGAAACTAAAACCGGACGGCACGGGTGTCGTCACGGACGGCGTCAACTTCGAGGTGAATCCGTTCGACGTCATCGCCGTTGAGGAAGCGCTTCGCCTCAAAGAAAAGGCGGGCGGCGGCGAGGTGATCGTCGCGACGATCGGCTCGAAGGACGCGACGCAGCAGCTTCGTCACGGGCTCGCGATGGGCGCCGACCGCGGCATCTTGGTCGTGAATGACGATGACAACGCGATCGACGCCGACGTTGTGGCGCGCACGTTGAAGGCCGTTGTGGCGAAAGAGCAGCCAACGCTCGTGCTCGTTGGAAAGCAATCGCCGGACGGCGAAAGCAACCAAGTCCCGCAAATGCTCGCGGAACACCTCGGCTGGCCGCAGGCGACGTTCGCATCGAAGGTCGTTGTGGCGGCCGACAAGGCGAGCGCCGAAGTCACGCGCGAGGCCGATGGCGGGCTCGAGACGTTGTCGGTGCGATTGCCGGCGGTCATTTCGGCGGACTTGCGCCTTAACGAGCCGCGCTACGCGTCGCTGCCCGGCATCATGAAGGCGAAGGCCAAGAAGATCGACGAGTTCACGTTTGAATCGCTCGGCGTCGCGAAGGCGCCGAAGGTCACGGCCGTCGGTTTTTTTGCGCCGCCGGAGCGTAAGGCGGGCGCCGTCGTCGCGTCGGTCGAGGAGCTTGTGAACAAGCTGAAAAACGAAGCCAAGGTTTTGGGGTAGGGAGGGATACGAACATGGGAAATACACTCGTCATCGCAGAAGTGCATAACGGCGCCCTCCGCAAGGCAACGCTCACGGCGGTCACGTTCGCGAAGAAAGCCGCGGCGAACGAAGGTGGCGCGATCTTTGGGCTCGTCGTTGGAAGCGGCGTCGGCGCGGTCGCGGACGATTTTCGGCGTTTCGGTCTTGCCAAGGTGTTCGTCGCGGACAACGCGGCGTATCAGCACGCGCTTGCAACAACGTACGCAGCGGTTGTCGCCGAGGTTGTGAAAGAAAACGGCGTGACGCTCGTGACGGCAACGGCGACGGCGTTCGGCAAAGACCTTTTGCCGCGCGTTGCGGCGAAGCTCGATGCGGGAATGGTCAGCGACATTTCAGATGTTGTCGATGGCTCGACGTTTGTGCGTCCGCTTTTCGCGGGCAATGCGCTCGCGCGCGTCAAGGTGTCGTCGACGATTAAGGTTGTGTCGGTGCGCGGCACGGCGTTCGATGCGGCGAAGCCCGCGGGAAACGCGGCGGACGTTGTCGCGATCACGTCGGCGCCCGCTGACGCGGTGGGAACGACGTTTGTGCGCTTCGACGAAACGAAATCGGCGCGGCCCGAGCTCACCGAAGCGCAGACCATCGTGTCGTTCGGACGCGGTTTGAAGGGTCCCGAGAACATCCCCATCGTCGAAAAACTTTGCGATGCGCTTGGCGCGGGGCTCGGGGCGACGCGCGCCGTCGTCGACGCGGGCTGGGTCCCGAACGATTTTCAGATTGGGCAAACCGGCAAGGTCGTCGCGCCGACGCTGTATTTCGCCGTGGGGCTCTCGGGCGCAATCCAGCACGTCGCCGGCATGAAAGACTCGAAGGTCATCGTCGCCATAAACAAAGACGCCGAGGCACCGATTTTCAAAGTGTCGGATTACGGCCTTGTCGGCGACTTGTTCAAGGTCGTGCCCGAGCTCGTTGAGGCGATTATAAAAGCGAAGGCGTCATAACTCCCCCCTTTCAATGGAAGCGAAAAAGTACCTCGACGCGCTGACGAAGGCGACCGAAGAGTGGATCGCCTTCAACAAAGTTCTCGGCATCAAAGTCGAAGAGCTGCGGCCAGGGTACGCGCGTTTCCGCATCCCGTATCGACCCGAGCTCCTCGGCGACCCGGTGCGTCCCGCGATCCACGGTGGCGTTTTGTCGGCGCTCGTCGACGCGTGCGGCGGCGCGGCGTGCTTCACGATGGTCCATGTGAACGACCGCTTGTCGACGGTCGATTTGCGCGTCGATTACTTGCGCCCTGCAAAACCGGCCGACCTCATCTGCGAGAGCGAGGTCATCCGCATGGGGAACCGCGTCGCGTGCGTGAAGTCGAGCGTGCGCGGGCCCGACAGCGATGACCCGGTTGTCGTGAGCATGGCGGTTTACAACGTGCGGCGCGTGAATAAGGAAGATGAAAATCAAGGAGAAGAGAAACCACGGAAGCACCGAAGCACGGAGTAGATCACGGAGTTACCCGATCTTATTCGCGAGGTCCCAGAGGATACGCGGTGGGTTCGACCCGGGCACGCAGCTGTAAGGATCGAAATCGGTCACGCCGTCTTCGCGCAAAATCACTTCGTCGATGACCGAGTTGCCGCGATACTTCGCCGGGTCGCGCGAGAAGATTGCGAGCGTCGCGTCGGCGAGGATTTCGGGTTTTCGCCACATGGCGCGGTCACCCATCGAAAAATTGATCGAAGCGTAGCTCTCAACGATCGTCGCGGGCCAAAGCGCGTTCGCCGCAATGTTGTAATCGCGAAGCTCTTCGTTCAAGGCCTCGGCGACCATCGTCATGCCAAACTTCGAGATGAAGTAGGCGATTTTTCCCGGCATCCATTTCATGTCGACGGGCGGCGACATATTCACAATGTGCCCGTAGTTCGCCGCCATCATGTGCGGCAAGCACGCACGGATGCAGAGGAACGTCGCACGAACGTTGATGTCCATGACGAGGTCAAAACGATTCGGCGGCGTCTCGACGACTGAGTGCCACCAAAGCGCGCCGGCGTTGTTGACGAGGTAATCGACGCGGCCGAACGTCTCGATCGTTTTCTTGACCATCGCGTCGATCTGGTCGGCTTCGCGCACATTGCACTGGACCGGGAGCGCGCGCGACCCAAGCGCCTCGATCTCTTTAGCAACCGAAAAAATCGAACCCGGCAGCCGGTCCGAGCCTTCCGTCGATTTCGCCGCGACGACGACCGCACACCCCTCCTTCGCGAGCCTGAGCGCCACAGCGCGCCCGATGCCGCGGCTCGACCCGGTCACAATCGCAACCCTATCCTTGAGCTTCATTTCGTCTCCTCCTCGGCGAAAGAATCATCGGAACACGGGGGGGCGTCAAGTGTCAACGGCGTCCACATTTCACGAGGTTTTCGTTGACGGGCCGCGTTACGATCTGTAAAGTGTTACACCTTATCTAGAGGTATCAGTTTGGCGTCGTTCATCGTGAAGAATCTCACCCTCGTGTCAACGGCCACTTTCTTGGTTACCGCGTGCGGCGGACCCGCAGAGCGCGGAAGCGCCACCGGCACGACGCCACCAACGGCACCTGTTGACAGCGGCGGATCGGGCAATCCGCCGATCGATCCGGACGCCGGCGAGGGTCCCGAAATTCCACCATGGCAATTCGACGGCGGTTTCCTGTTCGACGGTGGTGTCCGTCCGCCCGACCCGCCACGCGACGGCGGCACGAGCGACGCTGGACCGGCCGCACCCGAACTCAACCCCGGTTGGATCGGCGGCGCCTGCGCGAGTGATTCAACGTGCAACTACGCGAACGGATTTTGCCTCGAAGAGAGCCAAGGGCCCCCCGGCGGCATGTGCACCGAGCTTTGCGCGCGAACATGTCCCGACCAAGCCGGGGCGCTCAACACAACGACGTTTTGCATCGCGTCCCCGGTTGCATCGCAGAGCGGCGGCATCTGCGTGTCGCAGTGCGACTACACAAAATCGCCGACTGGGTGTCGCCCCGGCTACCACTGTGAGTCGCGTGGACGGTTCAACGAAGCATCGACCGTGCGCGAAGTTTGCTTGCCGGGCCCGCCGCCACCCATCACGGGTACGTGCCCCAACAAAGTCGTCGCGTTGGGACTCGCCTGGACACCGACGTCGATCCCCGATCGCAACCCGAGCGGACAGCCGAATCTCACGTGCCATCTCGACTCGCCGGGCAAGCTCTCAAGCCCCGTGCGCACGGTGATGTACCGGTATACATCCTCGTCGACGTCGGAGCCGATGACAATGGCGTGCCCACTCGCACTCGCGCTCGAGAAACTCTCGGCGCATCTTGCATCGCTCGACATCGTCGAGGTCGCGCACATCGGCACCTACAACTGCCGCGTCATCGCGGGCACCAACGAACTCTCGCAGCACGGGCTCGGGCTCGCGATCGATCTCGCGGCGTTCAAGCATCGCGACGGCGCCATCTTTAATGTTGAACGCGACTATGAGATGGGAAACTCGAACCCGACGGGGCGCGCGGCGAAATTCCTGTACGACATTTCGCGCTGGATGTACACGAGCCGCACCTTCAATATCATCCTGACGCCGGATTTCAACGCGGCTCACCGGAATCACTTTCATGTCGATCTAACGGCGGGCGCGCACTACCTGCGAAAGCCGGGGGCCGCGAGCGACGGCGTGCTCGACGGAGAAAACCAGAGCTTCATCGGCCCGAACAACGGCCATTAACAACTTCCTATGGCAACAACTTGACGGAGACGCCCGGAAAGCGCGGCGGTGGTTCGTCGGGCGAGCGAAAAAGCCACGTGAGCACGTCGCGATAAAAGCCGAACAACGGGAATGACGCGGCAACTTCATCGCGAATCGCCTCGCGCCGCGTTTTGAAAAAGGCGTGGCTCTCTTTCGTGACGCGCTCGCGCTCCTTCATGTAGTTCTGCAGCGGCTGCACCTGAATCTCAAACGTGTCGCCCCACCAACGTACAACCGACTTAATCGCTTGCCAGCCGGATCGCTTTTGCTCGCTCGTGCCGAGATAGTCTTTCACTTCCACGAACAACAGGCTCTCATTCGCCGCGTCGCCTCCAATCCCATGCGCCATGAGCTGCGCACGGGTCCACCGCATCTCGTGAAGCAGCTGATGAATCCGCTGAACCCCGCGCGCGGTGCCGACGACAATCTTGAGCCCAAAGATGTCCTTCACATATCGCCCGAGTTTGCGCAGTTTCTTGTCGCGCTTCACGAGGCGGTCGATATCGAAAATCGAATCGACGACTTTATTCCAGATTTCCTCCTCGGCCTTGATGCGGCTGCCGATCTTATAGATGCCGTGATCGCCCATCTCGAGCGGCTGATACTCGACGAAGTTCGCAACGAGCCGCGGCTGCTCGAGCCCAGCGGCGTCGACGAACCGGATTTTTTGGATCTGCCGATTCCCGAGGTCGATGTCAGTGAACTGCGAGAGCTCATCGCGCGTGAGCGGCTGCGACAACACGAAACGCTCGCCGCGCGACGGAACTTCGGCGATGACGACGCTTTCGATTTCGTATCGCTCCGGGAAAAACGCGTCGCACAGGAGTGAGCAAAGCCGATGGAGCTTACTTTCACCGCGACGGATCATGCGAGCAAACTCGACGCGAACCTCGTCGACGCGCGCGCGCGAAAAAACAAGTTCGTGCGGCCCAAGCGGAAAGTGTTCGATGGCGAGTCGCTTTTCGTCGAGATAGCGCACAAATTCGTTGAGCTGCGGCTCCTTCGTGACCATCCACAACGGCGAGCCGGGAAGCGAGGGGATTCGATAAGCGGCCGGTTTCGATTCGGGCATCGTCAAACCGAGTGGAACCGGTGCGAGCGACTTGCGTCAAGAGCGGTTGAAGAGTAACCACGGGAACCGGAGGTGAACAATGAATGCGAAGGCCTGCCTATTTTTTCTGTGCGTGTCAGGCTTTGTCGTCTTGGCCTGTAAGGACAAGGGGGACTCGGGGTCAACGGGGCCGAAGTCGGAATACGTTTATGAATGCAAGATCGGGATCTCCAAGAAAATGGCGGCGTCCGATTTTTCGGCGAACGAAAGCGACACGGACGAGAAGGTAGCTGCGGAAAAAGCGTGGAAGGCCGTGTGCGCTAAACTTTCAGCCGAAGAACAGCCGAAATGCCGCGATGAGAAAAGGTGGCGACCAAGCGTCAGCACGATGAAGATGTCGTCAAACGTGGAAACGAAGTTTGGCGTCACTGTAAGTTTGGCGCCCATCGTTCCGCAAGTGCATGGGAATGCGACGTCCGAGACGAGCGAGGCGGCGGCATGCGCGGAGGCGGTGAAGAAGGCGTGCGCGGCGGCAGGGGCGACGGCCGACTGTGTGGTAACGGGGGCGTTCGAGAGAAAGGGAGAATCGAAGGGGAGGACGCTTAAAGCGTTGCTCGGCGGTCGATAGGGGACAGCGATGATGATTCTAGGCGTCGGCGCGATTTCGGTCGCATCGGCGGATGATGCAATTCGGCGATTGGCGGGCGAGCTTGCGCGGCGCGGGGAGGTAACGCATGCGTACGCCGACGCGGTCGTTGCGCGCGAGGCGGTGTCACCAACGGGTTTGCCACTCGCTGCGGGCTCGATCGCAGTTCCGCATGCCGATGGTGATCACGTGCTGTCGCCCGCGGATGCCGTCGCGCTCGCCGAGCCGCCCGTGTCGTTTCGGCAGATGGGAAACCCCGACATCACGCTTGCGGTAAACGCCGTTTTCTTGCTCGCCCTTAAAACGCGAGAGGAAGCGCAAGCGGCGCTTGTGACGCTTCTCGCATCGCTTCAGACGGCCCGCGACGCCACCGAGCTTCGCGCCCGCGCCGAGGAATTTATTCGAAAGGGGTCGATCGCGTGAACGAACTCAAACAGGTCTTCAACTACATCCTCGGTCTCGGCGCGCCGGTCCTCATGCCGTTCGTCATCCTCGCGTTCGGCCTCACGCTCCGCCAAGGTTTCGCGCGCGCCTTTCGCGCCGGGCTCACCGTCGGCATCGGCTTCGTCGGCGTTCAACTCATCATCGGCCTTCTCATCACAACCGTCGGCCCGCAAGCCAAAGCGTTTTCCCAAGTCCTCGGCACGGGGCTCGACGTCCTCGATGTCGGCTGGCCGGTCGGCGCCTCAGCCTCGTTCGCCTACCCGATCGCCTTTCTCCTTTTCCCGTGCATCATCGTCCTCAACATCATCATGCTCGCGACGCGCACGACGCGCACCATGGACATCGACATCTGGAACTACTGGCACTTCCTTTACACCGGCGCGCTCGTCTACGCGGCGTTCCAAAGCTTTTGGATCGCGCTTGCCGCAACGCTCCTCACCGCCGTCATCATCTTCAAGCTCGCCGACTGGACCGCGCCCGCCGTCGAAAAGCACTTCGGCCTGCCCGGCATTTCGCTCCCGCACACGGAGACGGTCAACTGGGCGCCGCTCATGTACGCCCTCGAACGCGTCTGGGCGCGCGTCCCAGGCCTCGCCCGACTCGACGTTTCACCCGAGACCGTGCGAAAGCGACTCGGCCTCATCGGCGAACCGCTCGTCATCGGCGCCGTGCTCGGCCTCGCCATCGGCGCACTCGGCGGGTACGGCGCGCTCGCGAAGGGCGGCAGCGCGGGCACCTACATCAAGAATCTCCTCAGCGTCGCCGTCACAACCTCGGCCGTCCTCTTCATCTTGCCGAAAATGGTCGCCATCCTCATGGAGGGACTCATCCCCATCGCCGAAGGCGCGCGCGACTTCATTCGACGTCGCTTCCCGGGCGAAAATATCTACGTCGGTCTCGACGCCGCTGTCGTCATCGGCCACCCAGCCGGCATGGCGGTCGCGCTGATTCTCATCCCCATCGCGCTCTTTCTCGCGGTGCTCTTGCCCGGCAACCGCATGCTCCCATTCGGCGATCTCGCGGCGCTTCCCTTCTACATCATCTGGGCGGTCGCAGCGGCACGCGGGAATCTCGTCCGCGGCCTCCTCAATTCGACGCTCGTCGTCGTCGCCATCCTCTACATCGGTAGTGACCTCGCCGACCTCACAACGACCGTTGCGAAAACCGCGGGCTGGGATCCGGCTGCCGGCGCGGGTGTCGCGGAGGCGGCGAGTTTCCCGGCGTGGTCGGGGATCGCGCTCGGAAGCCACGTCGTGCCGTGGATCATCTTGCGACTCTTTGACCCGACGAAATCGCAGTTTTGGATCGCACTCGGCTCGGCGATCGTTTTTGCGGCGTCGTGGTGGTGGGTGCGACACGACGTAAAGCGCGTCCATGAAGCGAGTTGATGTTGCGCTGACTAAGGATGCGGGGCTTCACGCACGACCCGCGGATGCGTTTGTACGCGCGGCGCAGTCGTTTCAATCGTCTGTAACGGTACGATTCGGCGAACTCTCCGCTAACGGAAAAGCGATCGTAGAGATTCTGGTGCTCGGTGTTCCCGCGGGCGCAAACGTCATACTCGAAATCGAGGGTCCCGACCAAGACGCAGCCGCGTCGGCGCTGGCCACACTCTTGACCGCTCCCGCTCCCGCATCCGCAGCCGCATCCGCACCCGCTTCCACAACGGGCCGCGCCTTTATCGCACGCCGTGTGGTCTCGCCGAGACGCGCGCCAAAACAAGACATCGACGCAGCGATCGATCACGTGCGCAAAGAGTTGCGAAAACGAGCCGCCGCTCTCGCACAATCGACCAACATCGACATCGCTGGGATTTTCGCGGCGCAGGAAGCCCTGCTCACCGGTGAAGGTGGACTCGCGGACGCGGTGCGAACGCAGTTGGGCGCCGGCCAAGGAATGGATGAAGCGATTGTGCGCGCAGCCGACGAGATCACCGCGCGCCTCGCCGCGACCGCAAACGAGCGAACCCAGGCCAAGTCCGCTGACGTCCGGGAGATCGCGGAACGTCTGCTCGAGGCGCTCGACCGCAGCGACACCTCGTTGCCCGAGCCGCCGGGCCCGTGGGTTCTCGTTACGCGCCACCTCGGCGCCGCGACCGTCGCGGACGCCCGAGCGCGCGGCATCGTCGGCTTTGTGACCACCGCGCTTTCGCCGCTCGCCCATGCGGTGATACTCGCGCGCGCCGTCGCACTTCCCGTCCAAGTTGTAAGCGACACCGCGTTCCACGCGTTTCGCGATGACGAATGGATCGATGTCTCGGAGGACTCGACGCCGTCGGTTATCGGCGATCTTCCAACGCGCCGACCGATCGCCCTTCGCGCCAACGTCGCGTCGGTTGCCGAAGCCGCGCAAGCGCTCGCCCTCGGCGCCGACGGGATCGGCCTCGTTCGCACCGAGCTCCTTTTCGCGTCACATCGACATGCGCCGAGCGTCGACGAGCAAGCCGCGGTGTACAACGAGCTGCTCTGTTCGTCCGGCGAGCAACTCGTTACCTTTCGCCTCTTCGACGCGGGCGGCGACAAGATCGTCGCGTTCTTGCCCGGCGACGCTGAACCCCGCGGAATTGCGCGCCTTCGCCACTTTCCAGACGTCCTCGCGTCGCAGCTCAACGCCCTCGCGGCGCTTCCGCGCGACCGGGTTCGGATACTCGTTCCGTTCGTTGCGTCAACGAACGACTTGGATCTTGCCATTACCGATCTCTCCATCGGCGCCATGATCGAATCGGCCGCCGGCGCCCACGCTGCTTCCGCGATCGCAGCACGCGCCGCGTTCATCTCGATCGGCACAAACGACTTGACCGCATCGCTCACGGGCCGCTCGCGCGACACCCTCACGCCAGACGACGTCCTCGACCCCAACGTAAAGCACGCGATCGCAGCGATCGTAACCGCCGCGAAGAGCTTCCATCGCGAAGTCTCGATTTGCGGCGAGGCCGCGACGCTCCCAGCCGCGATCGATTATTTCTTGTCGCTCGGCGTCGACGCCCTCTCCGTCTCGCCCTTGCGCTTCCCCGATGTCGCGCGCACTCTCGAGTCGAAATGAAAAAGATCCTCGTCGCCTGCGGAACCGGCATCGCCACATCGACCGTCGTCGCCAAAAAACTCGAAGAGCTGCTTCACGCCCGCGGAATCGCCGTCAGCGTCGACCAATGCAAAGCCTCCGAGGTCGCCGCGAAAGCCCCCGGCTTCGACCTCATCGTCGCAACCACGCAAGTCGCCGACGTTCCGGGCGTACCCGCACTCCGAACGCTCTCCTTCCTCACTGGCATCGGCATCGACGCCGACATGGCCCGCATCACCAAGATTCTCACTGAATCTTGACCGCGCCCGCTCTCATCGGGCACTTTCCCCGGGTGACGCTGCGACCCCATCGCACCTGGCTCGCCACACAAGTCGTCGTTCTGTGCGCGTTCGGTTTTATCGCCGCGCGCGGCAACGACGCCACGGGCATTCGAGTTTCGCTCTCGCATGACTGGCGCGAAACCTTCGCGGCCATCGTTCGAAATCAGTTTAGCCTCGACCTCAAACAAGACTCGGCGCACGCGCTTTCAAACTCGCCGCACACGCTCCCCGGCATCTTCAGCCCGCGCGACGTCGTCTTTGCCGCGAAGAAAGGCACCGCCGATCACGACCTCTTCCGCGCGCGTGTTCGCTTCGACCCCGACGGCCACCCGCTCGCCGTCTCGACGCCGCTTAACCTCACGCAAACCGAAGCCGCCGACGAAAGCGTCATCGCGTGGAACGGGACGCGCCTCGCGTTTGTCGCGCGCGTCGCCGATCGCTTCCAAGGCCTTACGCTGCTTGATTTCGCTGGCGAGTCGCCCGCGCTCACAAACGGTTGGCCGCTCATCGAACGCCTCAAAAACCGCATCTCCAACTGGCAAAAAACGGGCGCGCCGCGCGGCGTCGGCGAAACGATTTTCGAGTTTAAGGATCCGCCGACGTCGGTATCGCTCACCTTTGACGGCGCCGACCTCGTCGTCACCGCAACCGACGATTCCAAAAAAGCCCGAATCGCGCGTGTCAGACCGAGCGGCGAACAAACCGGCGCGAAAATCCTCGAAGCGATCCCGCGCACCAAAACGCCGACGGAACATGTGCAATGGGCGGTCAACACCGTCCGCGAGCTGCCGTTCATCGGCCACGAATTCATCGCCTGGCTCGAGCAACGCGTCTACCGCGCCCAGGACGACATCCGCAACTTCATGAACCGCCTCGGCCTCCTTTCGACAAAACCAGCCGACGCCTCCTCCGCATCCGTAACCACGGACGACGAGTCAGCCGCCCCCGCAACCGCTCCCGCAGCCGCAGCCGCCCCCGCCTCCACATCCGCATCCGCGCCGCTGCTCGGCTTCGACGACACTTGGCCGCCCGCGCCCATCCCACTCATGAAGAGCCCGAAATGGAAACGGTCCGCGCTCCCCGGCGAAGGCACCTGGACGCCCGTCGGCGAACCGCTCATCACGACGCGCCCCGGCTTCGCGCCCCCCTTTTACAAATCGTTCGTCCGCACCGACCCAGAACGCGAATACGCGCGCGTCGTCCTCGCCGCCATCGACGTCCGCCAAATCGAACTTTACATCCTCTCCGGCACCGAACATCCACAACCGACGACCGGCCACAAAGGAACCGGCCTCATCCCGCGCGAGCCCGACACGATGAGCCGCCTCGTCGCCGCCTTCAACGGCGGTTTTCAAGCGATGCACGGCAAGGCGGGTATGGTCGTCGACCGCAGGCCGATGCTCTATCCGGTCCCCGGCCTCGGCACCGTCGCGACCAAGGAGAACGGCGACATCGCGTTTCTCACGTGGCCAAAAACAAAAGAAATCCCGAGCGAATTCAAGTCGCTTCGCCAAAACCTCGCGGCGCTCGTCGAAAACGGCAAGTTCAACCCGCACGGCCAAAAGCGTTGGGGTTACGCGCTCCCGGGCGGCGATTCAATCTTCGTCCACCGCTCCGCCATCGGCGTCACCAAAGACGGCTACCTTATATACGCGTTCGGCCCGAGCCTTTCCGCCGAAACTCTCGCCGAAGGGATGCGCCGCGCCGGCGTCGTCTACGCGATTCACCTCGACATGAACCCGTGGCACTGCGCGTTCGAATTCTTCAAGGTCTTCGACACCGTCGGCAAAAAGTACAAATCGACAAAGCTCGACCCGGCGCAAGTTTTTAAATTCCCTCGCTATTTGTCGCGCGCCGACCCGCGCGATTTCTTTTACCTCGCCTACCGCAAGGGGCTCGACGCCATGACGCCCCTCCTCGGCAGGTCCTGGTCCGCGGCGACCTTGCCCCCAGGCGGCGGCGGCATCCCCCCGGCCTGGGCCCAAGCAACAATGCGAACATCGTGGTCCGCCTCTGGTTCCCAAGACTTGACGATTATTTCGCTTTCCCCCGACCGAGTTGTCGCGGAGTTAGGTTACGGCGCCGGAGAACCCAAGCCGTCGACCGGGTTGCAGCCGCCTCCCGCGCTGACCGGCTGGGTCGAAGGCTATTCGATGGCGCTCGACCTCGGCCGGACCGATCCGAAAAACCCGAGCGGGCTGATGGTCGCTGGGAAAATCGCGTTCCCGCCGCGATCCGGCGCACCGACGGTCGCCGTTACGCGCGAGGGGAAGCTACGGGTCGGAACGTGGGGCGTCGACTTCGCGGGAACCGTTGGCCTTCAAGCGCTTAAGCAAGGGTCGGAGTTCATTACCGGCGGTCGCGCCGCCGACCTTGGGGGACTCCAACCCGACCGAGCCGTGCCACTGACGATAGTCGGCGCCTTGGGTCAACGGATTTTCGTCACAGCCGGTGTTGCTCGACCGGCCGAGGCCCAAGAGACCCTCGTACGAGCGGGCGTAAAGTTTGCCTTTGTTATCCGAACGAGCCTCGCTCGACAGCTTTGGACCGCCCATCCAAAACCTGAAACCCTAGACTTATCAAGCAGCCATCTCTTCCTCCGTCCGCTTCCACCTACGCCCAGAGCGTCTGTAACTACATATAAACAATAGATAATTATTTCGCCGCCTAATTTTTTCCCTTCGGGTTGCGTTTTCTGCTATAAATGAGCTACCTACACCCGCCTACGCGGGGGTGGTTGTAAAACACAATCGAAAGAAAGGGAAGTTGGCCGGTTGAAGCGATGTTCGAACAGAGTGCTCCTCGGAGTCGGGGTCGTTGCGACGACCCTGTTCGCGGCGCCGCTTGGTCCAACGCTTCGACGCCCGTCAGAGGCGTATGCGGAGGCGGCCCCCCCAAAGCGCGTTCAGCCAACTTCAACCGTGATTTCAAAAGGCTTCCGAGAGCTCGTTCACCGACGCGCCATCGGAATCACCCCAGCCGAGGCCGACGAAGTCGTTCGGGTGGTTTTGGCGAGCGCCGAATCGACCGGAGTCGACCCGCTTCTCTTAGTGAGCCTCATCGAAGTCGAGAGTTCGTATCGCGCGGGCGTTGTTTCGCGGGCCGGCGCCATCGGCTTGATGCAGATCGCACCGATTACCGGAGTGCATGTCGCGCGACGCAACGAGATTGCGTGGCTCGGACCTGACGCGTTGTTTGACGCGACAACCAACGTCGAAGTCGGCGCGCGCTACTTTGTCGAGCTCGTCGAACGGTTCCGCGACATCGAGACGGTGCTCGAGGCGTACAACATCGGCCCCGAAAAAGTCGCTGAGCGGCGCGCGGCGGGCGACCCGGTCGCGACCGGCCCGTTTGCGCAGCGCGTCATGGCGGTCTACCGCTCAGTTCGCAGCCAGTGGGGCGAGCGCGAGATGCTGAGCTACTTTGGTCGGCTCTGGCAGATCGAAGGGCCGTCGGCTTCTATCGAAATCTCTTTGTAATTCGATTGACAGGTTGCGCGTCTGAGAACTACGGTTCGCCGCCATGCGATTTCAAATTGTCGCCCTGGCCGTATTGAATCTGGTCGCGACCCGCGCATCCGCCAAAAGCCAAGACTCCCTAATGGCCGCAACCGCAGCTCGCCGCACGCGCGTTGTGCCGCTCGCCGAGGTGAAACAAAGGGAGCCACTTCCACCGGGATTTCTCGCGGGGCTTACGGCGGAGCTTAGGACGTCGCTCAAGTTGTCGGGCTACGAAATCGTCCACGGCGCGGGCGACCATGCGGCGTCCGGGTCGCGGGCACTCGCGCTGCGGGGCGCGCCGCTGCCTGTCGAGAGTTGGGGCGGGCGGCTGTCGGTCCAAAAAAAGATCTACGCGCCTGGCTGGGTTTACCACATTGAGCTCGAGCAGCGCGGCGCCGACGGAAAACTGATTCGCGAAATGGATAAGTACGCCGAAATCTATCTCACGGAGCTCGGCTCAGCGCGCTGTCCCAACATCGAAACGGCGAAAACGCTCGGGTGCGGATTTCACCACCTGCGGTTCATAACGCGCTGGCTCGTGCGCCGCATGCTGGCACCGCCGCAAGGCCCGCCGCGAAACACAGCCCCAGTCGACCGTGGCACTCCGCCGCGTGACGAGCCGGGGATGGTGTTCGTGCCAGCTGGCGAATTCGTGATGGGCTCGGAGTTTGGCGAGTTTGACGAGGACCCGCGTCACGTCGTGGCGCTCGACGCGTTTTTCATCGACAAGCTGGAGGTGTCGAACGCAGAGTACCGAAAGTGCGTTGCCGCGAAAAAATGCCGGGCCTCGCTCACCGATCGAAGCCCAACGCTCGGTGGGGCGACGCAGCCGGTCGTCTCGGTGAGCTGGACCGACGCTCGAAACTACTGCGCGTTTGTGGGAAAGCGACTCCCAACGGAAGCGGAGTGGGAAAAGGCCGCGCGCGGGACCGATGAGAGGAAATGGCCGTGGGGCAACGTGTTGAAGCGAGAATGCATGAACACGCGTGACGGGATCGATGGGTACAAATACACGTCGCCGGTTGGGAGCTTTGAATGCGGCGCGAGCCCTTACGGCGCGCTCGATATGGCGGGGAACGCGTGGGAGTGGTGCGAAGATTGGTGGGCGCCGGACACGTATGGGTCGTTACCAAACGAGCCGCGGAAAAACCCGAAGGGACCGGCGTCGTCGCCGCGCGGGCGTCGAATCATGCGCGGAGGCACGTGGAAATACGAAGTCGCGTTTTTTACGACGACGACCAATCGCAGCCACACCTATCCTGAGAATCGTGTGCCGTGGCTTGGGTTTCGGTGCGCGAAGTGAGATGAAGAAAAAGAGAAGAGAAACCACAGAGACACAGAGGAATGGAGATCTGAGGAGGAAGAAAATGAATAGGGGACACATGATGAAGAAACTTGGATGGATAGCGGTCGCGAGTGTGCTGGCGTGCCAGGTGGCGCCGGAGAAGGGGAGCGAGTTGTCGCCCGCGATGCGAAAAAAGCTGTTCGAAGTCTATGAGCTCATGGACATTAACAGCGGGATCAACGCGATGATGGATTCAATGGCGGCGCAAGTTCCCAAGGAAATGGTCGATTGCTTTCGAAAGGCGATCGATTTCAAGGCCCAAATGGACAAGTCGGTCGAGGTGCTCGCGCGAATTTTGACGGGCGATGAAATCAACGCGATGCACAAGTTCTACACGAGCAAGCTCGGGCGCGCGATGATGAAGAAGATGCCGATCGCGATGAAAGAGGTCGGCGAACAGATGCGGACGTTCATTCAGACGGAGATTCCGAAGGTGATGCAGCAGTGCGCGCCAAAACAGCCCGATGCGCCGCCGGCGCCCGCCCCTTCGAACGATTGACATCACTTTGACCCGCATGAAATCCGCTCTTCTCTTCACGGCGCTTTTGCTTGGCGCGCTTGAAACAGCGCGCGCGGATGAGCCGTTCCCCGAAACGTTCGACGAGGCGTCGAAGGCTGGCTATTCGTTTTCGAAAGAAACGATCCAAATGTTTCGCGGCGACGCGCGGCGGGCTTACTACGGGCGCGGAAAACTCGGGCGCGGCAAGATGAAGGTGCGGTGGAAGTTCAAAACGCGCGAGCTCATCGATGAACGGATTAAGGCGGGCGGAAAGCCGCTCGTTTGGACGGGAACGGGGTGGTCGGGGCAAGCGACGGTCGTCGGCGACATGGTTTACGTGGGGTCGGTCGACGGGTGGCTTTATGCGCTGCGAACGAAAGATGGAAAGAAGCGCTGGGAGACGCGCGTGGGGCGGTCGATCAAGTGTTCGATGGGCGTTTGGAGCGAAACGATTTTCGTCGGGTCGCGATCGCATCGCATGGATGCCTATGACCGGCGCACGGGGAAAAAGCGATGGAGCATTCCAACGCCGGGGCGCGACATCGATGTGGCGCCGATCGTTTTTGATGGCGTGCTCTACTTCGCGAGCGAGAACGGCGGCATTTACGCGGCCGACCCAAAGACGGGAAAAGTGCAATGGAAGTATCAGACAACCGCCGATGTTGAATCGTCGCCGACGATCGTTGGGCATCGATTGTACGTTGCGAATTACGATGGGCATTTGTATGCGCTCGATCGACGGAATGGGACGTTGATTTGGACGTTCGAAACGGGCGACGACACCGACACGACAGCGGCGTACTGGAACGGGCGTCTTTACTTGGGAAGTGAGAATTCGTGGGTCTATGCGATCGACGCGGAAACCGGCGAGCTGATTTGGAAACGAAAAACGCACGGCGGCGTTTGGTCGAGCGCGGCGATCGCCGACGGCAAAGTGATTGTCGGGAGCGATGACGGGCATCTTTATGCATTCGATCCGGATGACGGGCGCGTCCTTTGGAAGTACAAGGCCGACGCGGGGATTTGGGCGTCACCGGTGGTCGTCGATGGGCAGGTTGTCGTCGGCGATTGGGCGGGAGTGATTCATCGCGTCGACGCCGCGACCGGCAAAGGGATTGGGCGATTTCAAACGGGGAACTATGTGATTTCGACCGCGGTCATTGTCGACGGAGCGATTTACGTGGGGAGCCGCGACGGGTTCTTTTACGCGTTCGATGTGGCGCCATGATGTTCGCTGTTCTTGTTGCCATCGCGTCTCTCGGACAAAAAGATGACGCGCGCGCCGAAGCGAAAAAAAAGCTCGAGGAGGCGTTGCGCTCGCCCGACGTGCGCGTTCGCCTCACCGCCGTTCGCGCGCTGCCGAAAGGCCCATGCGCCGATGTTGAGCCGCTCTTAAGGATTGCGGCAGCCGACGAAAAGTTCAACGTGAGGCTCGCCGTCGTCGATAAGCTCGAAGAGATCGGCGCCGGGAAGCCCGGTGGCTGCGCGGATTTGCGGCCGATCGCGACGTACGATGACGACTTGTCGCTCGCCGAGTACCGCACACACAAGATGCACCCTGCGACGCCGGACACGGGTGTTCAGTGTTCGTCGAAAACCGATTGGACGGCGCTTAAAGAGAAGTGCGTTCACGAAAAAGCATTGAAGGCGATCATGCGCGGATCGCACAAAGAGGCGCGGTACTGGGCCGCCATGCGCGCGATGGCT
The DNA here is from genome assembly GCA_016192705.1 of Deltaproteobacteria bacterium. GTDB lineage: Bacteria > Myxococcota > JACPTQ01 > JACPTQ01 > JACPTQ01 > JACPTQ01. Next base: position 77,564 of record JACPTQ010000014.1, on the reverse strand, counting down.
GAGGCGCCGGCGGTGCGCGGCGAAGCGCTGCGAATCATTCGCGGGGCGCTCTCCGACAAAACCGTGGGGCCAAAACGGCCGGGCGTCGAAAAGACCGAGGGGTGGGCTGTGCGCTGGGCGCCGCTCATGCTCGAGCACGTTTCAGATGGCGTGCGCGTTCCGATCCTCGAGCGCGCCCTTCGTTACCGCGGCGACGGCAACGTCTCGACGAACGCAGTCGATGCCATCGCGGCGTTCAACATCGCACCGGCGAAAAAGCTCGCGCTCCTCGAAAAGGCGGCGAAGCACAAGTTCGCGCAAGTACGATGGCGCGCGGCGCGAGCCCTTGGCGCGTTCTTGAAAGCGCCCGCATTGACGGCACCGCATTGCGACGCGGCGGAGCGACAGGTTCGGGCGCTTGAAAAGGACAGGTCGTGGTGGGTGCGTCGTGCGGCCGCACGAGTTGCTTACGGCGCTGATTTAGAAGCGAAGGCCGATTCGGCGGCGGCTGCGGATCGGTGCGAGGCGATGCGGTACAGCGGGCGATTCGACTATCTGAATAGAAAATGCGAGGAAATACGGAAATGGGAAGGCACAATGTACGGCGGGCTTTACGATGCAGCCCGACACATTGCTGGTCTTTCGGATGTCGAGCCCGCTGTCCGATTGTGCGCTGTGGGCGAACTCCTGCGCGTCGCGGATATTCGCACAGCCATGCAGTCCGCAGATTTCCGCGTTTCGCTTCGCGCCGCCGGGGCACTCTTAGGAGCTGCTAAATGACGATGGTCGCTACGACCTTGCTGTCGACACTTTTGGGGTACGCGCCCCCGTCCGATTGCAAGATCGTCACGTCACCGCCGACGATCGGCACGACCTTTCGCTGCACGTCGACGTTCCCATCGCTCGGACGGCGCACGTACAGCGTTTACTTGCCGAAGGGATTTGAAAAGGGACAGCGACTCCCGGTCCTTGTCTTCCTTCAAACCGGCGAACCCTACGTAAACGGCCTCTTCAAGAACCTGGGCGTTTACCCGACGCTCGACAAACTGTTTGGCGACAGCGCAGTGAATAAGTTCGTGTTTGCATCGCCCGATCAAGTGATGCCGTCCGAGCCCGAGTCAAGCCGCGTCTATTACGTGACGGGCACGACCGGAAAATTCGCCAAGTGGCACAAGTTCGTGACGAAGGAATTCCCGTCGCTCGTGTGGAAGCGCGTCATGGGTAACGTGGGCGAACAGCCGGAGCGAATGGCGATCGACGGGATTTCGCTCGGAGGCTACAACGCGATTCAGTACGCGCTGTCGAATCCAACCGTGTTTCGCGCGGCGGCGTGCATGAGCGCAGCCTTTTATGGTCCCGGCGTTGGTTTCGCCAACAAGAAACTACAGATGCAAAACCGTTACAGCGACGCCGAGCTCGCCGCAATCAAAGCACGCGTCGACGCAGGCTCGTTAAAACTTCGCATCCAAACGAGCGACGCGAAAGACCCGCGTGGAAAGCCCCTCGACTCGGGACCTTCGACGCGCGAAGTGTCGGCGCGCTGGATAGCTGCGGGGCTCGCGCACGACGTAATTCTCGACGGACCGGCCACCTCGCCGCCCGGCGTTTACTGGCAGGGGGGACATAAGGTAGCGTATTGGAAAACGATCCTCGAGAGTCGTTTTCGTTGGCATGCAATCGAACTTGGATCCATTTCGTCCCCCTGACCTCGTCATCACGAACGCCGTTGTCGCGCCGTGTGTTACTCCCCGCGCAACACCGGGATTGTCCGCTGAGATACGTCGCGCGACGATGCTCGTTCGGGACGGACGCGTCGTCGAGGTGTTGCCCGCATCTGACGTGCGCCGCAGCTGGGCCGACGTCGCTCAGATCGACGCGGCTGGGTACTTGGTGACGCCGGGTCTCGTCGATTCGCACACGCACCCCGTATTTGCCGGAAATCGCGCGGACGAATTTGAACGGCGCATCGCGGGCGAAAAATACCTCGATATCGCTCAAAACGGCGGTGGAATCCTTCGCACCGTCATTGCGACGCGCGCGGCCAGCGATGACGAGCTTGAGCGCCTGGTGCGCGGACGCCTCGCACGGGCGTTGTCGTTTGGCATCACGACGGTTGAGGCAAAGTCGGGTTACGGTCTCGATACAGAAAACGAGCTGCGGGCGCTGCGCGTCCTGAAGCGCGCGACGTCCGGCCAGCCCGTCGATGTCGTGCCAACTTTTCTCGGTGCGCACGTTTTTCCGCGCGAGTATCGACACGACCGGGCCGCGTATATCGAGAAGATTGTAAAGGAGATGATTCCGGAGATTGCGTTCGATGGCCTCGCAGCGTTTTGCGACGTCTTCGTGGATGACGGCGCGTTTTCGGTCGACGAGGCGCGCACGGTGTTCGCGGCCGCGGCGCGATCCGGCTTAAAACCGAAAATGCATGCCGACCAATTGTCGTGCACACATGCCGCAGAGCTCGCGGCTGAGGTTGGCGCCACGTCAGCCGACCACCTCGAACGGATTTCGCCCGAGGGAATCGACGCCCTCGCCAAGGCACGCGTCGTCGCCGTTCTTCTCCCAGGTGCCGCCCTCGGCCCGGGCGATCACCTCGTCGCACCCGCGCGAAAACTCCTTGCGGCGGGCGTGAAGGTCGCGGTTGCAACCGATTTAAATCCGGGCACGTCGATGACTGAGAACCTACTGCTCATGGGGAGCCTCGCCTGTATGCGCTACGGGATGTCGCCGAGCGAAGCGCTGTATGCAATCACCCACGCCGCGGCAAACGCCGTCGGGCTTGAGACGCGCGTCGGAAGCCTCGAAGCCGGTAAGGAAGCGGATTTCGTTTTGTGGGGCGTCCGCAGCGTCGCGGAGCTCTTTTATCATTTCGGTGTTTCGCACGCGGTTCGCGTTTGGAAGGGCGGTCGCGAGGTGACCTTTTGAAGCGCCGATGACAACCGACGTTCCGAGGCTTTCGCTCGCGACGCTTCCGACTCGCGTCCATCGGCTAACTGGTTTGTCGGAAGAGGCGGGACGCGAAGTCTGGGTTAAGCGCGACGACGAATCAAGCACGTCATACGGCGGCAACAAAGTTCGGAAGCTCGAATTTTTGCTCGCCGCGGCCAAGTCGCGCGGTCACGAATCCATTTGGACGCTCGGCGCTTACGGATCGCATCACGCGTTCGCTACGGCTTGGTACGCGCGCGCCGCCGGATTCGAGCCGCATGCTCTCCTCTTCCCGCAGCCGATGTCGCCGAAAGATTGCGAAACGCTTCGCGCGACCGCATCGCTTGCGGATGTGCGCCGCCTGCCGCCGACATCGAGGTCTCTCCTCGCGGATGCGGCTGCGGTCCTTCGCATGTCGCTCTCGCCGCGCGTCGCGTGGATACCAGGTGGCGGATCGTCACCCATCGGAACGGTCGGCTTCGTCGAAGCCGCGTTCGAGTTCGCGGACCAAATCCACCGCGGCGATTGTCCAAAACCACAAGCCGTCTTTGTCCCATTCGGTTCTTCAGGAACGGCGGCCGGTCTCGCTCTCGGTTTCGCGCTCAAAGACCTGGACATCACGGTCGTTGGCGTTCGCGTCGTGCCGCTCCCTGTCTCGTCGCGCCCGGCAACGCTTGCACTCATTGCGCGCGCATTGCACGTTATCCGTGGAACCGCGCAGTCGATCCGCGATGCGCGATACGTGGCGCAGGCGGCGAAACTCCTTCGCCTCGACGACACGCAACTTGGCGCCGGATACGCCCATCCGACAGAAGCCGCGCACGAAGCCGTTGCGACCGCGCAAGCCCAAGGCCTCGCGCTCGAAACGACTTACACGGCCAAAGCGTTCGCGGCGTTCCTTACGCGCGCTTCCAACGCGTCTCGCAACGCGGGCCCCATTCTTTTCTGGCAGACCTTCGCGGGTCGACTTCCGGCCATCTCAACCCCACGGTCCGTGCCCGATTGGGTTCTGTCGGTGTCGAGCTAATTCCGCACGAACCATCACCACCCGACCCAGTTTTTTGGCCAAATCGAACCAACGTGCTAGGTTCGCGCCATGAAGAATCGGCGTCGTTTCCTCCGGCACGAGACAAGCCTCTTCGTCAACAAGCGCACAACGAGCGGCGTTTTTCTGTCGCGCGCGACCGACTTGTCCGCGTCCGGCGTTTTTCTCGAGCCGATTCTCGAGCCGTCGTCACTGCCCGATGTCATGGGGCTTGAATTTGAAATTCCAAAATCAAACGTTGTCATTCGCGCCATCGGCAAAGTGGTCCGCGCGGGACCAAACGACGGCGTCGGCGTTCGGTTCACGGCGATGTCGGCGCGCGACTGGTTTCTCCTGGGGCATTACCTGGGTGCGCGGCGACCGAAACCTGCTCACACGGCGCAACAAAAAGTCGTCACGAGGTCGTAAAGGACATCGAGCCCCACGCGCAACCCATCGATGGGAACGCGTTCGTCGTGTCCATGAAAGAGGCGACTGAACTTCATCGACTCGGGGAAAACCGTCGGCACAAAGCCGTAATATTTCGTCCCCAGCCGCGCGAAGTTCACCGCGTCGGTGAAGCCTGGCGTCAGCGACGGAACGACCGTCGCGTCGGGCAAGTGCCGATTCACCGCGGCGCGAATCGCCACGAAAAGCGGTGTGTCGACATCGGTCTCAAGGGGCGGCAATACGCGCATCGGTTCGAGGTCGATGGCCGTTCCTGTAACCTCAAAGACCTCGCGCACAAGATCGTCAGCCGACTGACCGGGCAACGTGCGCCCGTCGATCTCGCCTTCCGCGACACTCGGAATCACGTTCGTCTTTGAGCCCGCGCGCAGAACCGTCGGCGTCGCCGTGTTTGAGAGGAGCGCATAAAACGGGCGCGCAAGATCCGGGTCGGGGAAGAGACGCGTCAAAATGAAATCCGAAAACGTGGGGCTCAGCAGCCGGCGCAAGATAAACCCCTTGAGCGCAGGCTGGGTGTCGGCAACCGCGTGAATAAAGCGCTCCATCACTTCGGTGTTGTGCTGCGGCAGCCGCGACTCGCCAAGCCGCGCCATCGCCCGCGCAAGCCGAACCGTCGCATTGGCGCGCGTCGGCATCGACCCGTGCCCGGGGTCACCCTCGGCCCGCGCTCGCAGCCACACGATCCCTTTCTGCGCGACCTGCACCGGCACAATCGTTCGCCCGTTCATCGCAACCGTGAAACCACCCACTTCGCCGAGCGCGTACTCCGCGGCGACGAGGTCCTTATGCTCGTCAACCAGAAACTTCGAACCGAACGTGCACCCTTCTTCCTCGTCCGCGACGGCCGCAAAAACCAAATCCCGCGTGAGTTTCCGCCCTTCACGCGCCATCGCCGCAACGACGGCTGCCGAAAGCGCGACCATCTGCTTCATGTCGACCGCGCCGCGCCCCCAAACGCACCCATCCGCGACGTCGCCAGAGAAGGGTGGATGCGTCCATGCGTCCGCCTCGGCTGGAACGACGTCGAGATGCCCCGTCAACAGAAGGGGTGGTAGCGTTCCGTCGCCGCGGACGCGCACGACGAGATTTCCGCGTCCGGGCGCAGATTCGAGCAAAACGGGTTCGAGTCCCGCCCGCCGAAAATAATCGGCGAGAAGCTCTGCCGCCGGGAGTTCGTTGCCGGGCGGGTTCGTCGTGTCGATTCGAATCAGGGTGCGGAGAAGTTCGAGCGTTTCGTCAAAGAGTTGCGCGGGCGCGCCGTTCACTCCGTCTCCTTCCACCGCGACGCAAACGCACCGAGGAGCCCCGGCACGCGCGACGGCCCGTGGCGCATGACTTCCACCATCGCCTTCCCAAGCGCCTCCGCCCGCGAACCGTAAGGGAACCACCACGGCTCTCGCGCCGCACCGAGCCGATCGACAAGAAGCGTCTTCGGCCGCGTCAATTCGAAAAACGCATACTTCGAATTTGTGATCCCGTGCCCCGATCCCTTGACGCCCGTCCACGGCAGTGACGGCACCGCGCCCGTGAACGCGTGGTTGTTAACGCTGACGACGCCACACTCCAGCACCCGTGCGCGCTTCACCGCACCCGCCTCATCCGCCGTCCAAAGGCTCGCCGTCAATCCGTAACCCGCCTCGTTTGCGCGCCGAACCGCCTCGTCCGCGGTCTCAACGACTTCAACGGGCACCACCGGTCCAAACGTCTCATCCGTAAAAACCTTCGCGTCGCGCGCAACATCGGTAAGCACCGTCGGCTCGAACTCGCGCTTTCCCCTGCCGGGCTTCCCGCCCACCCGCACCTTCCCGCCACGTTCAACGGCATCGGCGACATGCGCCTTGACGATCTCGAACTGCCTGTCCGTCGTCAGCGCCCCGACGTCGCTTCCCGACTTCAACGTCGCCGTGTACGCAACGAGACCGTCGATGAATTTCTTCGAAACCTCACGCGTCACAAAAACGCGCTCAATTCCCGCGCAGTTTTGCCCCGCGTTCGTGAATGCGCCCCACGCGACCCCGGGAATCGCACGGTCGAGGTTCGCATCGTCCAAAACAATCGCCGCATCTTTTCCACCGAGCTCAAGCGAACACGACGTCATCCGCTCCGCCGCAGCGCGTACGACGAGGCGCCCGGTCGCAAGACCACCCGTGAAGACCACATGATCAACTTCAGCGCGCACCACGGCATCGCCGACATCGCCTTCGCCCATCACGGTCGTGAGCAATCCGCGCGGCAGTCCACCTTTCTCGAAAGTGTCTGCGACGAGCCCAGCCACTTCGGGCGCGACTTCGGACGGCTTCCAGACGACCGCATTCCCCGCGAGCAGTGCCGGAACGATCGTGCGAAGCGGGATCGACACCGGATAGTTCCACGGCGTGATGAGAGCGACGACACCGCGCGGGACCAGCTCAATTGTCGCGCGCTTGCGCGGAAAGTTGATCGGGTTTAGCCACACCCGCTCGGGGCGCTGAAGTCGCGGCGCTTCCTTAATCCAATAGCCGAACAAATCGACGTTTGGAATAAAATCGCCGAGCCACGCCTCCGCGCGCGGCTTCCCCGTCTCACGCGCCGTCGCATCGACAATCGCCTCGGCCGCATCCAAAAACGCCGCACGAACGCCGCGCATGACGCCCGCACGCTCCGACGCCGCACGCCGCGCCCACTCGCGCTCTGCCTCGCGCGCCTCGCGAACCCGCGCCGCAACTTCCTGAACGCCGATCTGCACAACTCGTTTCGACATCGCCAAAGCCCTCTTGGCTCGGCATCATCGATGAGCCGCCCCGCGAATTCAAGCGGCGAAAGCGCGTGGTGCGCGCGAACGAAACAACTTCACTAAAAATGAAACGCCGGATCCTCCAATGTGGTCAAGGAATAGCCGCTGGTCCCCGCGTACTGGCCCACTGACTCGGTACCGCTTTCATATACGGTCCCTCCGGTCCCGCCGCTACCACCGCACGCTCCACCGCCACCACCGGCGTAACGCGGATTGCCCGTAACAGCTTCCGCCCCGCTCCCGGCGTCACCACCCGCAACCACGACGGTACCCTGTGTAATACTCGGCGCAATCAGGTGAACGATTCCTCCTCCGCCGCCGCCTCCTGCCGCGGTAAGCGAAATGCTGTATCCACCTTCGCCGCCCTTCGCGCTGATCACCCCCGAATTCGTGATGGAGCCGCCCGATGCAAGAACCACAATCCCACCGCCGCCACCGCCGCCGCCCCATACCGGACCCGCGCCATCCGCATTGATAATCCCCGATCCTCCAATTACAACGGCCGTCCGCGCGAGAACCAGAAGCGATCCGCCACCATTACCTCCCGCTGCATAGGCGCCCCCGCCGCCGCCACCTCCCCAAGGACCAGGCCGCGTCAGGTTTCGCGCGGCGAACAGGTAAATGGGACTGCCACCGGACCCGCCGTATTGACGTGTGGCTGAGCTTCCGAAATGGCCAAATCCGGCTGGCGCCAACGAGAACCCGGGGTGCGGCGATTGAACGCGCGGAAGAGCGCCGGCGTCGCTATCCTGCAGTAGCCGATTGCCACCGGAGACGCCGTAATACACAAAAATCGTTCCGTTGTTCGTGAAGGTCCCCGTACACCGAATCACAGTTCCGCTCGTCACGGTAAGCTCAACGCCAGTATTCACCGTAAAATCCGTGAACTGCGTGCTCGGCGGGGGAAATGCGCTCCAAAGCGTATCTCCAGAAATAACAACCGCCCCCGCGACACCACTCCCGTAGATTCGAGAATTCCCGTCCGCTCCGGCGTCACCAGACGGGCCTGGAGGCCCTTGCGGCCCAGCGTCTCCCGAAGGACCCGGCGGCCCTGCCGGTCCCGCGTCACCGGGCGGGCCGGCAATTCCTGTCAATCCCATCGGCCCAGCATCACCCGAAGGACCGGGAACCCCCTGCGCTCCAACGGATCCCGCGTCTCCGCTCGGACCCATCGGCCCCATCGACGCAGTGACCGACGTGCACCCCAAAAAAAGAAAAAAAACTGGTCGAATTCGGATCACTCCCGAGTCTCCACCCTCCTCTTAGAGGATGGCGAGCACGTTGCTCAAAGTCAAATCCGGAGCCGCGAATCGAGCGAAATCGTGACCGGGCCATCGTTGACGAGCTCGACCGCCATCTGCGCACCGAAGCGCCCCGTCGACACACCGGGAACAAATGCGCCGATGGCCTTGGCGAACGCGTCGACCATCGGTTCAGCGACTACCGGCGCTGCGGCCGCCCCAAAAAACGGGCGACGCCCACGCGAACAATCGGCGAAAAGCGTGAACTGCGAAACGACCAGCGCGCTTCCGCCAACGTCGACGAGCGACCGATTCATCTTGCCGGCGGAATCTTCGAAGACCCGCAACGTCGCAATCTTTTCCGCGAGCCAGCTTACATCGTCGGGTGTGTCGTCGGGCGCAACCCCAAGAAACACGAGAAACCCGTTCCCAATCGAGGCGACCACGCAATCGTTTCCGCCCTCGACGACGCAAACCGAAGCCCGCGCGACGCGCTGAACGACCGCCCTAATTGCAGGTTCCGGCGTTACAGCTCGACGCGACGCCGGTCGCGCCACTGTTCGACGCCGGCCCATAGCCTCCGGCTCCAGCGATCCCCTTGACCCAACTGTTCCCGGACAACGTCGGCGCCGACGCCGCGTTCGCGCGGAAGAGCCCGTACGACGGCCCACCGCCACCGCCCGCGCCATAACCGCCATTGCCACCGCTACCGCCGTTTCCGCCCTTTCCACCGCCGCCGCCGTCGTCGTCTGGCGCCTTCGAGCCCCCGCTCCGCCCGATGCCACCCCATCCGCCCCAACCGCCCGACTGCCCGCGCCCGCCCTTGCCACCGGTCCCGGCGCGCCCGACGACCGACTGCACCGTGGGCGACGCGTTCCACAAATAAATCGCGAACGAGCCGCCACCGCCGCCGCCACTCGCGCCCGCGTTCCCGGAACAGCCTCCCGCTCCACCACCACCGCCACCGCCGCCCAAGTTGTCATCGCAGATTCCGAGCGAACACCAGAAGTCGCACGAATGCGTCGACGCCCCACCGCCACCGCCACCGCCGCCACCACCGCCGCCGCCCGACGTGCCCGATGTCGCCGGCGTTCCATTCGACGCCACCCAATCGCCGCTCGAATTCACGACGCCGGTTCCGCTCCCCGCAACCCCATCGCTCCCGTCGCGCCCATTCGATCCCGCGTTCCCGCCCGCGCCGTACGTCGTCGAGCTGCAGCTCGGCCACCCCGTCGGATTCCCGCCCGCACCACCACTTCCGCCATAACCCGGGTACGACCCCGTCCCGCTCGGCCCCGTCTCGCCAATCGCCCAGCCGCACGCCGCATAGCCACCACGCCCGCCCGACCGTCCGCACGAACTCCATCCACCCGTGCCGCCGCGTCCCGCACCCGACTGCGAGCAATCCTCCGCGCCGTTGCCGCCCGTGTTCCCGTCACCGCCCGAATCGCCCGTCGCCGCGCGCGTCGACGATTGGTCGGTCCCGTTTCCACCGTTCCCGGCCTGCACCGTCAAGTTTCGCAAAACCAGCGCACTCGTCGCGTTCTTCACGAGCACGCCGATCGACGCGCCACCCGGCGATGTGTTCGAGGCCGAAAGAATCGTGAAGCGATCGAACACCGTCGCAACATTAAATGTCTGCGCCGAATCGGTCCGAACGGCGGTCGTCCCACCGTTGATTGTGACGACGTTGCTCGCGCTCCGCGCCCAATTCTGCGTCGCGCTGTAACCACCGTAAACGCTCACACCGCGCTTGAGCGTAAGCGACTCGTTGTACGTCGCCGCTGAAACGAGGACACTCGCCTTGGGCGTCGCGGTCACAAGCGATGCGGCGGCAACGTTGATCGCCATTTGAATCGTCTTCATTGGGCACGCCTTCGTGCCAAGGTTCAGCGAGCACGACGTCAGCGCATCGACGAAAATTGACTTCGCCGCGACACCATCGACGCCGTCGCAATTCGCGTCATCAAAAGGCGCCGACGCGTTCGGGGCATCGAGGTTCGGATCGACGCACGCGCCACCACAACAGGTTTGCCCCGTCGCGCACGCATTTCCGCACGTCCCACAGTTGTTCGCATCAGCGAGGAGGTCCTTGCAACCGCCCCCGCAGCACGTCTGGCCGGCCGCGCAGACGTTTCCGCACCCACCGCAGTTGTTGACATCGTTCTGCGGATCGCGACACGTTCCTGCGGGCGCCGCGCCACCCGTCGGGCAGCACAAACTCCCCGACGCACACGCCGCACCGCACGCCCCGCAATTCGCAACGTCCGTCGACGGATCGACGCACCCCGCACCGCAACAAAGCCCACCCGCTGGGCACTTCACACCACAGCCACCGCAGTTGGCCTCATCCGATTGCGGATCGGCACAACTCCCCGCGCAACACGAATCGCTCGTGCCACACGCCGTCGTGCACGAACCGCAGAAATCGTGCTCCGTCTTCGTGTTCTTACACGCGCCGTCACAACACGCTTCGCCCGCGGTCGTATCGCACGTCACACCGCACGCGCCGCACGCCGCCGCGTTCGCCTTAACGTCGGTGCACGTTCCGCCACAACACTTCTCGTTCGCGCCGCAAACGTTTCCGCACGCGCCGCAATTCTGGTCGTCGTTCAGCCGATTGACGCACCCGCTCCCGCAGCAAATCTCGCCCGCAACCACGTCACACGCGCGCCCACACGCCCCGCAGTTCGCCGCGTTCGACACCGTCGTCGTGCAACCGCCCCCGCAACACGCCGCGCCGACGCCCACACACGAAACCCCGCACGCGCCGCAATTCGCGATCGCCGAACCAAGCGCGACGCACGCCCCCGCGCAACACGCCTGCCCACGCCCCGTGTCGCACGTTGTACCGCACACCCCGCAGTTCGCCGGGTCGCTCTGCAAGTCGAAACCCTCGTCCGTCTGGCTGTTGCAGTTGTTGTCGATTCCGTCGCAGACCTCGACCGCCGCGGGATGGATGTTCGGGTCGTTGTCGTTGCAATCGACTCCCAGACACGCCGTTCCGACACCATACCCATCGCCATCTTTATCGGTGCACGGCACGCACGACCCCGACGTCGGCGCGCAGTTTTTCTCGGTCGCCGCTGGATTCGTCGGTGACGCCGATTCAACGCACGTATACGCCGCGCCCGTGCAGCTCACCGCATCACACGCTTGCAAACATCGTTTCTCCCCAAGCACGTCGCGGCAACGCGTCCCCGAGCCGCAGTCACCATCGGTCGAACAGACGCGACAAACCGTTTGTGCCATTGGCGTGCAGACAAACGCGGTCTGCGAGCCGCCGCGTGTCGTAATCCCGCGACACGTCCACCCAAGCGGACAATCGCCGCAAAACTGCGTACACACGCCCGGTTCCGGTTGCTCCCCAACGCAGAGCCCTGATTCGCAATCGCTGTCGAGCGTGCACGACGTGCCGAACGCGCCGCCGACGGGACCCGCGTCCACAACCACCCCCGCATCCGCCTCCGCACCCGCATCCGTATCCGCAACCGCCCCGGCATCCGTATCCGCAACCGCCCCTGCATCCGCATCCGCGCCCGGCCCCGCGTCAACCACGCGCGCCACCGGCTCGCATCGCCGCGCTGCACCACACACCTGCCCCGACGGGCAATCGGGGTCCTGCGTGCATGGCCGCACAGCGGGGCCACCCACTTGCGCCGCGTCTTCGCACGCACCCAAGAAGACCGCACAGACAACGAAACCCACCGCGGCAAAAACTTTTTTCATCCTAGCCTCCGTCTCAGAACTTGGGCATCGCCTCAGGGTCGAGGTCGATGCGAATCCCGAGGACACGCGTAACCAACAAGTAAATAAAAATCAGCGACGTCACGAGGGTCGACAGCGACGCAATCGCGATTCCAGCAAAAACACCGATGAGCGTCAGCGCAACCGACGCCTTGGCCTTGTCGACAAGCGTCGCGCTCGGCGCGGCCGGAATCGCGAGGGCACGAACGCGCCTCGCCTCCGGCCCACTCCAAATACGCTCCTTAACCGATTGGGCGAACTCACCCGCATCGGCCCAGCTCTGCCGAACCTGGTCAAAAAACCGATTAATCACGCTATCCCCCGACACCTTTTTCATCCATACAAAGCTCTCAACGCTACTCCGTATATCTCCTTATTCTCCGCCTACATAGGCCACCTGTCAACTACATTTTGTGACACCGTCACACCCCAACCCACCACTTTCGACCAGTTTCCCCAATAAATCTATGCGCCCCGATTCCGACTCGCTTGACTAAATCGCCCCCCGCGTGTAACCCAGGCGCGTGGATACCGTCAGCCACGCTCTCGCCGGCGCAAGCCTGTCGTTCCTCGGTCTCGACACGGCCGACCCCCACGCCACAATCAACATCATCCTGTCAGCGACGTTCTCTGACCTCGATCTCTTCTCAAAAGCCAAAGGCGGCGCCGCCGCGCTCCGCGCCCACCGAACCTTTACGCACTCCGTTTTCGGGATGCCGCTCACGGCCGCTGCCGTCGCGGCCACGCTCACGGCGATTTATCCCGACAGCCGTTTTTTGCCGCTCTTTCTCACGGGTCTCGCCGGCGTCCTCCTCCACAGCCTGCTCGACATTACAAACTCCCACGGCGCCCAAGTCTTTCGCGGCTGGTCTCGCCGCTTTGTCTCGTGGGATTTGGTCGCCTTCATGGACCCCTTTCTCCCGTTCCTCTTCCTCGCGGGGATCGTGTTGTCGCTCGAATTCCCAGCTGAACGCGTGGTCCTTTCGGGGATCACGTGGGCCGTTGTCGTCGCGTACTGGCTCGCGAAAGCCCACTTTCGGCGACGCGCGCTGAAACTCGCACTCGACGGGTTGCCCACTGAATCGCGCCTCCGCATCGGCGCCTACCCTTACCCCGCTCCGATTTGGCGATGGCTCGTCGTGTTCGAGAGCGCCGAAGGCCGCCAGCAGTTCCCTGGACCTGGAAATCGTTTTGGACGCGGACGGACGGTGCGCCGGGATACGCGAGGACCTCCTGCGGGACGTCCATACGGCGCTCGTCCGGATCTGCAACGAGAACGGACTGACCATCCCCTTCAACCAGGTCACGCTGAACCTTGCGGACGACCTGAAACTCGCAACGAAGCTCCCGGACGTCCAATCCGCGAAACCGTCGAGATGTAACATCGCGCATGGCAGCGCAACTTCTTTGCGATCAACACCTGGGCCGGCTATCGTCGCTCACGTGGCGCTTATCGACGAGCTCGCGGCATTCCTCGATCACCTTCGACTCGAACGCAACTTGTCGCCGCGCACCGTAACCGCGTACGCCGCAGACCTCGACGCGTATCGCGCGACGCTCGACAAGTCGGGACGAACATCGCTGACCGCGGCCACTGAAGACGACGTTCGCCGGTTCGTGTCATCGCTCACTCACCGGGGGCTTGGCCTTCGCTCAATTGCGCGGGCCCTCTCGGCTGTTCGCACACTTCACCGCTATGCGCACGACGAGCTCGGCGCAACCGACGATCCCGCGCGCGAAGTCGCGGTTCCACCAGCCGGGCGCCGCTTGCCGCATGCACTTTCGCTCGATGACGTCGAACGCCTCCTCGCGCCGCCGCCCAAGGAAACCCGCGCGACGTTGCGCGACCGCGCGATGCTCGAACTCCTTTACGCGACCGGGCTCCGCGTCAGCGAACTCGTGTCGCTCACCATGAACAGCGTCGACGAAACGCGCGGCATCGTGCGCTGCCGCGGGAAAGGCGGCAAGGAACGCGTCGTGCCCGTCGGCGAAATCGCGCTCGACGCCCTTCGCGCCTACCTTAAGCTCTCGCGACCACGATTCGTCCGACGCGCGACCGAGAGCGCGCTTTTCCTCTCGCCGCGCGGACGCGCGATGACGCGCCAGGGTTTTTGGAAATTGCTTCGCCGACGCGCCCGCGACGCCGGAATCGTCGCGACGTTTTCTCCGCACACGCTCCGCCACTCCTTCGCGACGCACCTCCTCGAACGCGGCGCCGACCTCCGTTCCGTGCAACTTCTCCTCGGCCATCAAAGCATCGCGACCACGCAGATTTACACCCATGTTGATCGCAAGCGCCTCAAATCCGTCATCGATCGCCTGCACCCGCGCTCCTGACTTCTGAAGAAAAATGATCGAACGATTGGAATTCTAAGCTCTCGATCCGCTGTCGTGCCGAGAGATCGGGCACGCCGGCTGGTTATCACTGCGATTTTTCCCGCGCGACTTGGGTCCGCGCCTCGGCCCACGATTTGCTTTTCTAACAAGGCAGCGCGCCACGCGGCGCCGAAAATACGGTGTGGGATAACGTAGGCAGAATTAGAATTTGGAGGTCGTCGGATGCGAGTCCTTTTTCTTGTTGACGATGAGCCGTCAATCTTGAGCGCGCTACGCCGCGAGCTAACGCGTTGCAGCGATCACGAGTGCCACCTCTTCGATTCGGCCGAGGCCGCCCTCGACGCGCTCGAAGAGACGGTTCCAGACGCTGTGATTTCCGATCAACGCATGACGGGAATGAGCGGTTCGGAGTTTCTCGCGATGGTCCGCAACCGGTATCCGGGAGTCGTTCGCGTTCTCACGTCGGCGCACGCCACACCTGAGAACGAAGGAGACACGATCGCCCATTTTTTTCTCGAAAAGCCGTGGGATCGCGCGCGCCTCGTCGAGATGAACGAAACGATCGAGGAGATCCGACGGGCTTGCGAGCGCCCCATCGAGGTGGAGACCGAAGCGCTGCCCGCCGCGCGGCTTCGACCGCAAAACGCCGCGCCACACCGAATTCTCGTACTCCACTCCGATGTGCACGCCGCATCTTCGCTCGCCCGTGGCCTCTCAGGCGGCGGATTCGATGTCGTCACCGCGGATTCGGTCGGTGACGGCAAGGAACTTTTGCTCGCCCACCGAATTGCGCTCGTCGTCATCGACCTTCAAGACAGGGCCGAAGTCGGCGCGAAATTCTGCCAATTCCTCAAAGCGCGCGACGGGATTCGCACAATACCGGTCGTGGCAACAGCGACCCATCGTGAAGGCGACGCCTTCGAAATCTGCCGCGCTCTCGGTGCCGACGGATACCTCCAAAAACCGTTCACCTTTGAAGAGATCACCAACCTCACGCGCCGCTTCCTCTCGATGCGGGGCCGATCGGCCGAATCGCTCCCAACCGAAATCGAGGCCTCGCTCGCCGACGACGACGACCTGACCGATGTCGTCGCGCGCCTTTCATCGTCCGAAATCCTTGTTCACTCGGCGCGGCGAATTCCGGTGGGGTCGCCGATCACCGTGAAGCTCGCGGTCCCGAGCCTTCTCGCTCCGATTCGCGTGGGCGGCGAGGTAGCGTGGGTTCAACGTTATCCGCTGGGTTCAAACGACGCGACGTACGGAATCGGCATCGCCCTATCCGACGGTCCCGCGGGGCGTTCAAAAATTCGGGCGCTCATCCGCGAGTTCGCCGATCGGCCACGCGTTGTCATCCTCGACGACGATCGGCTCATTTTGCGCATGGCGCGCGAAGCGTTCATGGCCGCCGGTTTCGCGGTCTTTGCGGCCGAGACGTGCGAACGCGCAATCGATCTCGCGCGCGAAGTTGACCCCGTTGCGATCGTCCTCGACCTGCTCGTAAACGGCGCGACATCGGTGGGCGTCGTGAAGGCGCTTCGTCGCGCGCCGGCAACCGCCACGGTCCCCATCGTAATTCACTCCGGGCGACCGGCCTACGAGGCGTCGAGAATCGTTGCTGGGCTCAACGTCGACGGATACGTTCGAAAGGAACGCGACTTTTCGCCGCTTGTTGAAAAAGTCTCGTCGCTCGCTCGCGCCAAGGCGGAACCCGCGTCGGTCACACACCCGACCGGTGTTGCCAACATTCCCGTCGTGCAGCAGGTCTAAAGTTTTTTGAAGTGGTACGTGATCGAGACGAGCGCCGCGGCTTCGCCGGAATCGTCCTTCAGCGTGACGCGTAAATCGTACGTCGCACGCCCACCCGCATCGACTTCAGCCATGACGCGCGCGACATCCGCAGGCGGTACAACGACTTCGCTTGTCACATCGCCGGTGACGAGGCGCTTGTATTCGATCGTCGCTTGCTTCGCGAGAAGGCGAACCTTCGAAAGGTCGAACGAGAAAAGGATCCCGGCGCCGCCCGCTGTTTCGGCAAACGTGAAGAGCGCCCCCGCGTGAAGCGTACCGACGTGGTTCGTATTCGTTGGGTCCCACGGAAGCCGCAGAAACGCTCGATTCCCACCGCCCTCCTCCAGCTTGACGCCAAGCTTCTTCACGTAGGGGAGACCACCTTCCATCATCGATTGAACCGTTGCGAGATCCAGAGTCATTGCGCCACCTCCATCACCACCGGCCGGTCCCGTTCGCCCGCTCGGTGAACGGAGTTCGAAGTCTGGCCCGTCGGCACCATAAACGCAAGGCGCCTCGTCCCCGGTTAAGCAGTTCGTTTGCTCGTGAGCGCGAGGGTCGACAGGAGCCCGCTTCGGCGCGCCGACGTCCTCGGGTCTGGCCCTCAATCCGTTCGCAAGTCGCTCAAATGAAAACATGGGAATAAATGGAAATCCGTGCATACATGACACCTCTGACCCTGCGCGAAGGTCGGGCTGCGGGCTGCGCGGCACTGCCGCGACACCAAGTTCGGTCGAGCACAACCGGCATTTGCAACTCCGAGCACACAAAGATCTCGGGTGTTCCGTCGCCCTTGCCATTCCGCTCGCACTGGAGCATCCGCAGAAGGCAGCGGAAATAGCCGCTGGCTTGCCGACAGACTGCTCGCGGAATAGGCGCGCCTACGCTGCGCCCCTGCCGACCCTACGCAAATCCGGGCGGACCGTTTTTCGGAGACGTGTTTTCTGGGCTTGAGGGCGGTTAGAAGAGTTCACCCGCTGGGTGTCTGCTGACGATCGATCGACCCCCAAGTCTCCTAGCCGACGTTCCAGGGAAACGGGCAGTTTCTGGTTGGGCGGGCGGGGATTGGGCTTGCTCCGGGTCGCGTCCGCAGGGGATGAGGTTCCGATGGGGCGTGGGATTGCCGTTCTCATGATGTTTGATTCATTTCGTGCAGACTCACATTTCATGTCAGACCCGAGGACTTTCGCGAGCCGGAGCGAGCCCAACCCCGACCGCCCCACGCTGGTCTTGGCCGTTAACCGGGAATCAGGCAACGCAAGGCGCCTCGTCCCCGACCTGACGCATGTTGGACTCCTTGACACCCAACGCGGGCGACCGCAATAATCCGCGACGTTTCTGGCCAAGGAGGTTTTCCAATGGCAACCGCACGAAATATGTTCGAGGTGTTCAAGAGCCGCGTCGCGACAAGTGGCGATCGAATTGCGCTCAAGAAAAAGGTCGACGGGCAGTGGCGCGCCGTAACGTGGAATCAGTGGGCGCAAACGTCAAAGAACTTTTCGCTCGCGCTCATGGCGACCGGCATGAAGGCGGGCGATCGCGTTGCGATTCTGTCGAACTCGCGCGCGGAGTGGGTCGAATCGGATTTCGGCATTATCGGCGCGGGCGGCATCACGGTGCCGATTTACCAGTCGAACACACCGGATCAGTGTGAATATATTTTGAACGATTCGGAGTCGCGGTACGTCGTCGCGGAAGATGCGGCGCAGCTGGCGAAGCTCCAAAAGATTCGCGGCAACCTCAAGTCGGTTGAGAAGGTCATCTTGGTCTCGGGAACCGTCGGGAACGGCGTCGATGCGGCGTGGGTCGTGGGCTACGCCGACTTTCTGAATCGCGGCGCGGAGTATGGCGTTGCGCACAGCGCGGAGTTTGAAGCGCGCACGTCGGCGATTAAGCCCGGCGATCCGATCACGTTCGTTTACACATCAGGAACAACGGGCCCGCCGAAGGGCGTCGTCTTGACGCACGCGAATTTCGTGTTCGAGTGTGACGCGGTTAACCAAGCGCTGACGCTCGGCGAAGACGACGAGCAAGTGTTGTTTTTGCCGCTCGCACACATCTTCGCGAAGATCTTGGTGTTCGCGTCGATTCAAACGGGCTCGATGATCGCGTTCGCCGAGTCGATTGAAAAGTTGATCGACAACGTCGGCGAGATTCGGCCGACGTTCTTGGCGTCGGTGCCGCGCATTTACGAGAAGGTGTACGGCAAAGTCAAAGGCGACGTGGAAACCGCGGGTGGCCTCAAAAAGAAGATTTTCGATTGGGCCGTTAAGGTCGGGCGCGAGGTTTCGGTGATGAAGCAGCGCGGCGATCTGCCGACGGGGTGGCTCGCCTTCAAATACAAGATTGCGACGAAGCTCGTCTTCTCAAAGCTGCAGGCGCGATTCGGCGGCAACCTCAAATTCTTCGTGTCGGGCGGCGCCCCATTGTCGCGCGAGATCGCCGAGTTCTTTCATGCGGCTGGGCTCCTCATCCTCGAAGGGTTTGGGCTCACCGAAACGACGGCCGCGTCGCACGTCAATCGACTCGACATGTATCGCTTCGGGTCGGTCGGGCCGGCGCTCCCGGGCGTCGACTGCAAGATCGCGGAGGACGGCGAGGTGCTTTTGCGCGGGCCGAACATCATGCGCGAATACTATAAAAAGCCGGACGACACGCGCGCGTGCCTGACGCCGGATGGTTGGTTCCACACGGGCGACATCGGCGTCATCGATAAGAGTGGGATCTTGACGATCACCGATCGCAAGAAGGATTTGATTGTCACGGCCGGTGGGAAGAACGTCGCGCCGCAAAACATCGAGAACGCGCTGAAAACGAGCCGCTTTGTGAGCCAAGTGATGGTCCACGGCGACAAACGAAATTACCTCACAGCGCTGATCACGTTGAACGAGGAGAATGTGAAAGCGTGGGCAGCGCACCAAGGGATTTCGGCGGGGAGCTTCGCCGAGCTTTCGCAACGGCCGGAGGTTCGGGCGCTCCTTCAGGGTGTCATTGAGGAAAAAAACCGTGAGCTCGCGTCGTATGAATCGATCAAGAAGTTTGTGATCCTCGATCACGATCTCGCGCAAGACACGGGCGAATTGACGCCGACGCTCAAAGTGAAGCGGAAGTTCACGACCGAAAAATACCAGACGCTCCTCGACCAGATGTACGCCTAGCCGCGTGCTCGCAACCTCCATCCGCGTTTCTCGCGTTGTCGTCAACGTTGTCGTGCAATTGCTCGTGATCGTGGCCGGTTGCAAATCCAAGCCGAACGCGCCGATCCCCCTAACGCATGTGAGCGACCCGGCAGCGCACACCAGACCCGCTGATGCAGGGGCTTCACTCCGCGCCTTCCCCCTCAAAACGGATCGCATCGCCGTTCTCGTGCTCACATCCGTTCGCGGTTACTTAGAGCCGTGTGGCTGTCAATCGAAGCCGCTTGGCGGCGTCGATTACCTGGGGGCACTGGTCGAGCGGATTCGCGAGAGTTTCGCTGCGGTTGAAATCGTCAGCGCTGGAGACGCCCTTTTTAGCGGCGCGAAGCTTTCCTCGCTGAATGCGGCGCAAACAAAGCTCAAAGCGGCGACGCTTTTCGACACGCTGTCGACGCTCGGCATCAAGCAGTGGGTTGTGGGCGAAAGCGATCTCGCGGCGGGCGAGGCTTTCCTTGTCGACGCGCTGAAACTTTCGCGTCCCTTCGCGCGCGATGCGACCGTGCGCATCGGGCCCGCGACCCTTCGTCTCTTTCACGGCTCGGCGGCCGATGCTCGCGCCCTCGCGAGAACAGATGCGGGCGCGGATTTCGTGGTGGCTGGGCACGCCGCGTCACCAGAAGCACGCGTCTACAAGCGGGACAAGATCTGAAACACGTCGGCCTCCTGACGCTGACCGAGACACCGGGCGCGACACGCTTCGTCGATTTATCGCCGCCCGATCCCGCAGACATCGCGCTCGTCGAAAAAAAAGTCGTCAACGCGCGCGACAAGATGCGGGCCGCGCGTCGCGAAGGTCGAACCGCCGATGCCGTTGCGCTTCAAGAGAAGCTCGTCGAATTCGAGGGACGCTTGCGCGCGCTTGAGGCCGAACGGCGCGTCGCCGCGTTGGCGCGAAAACCGCCGCCCGACGCCCACGGTTTCACGTACGAGCTCGTCCCGCTTGAGCGCACCGGGCCTCGAAACGACGCCATGGCGGCAAAGCTCGCCGCGTACAACCGCCGCGTCGGCGAAATCAATGTCGCGCACTTTGCCTCCGTGAAGCTGCCCGAGCCCAAACGCGGACAAGCGGTCGTCGTGAACGGCGCGACTTGCGCCGGTTGCCACCCGGACGAACACGCGCAGTGGCTCACAACCGCGCACGCGCGCGCGTGGAAAACCCTGACCACCCTCGGCAAGGAGCACGACGGCGACTGCGTGAGCTGCCACGTGACGGCGTATATGGCCCCGCTCGGATCGAAAATTGGCGCGACCACCGGGCTCACCAATGTTCAGTGCGAAGCGTGCCACGGGACTGGCTCGCTTCACGCGGCAAATCCAAAAGCCGCGGGGCGCATCGCGTGTAAAGTCACCAAGGAAAAATGCGCTCCGTGCCACACGCCCGAACATTCGGACCGCTTCAACTTCGAGCTTTACACAAAACAAACGCTTTCAGGCGCGCACGGCGACCAGCCGTGTAAGAACTGAATCGCGCCCGAACCTATTTCTTCGCCATGCCCCGCGCCTCGTCGCGCCACGAAAAGAAAATCGTCGCCGAAAAACTCCCCTCGGTTCCCTCTTTCGGCTCCGGCAATCGCCACCGCTTCAATCGCCCGAGAAGACAGCTCTCAACATCGCCGTACCCCAGCGCGTTAAACACCTTCTCGACCTTTGAAACCGAGCCGTCCTTACGCGTCGCGCCCTCGACCATAAACTTCCCCTGTCGCGCAACACCGTCCTTCTTGAGCCGCGCGTTGTAGCACGACTTGAGATCGTCCAAATGGTCGAGAAAATATTTTTGCACAGCGCCCATCTCCGCAAACCCCTGAAAATGCACCGCCTCAAGCTTGACGTGCGTCGACCGCGCGATCGACTTCGGATCGATCGTCGCCGCCGCAACGACCTGCATCGCGTCGTCCAGCAACGTAACGGACGCCCCGTGCGCAACCACCAAGTTCTTCTTTCCGCCACCGCCCATATCGGCCAAAACCATTCCACTCACCTTGCCGCCCGGCACCTTGAAGCTCCCGCGCACGCCCTCTTCATGGTCGAACAACCGAAGCGTCCCGCCGTCCAGCACGACCTTCCAAATTTTCCCGTCGCCGCCGAAATCGACATCGAGCTTCGACGCGAGCTCGCTCTGGATCTGCTTAGCGCGCCGCGCACCCAAATCCTCGAACGGCGCCTCGCGCTCCGAATACTCGCCAATCGAACGCCCGGCCGCGCCCGCCACGCGGTAAACCGCCTTCCTCGCGCGCAAGAGCTCGAACTCAACGTCCGGTTGCTCGTCGCCATCGAAATCCTTGAACGAGAACCGCGTCGGCACCTGCGATTTTTTCGCAAACGACATCTCCCACAATCTCTGGCCATCCCAACGCCAAACTTGAACGCGATTCCCAGCCGAGCACAAGACGAGCGACTTCGCCTCGACGGTGTGTTTGTAAACGTAAACTTCATCGCAGCGATCCGCGACATGAAATTTCGGCTCACCCTTCATATCCACGACGTACGTGGGTTTCCCGGTAATAAGAATTTCCGCTTCGCCATCGGCATCGAGATCGACGACCTCGACATGATCGGGCGCACCGGCCGACGCGACGTGGACGGGATCGAATCGAAAGACTTTTTGAATCGCGAGTTTTTCGCCCAAAATAAAAACCGTGTTCGCGAGCACCGCGACGATGTTTCCCTTGGGAACCTTGTGCGCCTCACCGCCGTAAAGCCGAACGATGTCGCGCGAACGGTGAGTGGCCGGTGGTCCCGCAAGCGCGGACGCCGACACAGCTACAGCTAAAAACAGCGAACTCAACAGAAAGGTTTTGTTTCGCATGACGTCCCTCCGTGCACGCGTCGATCGCGGGAAGTCTCGCGGGGATGCGCGGGCGCGTCAAGTCGGCCCGGGGTGTCAAAGCTCCAACGAGCGCCAAAGATACCAGCAGGCGACGGTGCGGTGCGGGCGCCAGCGCTCACCGCGGGCGGCGACATCGCGCGGCGCCGGCAAATCCGAAAGGCCGAACGTGCGCGCAAATCCTTTGCGGATGCCGTAATCGGCCGTGGGCAATACATCGGGGCGACCCAAGCGAAAGATGAGGAGCATCTCGACGGTCCAGCGGCCGACACCGCGAATCGAGGTGAGGCGCTCAACGATCGCGTCGTCGCCCAAGCGTTTCAGCGCGGCGAACGAAGGGACAACGCCTGTTTTTGTTTTGTCGGCCAAATCGCGGAGCGCCGCGAGTTTCGCACGCGATAAACCCGCACCGCGAAGCGCTTCATCGGTCGCGGCGAGCACCGCGTCTGGCCTGAGACGCTTTCCGCCCGCAACCGCCTTCACGCGGCCGAAAATCGTTGCCGCCGCCTTCCCGGTCAGCTGCTGGTACACGATCGCTTCCGCGAGCGCCTCGAACGGGCTCTGCATCTCCGCAACTTCGAGCCGACACCGCCCGACGCGTTTCATAAGCCGCGCCAAATCGCGGTCGGCCTTTGCGAGCGCACGCACCGCACCCGCGTGACCGTTCAGCATTCGAAAGCCGCCTCAATGCCCAGCATCTTTCGTTTGAGCTCAATGCCACGCGGCGCCGAGAACCCCCCCATCTTGCCGCCGGCTGCAACCACGCGATGACACGGCACGATGATCCCGAACGGATTCCTCCCGAGCGCCTGCCCAACCGCGCGTGCCGCACCCGACGCGCCGATCGTGCGCGCAACATCGCCGTACGTCGCGGTCGCGCCACTCGGAATCGCCCGCGCCGCCTCGTAAACGCGCCGCCGAAACGGCGTCACCGCGCTCCAATCGAGCGGCACTTCGCTAAACTCCTGCGCGTGTCCCGCAAAATGCCCGCGGATTTTTTCCGCAACGCCCCTCACCCACGCTGGTGCCGCGCCGGTCGTACGCTCTGTCGTCGCGATCTCAACGCGCGTCACCCCCACGTCGCTCCACGCGATCCCAACGTTTCCGATCTCGGTTGCAAACACCCAAAACGCACTCATGTTGTCACTCATGAATCACCTCTTTACACCAACTCGGCCCCCGACGAAACGGCAACCCAAGTCGTCACGTTGAACCGCGCGCGCGGCCGTGTTAGCGACAGCGAATGACATCGCGCGTGATTCTATGAAGCTCTATTGGTACTGGTCGTTTAATCCGCAGAAGTGCCGCCTCGCGCTCGAGGAGCTCGGCATCCCCTACGAGCGCATCGAAGTCGACCTTTTCAAACGCGAACAGCGCGAGCCGCCTTTTCGCGCGCTGAACCCGAACGGAAAAGTGCCGCTTCTCGACGACGATGGCTTCCTGCTCTGGGAGTCGAACGCCATTTTGACGTACCTCGGTGAACGCGAGTCCCGCCTCTGGCCGCAAGACGCACAAGGACGCGGAAACGCCGCGCGTTGGCTTTTTTACGAAACGAGCACACTCGCCGAACGGATCGGCACCGTTTGGTTTTCGGAAACGGTCCTTCGCCGCGCGGGGCGCAACGTCGACGACGCCGCGATCGAAAAAGCGCGCGCCGATCTCGTGCGCCCGATCGACATCATCAACACGAACCTCACCGCGCACGCGTGGATGCTCGGCAACGCGTTCACCCTCGTCGATTGTTGTTACGGCGCCGTTCTCGCGGCACTCGACGCGGGCGGCTTCGACTTCGCGCCATTCCCCGCGGTGCGCCGCTTTCTCTCGGCCGTCCGCGCGCGAGCCGCCTTCGTTGCAAGCGAATTCGTTTACTGAGTTACCCCGCGCCGAAGCGCCTGCGAAATCTGCGCCGCCAGACGCTTCGAAATCCCGGGAACCCGCGCAAACTCTTCAATCGTCGCACCTTCCGTCCGCTTCAAGCTCCCGAAGTGGCGCAAGATGGCGCGCGCGCGGGCGCGACCGACGCCCGGAATCTCCTCGAGCCGCGACGTTCGTGCGGCCTTCCCGCGTCGATGCCGATGAAACGTGATCACGAACCGGTGCGTTTCGTCCCGAATCCGCATGAGGAGTTGCAGCTCGCGCGACGCCGGCGGAAGGACAACCGGGTTTTTCCGCCCCACGAGAAACACGCGCTCGACCGTTTGTTCGGGTTCGTTCGTCGCGCCGCGTGATTTTACGCGCGCCTTCGCGAGCCCGACGATCGGCACTGTAACGCCCAAATCTTTCAGCACAGCCGCACCCGCGCCGAGTTGCCCCGGCCCACCGTCGAGCACAACAAGGTCCGGCAACGGTTCCAACCCGGCTCCAGCATCCGCATCCCGAAGTCCGCTTGCGCTGTCCGCAACCGCTCCCGTCCTATTCTTCTTTTTCTTCTCCTCCGACCTCCGTGAACTCAGCGTCTCTGTGGTTTCTCTTCTCTTTTCCCCAAATCTTCTCCTTAGCACCTCGCGCATCGCCGCAAAGTCGTCCTGCCCCGCGACGCCGCGTACCTTGTACCGCCGATAATCGGCCCTCGACGGCTCGCCGCGCACAAACACAACGCGCGCGCCAACGATGTCGGTCCCCTGAAGATTCGAAATGTCGTAACACTCAATCCGCTCGGGCCGCCGCAGCAAGTGCAGCTTCTCGCTTACACGCTCGAGCACCTCGCGGTTTCGCTCCGTCTTCGACATTCTCACGGCGAACGCTGTCCGCGCATTCTCAAGCGCAAGCTCAAGCACGCGCCGTCGCTCGCCCCGCTCCCACGCAATAACGCGCACGCGCCGTCCACTCCGCTCCGACAACCATTCACCAAGCGCCTCAATCCCAACCGCATCCGGCGACAGCGCCCGCGGAAGCCACACCTCCTCCGGGAAATCGCGCGTCGCGCTGTAGTGCGCGGCGACCAGACCCGCGAGCACCTCGTCGTCGGGCAACACCACCGCCTTGAGCGGCCACGCCTTCGCGCCAACAAGCTGCCCCGCGCGCACAAACAATACGGCGCCCTCGCCCACGTCCCCCTCGCGATGGAGCGCGAAGACATCGGTGTCGACGCGCGCCTCAAGGATCGCCGCCTGACGCTCGAGAGACCGCTCCACGGCCGATATCTGGTCGCGAATCTGCGCCGCCCGTTCGAACTCGAGCGCTTCCGACGCGTCCTTCATTCGCGCCAGAAGCTGGTCAAGCAGCTCTCGCCCGCGCCCGCTCAAAAAGAGAATCGTTTCTTCGACGCGCGCCCGATACTCGCCTCCGTCAACCGGCAGCACGCACGGCGCGGGGCACCGCTTGATGTCGTATTGAATGCACGGCCGCTTGCGATGCGCGAGTTCATAATCCGAACAGGTGCGCAACTGAAAGTGCCGATTCAACAAGCTCAGCGTTTCGCGAATCGACGTCGCCGAATGATACGGCCCAAAGTGCCTCGCCGCGTCCCCCTCCGCACGCAAGACGACGTTTCGCGATCGCACCGCCTCGACGCGGGGCCATGCGTGCGCGCTGTCGACCCTGAGCGACAAATACGATTTGTCGTCGCGAAAAATAATATTGAATCGCGGGCGATGCCGCGCAATCAGCGTCCGCTCGAGAAGCAGAGCCTCCTTCTCAGTTCGCGTGACGATCGTTTCGATGTCGCCAAGCAGCTCTCCGAGCATCGGCACAAACGCCCGCGTGTCGCCCGACCGGTGAAAATACGACCGCACGCGCGCCCGAAGATGGACCGCCTTCCCAACGTAAACGACGTCGCCCGACGTCGCCCGCATGAGGTAAACGCCCGGCGACTCGGGCAGCCGGTCGATCTTCTCAGCGAGCTCGGGTTTCACTTTCGAGCGGCCTCCACTCGAACGTCTCGGTCGGGGTGAGGCACTCGGTGTCGTTGCACACGCTGAACTTAACGCTCACCCCCACCGTCCCCGCGCCCGCGCGCGCCTGAAACGGCACAGCGGGCGTCAAACGTTGGCCGAACGTCAACCCCGCCCGATGTCGAAAACTCCACGACCGTATGTGGATACGGGACGTTTATCTTGAAGCCTTGGCGTCCCACAACGCGCAGATTCGCCGCTGCCGATTGGTTGGGCGCGGTCTTCGCGTGACTCAGCGACAGCGCATACCCAACCCCCTCGCGTGAAACCCGCACGCCCCCATCCCCAGATTTACACGACGCCACCGCCGCGGCGACGGCGACGAGCAAGCAGGTGCTTCGCATGACGCTAAAACCGAAGGCCGTGGCGCGCACGAAACATGAACCAGCGGTACGCGAGATACCCCGCGAAAACGCCCGCGCCGACACCCGGTATCCAGTGCACCCACGCGAACAACGCCGCGCTCCCAAGCCCCGCACCCAGCGCCTGCATCCCCTGCCACGTCGCCTGACTCTTCCAACGTTCAATTCCCTTTGTCATGGTGCCTCGGATTATAGATCGCAAGCCGCGCCTCTGGAATCCATTTGCTCAGCACCGCCCGAACTTCTTCGTCGCTCCGCTCGACTTCGTGCTCCAGCCATTTCGATACCTCGGCCATCCACTCAACCTGGACTTGACCGGACTCGGCGACGCGCAGCTTGGGATGGGGCGTCGGGAGCGTGTGCTCATTGTCGGCGAGCAGCTCCTCGTACAGCTTCTCACCGGGCCGCAAACCGACAAATTCGATCTTGATGTCGTCCTCGCCCAGTCCGGAAAGGCGGATCAGATCGCGCGCGAGATCGACGATCTTGACCGGCTCACCCATATCGAGCACGAATATTTCGCCGCCCCGGCCCATGTAACCGGCTTGCATGACCAATTGCGCGGCTTCAGGAATCGACATGAAGAAACGCGTGATTTCGGGATGCGTCACGGTGACCGGCCCACCTCTCGCAATCTGGGAGCGAAATTTTGGAATCACGCTGCCGTTGCTGCCAAGCACATTGCCGAAGCGCACGAGGACGAACCGCGTCCCGCCCTCCTCCTGCAACCCCTGGCAAACCATCTCAGCCATTCGCTTTGTCGCTCCCATCACGTTCGTGGGATTGACCGCCTTGTCCGTGGACACGAGCACAAACTTCTCGACGCCGTGCCTTTTCGCGCAGTTCGCGACGCGCCAGGTGCCCCACACATTGTTCCGCACCGCCTGCCAAGCGTTGTGGCGCTCCATAAGCGGAACATGTTTGTACGCCGCCGCATGGAAAACGGCGCTGGGTCGATGTTCGTCGAACAACTGCTCAAGTCGCACCTCGTCGCGCACATCACCGATCAAATAGGTTCGCTCCGATTGCGAAGGAGCCTGCTCAAACTCCTGTTCGATGTTGTAAAGCGCGAATTCATTGGCTTCAAACAGCACGAGTTCCTTGGGCTTAAACCGCAAGATCTGGCGACACAGCTCAGACCCAATCGACCCCCCCGCGCCGGTGACCAGCACGACCTTGTCGGTCAAGAGCTCGTTCAACCCGACATCGTTCAGTCTCACCGGATCTCGTCCGAGCAGGTCGTCCAATTCCACAGCCCGCAATTTCGAAACAGAGACACGCCCACTCAAAAGGTCTTCGAACGTCGGCACAGTCAGCGCCTTGACACCGCTTGTGTTCGCGAGATCGATGGCCCGCTTCCGTTCCGCGGGGTTGGCCGACGGCATCGCAATGATGACTTGCGCAATCCGAAAACGCTTCGCCCAATATGAAAGACTCTCCAGTTTCCCCAGAACCTTGATGCCGTTCAATATCCGCCCCTGCTTGTCGTCGTCATCATCAAGGAACCCGACCTGATGCCACTCGCTGCTCAACGCAAGATCCTTCGACAACCCCACGCCCGACTGTCCAGCGCCAAGAACCAGGACCGGCGCTCCCTTCCGCTTGGTGTCGCTCAGCAACGCCCGTTCTTTCCAAAGTCGGTAAAGCAGCCGGTCGCCGCCCATTCCCAACAAAAGGAGGATCGGGTCGATGATGAGCACGGACCGCGGCGCAACGGCTTCGACGCGAAACATCAAGAGCACGAGCGGAATCAACGTGGAAGCCAGCATGACCGCCACGAAGATGCGTCGCAGGTCGGCCATGCTTGCGTACCGCCAGATGCCACGATAAAGGCCCATGCTCACAAAAACGACCGACTGCAGCGGCGCCACCCATAGGACGGTATTTAACATTTCACTGTCGTAGGGCGACTGCAGATCAAAATTGAAGCGCAACAAGTAAGCGCCCGCCCACGCCGCACCAGCCGCTAGAAAATCGTGCAGCACCGCCAGCACCGTAAAGCGGTTCAAATTAAGCATTCCGCTCCCGTTCAAACCGTCTCCACGCGACATCAATCGACAACATGAGCAGAGCATAAACGCCGCTCCACACGGCCAATACGACCAACGGAAACTCTTGATTCAAGGCGGCGAGCGCCGACACCCCAACGCCCAGCATCACGGCATACTCGACCAGCGCAACGTTACGATGTCCCCAGCCCATCTGAATCAGACGTTGATAATAATGTTCACGATGCGCCTCCGTGATCTTCACCCCACGCACGCCCCGCTTAAGCAACGTCACACTGGCATCGACGATGAACGGTGAGAAGATGAGCAGCGGGAACCAGGCGCTCCAAACCGCCTCTTGCCATCCCCACAACCCCATGGCCGCCGCAAGGAACCCGAGCGGAATCGAGCCCGCATCGCCCATAAAGACTTTCGCAGGATGAAAGTTCTTGAACAGAAACCCGAGGGCCGCCGCGCCGATGGTGAAATTCAGCATCGCAAACGCATCGTTCTGCCTCATCAGAGCGGCCGTTCCATACAGCCCGAAGCCACAGAGCGCCATTCCGCCGGCCAATCCATCTGAGCCATCCATGAAATTAAAAAGATTCGTCATCCACACCGAAAACAAAAACGTCGCCACCGCCATGACAACGTCTTTGGAGGTGAAGAGAAAGGAGCCACCGACGAGAATCGCCGCGGCGCCAAGGTGCGCGAGCAAACGCGCGTAGACTGGCAACCCGCGCATATCATCGAGCAGCGAAACACCGAACAACCCGATGAGGGGCACCACGACCCACCACGACAGCGACGTTATCATCAAAGCCCAACCGCACAACAGGCCAGCCATGATGCCGAGACCACCGATGCGCGGAATGGGGGCGACATGCAGCGAGCGCGCGTTCGGAACATCTTGGACCTTCTTGCCCAACCCCGTGCGTAAAATAACGGTGGTGAAGAGCAAAGTGACCACGACGGCGACCATGGGTGCGTAGGGGATCACGGATCCGTCCTTTGATACCACTCCGCCGTTTGCCGCAATCCGTCTTGCAAGTTGACGGGCGGCGCCCATTGAAGTTCGCGGCGGATCTTATCGCTGTCGATCTGCAGCGACCCGAGCAGGCGTTCGACCTGATCTGACCGGCCGGTCAAACGACCCACGAGCCTCAACAAAGCGGGAGGGCAGGGAAGCAGGCGAGCCGGATGCCCCAGCGCGGCGCCCAACTGACGAAGGAGCTCGGGGGTTGAAATGTCATCGCCATCGCTCAAGAGATAGGTTTGCCCGGCCGCCGCGGGATGTGACGCACAAGCAACGAGCGCGTCGACCAGATTTCCGACCGAGACGAAACTGCGCAAATTGCGCACAGACGCGAAGGGCAGCGGAATCCCTCTCGCCAGCACGTTGAGCATCTGTTTGAAATTACCCTTCACGCCTGCGCCGTACGCCAGAGGCGACCGCACAATGACGGCCTGCAGTTTCGTTTTCTCGGCGACGCGGCGAATCGCCTCCTCCGCTTCCCACTTCGAGACTCCATACGAATCCTGCGGAGCGGGCGCATCGCTCTCCTTGTACCGGTGCCCACCGAGCGTCTCCTCGCCGTTCACTTTGATTGTGCTCACGAACACAAGCCGCTTCACGGCCGCCGCGGCCGCGCAACGTGCCAATCGCTCCGTGGCGCGCGTATTGAACCGGCGGTACTCGCGAAGCGGATCATCGGCGTCGTCGCGCATGACATGCACCCGTGCGGCAAGGTGGATAATCGTATCCACGTCGCGAAGTGCGTTGGTCCAGTCGGTTTGCTCATCAATTTGACCAACAACGACCGATTCGGCGCCCGAACAAACCGAAGCCGCCGAACGCAAAGCGGCCCGGACTTGCCATCCCCGCTTGATGCTCTCGGCACAAAGATGCCGACCAACAAAGCCATTTGCCCCCGTTATCAGCAACCGACGTTCGGTTGGCCTCAACGGACTTGGCCTTCACGCATCATCGCTTCCCCGCGCGCTTCGCTTCGTCCCACATCGCGTCGAGCTCAGCGAGCGTTTTGTCCTCGCACCGTTCGCCACGACGGGCGAGTGCCGCCTCGATGTACCGAAACCGCGTCGAGAAACGCCCGACCGCGCCCCGAAGCGCGTCTTCGGGGTTGAGGCCTTTGCGCCGCGCGACATTCACGATCGAAAAGAGCATGTCGCCAAGCTCCTCCTCGGCACGCGGCGCGTTCCCGCGCGCGAGCTCGACAACCAATTCGCGCGCCTCTTCCGCGACTTTTGCGATGACGTCGTCCTCGTGATTCCAGTCGAACCCCACACGCCCCGCCTTTTCCTGCACACGAAGCGCCCTAAGGAGAGCCGGCAAATCCTTCGGCACGCCGTCCAGCGCACTCGGGTGCCCGCCCGCGCCCGCATCCGCGCCCGCGCCCGCACCCGCACCCGCACCCGCAACCGCTTCTTTTTTCTTACCCGCCTTTTTCTTCTCCTCCCTCTCCTTCGCCTTCAACTTCTCCCAATTCCGATACGCCTCGTCCGCATCCTTCACCTTGACGTCGCCAAACACGTGCGGATGCCGCCGCACCAACTTCTCGACAATCGCCCGACAAACATCCGCCATCCCGAACGCCCCATCGCGCTCGCAGAGCGCCGCCTGAAACACGACTTGAAAGAGCAGATCGCCCAACTCTTCGCAGTGGTGCGCCGCATCGCCCTTATCGATCGCCTCAAGCACCTCGTACGTTTCCTCAAGCACGTACGTCCGCAGCGTCGTGAGCGTCTGCTCGCGATCCCACGGGCACCCATCCGGCGCGAGCAATCGCCGCATCACTTCAAGCACTTCGTCAAATTCCTTCATCCCGACATTCTCGTTTGATCGCGCGCCCGGCGCAACGCTAGTGTGCCCCCATGCCCTCTGTGTTTCCGCGCTCTGTGGTTCTC
The DNA here is from genome assembly GCA_016192705.1 of Deltaproteobacteria bacterium. Lineage (GTDB taxonomy): Bacteria > Myxococcota > JACPTQ01 > JACPTQ01 > JACPTQ01 > JACPTQ01. The sequence goes on along the minus strand of JACPTQ010000014.1, from coordinate 46,090 downwards.
TGTGTCTCTGTGGTGCATGTTCAATTTCTGCCCGCCTGTCGTTCGACAAACGGCGTCTCGGACGCGCAGACTTCAAGGACATCGCTGGCTCCGCGGGAACCGCAAGGTTCAAAAGCACCCGAGCCGGCACCCGCGCCCTCCGTCACGTTTCATCGCGAAGGCGACAGCGATCTCGTTGTTACAGTTGATGTCGCCGCCGATGACGCCGCGCGCGCCCGCGGCCTCATGCACAAAAAATCTCTCGAAGCGCACCATGGAATGCTGTTTCTGTTCGACCGCGAGGACCAGCACACGTTTTGGATGAAAAACACCTTCATTCCGCTTGACATGATTTTTGTCGACAGCGCACACCGCGTCGTCGGTATTGTCAAACGCGCGACACCGCACGACGAAACCTCGCGTGGCGTTGGCCGCCCCTCGCGCTACGTCATCGAAGTGAACGGCGGCTTCGCAGACGAAAACCGCATCCGCGTTGGCTCTCGCGTCACGATCCACTTGGCGCCGTAACAGGGTGCGGGGAATGTGGTTTGGGGAGGTTGCTCAAAAACGTCCAGATGCAAGGCAGGCGCGAAAAGCCGCGAGCTGACGCTGTATTCAGATATACGCGGAAGCGAGCGGCGACGCGCCAACGCCGCAGATGGGCGTTTTTCAGCAACCCTCTAGAGCCGCACGCACGCGGTCCATCAGCTCTTCCTTCGTTTCGCACATCGCAACGTCGACCGGCTCACCCACATCAATCGTCACGCGCCCCGGCCGAATGAGCGCGCTCCCCTTCGGAAGAACGCCGCGCGTTCCGCGTACCCGCACGGGAACGACGGGCACCTTCGCCTCCATCGCGAGCACAAAGCCCCCCTTCTTAAACGCGCCGAGCCGTCCATCTCGGCTTCGCGTCCCCTCGGGAAAAATCACGGTCGTGTGCCCATGACGCCGAATCCGCTTTGCCGCAACCGCGAGGCTCTTGATCGCGCTCGCGCGATTTTTGCGGTTAACGAACACAAACCCCGCAAGCCAGAGCCCCCATCCAAAAACAGGAATCCATTTAATCGTGTGCTTCGTCACGAATCGGATGTTGCGAATGACCGACATGAGGCACGGCACGTCGATGTTCGACGCGTGGTTTGGCATCAGAATCATCGAGCCCGATGGCAAATTCTCGGCGCCGCGGAGCTCGACACGCACCCCGCAGAGCGGCAACGCCGTTCGTCCCCACAAAAACGAGCAGAAGAGGAGCCCGTGGCCGCCGGGCGCAAACGGCAACGAAACGAACGCAACGGTTGCCCAAATCGCGGTGAGGCTCAAGAAAAGAATGGTGTTGACAAAACCCCTAATAATTTCCACGGCTAAAACGACCTCCGCCCGCAGATCTTTTGCTGTTCTCCCACGTCCTTAGATGTGGTATACAATTATTTTGGACTGGTGCCTTGTCTGCTTTTTGGGGACCCAGCAAGGTGCCACTTCGGTGATGAGGTGAATGAGCCATGGCGAGCCCGGAACAAGTGAAATCGAACGTGCCCACCGACCTCCGCGTCGCGATGCTTTGGCACGGAAACGTCGTCGACGAACGAACGTTTAAGCACGATTCCGCTGTGGTGACGATCGGCGAGGACGTGAAGAACACGTTTACCGTGCCGACCCAGTCGATGCCCGCCTCGTGGAATCTCCTTAAGCCGACGAGCGGCGGAAGTTACACGCTGCATGTCGCCGACGAAATGGGTGGAAAACTCACCGTCGGCGAAGAGAGCGTTCCGCTCAAGGAGTATTTGAAGAAATCGGGCGACGGCGGGCGCAGCAACGGCGGTTGGGAAATTGCGCTTGGACCCAAAGACTGGGGCCTGGTGACGCTCGGCGACGTCGGGTTCTTCTTTCAGTCGACGCCAAAGGTCGACAAGCTGAAAAAGACCGGCCTCGTGACCGACACGCAGCTTGTCGTCATCTTGACGATTTGCGCGGTCGTGTTCGGGGTTGTGATGTTCCTCGCGCGAACGCTCTGGGACCCGAACATTCTCGATTCGGGGACGGCGATTCAGCAGCGCATCATGCAGTTCATCCCAACGCAGGCGACGCCGCCACCGCCCAAGGAAGAGAAAATGCCTGAGGCGGTCAAAAAGGAAAACGTCGGCAAGCGCCACATGGGCAAGGAAGGCAAGGCCGGCGAAAAGGACAAGCCGAAACACATCAAGACGAAAATTCCCGAGGACAAGCGTCCGATCCAGATCAACGTCACGAAGATCGGCGCGCTCGGGTCGCTCAATTCGAACGCGGTCGGCGGGGCGTTGAAAGACGTCTTCGACTCGAACACGCAAGGGTTTGGGAATCAGCTGTCGGCGGCCATGAACGGCACTGGGAACGAGTTCGTGATGGGGCACGGGTCGGGCGGCTGGAGCACGAAGGGAACCGGGACGGGCGGTGGCGGAACGGGCTGGGGGCGCGTGTGGGGCACGGCGAACGTCGACACGGGCGGCGGCCGCGGGGTGCGCGCGCGCATCGGCAGCAAGAAGCAGTCGAACGTCGTTTTCAGGACCGAGGCGCCGCAGGCGGATGAATCGAACTGCTTGAACAAGGGTCAGATCTCGCGCGTGGTTATGGCGCACAAAGCGGGCGTTCAGTTTTGTTACGAGAAAGAGCTGCAACGTGACCCGAAAATCGCTGGCAAGATCGTTATCAACTGGACGATAAGCCCCGAGGGACGCGTTCAGCGCTCGTCGGTTGAATCGAGCTCGATGCGGAATGCAAACGTTGAAGGGTGCATTCGCGGCCAGGTGACGCGCTGGATCTTCCCACAGGCGGCGTGTCAGTCGGTCGTTTCGTTCCCGTTTGTTTTCAAGTCTGCCCTCGACTAGCAAGCGCTTCCCGTCATTGGCAACGCGCGTCTTTCTGAACGGACAAATTGTCGGCGCTGAACAGGCGGTCGTGCCGGTGTTTGACCGCGGTTTCCTGTACGGCGACAGCGTCTACGAAGTCATGCGCACGTACGGCGGAAAGCCGTTCGCGTGGGCGGCGCATTGGGAACGACTTGAAAGCTCCGCGAGGCGACTCGGAATGTCACTCGGCTGGACAACGGCCGACGCCACGACAGCGCTTAAGGCAACGCTCGAAGAATCGGGAAATGCCGAGTCGTACGTTCGCGTCGTTGTCACGCGCGGCGCCGGTCCGATCGGCCTCGATCCGGCACTCGCGACGACACCCAACCGCGTCATCATCGTCAAGGAACTTTCAAGCCCACCCGCGGAGCTGTACGAACGCGGCTGTAAGCTTCGCATCGTTTCCGTTCAGCGAAGCGGCGCCGGCGTCGACCCGCGCGCGAAGTCGGGGAACTATTTGTCGAGCATTCAAGCGCTCCGCGAGGCGCTTGCGGCTGGCGCTTACGAGGCGGTCATGAAAAACGCTGAGGGCGCCCTGTGCGAAGGGAGTTCGTCGAACCTTTTTATCGTGCGACGCGGCGAAGTCGCGACACCGCCTCTTGACGCGGGAATCCTCGAAGGGATCACGCGCCGTACCGTGATGACGATTTGCAAGCGACGCGGAATTTTGGCGCGTGAGCGCACGCTTCAAGCCGACGACCTTTACGAGGCCGATGAAGCCTTCATCACGAGCTCCATTCGCGAAGTAATGCCGGTCGCGTCGTGCGACGACCACACGATTGCGAGCGGGCGGCCCGGTCCGCTCACACGAGCCATCACCGACGTTTATCGGCGAATCGCCACCGAAACCGCGTCGTTCTGAGCCTATTTGATCGTGAAAATCCGGCTCGCAACGCCAATGTTGTTCCCGGCGTCAATCGCGCGAACATGGAGCGTATGCGCACCCATCGCTGGCTTCGGCAACCGGAATCTAAACCGAACCGCGGTCCCGTCGTGAAGGTCTCCCTCCGGGAAAACGAGCACCCAATCGCCTCCGTCGAGGGAGTATTCGAGCCGCTTGATGGTGCTGAAATTGTCGCGCGCCATTCCACGGACCGTTAGGTCGCCCTCAACAACAAGATCGACGATGTCCGGCTCGCGGTTATCGACGAGCACCGAATGCGTCACCCACTCGTGCGTCAAGACAAGGTGCGGTGGATTCGCGCGCTCGTCGCTCGCGACCACTTTGACGCGGTACCAGCCGTCGGGGAACGACTCCGTGTCCCAACTGAAATAAGTTTCGTGGATGGGTCCCTTGCGCGTCAGGTGAATCCAGTTCTGCGACGCCTCCTCGCGCACATAGACCGAATAAACCAGCGGATCGCCGTCGTGGTTCTCGGCCTTCCACGCGAGCCGCTTCGTGGGATTGCGCCGCGGAAGCGCCGCGCCCGGCATCGCGTGTTGGAACGGCATCATTGGCGCGCGATGCACCATGGGCGATGGGTATCCTGTGGGCATTCCAACCGGCTGGACGATGGGCGGCGAAACCGCTCCAACCCCATCGACCGTTACCTCCGTGAGCCGCGCGCGCTGATTTTGGTTCAGCACAAAAACGCGAATCTGCCTGAGCACCGCGTCGTGATCCGACCACTCCGCGCGCAACTGCAAATAACGCGCAGGCGGGCTCGTCACTTTCGCCGCATCGCTCGCGCCGTCCGACCAGTCCGACCACGTCGTGTCGGGTTTCGGCGTATTTCCACTGCGCGTGCGAATGGTAATTTTCCCACTCGCGCGATAATCGACGACACCCCAACGCGATACGAACTTCGCGTCGTACACCGGCGACGTGAACCGCGGGTTTCGGGCGCGCCCACCCGAAACTTGGTACACCGCCCCGGCGTTTCCGGTCGCGAGGAGCTTGGGCTCCGCCCCCGTGACCGACAATGCCAGCACCTGCTTCTCCTTCAAATCAAAAACCGTGTGAACAATCTTGTCGGGCGTCACCCGATAGACGCGCCCATCTTCGCCAACGGCGACGTAGACATTCCCATCGGGGTCGACTTCGATCGCGGTAAAAAAACCGCGCGGCAACTGAAGGAGCGTCTCGACGCGCCCTTCAGCTTCGATTCGATAGAGCGTCCCCTGCCCTGGGTCGCGCGGAAAGGCCGCTGGGACGGGCACCCCGACCGGTCGTCCGACCACGCCCGCAGGTTGAACCACGATGGGCGCCGCGATGAACGACCCGCCAAACACCGGCAACCCCGGCGGCACCATCCCACGGCGCTGACTGCCATTCGTCGCCGCGAAAATCGCCCCGCCGTGAAGCGCAATCGCACGCACCTCGTCGCCGCCAATATCCGCGACAACCACCATCTTCCCCGCTTTCGAAATCTTTAAAAGCAGCCCGTTTCGCGCCGTCCCCGCGTAGATCTGCCCCGACGCATCAAGCTCGAGCGCCAAGACGTGTTCCGTCTTCGTGTCAGCCAAAATCGACGCGCGCCCGCTCTCATCGACCTTGTAAACCGTCCCCTTGGGCCCCGTTCCAACGTACAGCGTCCGCGACGCCGCATCGAACGCCAGCGCCCAAATGTATTTCACGGCGAGCTTCGCAAACTCGGTCAACGTCCCGTCCGCAGCAACCTTGTAAATCTTCCCGTTTGGAATCGTCCCCGCAAAAACGCCGCCCGCTCCATCCGCGACCAGCGCCGTCACCGCTGTTTGCCCCGTCTTATGCGCGACCGCAAGCCGCCCCGCTTCCCATTTGTAAATGAGCCCGTTTGACGCCGTACCAAAATAGACAAGTTCCTTGGTCGCGCGCGCGAGACACCAGACGAGCTGCTCGGTCGTCTTTTGCCCCTTGAGACGAAAGCCAGCCGTCGCCTCTCCGAGCGACGAAACAGCGACGCCCTCCAGCTTGCCCGCGCGAAAACCCTCAGCCGTCTCAAGTTTCCACTCGGTCGTCGAAACCGCCAGCGCCGACCCCGCCTCAAAACCGAGCGCCATCGCGCAAACCGCCAACCCGCGCGCCCATCGTCCCACTCGCATCTTCATCGCCATCAGTCCTTTCTCTCAACCACGCGCACCCGCAAATGCGCGCGCCCAGAAACCAGCCGCCCGATCGATTTCTTTGTGACTTCAACGTCGTTGTACACCATGCCACCGCCCACGACCGTCTGCGTCGGCGTCAGCACCTCAAGAAACGTTCGCGGCAAATGCTCAAGCTTCGCGCCCCGCATCTTCACACCCCATGCGTTCCGCCCGACCGTCGCGACGATTGTCCGCGCGTCGTACTCTTCGCGAATGTTGCGGATGAAGTCGTCGAGCGTATGCGGCGGCGCCTGATCGGGCCGCGTTTCGCGCCCCGCGGCGACTTCAATCACGGCGTCCCGTCCGCCCAGCCCATCGGGGATTCGCGCCGGCACTTTGATCGTAAACGGCTCGCCGCGAATTGGCCGAAGCACGACGTACAGATCGACCGTCCCGCCCTCAACAACTTCCCACTCGGCGAGATAGACCGATTCAATCATCGCGAAATCGCGCTTAAATGCGATCGAAATGTCGTGCGTGACCGACTCGATTTCCACGGGTGCGAAGGGGTTATTGAGGAGCGCCGAGACCGCGAGCACGCCCGTCCCAAAAAACATCGCCCGCGGGTCGAAGAGACCAATCGGGCTAAAAATGTCGGTCTTGAGTTTGAGCGGCTCGCGCCCCTTCATCTTGATGGTGACGCCCATCGAGTAAGTCGCTTCCGCAAGGTCGCCCTCGGCGGCGAGCATGGCGCTCACAACCGCGGCCCGTGCGAGAACTGGAAAAAAGAGGCGGTGCTTCAGCACCTGGACCTTGTAAATGCGCTTGTAGCTTCCATCGGCGCGCGCGATGTTGACCGTCACCGGAATCGTGTCGACCTTTCGCCCGACCTCACCGACGATGCACGGCTGCCGATCGCCCGTAAGCGACCCGACGACATCGATGGGGCTCGCCATCTTGAAAGACTGCGCCATCCCCGCAAAGACGTGGTGAACCCATGCGGTCGTGATCGGCATGTACTGCTCGCCGAGCCCGAACATCGGGTGCCCAAACGCGAGTACGCGATTGCCATCGCGGTGCGTCACCGTCCCAACGCCTGTCATGTTCAGGTCGCCGCGCATCAGCTGAACACCGATCGCCGCGCCTGGCGTCAAATCGAGCGCCGCGCCTCCTGGTGCTGCCATCGGCCCTCCGCCCGCGCCTTGCGCCGGCATCATCCCAAAATTCGCAAGCTCCGGTCGCAGCCGCTCAACAACCCGCGGATCAAAGCCAGCCATCACCACGGGCGTCGCAAGCGGCCGAATCGCGCCGTCCACGGCAGCCTGATTCAACGCAAAGTCGCCAAGGCGCGAAGGGGCAATGACAGAAATCTCTTCGCTCTGCGTCTTTGCGTCTTTGCGTTTATTCCCTCTCCTCGCCAACTCGCCGTGCAGCGGCCGCCGCCCCTCCTCAAGCATCGCCTCGATCGGCGTCACGCCGCCCACAGGGTCCTTCGAAAACCCCCACCCATACGCGATTGCGCCGATGAGCTTCCCATCGATATAAACGGGACTCCCGCTCATTCCCGCGATGATCCCCGTACGCTCAAGCCCCTGCCCCGCGCATCGCACCAAGATGATGCTGTGCTTCGGCATGACGTTCTTGAGCGTCCCTATCACCTCGACATCAAACCGCTCGATCGCGCCGCCCTTAAAAACCGACAGCCCGTACCCCTTCATTCCGGGCTTAACGTCGGCTTCCTTCATGATTTCGACGGCCGCCTCCGCGCGCGCCGTGAAGCAGGCGATAACGACGAGCGACAGTGCGCCTACTCGCGCCATGGAACCTCCTCTTTAATCTGTTCATCACGCGACGGCTTTCGCCTCTTGATGAAGAGCCCCTTCACATTCTCCGACAAGAAGCTGATACCGCCCGACACGAAAATCTGAATCGACCGCTGCCCAATTTCGACGCGACGCAACGCCGCGTTGTCATAAATAATCCCGTAGCCGTTCCCCGCGACATACATGAACCCAACGTTGATGCTCCCGCGTTCGCCCGTGTAGCCGATGCTTCCCGTAAAGCCCATCAAGTGAATTTGCGACAAATACGCCTCCGTCGGGTTCGCGGGGATTTCCGGCGCCGACGAAAAATTCGTAAACGCGCCAAGCCTAAGCGGGACGCGACCGCCGATGTACCACTCGAAACCAAGGTTGTAGTTGTGGACAAAGTTTCTCGTCACATTATTGACGAACTCGTGGTCGTTTGGATCTTCGGGCGAGCCCGGGATCGTCGCGCTCGGCATCCGCAGATACTCGGTTGGCAAGTGAATCGAGACGTCGGCCGCAACCGTCAGTCGCGGCGTAAAAGCATACGAAATCCCAAGCCGCGCCTCGAACGGCCGTTTCGACTCGGCGTCGAGCCCTTTCTCAAAAGTCTTGTACTGCGCCGAAATCACGGTTGCGCGCGTATCGCCCGGGCCAATCACGACGGGCGAACTATCGATGTTGATGAGCGCCGACCGCCACGAGCGCGACCCGCTTCCGCTGATCGTGATCGACGGAATCCCGAGCAAGAGACCGATGCGAAGCTGCGGCGTCGGCAAGATCAAAAAGCCGAGCCGAATCACGAGCTGCTTGACGTCAAACCCCGTCCGAAACGTCTCGATGCGTTGGCTTTCAATCTCCGCGGTGCCCGACGTCGCCGCGTTCGTGTTGGTCGTGACCGCCGTGTCGTCGCGCACGCGCGAGTAAGTTCGGGTCCCGTATAGGATCGACGCACCCATCGCGAATTTTTTCCCAAGTCGTCGCGCGTAGGTCCCGCCAATCCACACGGTCGTGTCTTCCTCCGAGAGCGACGTGTTCAGCTTCTGAGCGCCGCTTTCGAGCGACCCCGAAAAGCTGCGTCGCGTGAGGTGCGGCACAACCGTCGTGAACGCGAAGTAGTTGCCGCGCCACTCGGCGGGAATGAACCCAGCCGACGGGAAAGGCGCGACGGGCGCCGACTCGAGCGTTTGTGAAACCGTCCCGAGCCGCATCCCGTCTTTCATCGTCACTTTGTCAAAATTGAAAAAGTTGAGACTCCCCGACAAATATTGGTCGAGCTCAAAGGCGAGGCCAGCCGGGTTGTAATACGCTGCGGCCGGGTCGTTCGCGAGCCCGGTAAACGCGCCGCCCATCCCGGTTGCGCGTTCGCCAAACAAAAAGTCTTGGTAGTACATGTCGCTCGCGCCCGCGCTCTGCGCGAAACCCAAGACAACAACAGAGAGCCCGACCCATCGCGTGTGCCGCATCAAATGCACCCTCCTCTCAAACCTGCGTCGAAATCTGCTCGCGGACGATACCGCATCGCCGGGGGGTCCGTAAACGCCCTGATTCCCGGATAACGGGCAAGATTTGCGTGGGACGGGCGGGGTCTGGGCTTGGGGGCGGTACAAAGAGTTCACCCGCTCGGTGTCGGCTGACGATCGATCGACCCCCAAGTATCGTAAGCGCCGTTCCAGGAAAACGGCCGAGTCCTAATTGGGCGGGCGGAGATTGGGCACGCAAAGGCTCGCATCCGCAGGGGATGAGGTGCCGATGGGGCGTGGGATTGCCGTTCTCGTGACGTTTGATTCGTTTCGTGCAGACTCACATTTAATGTCAGACCCGAGGACTTTTGCGAGCCGGAGCGAGCCCAAACCCGACCGCCCCACGCAGGTCTCGGCCGTTAACCGGGAATCAGGCTATATATAATGTTGATATGACGATCCGCGTTCGACCGGTCGTGGTTGTGGCCGTCATGGCTGCCATCGGCACGTCGTGTATTCGGACTTCGCCCTTTAAGGAAGGCTCGCAAACCGGCGCGGACAGTGGGATTGCGACCGATGGAGGAACAACGGGGCCGGGTCCAAATTGGCTCGCGGCCATGGGAAGCCTCAACATGGTCGAACTTGTGTGGAACGCCGTCTCGAGCGCGACGGGGTACGCGGTCATGCGCGCGACCGCTGCGGGCGGACCCTACACGCAGATCGCGGCGCCGACACAAACCGAGTACAGCGACTCTGGGCTCGCGGCTGGCACAACTTACTACTACGTCGTCGCCGCACTTTCGCCCGCGGGACGGAGCGACAACTCCGTCGAAGCAAGTGCCCTCACGCTCCCCGCGGCACCCACGGTTTTTTCGGCCATCGCTAATCCGACATCGGTCAGCATCAATTGGACGACGGCTTGGTCCGCGACGTCGTACGTTGTCGCGCGCGGCGTTTATCCAGCGGCTCCGGTCGACATCGGCGACGCATCAACGACAGTCTTTTCGGACACATCGTTCGCTCCCGGGACTTGGTACTACTATGTCGTGCGCGCGCAAAACGCGACGGGCGCGGGACCGAATTCGTTGGAAGCGCAAGTGCTCACGCGGCCCGCCGCACCGTCCGGAATTATCGCCGCGGGCGGCGATACATCGATCGCGTTATCTTGGGACGCCTCGGTCAGCGCGACAAGCTACGTCGTCTACCGAAATATCGTGTCGGGCGAGCCTTACGCTCAGCGTGGCGCGACAAGCGCACCGACGTTCACAGACACCGGCCTAATCGCGGGATCTTCCTATTTCTATGTTGTGATGGCCGTAAACGATGGAGGCGAGGGGCTGTTCTCAAATGAAGTCGTTGCTCTCACGCGGCCGCCAGCGCCGACCGACCTCGTCACGACGGGAGGCAATCCGTTGGTTGGACTTACGTGGGACGCATCGGTTTCCGCGACATCGTATTCCATTTATCGACGGGACGCAGATGGTGGCGTCTTCGTTGACGCCGGGACCACGATTTTGCCAGTTTTTTCAGACCCAAACGGTTCACCGGGCGTCACGAACACCTACATCGTTCGCGCGTCAAACAGCTCAGGTGAAGGGCCAGCATCGGCCGAGGCATCGCGGCTCACGGTTCCTGCGGCGCCAGCGGGTCTCGTCGCGACGCCATCAGACGCGCGCGTCTCGCTCACGTGGCTCGCGACAATCGGTGCAACATCGTACGAAGTCCATCGGGCGGTCGATGCCGGCGGACCGTTCACATCGCTCGATGCCTCCGCCTCGACTTTGTATAACGACACGGGCCTGACGAACGGTCAGCCGTACTTCTATGCTGTGCGCGCGGCGAACGACGCCGGGGTTGGCCCATTTTGCACCGCGGTTAGCGCGACGCCCTCGTCAAGCCTTCGATGCGAAACGCCGGTTGCGCTGCCGAGCGCGCTCGATGGGAGCGTATCGTCGGCACCACAAGTCGCAACGGGACCAAACGGCGACGCGCTCGTCGCATGGGAGCTCACGGAGCCCGGGGGGACTCACAAGATCGTGACCGCGCGGTACGTCGCGTCGGACGGCTGGCCCGCGGGGTGGCGAACGCCGGAGATTCTTGAGCCGAGCGGCGAGGTGCAACGAAACCCCGTCGTCGCGATCGACTCCGCGGGTTATGCAACGATCGTCCGCCTGTTTGGAGCCCTCAACGAAGTGTGGTCGATCCGAATCGCGCCCGACGGCGGCTGGACAACCGCATCGCCCGTCATGATCTCCGATTCGCTCGAAAACGGGCAGGCGCCCAAAGTCGTTGTCGACGGCTGGGGGCGCGTGACCGCGGTTTGGGCAAAGGCGATGCCCAAGGTTTCGCGCGCCGCGCGATTTGACCCCGACGCTGGATGGAGCGCGCCCGTAACGCTGACCGACGCCGCCGTGAGCAATCTCAACGTGATAAAACCGGTCGTTGATTCAGCCGGGAACACAATGGTCATTGGGTCGCGCTCGGGCCCAAGCGATCAGATATGGGCAAATCGTTACGTTCCTGGCCAGGGATGGCAAGGCGAGCTGTGGATCGATGGGAATACTGCGCCCGCGGGCGCCGTCTCGGCAGCCGGCGACCCTGACGGGAATGTCGCGGTGTTTTTTAGCGATGTCGGTGGCCAGCTTGTGGAAAGCAACCGATTCGAACCCGACGCGGGTTGGGGCGACGCCGGCCCCGTCGCGTCGACCGACGGTGGACTCCTCTACGACACGGCGGCCGCTGCGACCCCGAACGGCAGCATCCATGTGGCATGGATAGCGAACTTCTTCTCGCCGAACTATTCAGTCGTCGGCTCCGCGTCATTCATCGATGCGGGATGGGGACCGAGCACGACAATCCACACGGCATCCGGGATTTCCTCGCAGTCGCTCTCCCTCGCAACCTCCCCAACGGGGCGCGCGACGATCCTCTGGAGCGAGACGATCGCTGGATTGGGGCGCATTCTCATTTCATCGTACATCCTCGACACCGAAGGTAGCGGCCGATGGGACGACGCGGGTACCGTTGACATCCCGAACCCTGACGCGGGAAGCGCGCTCTTTCCGTCCATGGCCATCGATCCCTTCGGCAACGTCGTCGTCGTTTGGAGTGTGGGCAACTCGACCACTTGGGCGAGCCTTTGTCGCTGATCGCCTCGATCCCCGGTTAAGCGACCAGTCATCTTCCGCGCGTAGCGTCGGCAGGTGCCGCTTTCCGGGGACGTATTCTTTAGGTTTGAGGGCGGTACGAAGGTTTCACCCGTTGGGTGTCGGCCAGCGTTCGATCGACCCCCAAGTCCTTGAACCGCCGCTCCAGGGAAACAGCTGGATTCTGGTTGGGCGGGCGGCGATTGGGCTTGCTCCGGGTCGCGTATTCTGTGAGCAATCGTTGGCAAGCCTGTGGCTTGCCGACGCGAACAGAATCGCGAGGGCGACGGAACACCCGAGACCTTTGCGTGCTCGGAGTTGCAAATGCAGGTTGTGCTCGACCGAACTTGGTGTCGCGGCAGTGCCGCGCAGCCCGCAGCGCACCTTTGCGCAGGGGATGAGGTGCCGATGGGGCGTGGGATTGCCGTTCTCATGATGTTTGATTCATTCTGTGGAGACTCACATTTCATGTCAGACCCGAGGACTTCCGCGAGCCGGAGCAAGCCCAAATCCCGCCCGCCCCACGAAAATCTTGCCCGTTATCCGGGAATCAGGGTTTGTCGCTGAACCCGCCCCAAACGATGCTGTTGTCATTCACCTCTAAGAATGGGAGTATCCGGCCCGGGGTTCAACGCTCACGATGAACAAGCCGCCGAAAATCCTCGTCGCAGACGACGACGAAACCGCTCTCGATGTTTTGCGTGAAGCCCTCACGCTCGCCGGCTATCAAGTCGTCACCGCGCGTACCGGCGACGAAACGCTTCGCGTCGCGCGCTCCGAGCGCCCCGACCTCATTCTCCTCGACATCTTGATGCCGGGCCAAAACGGATTCGAAGTTTGCCGCCTCTTAAAAGGCGACCCAAACGCCGGCTATCTCCCCATCTTGCTCGTCACCGCGCTCGCCGACACCGAAGATCGCATCCGCGGTTTCTCGCGCGGCGCCGACGGGTACCTCCAAAAGCCGTTCGACATCACCGAAGTCGAGGCGCGCATTCGAAACCACTTGCAGGTCAAAGAGCAGCACGACCTCCTCCAAGAAACGACGAATCGCCTCCGCGACCTCGCGGTGACCGATTCGCTCACGGGCCTTTACAACCGCCGACATCTGCTCGAGCGGCTGGCGTACGAGTTCTTGCGCGCGCGCCGCTATGGGACGCAGCTCGCTGTGTCGCTCATCGACATCGACGAATTCAAGAATGTGAACGACTCGTTCGGTCACCTCGTCGGCGACTTTGTTCTCAAGGAAGCGTCGGACCTTTTTAAGGCTGCGATCCGCGAAACCGACATCATCGCGCGATACGGCGGCGAAGAGTTCGTCATCGTTATGCCCGCGATCGACGCACAAGGCGCGCCCCTTCGCTCAACGAATGCGCCCGATTGGATCCTCGAAGCCGGCGAGCGCGTGCGCGCGAAGCTCGAAGCGCACAGCTTTAAAAATGGCGAGGTTGAAGTGCGCATCACCGCCAGCGTCGGAATCGCCGCGTTCCCGTTTCACCCCGCGGAGGAGGCGATCGATTTGTTGCAGCTCGCGGACGAGGCGCTCTATGTCGCGAAGCGTGCCGGGAGAAATCGCGTCGTGTTATGGTCACGGCCCGGCAAGTGAAAACAAGATAGGACGCTGGTCGAAAAATGGACGCGCAAATTCTCATCGCTGACGACGAGCTCAATCTGCGAAAGGTGCTCTCGGCTATTCTGCGACGCCAAGGCTACGAAGTCTGGGCCGCGGCCGACGGCGCCGAGGCGCTCTCGCTGATGCGCGAACACGAGTTTCAGGTGGTCATCACCGACCTCAAAATGCCGGGGATCGGTGGAATGGAAGTTCTTAAGCGCGCGCGCGCCGAATCGCCGGGGTTGCCGGTCATCGTCATCACGGCGCACGGCACCATCGACACCGCCGTTGAGGCGCTCAAAACCGGCGCGTTCGACTACATCACAAAACCGTTTGAGCAAGAGGAGATCGTGCAGGTCGTTCAAAAGGCGCTTGCGACGGCCGAGCTGTCGGCGCAGGAGGTCCAAGCGGAACCGGCAATCGCGGGCGAACTGACGTCGGGGGGCGAAGCGGCGCCGGTGACAACGGGCGCGTTCGATATCGTTGGGCGATCGCGCGAGATGCAGGATGTTTTTCAAATCATCCGCAAAGTCGCCGACACGCCGTCGACGGTGCTCATCACGGGCGAAAGCGGCACCGGCAAAGAGCTCATCGCGAAGGCGCTGCACACCGAGAGTGCGCGCAAGGACAAACCGTTTATCGCGATCAACGGCGCCGCGATCCCAAAGACGCTTATGGAGAGCGAGCTGTTCGGGTACGAAAAAGGGGCGTTCACGGGGGCGACCACATCGAAGCCGGGGCGGTTTGAACTCGCGCACGGCGGAACGCTTTTTCTCGACGAGGTCGGCGAAATTCCGCTTGAAATGCAAGTGAAGCTCCTTCGCGCGCTGCAGGAGGGCGAATTCGAACGCGTCGGCGGCGTGCGCACGATCAAAGTCGACGTGCGGCTCATCGCGGCGACGAACCGCGACCTCGAAAAGGACATCGCCGCGGGCGGTTTTCGCGAAGACCTTTACTATCGGATTCACGTCGTGCCGGTTGCGCTCGCGCCGCTTCGCGATCGCCGGGACGACGTGCCGCTCCTCGTGCAGCACTTCATCGAGAAGTACAACCGGCGCCTCAAGAAGTCGGTCCGCGACGTGAGCGATTCGGCCATGGCGGCGCTGATGGCGTATTCGTGGCCGGGGAACATTCGCGAGCTTGAAAACGTGCTCGAACGCGCGCTTCTTTTCGCGGAGAGCGAGCGGCTTGATTTACCGGATTTGCCTACGGCGCTTCGCGAGCGCGTGAATCGTGCCGAGGCGAGCGCTGCCGCGGAAACGGCGACGGCGTTGGCCGCGGGGATGGCGCCGGCAAGCGCGGCGCCGCAAACGGGTTCGCTCAAGGCGATCGTCAAGGAGACGACGCTCCGCATCGAAAAAGACCTGATTCAGCGGGCGCTCACGTCGACCGCAGGAAACGTGACAAGGGCCGCGAAACTGCTTAAAATCTCGCGTAAAGGGTTGCAAAACAAAATGAAAGAGTTCGGCCTTCGCGAACACGCCGACGCGGGAACGCTGCCCCAAGGGTAAAAGTTGAAATGGCCAGTCCCATTCCGCGCATACGTGAGTCAAATGATGCAACCGCAGGCGGACCGTTATCGCCCGATTGCGCGCGAGGCGACGTTTTGAGCGTCGCCTGGGGCGTTGCGCGAGCCATGCGGCCGGCCCAGTGGGTGAAAAACGGGTTCATCTTTGCGCCGCTCTTTTTCGCGCAGAAGGTCAACGACTCGGGGCGCGTCGTCGCCGCGGCTCTCGCCTTCGCGGCTTTTTGCGCGGCCGCAAGCGCCGTCTACCTTTTGAACGACGTCATCGACCGCGACTTCGATCGCGAGCACCCCGAGAAGGCGTCGCGCCCGATCGCGAGCGGGCTCGTTCCGGCGTCGGTCGCGCTTTGGATTGCGCTTCTGCTCGCGGTTGCCGCGCTCGGCGGCGCGTTCGCGCTCAAGGTCCCGCTGGGGCTCGCCGTCACGTTTTATCTCGTCCTCAATGTCGCGTATTCGCTCAAGCTCAAAGAGATCGTTATCCTCGACGTGTTTATCGTTTCGCTCGGCTTCGTCATTCGCGTCTTTGCGGGCGCCATCGCGATCGACGTCGCGGCGTCGTCGTGGCTCCTCGCATGCACGATCTTCCTCGCGCTCTTCCTCGCAGTCGCTAAACGTCGCGGTGAAATCACCGAGGGGAACGGCACGGCGGCTCGCTTTCGCCAAATCCTCGGCGAATACGACGTCAGCCTCCTCGACCAGCTCACCGCAATCACCGCCGCGCTCGCGCTCGTTTCATATGCGCTCTACACGCTCGATCACCACACGGTCGAACGCCTTGGCCCCAACCTCGTCTTTACGCTGCCGATCGTCGCGTATGGGATTTTTCGCTACCTCTATCTCGTGCACCGACACGGCAAAGGTGGGAGCCCGACGCGCGTCGTCTTGACCGACCCGCATATCGTTTTGTCGGCGCTCGCATGGGGCGGTGCCACGGCGATCATCATTTATTTATGAAAGCTGTGGTCGTTCGCAAGTTCGGTCCGCCCGAGCGACTCGAGGTCGCCGACGCGCCCGATCCCGTGCCGAAAGCGGGCCAGGCGCTGATTCGCGTCCGCGCCGCGGGCGTCAACTTCGCGGACATCGTCGCGCGGCTTGGGCTTTACCCCGATGCGCCGCCACGCCCGATGATTCTGGGGTACGAGGTCGCGGGGACGCTGGTCAACGCGCTCCCCGAGCACGGGCTTCCCGCGGGGATTCGCGTGGTCGCGCCCGTCATGTTCGGGGGCTACGCGGAGCTCGCCGTTGCCGATGCACGCGCGGTGCGGGCCATTCCGGACGGATGCGACGATGCGACAGCGGCGTCAATTCCCGTGGTTTACCTGACGGCGTACCGCGGGCTGTTCGGTGCGACGACCGTCAAGGCGGGAGAGACGGTTCTTGTGCACGCGGCCGCTGGCGGCGTCGGGCTTGCGGCGATCGAGTTTTGTCGAATCGCGGGCGCGACGGTGATCGGCACGGCGTCGGCGGCCAAGCGCGATTTCCTTGTGGGACAAGGGGTTGCGCACGTTATTGATTACCGCTCGCAAGATTTCGAGGCCGAAGTCATGCGCCTCACAAATGGCGTCGGCGTCGACGTCGTTCTCGATTCGCAGGGCGGCTCGTCGCTCAAAAAGGGCGCGCGCATTCTCAAACACGGCGGCCGCCTCGTGATGTACGGCGTGTCGTCGATGGTCACGGGCGAGCGGCGCAGCATCTGGAGCGCATTAAAAACGCTCCTCGGTATGCCCCGGTTTCATCCAGTTTCGCTCATGAACCAAAACCGCGCCGTGCTCGGCATCAACATGAATCACTTCGCCATCAAAAACCCCGACTCGCTCGCGCGTGACCTCGACCAGATTCTCGCGTGGGTGCGCGACGGCAAGCTGAGTCCACGCGTCGACCGAACCTTTCCGATGGGCGAGGCCTCCCTGGCGCACCGCTACATTCAAGAACGGCGAAACATCGGGAAAGTCGTGCTCGTCGTGGGCGCCTGACGCCGACGGGCGCATTCGCGACGGCGCCCAACCCCGATCAATTCTCCCCCATTCGCGATCAACGATCGCACTTCGTCGCGCGTCACGTGCGCGATGTTACGCGGGATTCTGGCCGGTCCCGCGTTTGCTTTTTCGGCTTTCCACAGCAAGGAGGCCCAATGCCATCACGACGACCAACAACCGCTTCTCTCAAGCTGATTTCGCTTCTTCTCGCCGTCGTCGCCTGTGGTGACGGCTCACCCGAGACGCGCGCGAGCACCGACGCACTCCGCCCGACGCCGCAAACCCACGTCGCCCTTCCGCGCGAGCATGAGCCGTCCCCGACGTCACCGCGCCCACGCATCACCATCACCGACGTCGGCCCCGCGTCGCGCACCCGCGACCCCGCTCGACAGTCACTCGCGGGCCCGGTCCGCGCGATGAGCGGCTCGCCAAGCGGCCGTCGCCTCTACGCAACCGGCCTTCGAACAGGACTCTGGCGCTCCGACGACTACGGCGCGAACTGGTGCCAAGCGAACACGAAGGTCGCGTGCCGCCACCCCCTCACATCGCCCTTTTTCTCGCCTGGGGTTTCGCAGATCAACGAAATCGCCGTTTCACCAACGCCAGCCGACGGCTCGACCGTTCTCCTCGCGACCGGCGACTTTGAGAACAGCGGCTTCCTCAAGTCGTACGCAGGCGGCGTCTGGACTTCGAACGACGCGGGACGTACGTGGATGCCGACGTACATGCCGAGTTGCGGTAAGGGCGCCGTCGTCACCCAAGTTCGCTTTGCACCCGACGACCCGAACACCGTGTTCGCCGCGGGATCGTGCGGGCTCGCCGTCAGCCGCAATGGGGGACGCAACTGGACGGAAGTCGGGCGCGCCCCCAACGGCGGTCGTCCCGCGCTCAACTACATCGCCGTTTCCGAACGCACGACGACGGGAAATCGCGTTTACGCGTGCGGGGCCGCGGGATTCGCCGTTTCGATCGACAGCGGCGCGACGTTCACGACGAACTTCGGCCTCGGTCCCAATCGCGCGTACGGCTGCAGCTGGACCGGTGCCCCCCATGCCCTCGCCACCCCCCCCACAACCCCCGGAACGATAGTCGTCACACTCGCCAACACCTCGCGCGGCCCACGGTACTTCGACGCATGCCAAATTGAAGGGACGCGCTGCGGTGCCCCCGTTAACCCGCCCCGCGGTGCGCCAGCCGAGTGCCCAGCCGCCGCGTCCGCGAATCTCGGCTGCGGCGAGGCCGGGCTTTGGATGGGGTCCTTCGACCCAGCCGCGCGCGTCGTTCGATGGGCGTCATCGCCTCTCGCGTCGCCGCCGAGTTACTTCGGACAAGCGACGCCTTCCGGACGACCCGCAATCCTCGCGACGCGAAAGCCGAGCGGCACCGGCTTTTACCTCTTTTTCGCCGACGCGACGACCGTTCACGTTCATGACGGCCTCCCCCCCATCGACTCACCGGCCGCGCCGCAACTCGGCCGCTGGGCGCGCCTTGACGGCCAAAACCCGGCCGAAGGCGATGCGCCACTCTTCATCCACGTCGATCCGCACGACGTCTACGTATCGGACGATTTCGCCGCAACGTTCGCCATCCAGCCCGGGTGCGCCGCATCGCGCCGCGCCGCCTGCGCAAACGCGAGCCTCATCCACACCGCGGGCCGCGCGTTCGTCGCGAACGACGGCGGCCTTTACGCCTCGCCCGCAGGAACGATCCGCACGTGCCCGAAAACGCTCTTCGGCCTCCTCACACCCGGTTGCAACCTCTCGCCTTTCGCGACAAAACCCGCATCCGGCCGCGGTCTCGGGACACTTTGGATGACGGGCGGTGCGACGCTTTCACGCCCAGGCGCGTCTCGCCCCGCGCACTACTCCGGCACGCAGGACAACGACTACTTCTACGTAAACCCAGACTCACCGCCCACAAGTTGGGACAGCTCCTCCAACCCCGACCCCGCAACAAACTGGACCGGCGAAACGGGAACGTGCGGCGACTGTGGCCGCTTCATGGCCGACGCCCACCCAGCCGCCGCGGATCGCGTCGTCCAAGTCGATCACCCCCGCGGATCGTCGAGCTTCGGCATCTTCGCCACGAACGGCCGTTACCCGACCGCTCCTTACCAGTGGTGCGTCGGCTCGAACACACCCGGCTGTACACCGGCCTTCGGTTCGCGCGACATCGGCGGTGGCGTTCGATTCTACAGCGTGCCGTTCGTCGCCGCGCCCGATGGCGCAACGTCGGCGCCCCCCATCTGGGGCTGGGGAAATCGCCACGTCATCCAGACGCTACCGGCCGAAATTCCCACAACGACCGGCACGGTCTCCGGCTGCCCGCTTGCCGCGGATCTCGTGATGCTCGATTACTATGAGCCGAATGGCAGCCGTCCGGCGCCCGACGGCGTCACGCTTTTCCGCGCGCAAGTGATCGACGCCGATCGAAACACCGCGGCCTGCCCGAGCACGCCTTACACCAACCGGTGGGGTGTCGTCGCGAGCGGACTTCCAGCCGACACCGCGATCGTCCAACCAGCCGGCGGGCACGCGAATCCGGTCAACTACGCTTGGACGCGCAGCGGCGACCTCCTTCGAATCGCGAACATGGGCAGCTGGACGAGCGTCTTGAAGGTCGTTAACACGGCGAGCCCTGGCACCAACGGAGCGTGCGCGGTCTCAAGCTTTTTCGTAAACCCGTACAACAGCGCGATGGTCTACATCGACGACCCGGGCTCTGGGGCGTGCCCCGCCGGGATCAAAATCACGCAAAACGGCGGCCGCACCTGGACGCGCGTCGCTTCGCTCGAAAACCTCGCAACGCTCGTCGGCGCCCCGTATGGAAACCCCGAGTCGCGCGCGACAGAAGCCTGGGTCGAGCGCGATTACGGCGTGGGCGGACTCTCGGCGCTCTTGACCGACATGGTCTTCGTCGCCGACGAGCCACGCACGCGCTTCGCCGTTGGCAACACCGGCGTCTTCGCGACGTTCGATGGCGTCACATGGAGCCGCCTTGCCGACGACCGCGACTTTGGCTGCCGCGCCGCCGCAGCGACGTTCGACAAATCGACGCTCGCGGGTCGCGCGCGCTCACTCTATGTCACCTGCTACAACCGCGGCATGATACGCGTCGACAACATCCCCGACCAAGCGCCGCCGCTCAACGCGAGAATCCCCGGCACCGAGAACTAGTGGAGAAACCGTCAACTTGACAATTCTCCACCCCTCAACTCAAAATGCCGTCCGCCATGGTAAACCAATCTGTTTTCGACGAGCTTTTCGTACTTGAGCTTGCCAATAACCACTGGGGAAGCCTCGAACGCGGACTCAGGATAATCCAGGAATTTAGCAAGGTCGTCCGATACAACAACGTTCGGGCGGCGATCAAACTCCAAGTCCGCGATGTCGATTCGTTCGTTCACAAGAGCTTCCGCGGGCGAGACGACATTCGATACATCAAAAAGACGGTGGAAACGCGAATGTCCAGGGAGCATCTCGCCGAGATGGCCGAGGCCATTCGCCGAAGCGGATGCATTCGGATGGCGACGGCGTTCGACGAAGAATCGGTCGATACGTGCCTCGAAATTGGGGTTGAGATCCTGAAGCTCGCGAGCTCCGATATTAACGACTGGGTCCTCATCGAAAAGATGGGTCGGACGCGGAAACCCATCATCGCGTCAACCGGGGGGTCGTCCGTCAAAGACGTCGACGATCTGGTCAAGTTCTGCGAGAACCGGAACATCCCGCTCGCGCTCAACCACTGCGTCGCACTTTACCCGACTGAAGACAGTGAGCTCGAGCTCAACCAAATCGATTTTCTGCGCGGCCGATACCCGAACCTCACGATTGGCCTGTCAACGCATGAATACAAGGACTGGACGTCGTCGATCGTGATTGCGTACGCCAAGGGTGCGCGAACGTTTGAGCGACATATTGATATTCGGACCGAGGACAAGCCGTTTTCGCCTTACTGCACCGACCCTGAGCAGTGCGACGTTTGGTTCCGGTCGTTCAAGAAGGTCAAGGAAATGTGTGGCCCGCCCGGCAACCAAAAACGAATTCCTACGGATCGCGAGACAAAGTACCTCGACGCGCTTGTTCGAGGGGTCTACGCCGCGCGCGACCTTCCCGTGGGTCACATCCTCACGGAACGCGACGTCTACCTCGCGGTTCCTCTTCAAAAGGGACAGATTTCGTGCCGCGAACTCATGAGCGGCGATGTCCTCGTCAAAGCCGTGAGCGCCAACGAACCGGTCCTCATCGACTGTTTGGACTCGCCCTACGCGAAAACGCCGAGCTTGCGCGATCTCATCATGACGCGGGGGCTCTGAGTTCCATCATCGGCCCACAACGAACAAACCCGAGAAGTCGACTTAGAAACCCGCGGGCTCGCCGCCCTTGCGCGGATCGCTAACCGCTTCGAGCCGCCCGTCCGCGCGGCGCGCTGCAATCTGAACGATGCCGAAGAAATCCTCGCGCTCGGCTCGATGGCCGCGGGATGTAAGCGCGCGAACGACGTCATCGCCAACCCCCGCTTCAAATCCTACGCGGTCTGGCACCCACTGATGATGGAGCCGCGGCGCCGCAACCGCGCGCGCGACCGGCCATCGCAAATCGATCGCGTTCAATAAAGTTTGCAGCGTCGCCGAAATAATGCGCGGCCCGCCCGCGCCGCCGAGCGCCATCACGGCACGCCCATTCTCAACGACAATCGTCGGGCTCATGCTGGAGAGAGGCCGTCGCCCCGCCTTGACCGCATTCGCTTCGCCTCCGACGAGACCATACGCGTTCGGCACACCGGGCTGGATCGAAAAGTCGTCCATCTGGTTGTTGAGTAAAATGCCGGTTCCCGGCACAACCACTTTCGAGCCAAACGTCGTGTTGATCGTCGTCGTCAGGGCGACCGCGTTCCCTTCGGCGTCCATGACCGAGAGGTGGCTCGTGCCGCTGTCGTCGCGCGGCTTGATCGTTGGGCGCGGCCAGTCAGGGTGCGGAGTTGCGCGCGTTGGGTCAAACGCCGCGCGCAGCTTGTCGCGGTGTCCCGCCGTGAGGAGCCGGCGCCACGGAACATCCGAGCTGTCGGCGTCGCCAAGCAAATTCGCGCGATCGGCGAAACCAAAAATGAGCGCCTGCGTGACCACGTGGTGGTACGCGTTCGCTCTAAACAGCGCCGGTAAGTCGAACACCTCAAGGAGGGCGAGCGCCTCAAGGAGCACGACGCCCCCCGACGACGGGGGTGGCATCGTGAAAACCGTGCGCCCGCGGTAACTTCCGCGAATCGCCTCGCGCTCTTTCGGTTCGTACGCGATCAAATCGGCGTCGGTTAGAATGCCGCCCGATGTCACACCGGCGGCTCCAGTAATGTCGCGCGCGGTTTCGCCGCGATAAAACGCGTCGCGCCCACCCTTCGCGATCCGTTCAAGCGTTCGCCCGAGATCGACGCGACGCATGAAATCGCCGGCCCGATACGCGGAACCATCGGCGCGAAAAAACTCGCGACGAAACGCCGGCCACTTCGACTGAAACTCGCGATCGGCAAACCGCGCGAGCGCAGCGGCGAGCGACGCGCTCACGCGAAACCCACGTGACGCCAGTTGTGCTGCGGGCAACACAACGCTGTCCCACGGCAGTTTCCCGAACCGCGCATGTGCGCGAACGAGCCCCGCAACTTCGCCCGGTACACCAACCGCGAGCGGGCCATCGACCGATGCGCCTGCGACGGCTTTCCCGTTTCGCATATACATGTCTCGATGCGCGCGTGCGGGCGCCACCTCGCGAAAATCGACGACGTCGGCTCGGCTCGCGCCGCTGCGGAAGTAAACGAGAAAACCGCCGCCGCCAATTCCGCTCGACTCAGGCTGCGCAACCCCAAGCGCGAACGCCGTCGCGACCGCCGCGTCCACAACATTTCCGCCCGCTGCAAGGATTTCCGCCCCAATCCGCGCCGCATCCACATTGTCGGCTGCAACGACCGCGTGCCGACCCAGAAGTTGCCCGCCCGCTCCGACGCGCACTTCCGGCGGACGCGCTACCGGAGTCGCCGCGCACGCGAGGGCACCCGCGAGCAACAACAGAAGGGTTCGAGCATCCACCCGTTTCAACATCGAGGCGACTCTTTCGTGCGGCGCCGATTGCGTCAAGGCAGCCCCTTCGTCGCATTCGTGTCGCACGGCGACGTCACGCGACATGTCGCGTCGCCCACTCGCGGCCGCGAACGCGTCAGAAACGAAAGCATTTCGCGCAGACTCCGCATCGGGGAATTGGCGCGGGTATTGCGACTGATGCGACAGGGTCTCATACTGGCAACGAGTGAGGTGCCTCATGGTTCGAACGAGATACTTGCTGCTCGCCGTCTTCATCGCGTCGATGACCGCCGCGCGTACATCATTCGCGGAACGCGGACCCTTCTTGGGCACCAAAATGACGACCACCGTTTGGGCGCCGGGAGACAGCGTCAACTATGGAACTCCAGACGTCCCGCCGTCCCTCGGCGCGAGCCTCTCCGCGGGATTCTCCCTTTTGCCGACACGCTCAGGCGTCGCCGTACGCCTCGATTTGAACTACTCCCAAATTAAAGTCCGCTCGAATTCCACTTCAATAGACAGTTGCATTCCTGATCTCTCAGGCAATGGAGGTACATGCGGCACGACCAAACCCGACGTGACGACCGACTTGCACACCGTCGACATCATCCCAACCGTTGAATTCACTCTTCGACCCGCGCGCACCTCGTTCTTTGTGTTCGCGGAAGCCGGCGCCGGCTACCAGATCGGCTGGGGCACGTCAAAGTCCTGGGAGTATGACGGGCCGCTCGGAGCCATGCATTCGTTTGCGGGCCGCGCCGCATTCGGTTGCGGCTTCTCGCTCCAAGACCGCGTGGACATGTCGTTCACGCCGCTTGGCGTCGGCCTTCTCATCCCGCTCTCCAAGGACCTCAAAGACAGAATCGGTTCGTCTCTCCTCTCCTGGCAACCCGCCTTCGCGCTTCGGTATCATTTCTAATCGCGCGACGCTCTCGCTGGGACTAAACTCAGCCCACCCATCGGTTGCTTGGTCGAAAGGGGGCCTTATGACATCTCCGACTTTGTTCATAGCCATGCTCATCTCGCTGTCATTCTCAAACGCGAACGCCGCGGTTCCGAAACCACCAATGCCCGAAACCGCAGCCACTTCCTCAGCCGCCGGAAAAGTGACGCTCGACCTCGCCGACTTTGACCGCCTCCGCAAAGGCGACGAGCGCCCATCGCTCACCGTCATTGACCTCATGCGCCTTCAAGGGTCGTTTCGCGCGAAGGATCTCGCGATTCAATTTTCGGGACGCGCAACCGGTAAACTCCCGACCGCCGTTCTCCTCACGGGCTCCCAAGGCGTTCGCCTCTACGCGTGCGAAGGCGACGCCATCGTCTCGCGCTCAGACGGCGGCCGCTTCGACGTGTCACCGCTCGCGTCGCGCTTCTCCGCACGATGCCGCGTCGCAACGAGCGGGAGCGACCGCGTACAAATGACCGCGAGCACCGCCGTCTTATGGGTTGAGTCGGCGGTCACCGACGGCGAATTCGTTGCGACCGACGAATCGAGCGGCGAGCGCTCCTTCTCCGTTGTTCGCCAAACGGGGACCGCGACCGAAACGGTAAAACCGAGCGCCACCGCGCGTTACCGTCTCTCGCTCCACCCCGAAGAGACGCGCTTTCGCTATCAACTCGACGTGCGAAACCCAAACCGCGCGCACCAACCGTTCGACGTCACGCTCGCAAGCGGCGAAACCGTGCAACAAGTCGACGCACGCGCAACGTACGACGTCGACAAAGGCCGATACCGCTTCGACCTGCCGCCCGGCGAGTCGTCGATCGTCATCCAAGGGACGCTCGTGAAGCCGTCGTTCGCGCCGCCCGTCGCCGCAAGCATTTCGTACGCCCTCATCGAGAGTCACCCGCTGCTTCGCCCCGAAATCACCGGCGCATCGAAACGCGTCGCGCAAAGCGAAGTTGGCCTTTCGTCGCAATTCCGCGGCGCACAAGCCTTCCTCCTCGCGCCCGGCGAATCGCTCGCCTGGAAGATCACACGCCTCCAAGCTCTCCGCACGACGAGCTTCGCGGTCAGCGCGATTCGGCACATCTTCTTCCTCACAACCGGCGGCACCGCGCTCGGCGAGACGCTCCTCTCAATCGACAACCAGGGCGCGCCCGACATCACGCTCCCCATGAAGTCCGAGCCGACCTACGCGAGCATCCAGTCGGCCCCCGTCCTCTTGACGAAAAACAAAGACGGCAACCTCTGGCTTCCGATATCGCAAGGCCGCCAAGACCTGCTCACCCAGCATCGACAAAAATTCGGCATCAACGCCGTCTTCGCATCGGGCACGGTTTTTCTCCCGCAGGTGACCGTTCCCGCGACAAGCGGCAGCGTCGAAATGCGCTACCCAAGAGGCTGGACGCCGCTTTACGAAGAGTTCGACAACGAAACGAAAGTCTGGGTTCCATCGATGGCCGCGAGTCTCCTTTTCATCCTTCTCTTAATCTGGACCGAGCGAGACCTCGCGGCGCTTGGGTTCGCGCTTCGGCGACGCGTTTTCATCTCGCTGGTCGTCGGGCTCGCCGCGACGTCAACTCTCGGCCTCGAAGCGATCGTCGCCGCGAACGCGCTTGTTTCAATCGTCTGGCTCGTCGGCTGGATTCGCGGGCTGAAGACGCTCAATCTTCGAATCGCGACGGTCGCAGGTCTCGTCGTCGCGGCGCTCGTCGTTGGCAACGTCGGAGTCTTCGGGTTTGGCGACGGCTGTAAAAGCCGCGACGCAAAGTACATGGCACCCTCCACGTCGTCCGGCAACGTCTGGCAAAAATCGGCCGGCAAGCTCACGGGTGAGCGCACCAAAACCGAAATCGCCGCCGGCGACGTCACCACGACAACCGCCGCCGACGGCGCGTCTTACCAAGGGCTTCCGGCAAAAATCGACTTACCCCACGGAAATCGCCAGACCCACTTTCAACGTGAGATGATGGCGAGCGACCCACCCCGCGCGGTGCGCGTTCTCCTCGTATCGTCGGGCGCCCTCGTGATTCTCAGCGCTGTCTTGGGTTTCCTCGCGGCCGTCGTTCTCGTCCTTTTCCGTCGCACGATCGCCGCGGGCGGCCGAGCGCTCTTCGCACGCGCGAAGGGTCACACGACTCCCGCATCAGCAGAGATGTAACTCTACAGCACCACGCCTTCGCGCCCACGAGCGAATCCCCGTCGCGCACGTCACCTTCAAAACGCAAGTGCTTCGCGCGTCCATGTAGGCACGACACCCACCCGTCCTCGTGACTCGCGGCTGACCCAAGCCTATACTTAGGCCGCTGAATGGGACGTGATGGGGCTTCAAGCGACAGGTCCGACGCGCGCGTGCGACTCACGTTTGACGACAACAGCCATTTGCGCGCCGTCCTCGGCCAGCAGGGCGACCACCTCAAATCGATCGAAGCAAGGCTGGGTGTCGCCGTGAACGTGCGTGGAAATCAGGTCACTCTCGGTGGCGCCGCGCCCGCGCTCGAAACCGCCGAAGCGGTGCTCCGGCAGCTTTACGGACTTGTCCAACGCGGTTACGCCCTCTTCCCGGCCGACGTCGATCGCGCGATCACCGAACTTTCCGCCGACCGGTCCGCGGTTCTCTCAGACATTTTTCTCGACAAAGTCGTCGTCGCCTCCGGCAATCGCGTCGTCAGCCCGCGCGGACTCAGCCAAAAACGGTACGTCGAAGCGATTCGCGAACACGACATCGTTTTCGGCGTTGGCCCGGCCGGCACCGGAAAAACTTACCTCGCCGTTGGCATGGCGGTCGCCGCCCTCACGCGACGCGACGTGAAGCGCCTCATCCTCACGCGCCCCGCGGTCGAAGCGGGCGAAAAGCTCGGCTACCTCCCGGGCGACCTCGCTGAAAAAATAAACCCCTACCTCCGTCCACTTTACGACGCGCTCTACGACCTCATGGAGCCAGATGCCGTCGTGCGCCTCGTCGAGCGCGGCACGATCGAAATCGCACCGCTCGCTTTCATGCGCGGCCGAACGCTCAGCGACGCATTCGTCATCCTCGATGAAGCGCAAAACACATCGGTCGCGCAGATGAAGATGTTCTTGACGCGTCTCGGCCACTCGTCAAGGGTCGTCGTCACGGGTGACACAACGCAAATCGACCTCCCGAACGGATGCGAATCGGGTCTCGTCCACGCCGTCGAAATCCTGCGCGCGGTCGAAGGCGTCGCGATTTGCCAATTCGACAGCTCCGACGTCGTTCGCCATCCGCTTGTGGCCCGCGTGATCGACGCGTACGAGCAGGCGGAGGGAAACGGCGGCGGCAAAGGAACAAACAGATGAGCGCCACCGGTCGGAAACTACGTCATTATATTTCCCGCCTCGCTCGCCACCTTTCAACGGGGCTTGGGCTGTGGTTCGGGCTCCTCCTCGCAACGGTTGTCGCCACGCTGCTGGCCACGCGAAACCCGTCGATCGAAGGCGTTGAAATCGGACCCGCCGAAATCGGCAAACCCGCACGCCGAGCCGTCGTCGCCCCGCGCACGGTTCATTTGAAGGATGTCGCGACGCTCGAACGACGAAAACGCGCGGCCGAACGCAACGCGGCGCTCGTCTACGTCTTTGACGCGGACGTCGGCCAAGGACGCGAGGCGGTCGTCCGTGAGGCGTTTTCGAAAATGCGGCGCGTCCTCGATGCGGGGAAGCGGCGAATCGACGCTGAGATTGAGCGGCTGAAAAATGCGGCGCGGGCGGCCGGGGCGCGACCCAAAACTGAGGTTGCGGTCGGAAGCGTCCCACCACCGCCACCACGCGCGGCGGCCGTTCCAGAGCGCGAGGCCGATTTGGTCGAGCACGCAGCCCGCCGTGCGGTCGGTGGTCCCGACGGCGCGTTCGCGGACGTGCCTTCCGTGCGGGCCCTTCGGACAAAGTATGCGGAGGATCTCGCCGAAGCACGAACGGGCGTCCAAAGAACGTTGCGGCTCGAAGACGATGAATACGAATCGCTCGTGCGGTTGCGATTTGGAATCGACACAGAAAATCGGCTCATTCGCCTCGTGGGGTTTGCGTTTAAGTTCCTGATACCCGATGACCCCGTGCGGCTCTTTCGCGAGAGTCGAAATGTTCTTGTCCAAAAGGGCGGAGCCGCGGCGATGGCTCTCGATAAGGCCACCGCCACATTCGGCGCCGTCGTCGACACTCTTCAAGTTCGTTCGCGCATCCAATCCGAGGCAACGAAAATCCTTACCGACCTCGACCCAGCCGCCCGCGCGGCGCTCGTTTCGATTGCGCACGGCCTCATCACGCCCAACTTGACCTTCTCAGAGCTCCTCACGCGCGACCGCCAAATCCGCGCCCTTCGCGAAATCGACGGCACGCCGCCCATCGTCCGCGTCACGCGCGGCCAAATCATCCTTCGCGTCGGCGAAACCGTCACCGCCGAAAACGTCGACCTCTTGCAGCGGCTCCACCAAGAGGAGATCGCCTCGTCCGACTTCGCCGCACACCTCGGCAACTTCGTCCTGCTCGCGCTCCTTGTGCTCGCCGTTGTCGGCTCGCATCGCGCACAATTTCTCCGCGCCGCCGTTGAACCACGCGACATCATGCTCCTCGTCGCCATGGTGCTCCTCGTCCTCGCCGCAACCCGCTTCGCGCTCGGCGTCTCCGACATCTTTTGGCAGCGCTACCACGAA
This sequence comes from Deltaproteobacteria bacterium, assembly GCA_016192705.1. Lineage (GTDB taxonomy): Bacteria > Myxococcota > JACPTQ01 > JACPTQ01 > JACPTQ01 > JACPTQ01. The sequence continues at coordinate 17,019 of JACPTQ010000014.1, read as the reverse complement.
GTTCCGCTCGTCGCCTTCTACTACATGATCCCGGTGCCCGCGGGCGCCATGGTCGTTCGCCTTCTGACGACCGCCCGTCTCGCGCTCGTCTTTTCGGTTCTCATTGCGTTCGCGGTTGGGCTCCTGTTTCAATTCAATTTCTTCTTTTCAGCGTATGTGTTCGTCGGTTCGCTCGCGGGCTCGGCACTCGCCGCACAGGCGAAAAACCGCGTGGCCCTTTTGCGAGCCGGCTTTGTCACGGGGCTCATCGCTGCGGGGCTCACGGTCGCCTTCTCGCTCCTCGCATCATCCGCCCCGCCCGAACTCATGGCCGATGCCCTTCCAGAAGGTGGAAGCATTTTGAACGCGGGCGCGCTCGCATCCCTCGGAGCCGGGCTCCTCTCGGGCGTTCTCGCGTCGTTTGTCGTGGCCGCCGTCGTTCCGCTCGCCGAGGCCGGATTCGGCTACACAACCGACGTCAAGTTGCTCGAGCTCGCGAACCTCAACCACCCGCTGCTCAAAACGCTCATCATCGAAGCGCCCGGCACCTATCACCACAGCATGGTCGTCGGCAACCTCGTCGAAGCTGCCGCCGAAGCGATTGGCGCGCGCTCACTTCTTGGTCGCGTCGGGTGCTACTACCACGACCTCGGAAAAATCAAAAACCCGCACTACTTCGCCGAAAACCAGGTGCGTGGCGAAAATCCGCACGATCGCCTGACGCCCTCGATGAGCGGCCTCATCATCAAGGCGCACGTCAAAGACGGAGCCGAAATGGCGCGAGAGAACGGCATCGCGGAGCCGATTGTCGATTTCATCGAGCAGCACCACGGCACGACGCTTATCAGCTACTTTTTCAACAAGGCCGTGGAGCAAGCCGACGCAAAGGGCGATGGCGAGCGCATCCAAGAAGTCGATTACCGCTACCCTGGGCCGAAACCGCAAACGCGCGAAACGGGGATCGCCATGCTCGCCGATTCGATCGAGGCCGCAGCACGCACCATCGACGATCCAACGCCCGCACGGCTGCAAGGTCTCGTGCAAAAAATTATCAACATGAAATTTACCGACGGGCAGCTCGACGAGTGCGACCTCACGCTCCGCGACCTGCACGAGATCGCGAAGGCGTTTTTGCGCGTTTTGTCGGGTGTTTATCACGTGCGCCCGAAATATCAGGTGCCGGCGACAAAGGAAGCGAGCGCCACGCTTCGCGCGATTTCGGGTGGCGACGGCGAGCGGGATCGCGAACGTCGGCCGGAGCATTACGGCGGCGAGGATTTGCGGCGTCTCGGGATGCCGTAGGTCGATCGCCCGGCCAGGGCAAGGGCGGCAAACCAACGGCCGCGAGGAGCCGCGCCTCTTCACGCTGCATCGCGAAACGGTCCGCTCGCGTCGCGTGGTCGTACCCCTTGAGATGCAAAATCCCGTGACACAAAAGATGCGTCATCTCGTCGAGAAGACTGTGCCCGCGCTCTCGCGCCTGCTGTCGTGCGCGTGGAATCGAGATCGCGATGTCGCCAAGGAGGTCGGTGCCGCTTGGCGCCTCAAACGAGAGAACATCGGTGGTCCGCGCGACGCCGCGAAATCGCTTGTTCAGCGACCGCATCCGACGATCTCCGACGAGCGCCACGTTAACGTCACCGCCCCTAACACACTTTAGGAATCGGATTGCGCGTCCTTTGAGTGTAGGCATGTGTGGGACACGCCGTACGGACGCGGTAAAATCGACGTTCACCATCGCATAGTCTGAAACGACTGCGGTTTCGTCAATGGCGCTTCGCGATCTAAATAAAAATCCGGCGGAACAACGGTCGCGATTCAAGATCCGTCGTTTCTCACGGGTGTTTCTTTATGGCGCGTGCTTTTTCAAAAGAAAAGATAGGCGATTCTCGATCGCGAACCGAGTCGCTTCACGCAACTGCAAGATTCGACGGAACGCGCAAAAAGTTTTTTTCTGCGCAAATTTTCGGGTGATCGCGAACGACCCGTTTTTTTTTGTCATCAAGGGATTGACCCGATACGGCCAGATGAGTATCTTCCGCGTCGTGGACGACGTGAGTCGTTCTGAAGCGGGCGCCGACACGTGAGCTCTCCAAGCTCCGGCAGATTGGGCGACCAGCACGGCAAAGAGAGTTGCGGCCAGGTGGCGACACGCTGAGCAGCTTGAGGCAAACCGAAAGGGAAGCCAGCCGGGCGGTCCAATCAAAGAGGAGAGTTGGCATGACGAGGCGCAGGAATCTCGAGAGGGCGATCGAAGGCTGAGAGGTCTTCGGTCGGCCGCGAGAGGCTTAAGCCCCTGTGAACCGCGGTGATGGTGTGCAAACGCTGTTGCCCAAGGTTGCGAGGGGAGGCGAGGCGAAAACCGAGCCGGCCTTTTGTGGAGAAGAGCCCTGGGGAGACGAAAGCCCAAGGGAGCAGAGAGCCTGGTGCAATGTTAACCACAGCGCCCAGGAGGTTCGGCTCCGTGTTGGATGGAGGCCCTGGAAGGAGGGCATCTTGGGTTTCGCTTGCGAGTCGATTGGAGCGCAACGGTCGTTCCGGTTGGCTTCGTGAGACGAAAGCTGGGTTGCCTAATCTTAGGAGGGTTGTCAGCCGGGTGAGAGCTTGGCTGAATTCAGCGCGGGGAAAAAGCTTCGAAGGGAAAACCCCATAGGCGTTCCGGCATGAAACAAGGCTGGGAGGCAACAGGTGGATGAAGCCGCTAAGAGGGTGTGAAACCCTGAAAGCGGACCGTACCGTAGGGATGGGTACCTGCGGGAATGAGCGTGGCTGCCTGCTGCTAATAACGCCATAGGGGAAGAGACCCCATGGGAGCAACGATTTGCTCAAGTCGCTTGAGCTACTGGCTCGCGGCTGTACGATGGCTGGGTTATCCGTTTCCAGCCCTTCATGACCGATGACTCGCGGGAGTCGGCATGTTGGGTTTTCGCGAAACCCGGTTAAGTGCGGTTGCGTAACGCTGGAGGGGGAGCGACGAGCAGAACGGGGTTTCTGAGCGGTGAAGACCTCGGAATGGGGTCGAAGCCCAAGAGAGGATGCAGTCGAATTTCGGAATTCGATTTGCAGGGCGGTTGTTCGAATACCCTGTGACCCAGGCGAAATGCCGAAGGGTGTGAGGGGAGCGGGAAGCTGAGACCCAGCATAACTCGCTAGACAGTCGTCGTTGAAACTCTGAAGGGTGCGATAACCGTATGGAGGGAGCTTGGAGCCGTGAGGCACCGGGCAACCGTTTAGACGCCAAAGCTTCGAAGGGGACTCCGGCTTCAGAACATCGCGTCGTCCTTTTTTTTGTTGCGGCCTGCTCTCCCTTTTTTTCTTGACACCCCCGTCTCATGATCGTTAAGTTAAGATTCTGTTGCAGAGAGGGGTCGGACAAATGGCGCTAAAGAAGCGAGACCTAAAGCGGTTCAAGGAACTGTTGATTCAAAACCGAGCTGAGCTTGTGAAAAAGGCTCGCCGAACGTTGTCAGAAGAGATGACGCTCGACACAGACGATCTTCCAGACGAGATGGACCTTGCAACGTCCGAATACAACCAGTCGCTCATATTTCGCCTGCGGGGGCGAGAGAAACAGCTTCTCGAAAAAATCGATCGCGCGCTCGAGAAGATTGACAACGGCGTGTTCGGCATTTGTGAGAACTGCGAAGAAGACATTGAACCGAAGCGGCTCGACGCTCGCCCAGTAACCACGCTCTGTTTTCGCTGCAAGGACGAACAAGAGAAGCACGAACGATCGTACGGTTGATAAAATGTTTGCGCGATTCGGCGCGGCACTCATTCTTGTTTCGGCGTGCGCCGAGAACCGGCCTCCCGAATCACCGCGAATTGCTTCGTCAAAAAAAACGGACGCGATTCTTCTCGCCGCGAGCGGCCCTCAATTAACCGTCACCCCACTCGCTTCGGCGCCGCTCCTCGAGATCCGCAGCGCACGACTCGACGGCTCGGCCGCGACGACGCTCTACTCCTTCTCGACTTTCGACGTGCGTCAGTCCCTCACGGTAACAATTACACCGGCCCTCTACGATCGGGTTTTTTCTGCGGCCCTCGTCTTTCGCGATGGTCACCGACTCGTCTCTTCCATTCGTGTGCCCGGAAGCGCTGAGTCAATCGCGCCCGCCCAAAACCCCGCGCACGCGCCAAGCCGACACGAACGGCTGGACCAACCCGATAATACGCGGCGCCCACAGACGTTCCTCGGCCACCCGACGGTGCGCGAGCCTGAGATCCGCCCTTAACGTTATGCGCCCCGCGAAACTGTTCGCTTCTTACCGTCAAGCTTCTGAACGTGTTTGAATAATCAGCGCCTCGTTTGTTGACGGTGGAGCCTGGTGTCCCCGTCGTGCGGCTGCGAGTCCCCAGTGTGCCGAGCTTGTCCATGTCTGGAAAACCGTACACACGCGACCGACCCCAAAAAACCTAACGACCGGAACAGCTTAAGGTCGAGCGCCCGTGACACCGTCACACCCACATCACGGTCCAGAACCTGCTCTTACTTACCCCATGAATTTTACTAAACAGGAGGTTCATAGCGTGACGAAGTCGAGACTCCCCTTCGTAACAGCGATCGCGGCGCTCATTCTGTCACTTTCTGCCTGTTCCGAAAAAACCGCGCTCAACGGCCCGACGGGCGACGGAACCATTTGCCGTCAAGACGCCGATTGTGGCTCCGGGTTTGTTTGCCAGGAGGCTCGATGCGTCCCGGTCCAAGTTCAGATCATCCCGGACGCCAGTTCGCGCGCCGATTCGGGCGTCAACACAATCAGCGACGACGCGTCCGTCACGATTGACGCGGGCCCAGCGGACGCCGGTACGACCGACGACGCTGGTGACGCGGGCTCGACAACGGCCATTGGCCAACGGTGCACGTTCGATAGCGATTGCGCCACCGGGTTTTGTGTCCAGACGGCGTCGCTGGGTAACGTTTGCACGCCGGAATGCGTTAACGACTGTCCCGCGGGATGGGGATGCCGTTCGGTTTCGCGCGGACACGGAATCATCCAAGCGCTCTGTTTCCCAGTGGGCGACCTCTACTGCATTCGCTGTCAGCAAAGCGACGAATGCGCCCAGACCGGCGACCGCTGCACGAACGTTGGCGGCGCGACTTATTGCACGCAAGACTGCTCGACGCGCGCGTGCGCTGCCGGTTTCGAGTGTCGCGACGTCAACCCCGATGGCCGCATCGTCAATGTCGACGCGGGTGTCGAACCGGATGCGGACGGTGGCGTCGTCAAGCAGTGCGTCCCAACGAGCGGGCTTTGCCCGGGCTGTATCGACCCGGACGGCGACCAATACGGAATCGGCGCGGATTGCCGCGGAAAAGATTGCGACGAAACAAACGCGTCGATCAACGCGGGCGCAACCGAAATCTGTGATGGCAAGGACAACAACTGCGACGGGCAGATCGACGAAGGGTTCGACTTGCAAGCGTCGGTCGACACGTGCGGTGCGTGCGGCATCGCATGCGCCAACGCCAACGGGCAAACGGTGTGCGTTCTGGGCCACTGCGTACCGACTTGCCTTGCGGGTTTCTGGGACTGCGACGGTAACCCGAACAACGGATGCGAAACGGCACTCGTGACGGTGCAGTTCTGCGGGACGTGCACCGACGACGCGAGCTGCCCGGGCGGATTCTTTTGTAACCAAGGCGCGTGCGAAAAGAAGCGGCCGACGGGAACGACCTGCGGCGCGACCAATCAATGCGAGAGCGGATTCTGCGCGGACGGCTTTTGCTGCAACGACGCGTGCAGCGGGACGTGCCGGTCATGCAACCAAGCGGGCAAACAGGGCACATGCACCATGGTCTCGAACGGCGACGATCCGGACAACGAGTGCGGCGACGACGGGCGCGCGTCGTGCGGACGCGACGGCGCATGCGACGGCCAAGGCGCGTGCCGAAAATACGCGGCGGCGATCGAGTGCGTGCCCGAGAGCTGCTCGGGAACAACGCACACGGCGAATAAAACCTGCGACGGCACGGGGACTTGCGGGCCAGCGCAACCACAAACAACGAACTGCTCGCCGTATCGATGCGGTGCAACGACCTGCCGGACAAGCTGCACCGACGACTCCGAGTGCGTGTCGACGCACCAATGCATAAGCGGAGCGTGTCTTCGCAAGAACGCAGAGACCTGTACGAACGCGATGCAGTGCGCAAGCGGCAACTGCGTCGACGGCGTCTGCTGCAACGAGGCGTGCAATGGGACCTGCCGGTCGTGCAACATCGCGGGCAAAGTCGGAATCTGCTCGCCGTACTCGGGCGGCTTGGACCCTGAAAGCGAGTGCGCGGCGGAATCGGCGTCGACCTGCGGGCTTGATGGCGCTTGCGACGGCCAGGGCGCATGCCGCAAACACACATCGGGGACGCAGTGCCTCGCGCAATCGTGCTCGGGCTCGATTCAAACGAATCGCCGCGACTGCGACGGCACGGGCACCTGCCAAACCGGAACCTCGACAAACTGCGCGCCGTATATGTGTAACGGAACGGGCTGTCGGACGAGCTGCTCCAGCGACACGCACTGCGTCTCAACGCACCAATGCGTGAGCGGGCAGTGCAAATCCAAACAGAGCCAAGCGTGCACGTCGGCGTCACAGTGCGCGAGCGGATTCTGCGTCGACGGCTACTGCTGCAACTCGGCGTGCTCGGGAAGCTGCCGGTCGTGCGCGGTCGCGGGAAGCGACGGCGTTTGTTCGAACCACGCGGCCGGGAGTGACCCGGAGAGCGATTGCGCGTCGTCAAGCGCGTCGACGTGCGGGCAAAACGGGTCGTGCGACGGAAACGGGGCTTGTCAGCTCTGGGCCTCGCAGACGGAGTGTCAGGCGGCATCGTGCAGCGGATCAACGCTTTACCAAGCGCGGAAATGCAACGGCACCGGGACCTGCTCGCCCTCGCAAGCGACGACCGTCAACTGCTCGCCGTACAATTGCGAGTCGGGCGCCTGCCGAACAACGTGCACAGCCGATTCGCAGTGCGTCGCGACCCACCAGTGCGTTTCGGGGACGTGCAAGCTCCGCGCAGGCCAGGTCTGTACCGCGGCATCGCAATGCGGCAGTGGCTTTTGCGTCGACGGCGTCTGCTGTGACTCGGCGTGCGGCGGGACGTGCCGATCATGCAACCAAACAGGAAAGGTCGGAACATGTTCGCTTTACGCGGGCGGCGTCGACCCTGAAGGCGAGTGCGCGGCCGACTCGACCGCAAGCTGCGGCCAAAACGGATTCTGCGACGGAAACGGGAGTTGCCAAAAATACGCGGGCGGGACCACGTGCCAAGCACAAAGCTGCACCGGCGCGACCCGCACCAATGCGCGCTCCTGCGATGGCACAGGGACCTGCACACCAACGACCGCAACAACGACAACGTGCGGCGCGTACAAATGCAACGCCACCGCGACCGACTGCCTCGCGACGTGCGCGACAAATTCCGATTGCGTGACCGGTTACCAGTGCGCGAGCGGCTCCTGCAAACTCGCCGCGGGACTTGGATGCAGCGCCGATGGCGACTGCGCAGGCGGCTTCTGCACCGACGGCGTGTGCTGCAACGCGCGGTGTGGCGGCGCCTGCCAAGCGTGCAACAAATCCGGCGCGATTGGAACCTGCACGAACCACGCGGACGGCAGCGATCCCGAGGCCGAATGCGCGGACCAAGGCGCGGCGTCGTGCGGAACGAACGGCGTCTGCGATGGACAAGGCGCGTGTAAGAAATACACGAGCGGAACGACGTGCGTCGACGAGTCGTGCGCGAGCGGGACCTGGACCTACACGCGCGTCTGCAATGGGAGCGGGACCTGCTCAACGAATTCGCCCACGACGCAAAGCTGCGGCAACTACACGTGCGATGCAGCCGGGAAGAAGTGCACCCTCGCTTGTACGAGCGACGCGCAGTGCATCACGGGGTACGGGTGCGTGAGCGGCGCCTGCAAAAAGAAGCAGGGGCAAGCGTGCACGAGCGGTACGGAGTGCGTGACGGGCGTCTGTTCGGACGGCGTCTGCTGCAACATGGATTGCTCGGGCTCGTGCCGCGCGTGCAACAAAACGGGCTACGTCGGCACGTGCACCTACCACGCGGCGACGAGCGACCCCGAAAGCGAATGCGCGGACCAGGGCACCGCGACCTGCGGAACGAATGGTTCGTGCGACGGCGCGGGCGCCTGCCAGAAATACGTGAGTGGGACGACGTGCGTTGCGCAGTCGTGCAGCGGCTCCACGCAATCGAACACGCGAAGCTGTGACGGCGCGGGCACCTGCAGCGCACTCACAACAACGACCTGTGCGCCCTACGTCTGCGGCGCGACCGCGTGCAAGACGAGCTGCACGGCCGACGCAGACTGCGTTTCGGGTTACGCCTGCGCGAGCGGCGTTTGCAAGAAGGCGCAAGGCCAAACGTGCTCCGCAGCAACCGATTGCGCGAGTGGTTTCTGCGCGGACGGTTACTGCTGCAACTCCGCGTGTAACGGGACATGCGAGTCATGCAATCCGTCGGGGAGCCAAGGAACATGCACGTCGTACGCGGCGGGCAGCGATCCCGAAATCGAATGCGCAGACCAAGGTTCGGCGTCGTGCGGCCAGAACGGTTCGTGCGATGGCGCGAGCGCGTGCCAGAAGTACGCGAGCGGCACGGTCTGCGTCGCGGCGAGTTGCTCGGGAACGACGTACACCTACCAAAAAACATGCAACGGCACCGGGACTTGCTCGACGCCGTCGCCTGCCACAACGAGCTGCGGCGCGTATGCGTGCGGTGCGTCGAGCTGCAAGACGAGCTGCGCGGCCGACGCGGATTGCGCGAACGGTTACTACTGCGCAAGCGGCGCCTGCGTCGCCAAGAAAGCGAACGGCAATGCGTGCACGGCGACAAACCAGTGCACAAGCGGCAACTGCGTCGACGGAGTCTGCTGCAACGCGGCGTGCGGCGGAACGTGCCAGTCGTGCAAACTCGCGGGGTCGATCGGAACGTGCACCAGCGTCACGGCTGGCCAAGACCCAGACAACGAGTGCGCGGACCAGGGCGCGGCATCTTGCGGCACAACCGGCTCCTGCAACGGCGCGGGCGCGTGCCAGAAGTACTCGAACAGCACAGTCTGTGTCGCGGCGAGCTGCTCGGGGACAACGTACACTTATCAAAAAACGTGCGACGGCTCTGGCACGTGCGTGACCCCTTCGCCTTCGACGACGAGCTGCGGGGCGTATGTGTGCGGCGCAACGAGCTGCAAATCCTCGTGTACGGCGGATTCAGACTGTGCGAGCGGCAACTACTGCGCGAGCGGCGCCTGCACGGCCAAAAAGGCAAACGGAAACGTGTGCACCGCGACGAATCAATGTTCCAGCGGCAACTGCGTCGACGGGTACTGCTGCAACTCATCGTGCGGCGGCTCGTGCCAATCGTGCAAGCTCGCCGGGTCGCTCGGAACTTGCTCGAACATCCCTAGCGGCCAAGACCCAGACAGCGAATGCGCCGCGTCGTCGTCTTCAACCTGTGGCTTGACCGGGTCGTGCAGCGGCACCGGCTCGTGCGCGTATTGGCCGTCAAGCACCGTCTGCGTCGCCGAATCGTGCTCAAACGGCGTCCACACGTTCAATCGCCTCTGCAACGGCTCTGGAACCTGCAACACGAACAGCCCCACAACCGAAAGCTGCGGCACCTACGCTTGCAACTCGACCGCGACGACGTGCCGCACAAGCTGCTCCTCCGACTCGCACTGCATCAACTCGAACTACTACTGCAATTCGAGCAGCCAATGCGTCGCGAAAAAATCAACTGGCTCGTCGTGCACCGCAAACAACCAATGCTCAAGCAGCTCGTGCTGCAGCGGCGTATGTCGCGACCTCTCAAGCGATTCGAACAACTGCGGAAGCTGCGGCACGATTTGCCAAGCGGTCAACGGCTCGAACACATGCTCGGCGAGCGCCTGCGTGCCAACGTGCAACACCAACTACTACAACACGACCGGCAACAACAAAGATGGCTGCGACTGCTACGGCGGCGCTTACGAAACGACCAGCCCGTCAAACGACACGTCATCCGGAGCCGTAGACCTCGGAACCGTTGGCCAAGGCGGTTACGCGACGATTGCGTCACGCGCGCTGCCGGCCGGCGACGAAGACTGGTGGAAGGCAACACTCTCCGACGACTGGGATTGGGGCAGCGACGAGTTTGGCATCCGCGTGCGCCTCTACAACATACCGTGGAATGTCGATCTTGACCTCGCCGTTTGGAACGGTGTGACGCAAAACTGGAAGTACTCGCAGAAGGGCGCGGGTTACTCCGAGTGCATCCAAGGCTGGAACGGCTCCTCGGGACCAGACGACACGACGACCATCTGGGTGAAGGTCTCACATTACTCGGGTCTCGCGTGCTTCGACTATCAGCTCCTTATCGAGAACACGCAGTCGGCGTGCCCGTGAGGAAGAGCTGACAGTTAACAGTTGAAAGTAAAGAGCGCCGTCTCGCCTTGAGACAACAGTTTATGCCGCTTTGGAAACCGTAATCTGCGCAAGCACTTCGGGCGCAACCTTGTCCTGCCGCCACACGAAAATCGCCTCGTAAGGGCAATCCCACTCGCACAGCTTGCACCCGACGCACTTCTTGTCGATGACTTGCACGATCCCCTTGAAGTTGTCGGGCTGCGGCGACTCGACCATCTGCAGCGCGTCAAACGGGCACGAATCGACGCACCACTCGCACCCCGTGCAAGCCGCCTCGATAACGTACGCCTTCGGGCGTTCCTTCGCCTTGAGCGCCGCAGCGAGCTCGCCCGTCTCGTCGTGAATCGCACTGTCCGGGCAAACATATCCGCACGCACCGCAGTCGATGCACGTCACCGGGTCGATGACGTGAAGCAGGTTGCGATCGCCCGTGATCGCCACGACCGGGCATCGCTTCGTGCACGCCGTGCAACCGGTGCAATTCTCGGTAATCTTGTACGCCATCCGTCGACCGCCCTTATCCATAAAGAGTACGGTCCGCCTGTCTATAACGTCAAGCGGAGAAAGTCGTTGAAAAAACCCGCGAAGACTGATATAAATGTCGGTTTTCCAGGGCGGGAGAAGAACGACTCATGCGCGTTAAACATTTTCCGACCAAATGGCTGTGGGCTGCGGCGTTTTTGACCGGTTCGTGCGCCACAAAATCGGGCGACGGCGCGGGCGATAACGCGTGTCCCGGCGGGAATTGTCGTGTCGTTTGTGTAACTCACGCCGACTGCGAGACGGGGAAATATTGCTCAGCCGCGACGGGAAGCTGCGAGACCGGCTGTCGCGCAAACGCCGACTGCGCGGCCCAAATTTGCGATGCGACGACTCACGCGTGCCGAGACGCGGTGGGGTGCGAGGCGGCGGCCTGCACGAACGGCCAGGTCTGCGATGCGGAGTCGAAGGCCTGTCGCGCGTGCGCGGCCGACGGCGAGTGCGGCGCGTTCATCTGCGAGGCGGGCGCGTGTAAGGCCGGCTGCGATGCGGTCGCGTGCGCGGACGGGAAAATCTGCAACTTAGGATCGCGTCGCTGCGAAGGGTGTGCGGGCGATGACGACTGCGGCAGCGGTGTCTGTGAACAGGGTGCGTGCGTCGCAAGCGGCCAGGTTGGCGATGGCGCGCGCCGTCGGTGTCGCGCGTGCGCGGCGGATGGCGAATGCCAAGCCGGGTTTGTATGCAACGCGGGCGCGTGCGTGCCGGGATGCGCAGCGGGCGGCAGTCAATGCGCGTCGAACGAGATTTGCGACGACACGAACGGACGTTGCCGCGGATGCAATGCGCACGCGGAGTGCATCGACGCGAGGAACGGAAAAGTGTGCGAAGCCACAGCGCGAAAGTGCGTCGCATGTACTTCCGACATCGAGTGCGGCGCGCCGTTTCGGATTTGCCAAACGGGTCAGTGCGTGAGCGGGTGCAATCCAGAAGACGGCTGTGCGTCGGGATTCACGTGCAACCCGTCGACGGGTCGATGCGTCTCGGACGATGGTTGCACAGACGACGCACGATGCGAACCGGCGGCTCCCGCGATGGTTTGCGGCGGCGACGGCGGATGCGTCGCGGGATGTAACGCCACGACAAACGCGGGATGCCGCGATACGGATGTTTGCAGTGCGGGCTCGGGGCGATGCCGGGTATGCCGCGGCGACGCTGAGTGCCGAGCGCGCGGCCGCGTTTGCGAAGTCGGGGCTTGCGTTCCCGACTGCACAACGGCTGGTTGCGCGCGCGGCACGTGCGACGCGACGACGGGGCGATGCCTTGGGGCGTGCACCAGCGACGGTGATTGCAAACCGCCCGCAACCGTGTGCGAAAACGGCGCGTGCGTTTTATCTTGCTTAAACAACGCCACGCTCTGTGGCGCGGACGCTGGGACAACTTGCGACACCACGCGCGGGCACTGCCAATCGCTCCGCGCAAACGGCGAGACCTGCGCGCGACCAACGCAGTGCGCATCGAGTCTCTGCTTGCCGCTCGCGTTGTCGCGCGTTTGTTCGACGCAGCGGCCGTGCCCGGCGGGCTGGGCGTGCGAGGGCGGCGCGACGTGCAAAGCGCAAGTCTGCGCGAGCGTTTGTGCAGCATCCGCGACGTGCGACCGGGAGTCGGCGTGTTTGCCGCTTGGTGGCGCCGGAACGTCAGTCTGTTTGAGCCCGATGCCTTTCGGCGGCTCGCGGCCGGGAACCAAAGAGTTTGGCGCTGGGTGCCGATCTGATCTTGAATGTCATTCGTTGAATTGCAGCGCGCCCTCATCGACGTCCGTCACCGTCAGCACCGCGGTTGGCGTCTGCCTCGATACGTGTGGCGCGCAAGCACAGTGTGGAGGCGCGTCGTCGAGCTTTACGTGTCAAGCGACCTACTCGGCTCAGAACGGCATCATGAACGCGTGCGCGGAACCTCGACTCGGCGGCCTCCTCGGACAGGCGTGCGCCATTGACGGCGACTGCGCCCACGGTCTCTGCGTCGATGGAAAGTGCTCGCAGCCGTGCTGCTCGTCGAACGACTGCAACGCGGCCTCCGGCACTTGGACGTGCCAGCAGATCAAGAAGTCGACCGCGAACGGCGCCGTCTTCGCAAACGCGTGCGTCCCCTTCTACGCGAGCGGGAACGACCCCGTCGGCACGCGCGACAGTCAAGAGTGCCGAAGCGGTCTCACCATCAACGTTCGAAATCCCGACACCAACGTCACGAACAGTTTTTGCTCCGACGTTTGCTGCTCGGACGCCGACTGCGCCGCGGCACCCGGATGGATGTGCCAAATCGTTTCGAACAGCTTTATCTTTGACACGCTCAGCCCGCAGCAGGCGGGCCTCATCGGCGTCTGCGCACCGCGCCCGTGACCAACACCGCTCCCGCTTCCGCTTCCGCGACCGTACCCGATGGCTTTGACACGCGTCCGCATTGATGTACCTTGACGCGATGGCCGATTTCGATCGCGTTTTCTTCCTGCTCGCGGATGGCGCGCGGTGCGATATTCTCGACGACCTGTTTCGCGCGGGCGACATGCCGAACCTCGCGCGCTGGATTGAGCGCGGGACCAACGCCCGTGCGGTTTCCGTGTTCCCGTCGGTCACACTCGCGGCTTACGTTCCGTTCGTGACGGGGCTCTTCCCAGGCACCGCAAACATCCCGGGCCTTCGCTGGTTTGATCGCGCGACCTACGCGAGCCGCCGTTTCTCCGTTGCCAAGTTCCGCAACTACTACGGCTTCGGAAGCTACCTCGCGAACCGCGACCTCCGCGCTGGCGTCGAAACGCTCTTCGAGCGCGTGCGCCCGTCGGTCAACATTTATAGCGGGGTCTGTCGCGGCGCCGGGCTTCGCACAAACAAGGCTTACTTCATCCGCGTTCCAATCATCGCGCATTTTCATCGAACCGGCGACTGGGAGCCCATCGATCGCCGCGCCGACGCCTACCTCGACCACGCCATCAAATCCCGAGCGCGCGCGATCTTCTACGCGGCGATGGCAATCGACGAATATTCGCACATCCACGGCTCGGACGGAAAGCGCGCGATCGACGCCTATCGCGCGATCGACGCCCGCTTGGGCCGTATCATCCGCGCCCTCAAGAACGCCGGAACATTCGATCAAACGCTCTTCGTGCTTTCGGCGGACCACGGCCACCGGCCCGTGACGCGACATTTCGACACCGAGGCGTTCGTCGAGGCGCGCGGCTTGAAGACGCTTTACTACCCGAAAGCGGCGCGTCGCTATTTTCGCGCGGACGCCGCCGCGCTCGTTGCCGGTAACGCTTCCGGCCATATCTATTTGCGACACCGCACGCACGGCTGGTCGCATCCGCTTTCCGACGGCGAAGTGAACGCAGGGGAGCCGGGGATGATTTCGGACCTCTTGGCAAACGAGGCGATTGAATTCGTTATCACGCGTGCGGAAGGTGGCGGCGCGCTGATCCGCTCGCATCGCGGACTTGCGCGAGCCTTTGAGGGCGGTGGCGCATTTCATTACGTTGTCGTCGACAGCGACCCGTTTGGATTCGCCCCGATGCCGTCGCGCCTTTCGGCCGAGGACGCCCTCGCGCGCACGTGGGCAACGCCGTACCCAGACGCCATCGTACAAACCGCACAACTCTTTCGGTCACCACGCACGGGCGACATCGTCTTGTCGTCAACGCTCGGCCACGATCTTCGCGCCCGCTTCGAACGCCACGAGATGAAATCGGGCCACGGCTCGCTTCGCGAAGAACACATCCGCGTGCCACTCCTTTCAAACGCGTGCTTCCCAGCCGGCCCGATTCGCACAGCCGACGTTTATCCGACGATGCTCGATCTGTTGGGGGAAACGCCACCCGATAACCTCGACGGCATCTCGCGCGTGGTATCGCCGCAACAAAGATCGCAACGGACTACGGCAGCGTAAACTTCACCGACAGTGCGACCGTCATGAATTTCCCCGTGCCCGCCTCAGACCCAAAACTGTTCGTTGCCGTAAACCGCGTGTATCGAAAAATAGGCCCGATACCCAGCCACCCGAACAACCGAACGTAAACGCCGCCGTACGGCGAAATCGCAAAGCCGTACGACGAGCCGCTGAGCGTGAGAACCGTCGGCAAGTCGTACGCGAGAAAAAGCGCGTACCCAAAATCGATTCCCGCGAATGGCTCGACAAACTTGAGATTCAACCGAAACGACGGCCCACCGCCCATCCAAAACAGCGACGCCGTCGCATTCGCGAGCGAGACCGTTTGCAAGCCGATCTTCACCGAGTCGGCGACTTTCGCTGAGTGGTATTCAAAGGTAAGACCGATGTCGATCGATAAAATCGGGATGAAGCTCACGTCGTAGCCAAGCCGCCCACCGAGCGAAAGACCCGTGCCCGTCGGAAACACCGATTCGTTTTGGCTCCCGGACGCCCATTCGGTGCGGTTCAGCGACGCGCCGATCGCGAGCTGCGGCGTAAACCCTTTGACCGCGCCCGCCTCGCGCACGAGGAACGACAAGCCCAACAACAACAACAACAAAAGACCTGACCGCCGCATCTGCTTTACCCTCACGCCCGCGGGCCCTCTCTTATTGCCTGTTGCCCTGGCTGTCCAGTTTCATGAGAAAGCCGTCCTCGGCCCCCATCGGCGCCAGGCCATCAAGTGCGCCTTTGGTCGTCCCGCCGAGAATGATCGCCCCGAGCGAATCGATGGCCAGCGCGAGCGATACGTTATCCTGCGGCGATCCAAACTGCCGCACCCACGTGCGGCCACCGTCGAGATCAAACCGCGCCGCAAAGGGGTTCGCGAACGCCACAGTCCCGTCCGGATTGAACTTGAACGCGCGAACCGCGCCCGCCGGTTGCGCCCCACTCGTACACCGGGTGCCAGGCGACGAATGCGCGACGAAAACATTGCCAGCGCTGTCGAGCGCGACCCCAGTCGCTTCGTCGTCGCTGGCGATGGCAACACCAAACTGCTTCACCCAACTCAGTGAGCCTCCAAGCGAATATTTCGCGACATAGGCCGACGAGCCCTGCTGGTCGCCCTCAAACGTCGCGCCTTCAATCATGGCCCAGGTACACCCGACAAACGCGAGCACATTTGCCTTTTCCGAGACCGAAATCGCGTTCACAAAAATCGACCCGACATCTGTGTTGCCAAGATGCTGGACCCGGTCGCCCGCGCCCGACGAGTTGTACGTCGCGACGTAGGCCTTCTGGCTAACGAACTGGTCGCCGTTTTCGAGCGAGGCATACGTCGTCCCCGCAACATAGGCAATCCCCGCGTCGTCGACGGCAACCGCATCCGCACTCGACGCCGCCGTGCTTGAAATCAATTTGGTCCACGCGCGCCCCCCGTCTGCATAGTACTTGGAAATAAACCCCACTCCCAGAAACGCGCTGTTCGTCTCGCCATCGAGGTTCCCGCCCGTTTCGCCGACCACAAAAACATCGCCGACTCGGTTCACCGCAATGCGATTCCAATATTCACAGGCTCGGCCACGACTCTTACGACTTCGGCGAAACAACCGCGCGCCGAAGCGACGGGCGCACCTCGAGCACAAGCTTCCCACCGCGAAAAAGCCGAACACATCCAGATGTTTGCGAAACCACAACGCCAATCGCCTTCGTCGAGCTCGAAACAGCCGCCGCCGCGTAATGCCGCGCGCCAAGGCCGAGCCGCATCGGCACGGGGTCAGCGACGAGAAGATGGCGGCCGGCCGCAAGAACGACACCGTCCCCGCGAATGACGAAGGCACCGTCGAGCCCCGCGAAGTTAATGATGGCGCCGCGCACCTTCGGGTCGAGGAGGTTTCGCTCCGATTCGCCGTACCCCTGGAACGGATTCAGCGTGAGCGCATTTGACCGCTCCATGACGACAACCGCGTCGCCAATCACGAAAAGCGCGCCGACCGGCCGTCCCTCGCGCCCGTGCAAGCCAACCTGAGTCGCCACCTCAAGCAGCGTCTCAAACGCTTCCGGGTCGACGTCGGTGCCACTGAGGTCAAGAGTCCCCAGCGTCTCCTCCCCTTCGCCTTCGCCAGCCACCAGCACCGCGAGGAGATCGGGACTCGCCGTTTTTGCCGGTGATACAACCGCAACCACCGTGTCGCCGCGGGCAATTTCGAGGTCGATGCCGCGCAGGAT
>JACPTQ010000012.1:91112-94850 GCA_016192705.1 Deltaproteobacteria bacterium | reverse complement strand
TTGTACTGAAGCGAGCTGCGCTTCACTTTCAGTTCGTCCGCGGCGCGCGTCTGATTCCAGTTGCATCGCTTGAGCGCCTCGAAGATGAGGCCCCGCTCGTAAGCCTCAACTCGCTCGGTAAGACCCGCACCATCGGCTGCCGGCGATGCCCCAGCATCAGCAGCCGCGACAGCCTCGTGGCGCGGCGGCAACCTCGCGGCGACCGCGGGCGTGCCCTCCCGAATCTCCGCCGGCAAATCGCTCAATCGAATTTCGTCGCCGTCAATCAGCACGATGAGCCGTTCGATGACGTTCTCGAGCTCGCGAACATTGCCGGGCCACGAGAACGCCGCAAGGAGCGACATCGCGTCAGGAGCGATCCGAATGTTCCTCCCGACGATCCGGCCAAAGCGGCGGGCGAACGCGTCCGCCAAAATCGGAACGTCGTCTGAACGTTCGCGAAGCGGCGGCAACACGACCGGGATGACGTTGACCCGATAGTAAAGGTCCTCGCGGAACCGCCCCGCGGCCATCAGCCGCGCCAAATCGACGTTTGTGGCGGCGATGATCCGCACATCGACCCGAATCGTCTTGAGGCCACCCACGCGATCGAATTCACGGTCCTGAAGGAATCGAAGCAACTTCACCTGAACCTGCGACGACACATCGCCGATCTCATCCAAAAACAGCGTCCCGCCATGGGACACTTCGAACTTCCCCTTCTTCAAAAAACTCGCACCCGTAAACGCGCCTTTTTCGTGCCCAAACAACTCGCTTTCCAAAAGCGACTCCGTGAGCGCCGCGCAGTTCACGACGACAAACGGACTTGGCGCCCGCGCGCTTTTCGCATGAATCTGCCGTGCAACAAGCTCCTTCCCAGTGCCGCTTTCGCCAACAAGAAGGACCGGCAAGTCGTTTCCGGCCACGCGATCGATGAGGCGCTGCACGCGCAAAATGGCCTCCGATCGCCCAAGGAGCGGCGGAAGCGAAGCTTCGCCCCGCGCGTCGACCTTCGCGGCGCTGTCCACCCGAACCGCTTCACCATCTGTCGTCGCGGCCGCTCGCTCCGTTTGTGTCGCCGCTGCCGCAAGCACGCGCTCGATCGCCGCCTCGAGATCAAAAAGCGAAAATGGCTTTTCGAGGTAATCGGCCGCACCCGCACGCATCGCCTGAACCGCGCTCGTCACGGAGCCAAACGCGGTGACGACAATGACCGCCATGTTCGGCGCCGATTTTCGGACGCGGTCGAGGATTGCCAACCCATCTACGCCCGGCAACATCAAGTCTGTGAGTAACAGGTCGAACGATCGCTCCCCCAGTTTCTCGAGCGCCTTCGACCCGTCGCCCACGGCTTCAACGTCGTAACCAACCTTTCCGAGGTGGTCGCGAAACAGCCGCAAGAGCTCGGGCGTGTCCTCAACGATTAAGATTTTCGCCACGCCCACACGTTACACCACGCATCGGCCCATGGTAAACTTCAGACAAGGTGTTTTGGATTGCCGCACTGACTGTCTTCGCGACGAACGTTGAAATCCGCGTCCCTGCGCATCGCCGGTCGCCGTTTTCGGGTGCCGTCTACGAACGCGCCGTCAAGCTGGATGTTGCGGGCGATGTCAGCGGTGCGCTCGAGATCTACGGCCTTGCCGCGCTCCAAGAACCCCGGAACGCCGCGCGCGCGGAGTATCACATCACGCTCTCCCGCGCCATTATCAAACTCGAGTTTCTTGGTCGCCCGCTCACCCCGGACGATGATTTGTCACTCGGCGTTCAGTACGCGAACAAGTTCACGGCGCTCAAGCGCGAAACGGGCCGCCGAATTAGGCGCATTTACGACCGCGCCGAAGCCGCACTCAAGCGTGCAATGAGCGCGATGCCGGGCGAAGCGAACCCCGTGCTTTGTCTCGCGGGCCTTTACGCTGAAAACGACGACCTCGAACAGGCACGGAAAACCTTTGCACTGGTTCGTGGCCGCCCCCTCACGCCGACGGACCGTTACAACCTCGCCTGCTATCACTTTTCGGCCGGCGAGATCCCCCTCGCCCTCGACACGCTGCGCCAGCTATTTCGCGAAATCGACGTCAAAAACCGTCGCCATTACGTCGACTGGATTCTGAAATCAGACGATTTCTACACCCTTCACGACGACGAACGCCTGCTGACCATCCTGAGCGCCGCGGATCCTCAGCAGCTTCAGCGAAAGCGCCCATGATCGCCTTAACCACCGTCGCCTTTCTCGTCGCTCTTCCGTCCGCGGCGTCCGAAACAACGGTTCCACATCAAACAAGCGCGGGTTCCGCCAACGCGAACTACCGCACCGCGCTTGACCACGACCGCCGCGGCGAGTTTTTCCTCGCCGCAGCGAGGTATCGTTTGGCCGCCGCCGAGAGTGCCGCCATCGCCGCGCGCGCTCTTTATCACGCAACGTTGTCGAGCGACATCGCCCTCTACGAATCGCGCCTGCGTGACAACCGCAATTACGTTTCACTCTTCCAAACCGCAGTGCAAATCCAAAACAAATATTGGGCGTTCGTCGTCGAATTCGGCGAGCCGATCCCGCGCCTCTTTCAGCGCGCCGAAGCTCTTTTCACCGAAGCGCTTCGCGCGGAACCGTTCGCCGCAAACCCGGTCGTGTGCTTGGCCGCGCTTTACGTTCAAGCTGGCGAACCGAAGAAGGCCGATCAAACGATTTCCCTCCTGAAGACCCGCGCGGTGCGCGAACCCGACGAATACAACTTCGCGTTTTACCTGGCGCTTCGCGGCGATCTCGATCGCGCGTTTTCTCTCCTCGAACGCGTCGTTCTACGCGATCCTCGGCAACTCGATTGGATTCTCGACAGCGACGATTTTTATGGCCTGCTCGACCACCCGCGCCTCGTTCGCCTGATCGCCCGATTTCGTGGTTCGAGGGACCGGAGTGCGAAGTAGCCCTTTCACCCACACGCGAACCAAACGCACACGGCCCGACAGACAACCGTGTCAGACCGCTGGCACCACGGTGTCACGGTTTGTTTGAATCCGAGAGAGCCGCGTCCAAACTTCGTGAGCGATTCCAAGATGAGAAAAGATTGCCAGCGGAATTTGGCCGTGGTATCGGAATTGCTGATACATTCAGGGTGCCGCCGGGACGGGTCTCGGCCCCCTGCAAAGGAGCAAGGATGGCATCACAGCGCGGATTACGGTTTTCGCGGGAGATCGACGCCTTCGCGCTCAAGCCGAAAAAAGGCGCGGCGGCTGCCGAAAAGGACGTGTCCGACAGCTTTCACGTGGAACCCGCCACCACGCTTGCGGATTTTGGCGGCGATCAGCCCGGAAACGGCGCGCGTCCGGCGCCATCAGCGTATCGCGACTCGGAATCGGCGGATCTCGACCCGGTTCGGATCTACCTCAGCAAAATTGGCCGGATTCAGCTCCTTGACCAAGCCGGCGAGGTTCGGCTCGCCCGCGAGATGGAAACGGGCCGAATGCGAGTCCTCGACGCGGTGTTTCGCTTCCCGCGCGCACTCGACGAAACTGTGCGACTTGCCGACGAAATGAAGTCGGGCGAGTTGCGCGCGCGCGACGTGATCGAGGGGTGCGAGGTCGGCGACTTGGCAGAGGAGGAAAAGGAACGCGAGCGGTTTCTCGCGCGGCACGGCGAATTTGTGAAGGCGGTCCGGGCGCTCAGCCGCGCGGCGGGCCAGAAAAGTAAGGCGGCGCGCCAGAAAGAGGCCGTCGTGCGAGCGATGCTGCTCGCGGCGTTTGTTGAGATGGGCCTGAGCC
>JACPTQ010000012.1:0-91075 GCA_016192705.1 Deltaproteobacteria bacterium | reverse complement strand
GCCTGAGCCGCGTGCGTGAGCGCGCAATCGTGGATCGCGTGCGATCGCTTGAGGGGGCGGCGAAACGGCTCGCGGAGCGAATGAAACGAATCGAGAGTCGAACAAGGCGCGGGTTTGTAGAAGTCGCGCGCGCCGCGCGTGGTCGTGCCGTCCCGGCGTGGGCGAAAAAACGGCCGATGAGCGCAACCGCTTGGAGCGGACTCGTCGACGAGGTGAACCGCGTGGCGACCGAAGTTAAGCGCCTCGAAGAAGAGGTGCAGCTGAAGTTGGCTCAGATTCTCGAAGCGGGCGAGGCGATTCGCACGGGTGAAGCGTCGGCGGAAACAGCGAAGGCGGCGATGACACGGGCGAACTTGCGGCTCGTCGTCTCGATAGCGAAGCGGTATTCGAATCGCGGAATGCACTTTCTCGATCTGGTGCAGGAAGGAAACATCGGCCTCATCAAGGCGGTCGAGAAGTTCGAGTATCGGCGCGGGCACAAGTTCTCGACGTATGCGACGTGGTGGATTCGGCAGTCGATCACGCGCGCCATCGCAGACCAGGCGCGGACGATTCGGATCCCGGTGCATATGATCGAAACGATCAACAAACTGCACCGCGCAACGCGCGTTTTGTTGCAGGAGCTAGGGCGTGAGCCGGAGCCAGAGGAGATCGCGAAACGCATGGGGCTGCCCGTCGATTGCATCTGCCTCGCGATCAAGGCGGCACGCGACCCGATTTCGTTGGATGCCCCGATTGGCGAAGACGATTCCCATATCGGCGACTTTGTCGAGGACACCACCGAGCGTGCGCCTGGTGCGACCGTTCTCGAAAAGGATATGGCGAAGCAGGTGCGCGCGGTGCTCGCGACGCTGACGCCGCGCGAGGAAAAAGTGCTGCGGCTGCGCTTTGGGCTCGAAGAGCGCGACGACTTCACACTCGAAGAGGTCGGAAAGCAGTTCGACGTCACGCGCGAGCGGATTCGGCAAATTGAGATGAAGGCGCTCGAGAAACTCCGCGACTGCGACGAAGCCGATCGCCTCAAGCCGTATTTGGAAGAGTAGCGAACCGTCCCACAGGTTCCGACTGGGACCAGACCTTAAAGTGCAATTCTGGATCGCGCGACGCATAAGCGAGTACAATTCATATGAAATGGGGATTTTTCTCGGCCTCGTTGCCTTCGCCGGCGCCCTCCTCGCGCAGACGCCATCGAACCGACTCGACAAGGTCTTACTCGACGATGAGAGCACGAAGCTTCGCATTAAGATTCGCGGCAGCGAGCCCCCCACATTCACGCAGTCGAGCCTAACCGACCCGCCGCGCGTGGTGATCGAAATCTCGGATGCGGCGCGCGGCGATATCGCCGCCGTGTACGACGTCGATCGCCCACCGGTGAAAAAGCTCACCTTCGAAAAAGCCGACGCGACGACTGTTCGTGCGACGGTGACGTTCTCGAGGGAGCCGAGATACAGCGTCACGACAAAAGACAACGACGTCATCATCGAAGTCGAAGTAGAGAAACGAAAAACGCCGGACCCATCTGATCCGATAAAAAAGGATCCCCCCCCGAAGCGGCCGAAGGTCATCGACCTGCCACCGATCCCAGACGACGTCGACACGGCGCCTGTCAGTGACGCCACGAAGCGTCTCACATGGGTCGGCTTTCACCACGCCAAAGATTTGTCGCGCATTTTTGTTCGAACCACGGCAAAGGTCGGGTACAGCCTGGGAACCGAAAAAGCGAAGCTGGTCGAAGTTACGCTGAAACAAACCAAGGTCGCACGCAGCAACGTGACGCGGTTTCTCGACACGAGCTTTTTCCCGAGCGTGGTGCGCCGCATCGAAACGAAAGCGACGCGAAAGGGCGAAGTCGTGACGATCGCGATCCATCTGCGCGCGAACGCAGCGCCCGTCGTCAAACAACGCGGCGAGTACCTGATTTTCGACTTCGCGGCGCCTGCAGCGAAGAGAGTCGAGCTTACACCTGCGCGGTAAGTGAGCACCCGGCGGCCGAGGACTTCGTCCGAGGCCCTGGTCGACCCTTCGCCTGGGTTGCGGCCGAAACCGGCGTGGCAGTACACTTCGCGGCCGTGAATCGTTTGGCGCAGCGTTCCGATTGGGTGTCACGGCTCGGCGGACGGTTCGTCGTCGTCGGCGACGCGATGGTGGACGTTTACCTCGATGGCGTCGCAAAAGGCCTTGCGCGTGAGGCACCGGTCCCGGTCGTTCGCGTCGAACGGGATGCCATCGCCCCGGGCGGCGCCGCCAATGCCGCAATGAATCTCGCCGCACTCGGCGCACACGTTACGTTCATCGCCGCGTTTGGTGATGACGCGTGGGGAGCGCGACTCGCGACCATTTTGAAAACCGCCGGAGTCGCAACAACGCCGATTGTCGTCCCGGGACGCGTGACAACTCAAAAAGTCCGCGTGCGCGTTGACGACGGACACCTGAATCCACCGCGCATCGCGTTTCGGTACGACGTCGAATCGAATTCCCCCATCGATCCACACATCGTCACCGCGGCCATTGAGCGCGCATCCTGTGACGCAGACGCAATCCTTGTCTCCGATTCCGGGCTTGGCGTGGTTACGGATCCTGTCATCAACCACCTGAACGCTGAGGCGATCGCCGGACGCGCAATCATCGTTGACTCGCGTTACCAAACGCTTCGATTCCACGCCGTGGCCGCGCTCACGCCCAGCGACGAAGAAGCGGCTGCTGCGCTTCAGCGTCCTCTCGAAACGGAGAGCGATGCCATGTTGGGACTGGCCGACATCATCGCCGCGACGAACGCAGATACCGCTCTCATCACACGCGGCGCACGCGGTGTCGCAGTCTGGTCAAATGAAGCACCCGTTCTGCTGCCGGCCGTTGCGCGCGAGGCGGCCGTCGACACGACGGGCGCCGGCGACTCGGCTGCCGCAGCGTTTGCCATTGCCCTCGTGGCGGGCGCATCACCGCTCGATGCTGCACGATTCGCAAATCACGCGGGAGCGCTCGCCGTTCGCCGTGCCGGAACCGTCGCCGTCTCACGCGCCGACTTGCTCGCTTCGTACACGGACGAGACAACTTCGTCTCGCACCGTCGCTTGAATTTCGCGAGCCGTCAAACAACGGGACCGTTCCGCGTTCTTCACCTCATGGCAACGCCTGTTTGGAGTGGCCCCGTCGAGCCAACGGTCCGCCTCGCCGACGCGCTGGCCATCCGCGGACACACGATTCACTTTGCGTGCGACGGCCTCCGAGCCGGCGATCTCCCTCTGCGCCTCGCGCACCGTCGCGTTCTCGCGGACCTCAAGCTCTCCGTGAAATCGCCGCCCTGGCAAGTCCTCGGCGATCGCAGCCGGATCAAAGCGTACGTCGCTGAGACCCCAATCGACATCGTCCATTGTCACTTCGGCCACGACCACACGCTGGCGCTCTCGGCAGGCCTTGAAGCGCCCATCGTTCGCTCGATTCACCGCGAAAGCTCGCTCGATTTCGGCCCCCTTCGACGCTGGTTTTACCGCCGCACGGCCGCTTTCACGACCGCATCCGATGCGCACGCGGCTCTCCTTCGCGATCGATACGGTCGCTCGAGCATTCGCCTTCCTGGGATCGTGGACACGACCATGTTCCGCCCATCCCAAAATGACGAAGAACGAAAATCCGCGCGCGCGCTCTTTAGTCTAGAGCCCGATGACGTCGCGGTCGGCTACGTCGCCCGCATGAATGAAGGGCGCGCACACCAATTGCTCATCGATGCGATGGAGACAATTCGCAAATCACTCCCAACGGCGCGCCTCGTTCTCGTTGGTCGCGGCGAACGCGAATCCTTCCTCCGCAATTACGCGTCAACACGCGCTCTCGGCAACGTCGTCATCTTTGGTGGCTACCGCACCGACGATCTCCCACTCGCTTACCGGGCGTTCGATCTCTTTGTCCTACCCCGCGAAGGCAACGACGGGACATGCCGTGCGCTCCTCGAGGCCATGGCAACCGGCTTACCGTGCGTTGCGGCGCGCCGCGCCTCGCTCGCCGATACGATCGTCGACGGCGAATGCGGCGTCCTCTTTCGCGAGGGCGACGCGTCCGATTGCGCTCGCGCCATTCTCGACGCGTACAACTTACGTTCCGCACTTTGTTCGGCTGCGCGACATCGCGCAAAGACGCAGTTTCGCCTCGAGGACCGCGCCCTTGAGCTCGAGGATTTTTATGTTGCGGTTGCGAACGGCAATCTCCCGCCGTAGTCTCGGGGCGTGAATATCCTCGATGGGTTCATTATTGCGATTGGCATCGGCTTCTTTACGTGGGGGTTCGTCAAAGCGTTGTCGGGTTGCCTCGCAACGATGCTCTCACTTGTTCTGGGTTTCATTTGCGCGCTCTACGCGTACAGCGCCATGAGTGAACTTGTTCGGAGTTGGGGCGTTGGCGCCGATATCGCGGGCCTCGTCGCGTTCGCGATCATCTTCGCGGGCGTTTTCATCATCTGTCGTCTCGTGGGAGCGGCGCTCGGCTTCACGATGAAAAAAATATCGCTCGGTTGGCTAAACCGCGCGCTCGGAGCCCTTCTCGGCACGGGCATCGCGTTTCTGTTCTCGCTCGGTCTCGTCGTCGGACTCGGCGCCGCGCTTCCGCCCGAGAGCGATCTCCTCAGGTCTTCGAGGCTCGCCCCGTGGATCATGAAAGCCGGCGCCGAGGCGGTTGTCCTCATCCCAGGCGACCTGCGCGAGCGCGTCATCGACAGGCAACGCGCGATCCTTAAGCTGCCACCTCGCACCGGCGCACCATCCACGAAAGACGAGCCGAAGGCAGCTCCCACGCCACGTTGAGAAGCCAAATGCCGAGTGCCAATGAGATCCTCGCGCGGTTCATTCAGCCCGGTCGTCTTCGGCGACTTAACGCCGTGCTTCGCGCGCGAACGGCCGACGTCGTCTTGGTCCTCGAAAACGTACACGACCCGCACAACATCGGAGCGGTCCTTCGAAGCTGCGACGCATTCGGCGTTCAACGTGTCTTCCTCGTTGGGAAATCGTGCCATTCGAATCCAGCACGAAAAGTCGCGCAAGGCGCCGACCGCTGGCTCACCGTCGAACGAATTGCATCAGCCTCTCTAGCGATGGCCGCCCTGCACGAGGAGAAATTCGCCGTCGCCGTGGCCGTCAAGCGTCGCCGATCGATACAACTTGGCGACCTCGTGGCGCGCAAGCGCTTCGCCCTTTGGTTTGGGAACGAGCACGACGGCGCCTCCGATACGGCCATCAACGCGGCCGACCTCCACTTCTGGATTCCGCTTGTCGGGATGGTTCAGAGTCTTAACATCTCTGTCGCTGCCGCAGTTTCCCTCTATTCCGTCACGCGGCGTCGCGGACGCGCCCTGCCGCGCGCCACATCCTCCGACCTTCGCGCCCAATGGATCCACCGCGACGTTCGGGGCGCCGACGCGATTTTGCGTCGCTTCAACGTGAAATAACGCCGAGCCGCTGTCGCGAGTCAACTCGCGGCGCGGAGACGATTTTGTTAATGTCGCCGCGAAGATGAAAACCTCCGCTTTCGCACTGACGACCGCCGAGCGCGAGAAACTCGTTCGGGACCACATGACGCTCGTTCGAACGATCGCCGCCAACGTTCAAAAGAAGTTTAATCTGCCCGTTCCCCTCGACGACCTCATATCCGATGGTCACACGGGTCTCATGGAAGCCGTCAATCGCTTCAACCCGGCTGAGACCGTCAGTTTTTCGACGTTCGCCGGGTATCGAATTCGGGGCGCGATGATCGACGCCCTTCGACGAACGACGCTCCTTCCGCGCGGTGTTTACCGGCAGCTGCGCGAGGCGGGCACGACCAACGCGTATTTGCAGTCGGTCGCGGACGAGCCCGCGACGCCGGAATCGCGGACGCTGGAGGCGCGGGCCGGACGTGTCGAGGGGGCGATCGGTGGGATTGCCGCCATCGTGATGCTGGCGCTCGATGGTGTACCTGAAGGCGATATGAGTCGCGCGTCGGACGGCGGTGGCGAAGACGACGTCAAGCGCGTGGATCCCATGATGACGCGTCGCCTTGGCAAGGCCGTGATGTCCCTGCGGCCAGAGGAGCGCGAATTCCTGAAACGCGTTTACGTCGACGACAAAATCTTCGCGGAAGTCGCCAGTGAAATGAAGCGCTCGCGATCGTGGGTCACGCGGACGCACCAGGCCATTATCGTCAAGCTGCGAAACGCACTTGGCACCCTCGAGGATGGCGCGATTTGATCAAGGAGTCGTTTTACGGATTGACGCGCCAGATCGCCATATCGTAGTCGGAGTAGCCGCCGGCCCAGCTCTTACCGACAACGACGATGCGCCCCTGCGAATCGAACGCGAGCCCCCAGCCTTCGTCGACGCCGCCGCCGCCCGCGGCCGAGTTGTGGAATAGGACACCGCCACTTCCAAACGTTGGGTCGAATCCGCCGTCCGGCAAGTAGCGTACGACCGCCATGTCGCGCGTTGTTCCGTTTTGCCCGTAACCCGAAACGACGTATCGCCCCGCCGAATCGACGCGAAGCCCCGTGAAGTACGCGTCGCCGCTTGCGGCTCCCGTCCACGACGCGAATCCCGCGTCGTTAAACGTCGTGTCGAGCGTGCCCCCCGCCGTGACGCGCCAAACCATTGCCGCCAATGGACTTGGCGACACTTGGCTGTACCCAGACATAACGATTCGTCCGGTGCCGTCGATCGCGAGGCCACGTGAAACCGTTATCGCGCTCGAAGATAACCCAGAGTGCTTAAAGACGCCCGCGGTCCCGAACGCCGGGTCGAGACCGCCATCCGGGAAGACTTTCCAGAGCGTCGCGTCGTAGAGATTCACGCCTGGTTGCGAGTACCCGACGACGATCGCATCACCACTCGGTGTGAACGCGAGATCTGACATAAGGTCCCATAGGGCGCCGCCGGTCGATGCGTTGTAAAACGCTGCGCCGCCCGTGCCGAACGTCGGATCAAGAACGCCGCCGTCCGTCAGCCGCAGGAGCAAGCCGTCGTACGCTGTCGATGCGCCGGTGTAGCTGTAACCCGCGACGACGATACGTCCCCAGGGGTCGATGCCAACGCCGTTGCCGTAGTCGTGCGACGCGGCTCCCGCGAAGCCGCTGTTGTAAACCACAAACCCCGTCGCGGCCGCGCCAAACGTCGGGTCGAGTGTTCCGTTCGCGTTGTAGCGCCAAACGACGACGTCGTAGTTGTTCGATGCGTTGTAGCTGTAACCGACGACCACCGCGCGATCCATCGAATCGATCGCCAGGGCGCGCGCGACATCAAGTCCGTTCCCCCCAGCGACGTTCCCCGACGAGACGAACCCCTTTCCACCAAAGCCGGTGTCGAGCCCACCGTCGGGGAGGAAAGACCAGACGATTGCGTCGAGATTCGCGGACGGGCCCTGCGCTTCACCGGCCGCGTAAATTCGCCCGGCGTCGGAAATGGTGACTCTCATTGCGCGCTCGGCGGTCCCAGCGCCCCCCGCGTCGTGGTGCGTTGCGAAACCTACGCCGTTAAAGGTCGTGTCGAGCGTGCCGGACACACCGGCGCTTGGCGTCGCGCGCGCTTCGAACGACTCGGTCGATTCGCCCGATGCGTTCAGCGCGGTGACGACGAAGTAATACGTCGTCCCGTTCGCAACCGTGCCGTCCGTGTAATTCGTCGTCGTCGGACTCCCGACGAGCGTTCCTGTCGTCCTCATCACGCCGGTCGCCGTGCCGCGATACACCTTGTAACTCGTCGCGCCTGCGCTCGCGTTCCACGTCAGTGTGACCAAATTGTTCCCCGCACTCGCCGCAACGTTGCTCGGCGGCAGCGGCTCGTTCCCAACCGTCGGCGCGCATCCCGGGTACCCGCTGAAACTCGGAATCCGATAGTAGGCTTCCGACGACTTCGTGATCGGGTACTGAAACGCCAAATTAAGGACGTGCTGGAAGTTGCACATGTTCGTGTCCACAATCGAGAATGCCCCTGCGGGGTTGCACGCTTCAACCGCGCAGTTCGAAATGTCGCTCACGCCGTACGCACAAAGCGGCACAGGGCTCGCCGTATTCCACACGCAGTTCCCTACGCCGCCATCCGCGGGGCAATCGAGGATCGTCGGGTCGTAACACGACGCAACGCTCCTGAGCGCCGTTCCCCACGCCGCGCGCAGCGTGTTTCGCGTCTCGAGTTTCCGTTGGCACCGGCCCGCGCCCGACCCGTACTGCGCACAAAGCGAGGCGATCGTTGCCGCGCCCGCATCATCTCCGTCGCAAGTCCCATCCACGTTCGACAGCTCCGCTGGGCACATGAGCGCAGCCGCCGGCGCAACCATCGAGAAGATTCGTTCCGTGAGCCCGTACGCAATCCCATTCATAAGCGTCGACGCGCCACGCCCCGCGGCCGCTCCGCCCACCGCGTGCTTTGCCAACTCCGCCTCCGCGAAGATCGCCCCCGCGTACTGGAGCGGGCTCGGACGATAAGTCCCAAGCGCCGACGAGCCGCTGCACCATCCACTCGCGGGGCACTTCCAATAGTCCTTTCCATAAGCGTTCCCAGAGTTCACTATAAATCCGGCGTCACTCGCGATCAGCGCCGGCGTGTAGCCGTGCAGCATCCCGCCGTAGCCCGACGAGTTCGGGTCACACGTGGTATCGGGCAAACCAACATCGAGCGGCATATCCGGGTCGAACAAGATGCAGACCTCCCCGCTCCCGGGGCAATGCGAATCGCGCCGGCAAAACTTAAATTTCTCGATCACATCGACGATCGCGCCAACATTTGCAAAGCGCATGTACTGCCCGGCGTCCGCTCCCGGCGGCACGTAGTTCCACGTTGGCGGCCCGCCATCCCGTTTTACGTACGCAAGCGGCACGACGCCGTCGAAATTCGCACCCGCGCTCCCCTGCGTGTACTGCGCTCCCGCATCGTACGGATACGGCTCCATGGTTCCCGCAAAGTCGCGCCGAAGCGGTGGCCACGCCTGCTCCACAAGCCCGCTCCCAGGCAACGCCTCTCCAACAAATCGTCGCGCGTACTCCGTCGCAACCGGAATCGACGCGTCGAATGCCTTCCAGGCCGTCTCCTCAGCGACGAGTCGCCACCACACCGCCCTCGCCTTTGTCGTGTTTGCTTCGACGGCGATTTGCGACGGCATCCTCTTCTTCCCGTCCGTCGGATTCGTCGCGAACTGATTCGTCGCGAACGGCACCTCGTACTCGTACTCCGCCTTCTCGGAGAGCTCGCCCACGCGCTTCAGCGCTTGCCAAGCGTTCGTATAGTCCGCCCCAGCATCCGCTGAGTCGAGAAGCATCCACGCGCGAACCGCGTTCTCTAAAGACCGGTCCTCGTAGTCCCCCCAAAGCGCGTAAACGCTCGGCGTCCACCCCGCGTCCTCGAGATAGTTCATATAAAGGTCGTTCTCCGCCATGTACCCGCGCGCGAGGAGCCACTTCGTCCACCGCAACGCGTCTCGGTCCGCCGCCGTCGAACCCGCTGATGGGTCATCGATCGCCGCCTCGACAACCCAATAAAAATCGCCCATCTGCGAATGGACCGTCTCCAGCATCCGCCCACGCAGCCCCTTTCGCGGATCAAACTTACTCTGGTCCAAGAAGAGTGTTCGACGAGCGCCGGCTGGTAAACTTTCCCACGGCCTCGATCCCGCATCCCAGCTGTAGCCCCAATCCGACGCGAAGATCGTTGACGTCGGCGGGTCACCCGTCGCGGCGCGGTCAACTCCAATATCATGCGCCCACGCCCGCTGCATATTCTGTGCGTACTTCCGCGCCGTCGCCATGTACATCCGCCATGCCGCCGTCCCCGCGTCCCCAATCGTCGTCGTCACGTTCACCGTCTCGTCGATCGCCTGTGCGAGTCGCGCGAGCATGAGGTAATACTTCCGCGCTTGCCGTGGACCACCGTCGATCGCAACCGATCCCGAAGCAAAATTGCCCGCCATATCTTGCGCCGTCACATAGATTTCGTAACTCCCGATCCTTCCCAGCCGCCTGAAATCCCATCCATCGCCGAAATCTTCGTCGAGCCGACAAATCGAGCCCGGTAAGAAAATCTGGCACATGTTGTTGGTTGCCGACGGAATGTCCGTCTGGTACGCAAGCAGGTTCTGCCCCGCGTCCGGCGCCGCAACGCCGTTCTTCCAGATGTCGACTTGCACAACCGCAAGATTCGTCGCGACCGCCGCATCCGGTTGGTCCGTCGCCGCGTACGAGCCCGGCTGCTCGAGGCTGCTGTAGAAGAACCAATTCGGCCGCGTCGGATCCGTGCTTGTCACCTTCTGCCCCGTCACGAGGATCGGCGGCGCGCGGTCGATGATAAAATTTCGCGTCGCATTCGCCGAGTTGCCGGCAAGGTCGGTCGCCGTCACCAGAACCGAGTGAGCCCCCTCAACTGTCGTCGTGACCGTGTACGATCCCGCATCATTAAACGTCGCGCTCCCACTGCCCGTGTGCGACACCGTAAGCCCGGGGCTCGCAAGTCCGTTGCACATGTCCGACACGCTCCACGTCGTCACGACGCTCGCATCGTTCGTCGCTGAAGCCGCCGGCACTTGTGATTGGAGTGTCACTGTCGGCGCGACGTTGTCCGTCACGTTAACTGTGTAAGCCGCGGAGACGGCCAGGAGTCCCACCCAGTCCTTCGCCTGCACCCGTATCTGCGACGATCCATACCCAAACTTGCCGCACTGCGATGTCGCGGCCGTTACCCACCCAAGCGGCTGCGACCCCGCATCGCAATCCCAAATGTCGCCGGCGTCCGGCAGCTCCCACTTCCAGTAAGGCGCCGGGTCGTTGTCGTCCGTGACCGTCGGCGCGGACAACGTCACCTTCATTGGGTCCCCCGTGCACGACGCCGTCGCTGGCGACCCTGGCAAAACGATCGTCGGCGCGACAACGTCCTTCGCGCAGAGCGTCTTCGGCACCCACGCCGAATTGAGCCCGCTCGGGTCCGTCGCACGCCACTCTACCACCGCTGACCCACTGACCGGCACGACCGTCGACCCCGGCGACGTGATCGTCGGCGCTCCGCAGTTGTCCGACGACGACGCGTCAAAATAGTTGCGTGCCGTCACCGTCGCGTTTCCACTCGTCGCCTGGAACGTTAAGTCGCATCCGCCCGTGCTCGCGAGTACCTTCGGCGACCCCGCGTCCTCCACAACTCCCGGCGACAAAGTAACAACCGGCGAATTGGGCGGCGTTTGGTCCGCCACGCGCACCGACACACTCGCGTCCGCAGCGTTTCCAAAGTTGTCGATCGCTAGGACCTTCACGACCGTCGTACCGAGAGGAAAGAGCGACGGCCATCCCGTCGCCCCCGCACAGCTGCCCGCCGACGTCGGCCCCCAGCACGTTGTGATCGGCGTCGAGACGTCGAACACTTCTGTCGTCGTCTGCCCAACCGTCGACTCGCACGTCGCGTTCGCACCGACCGTGAGCTCGCTGGTTGTCGTACACGTTCCGCCACCCGGAGCTGGGTCTGCGCACGTCTTCGAAATCGTCGGCGGCGTCGTATCGCTTGGCGCACCCGCTGACAACCTGGACGATGGCACCACCGCGCGAGGCATCGCTGTCTTGCAGGCCGGCGACGCACTCGTGGCCCCCGCCCACTCGAACTTCACCAGCCCGCCGGAGGGTGGCGCGCCCGTATCGTGGTACATGCTGATTTCCAGCGGATGCCAGCCCATCGCCATCTGAAGCGTCACAGCCCGCTCGACCGCTCCCCCGCGATCCACCCAGTCGATGAGCTCCGGTTTCGCAACGCCCGCGGTGTCGACCTTGAGGCGAGCTCCGTGGCGCGCCGTGAGGTAGAACGTCACCGGCTGCTGATCGCAGTCGTCCGGAATCTGCATCTGGCCCGACCACTTCGCGCTAAACCCGTCCGCCGGGACACCGGCCGGCGGCCATACCCCAACGGCCTCTGTAAAATCGACGGTCGAATCGACGCGCGTCACGACGGACGTGTTGTGGTTCATTCCTGAGTAGTAGGTCGCATTCAAGCCACCGGTCACAAGCCCTGGTTCACCTGAAGTCACGAACGATTGGATCGCGCCTGCGGAAGTCGCTCCGGTCTTATGAACTTCCGTGATCTGGTAGTAGTACGTCGTCGACGGCGAAAGATCGTGGATCGTCACGTAATTCCACGAGTTGAAGTGGTTGGTGTCGGCGTACGTGCCCGGACATCGCCCTGCGCACTTCGTTAGAGAGGTAGGCAAAGTCCCGTAATCGACACGAATCCAGCCATAGTTAACCGACTCCTGGAACATCGCCCAAGTATTGCCGACACCGACGACGCCACCCGTTGGGTTCAACACGACGGGGCCGCCGCAGTATGTCGCCCATTCGCTGTCGGGGATCGGCTGCGGTGTCGTTTCTCCGCGCCACGGGCAGAGCCGCGTCACCCTGAATGCCGCCATGCCCGCGTTTTCCTGCACGCGCAGAAAAAGCGGCAGCCATCCAAGGGAACCATAATTTATCGCGTCCGTTCCAGCGCTCGGGTAGGTGTTGTTGATCGCGCCGATCTTCCAAATGAGGCTGTCGTCGTGCTGCACATAATACGCACAAGGATTCACGGTCGGCGAAAAGATCGCCGTTGCCTCGCTCAGCAAGCCCGTCGGTGGGTCGACGCCAATCTCGGCAAAAAAATCGTCGGCGGTTGATGCTTCGGGGCCGGTCACGAAATGCCCCGGCGTCGCCGGCCAATCTGGGCCGCCCGCAAGCATTTTGTTTCGCGAAGTAACACCGCTGGCCTTGGACGTGAGGTAAGCCGTCCTCGCACACCACGGCGCCGCCGCGTTCGTTGTCGGCGAGCAGAAGGGCGCGGTCGTGGGGTCCGCGTCTATGCCCGGCACCGCGGTTGTGTACCCGTTCATGTCGGTCACCGCGATCGCGAGATCGTACTGTGTGCTCGCGTTTAATCCGAGCGCTGCGATCGTGTGCGACGTACTTGGGACGAGAGAGGCGTTGTTGCTGTTCCAAGCGCCCGGTCCACTTGTCGTCCGATAATACAGCCGCGCCGTCGTCAAAACGTTCGACGTGAAATTCACCGCGATCGACCGATCGGTCAGCTCGTAGCCGATCGTCGAACTCGGCGCGCAGCTGAAATTCACAACGGGCGTACGCCCAATCCCCGATGGGTCGGCAATCGTCGCGAGCGCGGTCTGCGGAATCACCTGCTTCGTAATCCCACCGCACGTTGCCGAATACCTGAGCTCCAACTGACTCGAGCCAGCCGCCCCAGACTCCTTGTACGTCAGCGCGAACGGATGCCAGCCCGAGTTGACACCGGACAAAAAAGTCTTGATATCGCGCATGGTCACCGACTGCTCCGCCGATGTTTCGCCGAGATCGAAGTCGGTATTCCATTCCGTCGCGAGCTTGAAGCTCCCCTCGGGATCGACGTATAGAGTGTAGTCGCCGCTGCACGGCGCATAGAAAGCGCCGTACCATCGCGCGCTCCACTGGGTGCCAAGCCCCGTCACCCCATAAGCATCCGTGGCCGGTGTTGGCGCCGACGCGAGATTGATGGTTGGGTCGAGCCGCGCGGAAACCAGCGTGTCGGTGTCGGGGTTTAGACCGTTGTAGTAATTGCCGACCGTGCCGTTCGTGCCGGTGATGTCCGTAAACTTGTGAGCCGGCGACGCGAGCGCCGCCGACGGGTTCGAGAATAAGGAACCCGCGCCAAGGGTGATCTTGCTCGCGTAGAGATCGACTCTCGTCTGCTCGAGCGGCAAGAGGCTCGGGAAGTTTGCGACGAGAAAGTACCTTTGCGTTGTGTTGGCGGGCACGACGAACGGCGACAAAAACACGATCGTTCCCGTGCTTCGCGATATCGCGTCCGGCTTCACGTCGCCGTACCCGCCGACGGTGTTGTCGGGCGTCGCGCCCGTTGTCTGGAGCCCGGACGTGCCGTTCGAATCTTCATATAGTCGAACGCTCGTCCAGCTCTTTTTCAGAAGCCCGATTCGGAACGAGAGATCAAACGTCACGCCGTACACCGTCGCGGCTGAAGTGAGCGAACTGTTCTGAATCGTAAACTCGTGGAGCTTCGCGTCGTTGACGGTGCGTTGCGCGGGGTCCGCAAAGGCATTCACGATGCCGCCACCAGCCCCAAGCGTCAGAGTTGCTGTCGCAGCCGCCGCCGAGATCGACGGGTAGTGGAAACCGATGTCGACGTTTGATGTGGCCACGTCCGCAACAGCATCAAAGCGTGTGGAGCGCGTGCTCATGAGCGGACCGCCCGACGGGAACTGCTCGGCCGCGGAGTTTGCGAGGTTAACGCCCTGGTCAACGAGCGGCGAAGGGGAACCGGACCAACCCGGATCGCCAACAACCTGGTTAACTCT
Organism: Deltaproteobacteria bacterium; assembly: GCA_016192705.1. GTDB lineage: Bacteria > Myxococcota > JACPTQ01 > JACPTQ01 > JACPTQ01 > JACPTQ01. The sequence continues at coordinate 76,760 of JACPTQ010000012.1, read as the reverse complement.
GAAGTTGTCATCAATCCACGCGAACTCGTTCCCCGGCGCCCAACCGAGAACGTTGTCCGGTCCGTTGACGCCGTCAGCCGTGGTTGTTGTCGCAACGCCGAAAAGCGGGTCGCCCGATTTGGGATTCGTCTGTGGGCACGCGTTAACATCGGCGGAGTTCGAGAAAAAATGGTCGTTCGTTGAAGCGCACGTGAGCTGCGAACCGCCGTTGTCAACCCCGCGCTGCCCGGCGCCCGGCGAATGCGAGCTGAACGAGTTATTGCGAAGCGTGAGGTTCGGGTTCGGCGTCCCAGGGTTCCACGCGGTGCTGCACGGCGGCGAAGTTGTATAACACGCGTCGGTTGCCGCGGCCGTCACGATCCCGCTCACGCCGTTCGCATAAAACGTATTCTCGCGGTAAGTTCCCCCGCTCCCCTGCTCGACGTAAATGCCGTACGAGGTGTTCGCGTAAAAAAGATTGTTGATGACGTCGCCGGTCGCGAACTGCTTCATCTGTCCCTGGTCAACGCCCCACGGATAGGTCAGCTTCACGAGACCCGATTTATCGAGACCGCCGCCCGACCGTCCATTCTGCGTAAAAACATTATTGATGACGACGGTCCCCGGCGCATATACGAGCTTCAAGCCCACGAACTCATTCGCGACGAACGCGTTGCCGTCAAAGATATTCCCGCTCGCTTCGCGTGGCGTGTTGACACTAAACATGTAGACCGGGATGCTCTCAGCCACGATGCCGTGCCGAATGTTGTCCTGGATGACGTTGTTTCGGAAGGTGTTGTTTTTCCCGCCGTACAGCCAAACGCCAACACCGTAGTTGTTTCGAATGATATTCCCTTCGATGACCGAGTTATCCGTCCAACCCTGCGCGCCACTCGCCGTGCATCCAAGAGCAACGTTGGTTATGCGGTTTTCCGCGTAGAAAAAGATCCCGCCAACCGGCCGCAGTATCTCCCCCTGCTGGCCCGAAACGTTTGAATAGCACCAATACTCTCTCGCGTTCGCGGTGCTCGCATCAAGCAGGAACTGCGAGTTGTTCCACTCCAAGAGATTCCCACGAAACACGAGGTTCGACGCCTTCGATGTCCGGATCCCGACGCTCCTCATGTTCTTGATCCAGTTGTTCGAGATCTCGTGAGCCGCCGAAATTGGCGGGTCGGCATCGAAGCCGATCTTGATCCCGTTGTTGTTCGTGGTGTTGTCGTGGAGATACGAATTCTTGACGACAACCTTCGCGCCCGCGACCGAGCTTGCCGTGTACGGGATGGTAAGTCCGTGACCGACCGAATTATAGACCTCGACGCCATCGAGCGTGACGTCGGGGTTCGCAATAACGATCGCGTCGTTCGTGCCCTGGCTCTTATTCGTGACGCGTGTCGACCGGATATCGACATAACGCTGAAGCACACGAATCGCATTCCAGCCGGCGCTCACGTCGCACGCGTCGATCGTCGACTTCTCAGCGACGCTCGCCGCGCCCGGGTTCGATAAAATCGCGATCCCATACTGCGTGCCGCTCGTCGTCTGAAGCGCGATCGAGCACCGGCGAATCGTGATCGAATGTTGCCCGATAGCGCCCGTGGTGTAAAAGCCGTAACGCGCGCTCGCCGATACAAAATCAGTCAGCGAATAGTCCTCCACAAGAACAGTATTCGTGCTCGACGTCACATAAAACCCACGCCGGGTCGTCGACGGTCCACCCGCCGAAAAGGCGATCGAAATCCGCCTAAACGTCGTGTTCGCCGGTCCGCTGATCTGTACGCAGGTCCCCCGGCAGTTGAGGATCGTTGTGTCCTCAAACGTGTTGTTGGGTGTTGTTGCGTCCGGGAGATAGATCGGCGCCACGGAGCCCGTGATTCTATTCCTCGAAAAAGTGTTACCCGTCGCGTTGCCCTTGACAGCGATTGCGCCCGGCGAAGTGGGTTTCGCCGATTCGTCAATGATATTGTCCGACAAAATGTTGTTGTCCCCATCGTAGACCTGGATCGCGTAGCTCCCCTCTCCTGAAAAGGTAATTGTGTTTTGTGACACGGTGTTCGTGCTGCCGGTCACGTCGATTCCACGCGTATATCCGGTCGGCGTGACGATGTTGCCGTCGACCAAGTTCGAGTCTCCGCTGACGCGAATCGCCATATCAGGGGAAGAGGCGCTCGTCTTCGTCGTCGACGTGCTCACCGTGTTGTCGCGGATGACGTTGTTGTTGATCGCCGATGAATCGAGATCGATCCCGAACTTCATGTTTCCACTCGCGGCGCTGACGATCGTGTTGTTTTCGATCGTGTTGTTCGTTGATGACGATGTGAGCCGAATCCCAGCGGCTTCGGCCAATGTGGCGTTCACTTTCACGCGGAATCCCGCGACGCGGTTGTACTTCGCGCCCGTAAATTCAACCGTGGAAACGGTGGTTGGTCCAACGGGATCGGGGGGCTCCAGAAGATTGACGTCGCCCGCGGTACAGCCGCCCGCTATTCCGGCTGTCGTCGTGCATGTCGGGTCGCCGAGAAGCGAGATCGGATTCGCGCCGGTCGCGACCCTCGTCAAATTGACCGTCGCGGTTGCCGCGTAGTTACCTGGTGAGACGTGCGCCGTCGATCCGAGACTCGTCGTCGTTGCGTCGTTGAGGCACGTGGCCGCTTTCGTCACCGACTTGAACGGCACGGCGAGCGTTCCCGCATTAGCGTAATTGCACGGACAGTCGTCCGTTCCACCGGTGTGAACGTAAAAAGTTCGAACCGACGCGCCGCCAAGCGGCGAACCACAATCAAGTGCGTTATAGGTAACGGCGTAGTCTGTTACATCGCGCTCAAGCGAAAAAAAGTCGGCCTCACCATTAACCGTTGAGGTCTCTGTGTCATCGAGGCGGAACATGAACTGCGCGTACCGTGTGGCATCGCCGAGCGTGGCCGCCGTTCCCAGCGTAACGTTCCCCTTGTCGACCCAGCTTCCAAACGCTCCACCCGTAAGTGCCGTGACCTTATACGCAAGACGAACATTGCCGGCCTGCGCACCCCCGTTCACGAGAATGTTCGAAAGCGACATCTGCGCGCCCGTGTCGGCAACACGTGAATAAGCCCCGGACGACGCGGGGGCTCCGGACGACGCGTATTCAACCGAGCTCATGTACCCGCCATTAAACCCGCCAGCAGCGTAGATGGTCCCATTGAAAATCGTTGTCCCCCCGGTGTCGCGAACGTTGTTCAAGTTTGGTGATGACGTCCACGCGCCGAGATGACCCGACGCAAGGAAGGGCGCGGTCATCACCGAGCCCGTGATGCCTGTTCCATCGGAACCAGCGACCAACGTCACGACGCCGTTCGACGTGACCGCATAGCCACGCGACACAGGCCTCGGGAGTGCGGTCGTGTAGCTCCAGGTGCCGGGCGAGCCGTCCGCTTGAATGGGCGCGAACTGAACGTCGTATACGAGGCCACTGCCCGCGACATCGCCACCCGCAACGTAAAGATAACCGTTGTTCGCGAACACCGCCGCGGCCCGACGCGCCGTGGTAAACGTCGTCGCGCTGGTGAACCACCCCCCAATGGCTCCGGTCGCAAGGATGGGCGCGTAAAGGACGTTGCTGTAGTAAACCCCACCCGAATTAAAGCCGCCAACAACATATATGTACCCATTGTAAACAACGGGGCTGATGTAGTGCCGGGCCGTTGGCAGCGAACTCGTCGAACCCCAAACACCGAGCGCGCCGGCCGCGCCGATCGAAGCGTACTCAACGCCCGTCGTGGATATGCCGGAGGAAGAGCCGCCGACGACATACATATATCCGTTATGGGCGACCGCGCCGTGGTAAGCGCGAGTCGTCGCGAAGTTGTTGACCAGCGCAAAGGCACCGACGCTACCGTTCGTGTTGGCCGTCGCCCGGTCAACGGATGACTGGTACACGGCTCCGGTCCAGCCGCCCGTCGAATAAAGGTATCCGTTGTACCCAACGAGGGCGTTGCCGCGGACCGCTGTCGTAAGTGAAGAGGCGTTGTTCGTCCAACCTCCAACGAGGTTCGGAGATTTGACGTAAGCGTAATCGGCGTTGGCGTGGTAAACGGCGCCGTTTCGTCCTCCCGTCGCGTACAGAAACCCGTTCGTAAAGGCGGCGGCTCCCTCGCGTCGAACAACCGTAAATGAACTTGTTTGACTCCACGCCCCGAGTGTTCCATCCGGGGTGATCGGCGCAACCTGAACATCGGTGTAATTGCCTGAGATGAAAGCGTTGCCACCGTAAACGTACATCTGGCCGTTGTGCGCGGCCGCCATGAATTGGATTCGCTCCGTCGGGAAGGCAGTCGTTTCGGTCCAGTAGGCGCCAAGCGCGCCCGTCGTCGTGATCGTCGCGACGTGGACGTTGTTCAAGCCTTCGGACATCGTGCCACCGCCCATGACGTAAAGTTTGTCGCCGTACGCAACCGCCTGGTGGAGACTGCGCGCGTGCGGGAAAGCGGTCGTCAACGTCCAAGCGGCGAGGTTGCCAAGGCTATCGATGGTCGTGTAGCGAACGTCGTTGTAACGCGTGACGCCCGCATATCCGCCGAGAACGTAAACGTGGTTGCCGCGCGTTGCGACCGCGAAGCTGTTGCGCGCAGTGGCAAGTCCGATATTCGCGGCCCCGAACGCTCCAAGCGACCCGTCCGCGTTGATCGCTGCTTTTACGATAGAAGTTGTCTGCGTGCCGCTTTGGTAACCACCCATCACGTAGAAGTAACCGTTCACCGCAACGCACGAATGGAGCATTCGCGCCGTCACCGAAAAAGTTCCGGCTGAAGTCCAGGCGGCGATATCGCCGGTCGAACCATTTATATTTCCATAGTAAACATCGTTCAGCGACGCGCCGCTCGAGTCTTGTCCGCCCGCAACGTAAACGGTCCCCTTGTACGCGACCGCGCAGTGATTTCTTCGCGCGGTCGTGAACGACCCCGACGACGTGAACCACGCGCCCAGCGAGCCGTTCTGCGTACGCGACGGGATTTCTGCGAACAGCACATCGTCGTAATAACTGATGGTGTCTTGCCCGCTGACGACATACGCGTACCCGTTGTACGCGACGCCACCGAAGTAGTAACGCGGATTCAACATCGCGGTGCCATTCGTGGTCCATGGGCCGACGGCGCCGTTGGGAAGAAGGGGCGCGTAAGTCACGCTCGAAAGCGCGCCGCTGTTATACCCGCCGACCGCGTAGAGATATCCATTGTGTGCGAAGCTGATGTGCGCCCGTCGGGCGGTGAGCATTGAAGTTGTCGCGGCCCAAGCGCCCACGGTGCCATTTGAATTGAGCGTCGTCGACTCGACCGACGTGAGCCCGGCCGCGCCATAGCCGCCGGTCACGTAAAGGTATCCGTTCGCGACGACCGCCCCGTGACTTCGACGCACCGTGTTCATCGAATTCGTCGACGACCACAAGCCAACGCTGCCATCCACCGTGCTCAGCGCCGCGTACTGAACATCGGCCACCGAGACGCCACCCACTTCGCCGCCGATCACATAGATGTAGCCGTTCGCGACGACGGATGCGTGCCCCCAGCGTGCGGTCGTGAAGCCGGTCGTGCCCGTGAAATTGCCCAGATTTCCGTCTGGGTCGATCGGCGCCATCTGGACATCGCTCTGCGGAGTGGCCGTGCTGCCGTTCAGGAGGCCGCCGAGGACGTACATATAGCCGTTGTGCGCGACGGCCCTATGGTAATCACGCACGCCGCTGAACGAAGTCGTTGCCGCGAACGTGCCGAGTGTGCCGTCGCCGTTAATCTTCGCCTTCTGAACATCGCTGTAACAGGTGCCGCCACGGCAACCGCCGATCGCGTATAGCCAGCCACCGTACGCGACCGCGGCAAGCCCCGTGCGACCGGTGTCAATGAGTGACGACGTTGACCATGTGCCGAGGTTCGGCTTTGCGGCGACGCGCGCGACGAGGACGCTGTTGCTCGATCCCGCGGTGATATAATCACCGGTCACGTAGAGGTAGCCATTCCAGACCGCGCCCGCGTGCCACGCTCGGTTTCCGGTCAGAGCATTCACCGACGGCGAAAACGATCCGACCGATCCGTTTGCGCCCAGAGCGCCCACGAGAACATCCGACTTGTAACCCACCGCATCGGAGCCCCCCGTCACGTAAAGGTGGCCACCGTAGACCCCTGCGGTCACGGCGCGACGCGCAGTCGGAAGAGTCGATGCGCTGGTCGTCCAGGTTGAAAGCGTCCCGTCCGATCGAATGGCCGCGTACTGGATGGAACTGTAAAGCGTGTCCGTCGACGAATTGTAGCCACCGATAACATAAACATAGCCGTTATAGACGACGCTGGCATGCTCTTGGCGAGCGCTCGTGAACGCAACGGTCGTCGAAAATGCACCGAGCGTTCCATCCGCGTTTATGGACGCGACGTAAACGGCGTTCGAGTTGGAGCCGCCCAGCACGTAAAGAAAGCCAGTCTGCGCAACCGCTGTCGCGGCATATCGCGTTACAGGCAGAGTCCCCGCAACCGTAAAGCTCCCGACGCTTCCGTTCGATGCGATCGCGGCCTTCGAAACCGACGTCGGGTAACCGCCAACACCATCCGTCCCGCCAATGATGTAAAGGTGCCCGTGATAGACGACGGCGGCGTGGTGAACCAGCGGGGTTGGAAGCGACGCAGCATTCGTGGCGAAGGCGCCGACGGTGCCGTCAGCCTGTATGGGCGCGTATTGGATATCAGCGTAGTAGGTTGACCCTGAACTGGCGCGGCCGCCAATGACGTAGAGATACCCGTTGTACGCGACGGTCGCGTGTCCATAGCGCCCATTCGTAAACGATGTCGTCTGCACCCACGGCTCGGTGCCGCGCACGATCGGCTGCCGCGTGATTTTGGCATCGGGGCTCGCGGTATTTCCGGGAGTAACGTCGACACCGTATTCGGCGTTGCCTCCAAACGCGAAATCGGCCGTCGATGTGACCGTAACCGACGGGTCGATCGAAATCGGGTACGCGAGCGTCGCGAGGCCCCGCGCGCGCACGATAAGGCGCTGCCCCGCAAGTTCAAACGCGGCGTGGCCCGGCACGAGTTTCCCACTCGCATCGAAAACAACTGGCGCCGGCAAGCTGTAAACGATTTCCGTTTTTTTCGCGTTCCGACGCGCCTTCTCGATAAGTAAGCGGCTCTTCTCGTCGCCGATCTGGATGTCGCTCGAAAGCAAGCTCGAGGGGCCGTAGATGTTCACGCGTCCGTGCAGAAGCCGCGCTTCCATGCCATCGGGAATCGTGAGCGCCCATTCGAACGCCACCTCGTCGCCCCGCGGCGCCGCGAGAACGATGTCTTCCTTGAGTCCGTTCTTACTAGGTGTCGCGATGACGGCGAGATCGTCGGCGACCGGATAAACAATCGACCCTTCGCGAAGCGTTGCCGGCCCACTCGGAACAACGCCAGCAACCGGACGCATCGTGATGCCGCCCATCTTGTCGCGACGCTTAATAAAGACGGTTCCCGTGCTGCGATCGAGCCGCGCCTCGAGCAACGTCGCCTCGCCCTTTGTCGACGCGGAATCCCCGATAAGGAATGCATTCTCCTTCGCATCGAGTGTCACCGACACCGCGTCAGCCGCCGCTCTACGACGAACACCGAACACCGGGTGATTGAGCGCCGCTGAAAGATCCGATCGCGTCGCCTTCTCGATGCGGTCCGATCTATCGGTCACGCTTTTTTGTGTGCGATGCGGAATGCCGGTCTCGAGTGCCGCGAGAGGCACCACGGCGGCGGCTCCCAAGAGTGGAAGCCATCGAGCAACATCCCCCGCGAAGCGCCGAACCGCGCGCAAGAGTTCGCTCTCCATCGATCCGCCTTCCTTCACAAGCGGAGGAGCCGCGCTCTCGGGGGCGAAAGGCTCGACCCCGATTCCTCCCCTCCCTCCTCCACTCCCACTTTCATTGTAGCGACGCGATCCCCAATTTCTAGTCGCCGATGTAGGGCAACCGCACACCAACGACGTGATTCATTTTGTTACACCTCAACGCACCAAGAACAGCCAGGGCGCAATCCATCTTTCTCCTTCCGGTTGAAGCTGTCCCATGGTACGTCTCGTGAGCCTCACGGAAAGGTGGGGGCTCCGTAAAGTAGACCGCCTTGAATCACCAAGGCACATTCATCCGCACAATTGTGTGGAGGAGGCTCTCTATGGATCAAAACCAAAATCAAAACCCAACCCCAGAACGCATCATGCAGTACTTCACCGGCAGTTGGGCGACCGCCATCCTCAGCGCGGCAACAACCCACAACGTTTTTCGGGCAATTGAGGGAGGCGCTTGGACGTGCGACGAGATCACGAATAAGACGGGCCTCGCACCGCGTGGCGCGCAGGCGCTTCTCGACGGCCTAACGGGGCTCGGCCTTTTAACGGTGAAGAGCGGCAAGTACGAAAACACAGCCGAGGCATCGACGTATCTCGTCGCCGGCAAACCGACCTACCTCGGAAACATCGTTAAGAGTGCGGTCGGTTCGTTCGCCGACTGGGCGAAATACCCGGACGCCGTGAAGACGGGGCAGCCGATTTGCGAGTTCAACACCGACACGGCGAACCACCCCTTCTGGGCGGAGCTTGTAACGGCGATTGCGCCGCTCTCCGTGCCGATCGCGCAAGCGGCTGCGCAACGCCTTGGCATTGCGAAAGCGGGCGCCTGCTCGTGGCTCGACGTCGGCGGCGGGTCGGGCGTTTACTCGGCGGTATGGCTCGCGGCGAATCCAAAGGCGCAGGCGACTCAGCTCGATTGGAGCAACGTCAATGAAGTTGCGAAGGGGTTCGTTGGCGGCTGGGGCGTCGGCGATCGCTTCACGACGATCGACGGCGATTTAACGAAGGACGACTGGGGCACGGCGAAATACGACTACGTTGTCTATTCGCATATCGCTCATATGTACGCCGCCGCAACGAATGTGAGTAATTTCAAGAAGGCGCGCCAGGCCCTCAAGGCGGGTGGGACGCTCGTCATCAATGACTTTGTGGTCGACAACGATCGCGCGGGGATGCCGTTCGCGCTTCTGTTCGCGAGCAACATGCTTATCCAAACGAACGACGGTACAACGTACCGCGATGCCGACTACCACACGTGGTTGAACGAAGCAGGTTTCCGCGAGGTGAACGTCGAGCGCACGCCTGGACCCGCGACGCTCATCTACGCGCGCTAATTTTCGCTTCCGCATCCGCACAAGAATTCAACGCCAAGGCGCAAAGCAGCAAAGACGCAAAGACAGAAATCTCATGCCTTTGCGTCTCCGCGCCTTTGCGTCAAAGTCCCACAACCGCCTCCGTTTTCAAAGAGGATACGGAAGCGTCATCCCGAGCAACCAAACGAGAACGAGCACGACGGGCATGAGCGCCAAGAAAACGACGAACGTGAAGCCCATGACATCGCGCGCTTTGAGCCCAAGGATCGCGAGCGTCGGAAGCATCCAAAACGGTTGCACAAGATTTGCGAGCGCCTCACCCAAATCGTAGACCGCGACCATCCAACCCAAATGGACTTTTAAGTCGTGCGCCGCTTGCATGACGTAGGGCGCTTCGATGACCCACTTTGAGCCGCCCGACGGAACGAAGACGCCGAGGACGGTCGAGTAGAGTGAGATGAGCGGAGGATATGTTTCGGGTGTGGAGATGCGAACGAAGAAGTTGGCGATTCGTTCGTTGAGCCCCGTGTAGGTGATCATACCGGCGATTCCCGCGTAAAACGGAAACTGCAGGATGACGCCCCACGTCGCCGGGGTCGCATCGCGAACGGCGCGCATGAGTCGGGCTGGAGTCCAGTGCAAGAGAAACCCAAGCGTCAAGAAAACGAGGATGAGTGTGTTGAGCGTGAGCGCGCCGAGGGCGTCGGGCGCCGAAACAAAGTGGTCGACGAGGTAAGCGCCTCCGAGCGCAACCACCAAGAGATTGAGAATGGGGCTGTGCTCGAGCCACTCACCCGGCGTGCGCGGGCGATCGATCTCAGGCACTCCCGCACCCGCTCCCGCATCCGGAACCGCAACCGTTCCCGCTCTCGCACGCGTTGGCGTAAAAAACCAAACAAGAATGGCAACGAGAACGATCTCAACGGCGACCGAAAGGAGGCTCTGCCACAAGAAAATGGTGTGACGAAGCGGGATGATTCCGCCCTCGACAAGTCCGCCGTGCGCCACGACCGCGCGGATGGACGGCTGAAGCGCACCCGGCGTGCACATTTGGAGCGCCGCGGAACCTGAGAGACCCTGCGCCCAGATCGACCCGAGCCCGAGAAAGCTCGACGCGGCGAGCGCGCGGTAATCGGCGTCGGGGCGTCGCCGCGCAACCTCACGCGCGAGAAACGCCGAGAAGATGAGCGAGAAGCCCCAGTTGAGCCACGAGGTCACCATCGCAAAAACCGCAACGAGAAGCGTCGCGGCGCGCGGCGTTCGCGGAATACGCGCGAGGCGCGCGATGAGGCGATAAACAGGGCGCGCTGTCGCGAGGACGTACCCTGTGATGATAATGAGAGCCATCTGCATGGTGAACGGGATGAGCTCCCAAAAGCCCTTCCCCCAACTCGACACCATCGTTCTGGGCGACGCCCCAACCACGGCGAGCCCGAGCGCAAAGACGATGACCGTCGCGATCAGCGCAAAAACGAACGCGTCTGGAATCCAGCGCTCGGTCCATGACGTGAATCGAAGCGCAATACGCGCGAGAACGGTTTCGCGCCCCTCGAAAGCCCCGTCTTGCATCGGCTGCTGAACATACCACCGCCGGCTCTCAAAAAAGTGCGTGATTTTCGCTCTTCGGTGGGTTTTGAGACGACGAAGGCGTATACTTTTTTTCTAATGGCAGATTTTGGCGAACACGATTCGAGCCGCCTGGCGAGCGAGCGGACTAAGACACCGTCGGCAATTGAGCTTCGCGCGGACCCGTCGGATATCGGAAAAAGCGAGCTCGGGTTTCATGCGCTTTCTGAAGCCGCGTTTGAGGCTGTCACCATAACCGATGAGGGGCGGATTCTGTTTGCAAACCACGCGTTGGCGGACATGTTTGGCTACAAACCGGCCGAGGTTATCGGAATGTTGGCAACCGATTTTGCGGCGCCTGAGTCTCGCGAGATCGTCAAGTCGCACATTATTTCGGGGAGCGAAGAGCCGTATGAAGCGCGCGGCGTTCGAAAAGATGGCTCCACGTTTACCGCGATGGTCCGAGGCAAAATGATCCAAGTCGAAGGACGACGACTGCGGGTCACAGCAATTTCGGACCTCACGCACCAAAAGCAGATTGAGGCCGAACAAGAGCGGGTGCGCGCTGCGCTCGAAGAGAATCACCGCAACGATAGTTTCCTCGCGGAGGTGGTCCATCGCTTGGGCGGCTTCGCCGACTTTTATGAAGCCGTCGCGGCGCTTCCGTCGCTTGTCGTCCCGTATCTCGCGGATTGGGCCGTCGCCGTCGTGCGGTGCCCCAACCAATCGTTTCGCGTGTTTGCCGCCGCGGCCGATGCGAAAAAGGCGCCCCTCGCCGAGGCAATTTGCCGATTCACGCCCGACCCTGAAGCGCCGAGCGGCGTCGCTCTCGCGCTTCGGTCGGGCCAGACCGTCGTGGCCAACGATGTTACGGACGAGAAACTCACACCTCAGCAAGGCGAATGGTCGGTCGCCGGTGTGCGCAACCCCGAACTCCTGCGGATTGTCCGAGCGCTCGGAATGCGCGCATTCATCGCCGTCCCTCTTGTCGCGCGCGGGAACGCGCTCGGCGCGATCGGCCTTGTCTCATCGGATGGCAACCGATCCTTTTCAGGAGCGGACGTGAATCTCGTCGAAAACCTCGCGCATCGCGCCGCACTTTGTCTCGACAACGCGCGCCTCCTCGCCGACGCACGCGATGCCATCCGCGTTCGCGATGAATTCCTTTCGATCGCATCACATGAACTCCGCACGCCGATCACATCGCTTCAGCTCGCGGTTCAAAATATTGCGCGAACCACCCAAGCTGCGGATCGCGCCGACGTTCCGCGCGAAATCCTTCATCGCTTGGCCGAAACAGCGGGGCGTCAAACGCGGCGTCTCGATCAACTCGTCGACACGCTTCTCGACGTCTCGAGAATGGGCTCCGACAATCTCGTTCTCGATCGCGGTGAACTTGATCTCGGAGACCTGATCCGTGAAATCGTGGGTCGCCTGAGCGAAGACTCCGTCGCGGCGGGTTCTCCCATACACCTCGAGCTCCGTGACGCTGTCGTTGGGAACTGGGACCGGTCGCGAATCGACCAGGTCGTCACGAATCTGCTTTCGAACGCGCTAAAGTTTGGCGCCGGGAAACCCATCCAGATATCCGCAACGCAAGACGATGGTGTGGCTGAATTCAAAGTGAGCGACCGCGGGATCGGCATTCGTCCTGCCGAGCACGATCGCGTGTTCGAACTCTTTGAGCGGGCTGTCTCGCCAAAGCACTTTGGTGGATTGGGGCTTGGCCTTTACATCGCACGTAGAATCGTCGAATCACACAGCGGCACATTGACCGTCACGAGCGACCAAGGCGCCGGCGCGACATTCACGGTGCGCCTTCCCGTACGACCTTTAACCGAACCGAATTCTTAACTGTAGACTGTCGGCTGTTAACTCTTAGAAATCGAGGCTCTCGATCTTCTTGCGCATCTCGTCGCTCACATCATCCGGAATCCCACTGACGACGTGAACCTCAACGCGTCGATTCTGTTGGCGCCCCGCTTCGGTCCTATTGTCGGCGACCGGCTTTTTCTCGCCATAGCCCACGCTCGACACGCGATCCGCCGCAATGCCGTTCTTGATAAGGTAAGCGCGCACTTGGTTGACGCGCCTTTGAGACAGCGCAGCATTCCCGCCGGCTGTCGGCCTTGAATCGGTGTGACCTTCAATCCGAACAACGACGGTCGGAATTGTCTTTAGCATTCGCACCAATCGATCCAGCTCTGGATTCGACTGCTTGAGCGGAATCCACCGCCCGGTTGCAAAATAAACCGCCTTCAGCCGAATCTTGATCGGCTCCCTTTTCTTGACGACCGGCGGCGGCGCCAACTTCGGACACTCGGGGCAAACCGGGCACGGGGGCCACCTGGGCGCAATCGTACACGGCGCCGGCGGATCTGGCTCTTTGCACTTCGGACACGATGGGACAATCGGTTCGCGGCAAGCCGGACACGGCGGCGGCGCGGGCGGCGGCGGCGGCGTCCACTGTGCCGAGACAAACACCCGAAAAGCCGGAATCCCATACCCCGACTGCAATCCAAAGCCAAACCCGCCCGTGAGATCCCACCCCGTATTCGGGACGTGCACACGCGCGCCCAAGAGCAACTCGAGCGGATTCTGGTTCTCCCTGTCAAACGGCGTCACGGCGCTCGTTCGCAAAAGGACCTCGGCGATTCCCGTCACAGAATCTTCTTTCTTGCCATCGCTCGTATCGCGGCGATAGAGCGCAACACGCGTTCCAAGACCGAGGAAAATCTCGTCGTCGAAACTCAAATTCCCGAGCTTGACCCGTTCGCGAACAAAATACCCGCCCTGCCAAACGACACCGACGCGGTCCCAAAAGTAGTCGAAGAGGAGGCGCGGGCTGAACGTGAAACCCGGCTCGCCGTTGAATCGATCTTTGCCGCCGAGCGGGATCGAAAACGGTGTCGCAAGGGCGAGCCCGAATCCGCGCGCCCCTTTCCCGAGAAGACGCCACTTGACGTTCACGCGGAAATCGCCGAGGGCATGACGGTCGAGCGCGGAGTCGGTCGTCGAAAACGCCGTCCCTCCACTCCCATCCTTGAACAGGTGAACGGTCAAATCCGCGCTGACCTGCAAGAATTGAACAGGCGAGACCGCGTAGACGACGTTCATCGTGGCAAGATGGCTCACGACGTTCTCGGTTACGACACCGTTCTTCGTCACAACGAGCGGGTCGCGCGCGAAGTTGAAGTGCAGCGCCAGCGTGAAGTCGGCGAGACCGACGCGCGGGATTCGAGTGGACTCGAGGGTGAACAGGTCTTCTGGAAGCGGTGCCGGCTTATAGAGCTGGATGTCTATGGCTCGCTTTTGCGCGAGAGCTTGCGCCGGGACCACCAAGATGAGCAGAGCGGCCCATCGCATGCCGAAGACTCGCATCTTCCTACCTCAATTCTGGATCGACGCGCGCGAGCGCCTCCGCAAGATAACCGCAAGGCCTGAAAGCGCCAACAACAAGAATCCCGCGGACGTGCTGCCATCCGCAGCAACCGCGCAGCCTCGTAGACCGAAGCCACTTACTTGAATCGATTCATCTAGAAACGCATTCACCGGTCTGCAGAGTCCCGTCTCGCATGGAACACCCGAGGCGCAGTCGGAGTCGCCCCCGCACGAGAGCGCGCACGACGTGCCGCTGCACGCGTAGCCGCCGCAACTCGACGAGATTTCGGGCGGGCAGAGTCCGGTCCCGTCACACTGAGCGGCGAGCGTCGTTGTTCCGTCGGCGCAAGTCTCCACGCGACAGGTCGTTGACGACCCAGGGTAAGCGCACGCAGTCGCACTGACCCCGTCGCACTGCCCCGCGCAGGCGGTTCCGTCACTCACACAGGCGGGGCGTCCCGCGTGCGGCATGCCTGTGACTGGCGAGCAAATTCCGACCGCGCCGGCTACGTCGCAAGCCGCGCAGGTATCGGTGCAGGCGCTGTTACAGCAAACGCCGTCGACGGCGAATCCGCTTTGGCACTGGTTCGCGCTTCCGCTCGTTGCGCCATTTGGGAGCTTTGGTTGACAAAGGCCGCCTGAACAGAAAGTTCCGACGGCGCAATCCGGATCGGTGGTGCAATTCCCCGCGCACTGACTTCCGCTGCATCCGCTCGCGCCACACGTCTGTGTTTGCACCGCGGGGCACGCGCCCGCGCCGTTGCATCCAGCGGAAAGCGTGGCGACGCCGCTCGGACAGCTCGCAGAGCGACACGACGTTGAAGAACCGGGATAAGCGCACGACGCGGTGACGATGCCATCGCATGTTCCGCCGCACAAATCGCCCTGTCCGGTACACGCCGAGCGCACGCCGTGAGGATTCCCTGAAACCGCGGTGCATGTTCCCGCGCTGCCAGCCACATCGCAGGCCGCGCACTGGTCCGTGCAGGCGCTGCCACAGCAGACCCCGTCCACGCAGAACCCGGATGAACACTCGCTCCCCAACGTACACGCAATCCCGATTGGCTTGGTGTTCCCACACGAACCGTTCGCCGCACACCACGGGGCGCCCGACGACGGGCAGGCCTGCGATGTGCCCGAGCTGAAATGGCCGTTGCACGCCGCACACGTTCCGGTGGATGTCTGGCAAATAGGTTTGGTCCCCGTGCAAAGCGATTCATTGCCCGAGGAACACTCGTTACAAGAGCCATTGCCCTGGCAGGCGGGCGTCGAGGAGGTTGCGCAGGCGCGCGTTGCGCTCGAACCGAAATCGCCATTGCATGCCGCGCAGAGCGCCGTTGCCGAATTGCACCGCGGCGTCGTCCCTGTGCAAAGCGCTTCGTAAGTCGCCGAACACTGCGCACACGCCCCGCTCCCCTGACACGCGGGCGTCGACCCACTCGCGCACGCCCGCGACGTTCCCGCGCCGAAATCGCCATTGCATGCCGCGCAGAGCGCCGTTGCCGTATCGCACCGTGGCGGCCGAACACTGCGCACACGCCCCGCTCCCCTGACACGCGGGCGTCGACCCACTCGCGCACGCCCGCGACGTTCCCGCGCCGAAATCGCCATTGCATGCCGCGCAGAGCGCCGTTGCCGAATTGCACCGCGGCGTCGTCCCTGTGCAAAGCGCTTCGTAAGTCGCCGAACACTGCGCACACGCCCCGCTCCCTTGGCACGCCGGTGTCGACGAACTCAAGCACGCCCGCGCCGCACTCGAACCGAAATCGCCATTGCACGCCGCGCAGAGCGCCGTCGCCGTATCGCACCGTGGGGTCGTCCCTGTGCAAAGCGCCTCACTCGTCCCCGAACACTGCGCACACGCCCCGCTCCCTTGGCACGCCGGCGACGACGGATTCGAGCACGGCTGCGTCGCCCCCGCATCGAAATCGCCGTTGCACGCGACGCACTCGTTCGTCACCAGCTTGCAGCTCGGCGTCGTTCCACTGCAATCCGGGTCACTCGAACATCCAAGCTCCGTGCATGCGAAAGTCGGTGGCGGGCATCCGTACGGATTCGAAACCGAGGCACTTATTATTCCGCACGACGAGTCAGCGCCGCAGGCCGGCGCCGGGCACGCCGTGACGCCTTGCGGGTTAAGGATGTCGGCGCTAATCCCTTGCGTGCTGTTCGAGGTGCCGAAAATAAACCGCATCGTCGAAGTTGGTGAAACGGTCGCGCATTCAAGCGCGATGATTCGACACGCGATGTCGATGAGATAGTCTTGTGTGCCGTTAATCGAGCTCTGGAAATGTGGCGCCCCCGCGTCGCCATCCGCCTTGCTGCTTCGCGCGTACGGGTACGTCGAGAGCGGGTACTGGATGACTTCCTCCTCCGCGCTGTCGCTCGGGTCGCCGATGCTGCCCATCGTCGTGTTCCTGCGGATGGCAACGTTGTCACCGTTTCCCGTGCCGTCCAACATGCAGTACGCGTGGTACTCCTTGAGGTAGCCGTTGCAATCAACGCCACCGTCCGTGTTGATTTCGATCGCCCAGCCAAACGATTTGAAGTTGATGGGGGCCGATTGGATGGGGTCGTCATCGACACGCAGACGAAAATACAAGAAGTCGGCGTCGCGGAAAAAGTACGCTGTCGGGTTGAATCCGGCGTCGCCAACGAGATTGCGGTGATCTGTGGTGTTGAAGTCGTCTCCCTCGGCCGACGAATTCGGATCGACGAGGAAAACGGCGCCCTTGCGAACCGGTACCCAGGAGCCGGCGTCAGGCCACTGCGGGAGAATGACGAGGCCGGCATCGGGGCACGATATCTGAGCCGACGCTTGCGCAGAATAGAAAACGGCCCCGACCGCTGCGACGAAAAGAACTCGATGGCTGAGGCCCACGACTACACTACTTATACCCGAGCGAAATGGTCCGCTCAATGCAAAACTCCCCACTGTAATCCAATGTAGTGCAAGCAAGGTTTATGTAAGGGAACGCTTTAATCAATCCGACGTAACAGCCTGTTTGTACAAATAAAGTACGTTGCAGCTATTGCCGCCCCAGCGCCTTTTCAAGCTGCACGCGGGCCGTCGCGAGGCGAAACTCAATCTGCACCTTTAGCGCGGCGGCGCTCGTCACGGCGAGTTGCGCGTCACCCAGCTCGATAATGTTTCCGACCCCGGCCGCATATCGACCCTCGGCGAGGCGCAGCCGTTCAGCGGCGGCGGCACGAACCTCGGCGTTCGCGACAAGCTCAGCCTTCGCCCCGCGCACTGCGAGCAGCGCCTGCTCAACGTCGAACCGCACTTGAATCTGTTGAGTGTCGCGCTGGGCCGCGAGCGAGACGAGCGTCGCCTGTGCTTCGCGAACGGCCGCACGGGTGAGCCCACCCTGAAAAATGGGCCACGACAAGGTCACGGCGACGTTCCAATTCCACGCCATCGCCGTGATGTCGCTCCCGGCCTCGGTCAACGCCGTCGAGAGCCCGAACGTCGGCCAGAAGCCGCCGCGCGCCGAGCGAAGCGTCTCTTCGCCCGCACGCGTTTGCCCCGCGAGCACAGCGAATTCGGGACGATTCCGGATCGCTTCGCCGACAAGCACGGGAAGCCGCGACTCCTCGCCACGAAGGGGCGGCATCGGCTCGTTCTCGACATCAAACGACTGCGGCGACTCGACACCAATGGCGTACCCAAGCTGCGCCTTCGCGACGGCGAACGAATTCTCGGCCGTCACGAGCTGGAGGCGCGCGTTGGCGACTTCTGTCCGCGCCTGCGCAAGGTCGATCGCGGGACGTGTTCCGGCCGCGACAAACCCCTCGACCTGCGCGAGATGCCGCGCCTGGTTCCCGAGCGTCTCCTGCGCAACACCAATGAGCGCCCGCGCCGCGGCGACGCCAAAGTACGCTGTGCGCACGGCGACGACGACCGCATCCTCTGACACGCGCTCCGTTGCCTTCTGTGCATCGGCCGTCGCGTTCGCCGCACGCCACTTTCCGACCTGCTGATTGAAGTCCCAAAGGAGCTGCGTCACCGTCGCGCCAAAATTCCAGTAGTTGAACGAATCAAAACTCGCTGACGAACTGCCGCTTGAAACGCTCGAAGGCACCGACCCCGGCCGCGCGGTCCAATTCGCCGTGGTTCGCTGCCAGCTCGCGCTCCCTGAAATCTGCGGGAAAAAGGGCGCCTTGTATTGGTCTGCGAGGGCGCGCTTCGCGTCGGTCGTCGCCCGCTTCTCGCGCAGCGATGGATGTTGTGCGAGCGCCATCCGCACCGCGTCCTTGAGCGACACGACCCGCACCTTCGCCCCCGCACCCGCATCCGCTCCCGCAATCGCGCACGCCACGAAAAAAAAGTGCACCATCACTCGTACCTTAGCGCCTCGATCGGATCGAGCCGCGACGCCTTGTAGGCCGGGTAAAGCCCGAACACGACCCCAACGACCGCGCTAAAAACAACTGAGATGATGATGATGTCGGGGCGATAAAGGACCGGCCATTGGAGCGCGACCGCGAGCCGCTCGGCCGTGACAAGCCCGAGCGCAACACCGATGACGCCGCCTGCAATCGACAGCGTCAGCGCCTCGACAAGAAACTGCATCAAGATATGACTCGGCTTCGCTCCAACCGCCATCCGCACGCCGATTTCGCGCGTTCGCTCGGTCACGCTCACGAGCATGATGTTCATGATGCCGATGCCGCCCACAAGGAGCGACACAGCCGCGATGGCCGCAAGCAGCATCGACAGCGTCTGCATTCCCTCCTGTCGTGCGCCCGCCATTTCAACGAGGTTGCGAATCGAAAAATCGGCCTCCGCGTCGGGCTGGATGTGGTGGCGATCGCGAAGAAGCGCCGTGATTTGCGCTTGTGCACGCGACGTCTGGTCAGCGGATACCGCACTCACGACAATAATGCCGCCGATGAACTTTTGGAGGCCGCCTTGGATTTTTGACTGGAACGTCGACGACGGGATGAAAACGTTGTCGTCGTAATCTTGGCCGTTCGGCGCCTGGCCTTTGCGGTCGAGCACACCGATGACCGCGAACGGGGTGTTCTTGATGCGTAAGCTCTGCCCAATCGGGTCGACGTTCGCGCCGTACAATTTTTCAACCACCGTCTGCCCGAGAACGACAACCTTCGTTCCGCCCTCGACGTCGACCGAGCTAAAAATGCGGCCGTGCGCGACCGGCCAGCTTCGAACCGCAAAGTAATCGGGCGTTGTTCCCATGACCGTCGTCGTCCAGTTTTGCTCCTCGCTGATGACCTGCGCGATCGACCTCAGCGCCGGCGCCGCAAGCCGCACGCTCGTGAGCTCGTTCTGGATCGCCCGAAGGTCGTCGTACGTCAGCGTCGGCATCGACCCGAAACCACCGTGCGCGCCACCCGACGTTGTTGTCCCGGGAACGACGATGAGGAGATTCGCCCCCATCGACTGAAACGCCTGTTCGACGCGCGCCTTCGCGCCCTCGCCGATCGCGACCATCGCGATGACCGCCGCGACGCCGATGATGATTCCGAGCGTTGTCAAAAACGAACGCATTTTGTTCCGCATGAGCGCACGCGCAGCGACGCGGGTCGTTTGAATCGGGTTCATGGCACGACCGCCACAATCGGTTCGTGCCGTTCATCCCTTTGCACGACACCATCCTTCATGACGATGAGGCGCGCCGCGTACTGCGCGATGTCGGGCTCGTGCGTCACGAGCGCAATCGTTATTCCCGATCGCCAAAGCTCCTGAAGGAGCGCCATGATCTCGACGCTCGTTCGCGAATCGAGGTTCCCGGTCGGTTCGTCGGCGAGAATGACCTTGGGGCGCGAGACAAGCGCGCGCGCAATGGCGACACGCTGTTGCTGGCCACCCGAAAGCTGGCTCGGGTGATGCCCCGCGCGATCGGCAAGCCCCACGTGCGCAAGCGACTCAAGTGCGCGACGCCGACGCTCGCGACTCGACACGCCCGCGTATATGAGCGGCAGCTCCACGTTCTCAAGCGCGCTCGTCCGCGAAAGCAAGTTGAAACTCTGGAAAACGAAACCGAGCTTTCGGCTTCGGATTTCGGCCAATTCTCCCGGCGTCAAGAGCGCGACATCCTCGCCTCCAAGGCGATACGTGCCGCTCGTCGGCCGATCGAGACAGCCGAGCGTGTTCATGAGCGTCGATTTTCCAGAACCCGACGTTCCCATGACCGCGATGAATTCGCCTTCGTTAATCGTGAGCGACACACCGCAAAGCGCATGCACTTCGACGTCACCCATCCGATAAACTTTCGACACACGGTCGATTTCGATGATGGGTCGCGGCCCGCTCGCCGCACCGTTCGTCGCAGCGTCCGCCATTAGAAGATGCGCCTCATGGCGCCGCCGCCCCCTTGCGGTCCGCGCTTTGCCCCCGTCGTCGCATCGGTTACGATGGCATCCCCCTCGACGATTTCGCCGCCCAAAATCTCGGTCACCGTCCCGTCCGACAACCCAATTTTGATTCGCACCGGCTTCGCCACGCCATTCGCCAAAACCCACACGCGCCGCTCATCCACCGCGAGTGACCCGCGTCCGCGCCTCTCGCGCTCCATTCGCGCTCCCGCGCCCGCTCCCGCGCCCGTTCCCGCACCCGCTTCTTCTTGCTTACCTTTATTGTTCTTCTTCTCCTCCGACCTCTGTAAACTCTGTGTCTCTGTGGTTTCTCTTCTCTTCTCTTTCCCCCCCATCCCCGGCGGCGGCCGAAAACGCAGCGCCGCGTTCGCGACTTGCAGCGCGTTCACCCTCTCCGCGTAAACAAACGTCACATTTGCCGTCATGCCCGGCTTCAATTTCAACTCCGCGTTGTCAACATCGATCACCGCATCGTACGTGACGACGTTTTGCACGACCTGCGGCGCATTGCGAATCTCGCGCACGACTCCGCTAAATTTCTCGGCGGGATACGCATCGACGGTAAACGTCGCCGGCATCTGCGCGCGCAACTTCCCAACGTCCGCCTCAGAGACGCTCGTGTGTACTTCCATCTTTCGCAAATCCTCAGCGATCGTAAAAAGCACCGGCGCCTGCAGCGACGCCGCAACCGTCTGCCCCACGTCAACGCTCCGCGAAATCACAACGCCGCTGATCGGCGACACGATCGTCGTGTAGGCGAGATTGACCTCCGCGAGCTTCACCGCCGCGCGCGCCTGCGCGACTGCACCGTTCGCCGCCGCAGCCTGCGCCCGCGCGACGTCAACCTGCCCCTTCACCACATTCACCTGCCCCTTCACCACATCGACCTGCGCCCCCGCGCTCTCGGACGTCGACTGCGCCGTCTCGAGGTCCGCCGGCGCGACCAGCTTCTGCGCCGCAAGCGCCTTCGCGCGCTCCAAATTCCGCCCCGCTTGCGCCGCTTCAACTCTCGCCTTCGTCAGCGTCGCGGCCGTCGCAGCCTGGCTGGCTTGCGCCCCGACGAAATTCGCTTGCGCCGCCGCGTAATTCGCCTGCGCCGCAACAAGGTTCGCCCGTGCCCGCGCGAGTTCCGCTTCAAAAAGAAGCGGCTCGATCTTCGCGATCACTTGCCCCTTGGTCACGGTCGAATTGAAATCGGCGAAAAGACCTTGAATTCGCCCCGACACCTGACTCCCAACCTGCACCGTGATTCGGCCCGACAGCGTCCCGGTCGCCGTCACGCGCGCGACAATCGCCCCGCGACCCACGATCGCGGTTTCGTACTGAATCTGCGGCGCCGCCGAGTTTCCGCCCCCAAAAAACTGCCACGCGCCAACGCCCGCACCAGCCAAGGCCAGAACGGCGACGACCCAACCATACCGCTTCCAGGCGCGTTTCAACCTTCTCCCTTTACCATAGATAAGGATGTTGCTGGCGCCGGAAGGTTAAATTTCTCGCGCGTCCCAATTCCCAACTGCAACCGGAATCAGGCGGAAAAAACTCCTACAACTGTCGGCCCATCGTTACGTTAAATCCACCGGAAAATGGCGAAACGGCAAAATGGGAATCGAGGTCGGGATCGCTTTGACGGGATTAGGCTATTACCGTGGCGGGACGGCGCGCGCCGAAATATCCTTGAGCCCGGCCTTAAACGCTTCTCGCAGCTGTTTCTCAACTTCAGGCGCGGAAGTCGACATTCTTTCCGCAAAGTCCAGGCCCACACTGACGGCCTGCTGCATTGCCAAAACCGCCATCACCGCAGACACAGCCGTCGCCGTGAGCCAGCCTCCGATTCGAAACTTCCGCTTCGGATGATCGTAGCAAGCAAACGCGTAATAGAAAATGTAGAGCGGCACAAACAGGCACAAAAGGCCATGGCCCGTACTCTTTTGAAACGCGTGCACCAAGATCATTAATCCAAAAACAAGACTCATGAGTCCTAAAATCCCTGCAAGACCCCAAAAAACAAACAACATTCTCGTACCTCCCATAAGAAACTAAAATCCAACGACCACTTCTCTCATTCATTCTCACGACATGGCCGATGTACAGGGTGGCCCCCGCGCAGCACACCGCGACCGCGCGAAAGTGCAATCTAAGCTCTTCATTTTTGGCTAATTCCCGCTCGCAACTTTTCGTGTCGCGAGACGCGGAACGAGCTTCGCCTTGTTGCGCTCATACGCCGCCCGTCGCGCCTCTGTGCGATCCGTGAGCGCCGCCTGCCAAGCCGCTTCAGCGCGCTTTAGCCAAACGTTGCACCGCACGCGCTCCGCCTTCGCTGTCTGTTCCCTGAGCGCCGCCTTACGGTTCTCGCGCGTTCGCTCCAGAATATTGGCCGTGTGAATTCGCGCGAATTTCCGGTCCGCGGCATCCCAAATCTTTTTCGAGCAAGCGCGGGCACCCTTGTTGGCCGATTCCCAGGCGGCTCTCCGTTTCTTTGCGAGTTGCCCCGCTTCCGCGAGCGCTGCGATTTCGGCCGGGTAAAAACTCGCCATGGGCGATGGCGATGACCAGGTGTCGGCGTCTGGGATTCCCAGCACCAACTCGCTCGCGCTCGTCCAATACCGACCGCCATCAAGCGTCACAACGAGAACAACATCCGTGTTGGCGCGAACGGTCCACATGAGGCCCACAATTCCCGGTGCGAGGTTGGAACGAGACGTCCCGGCGAAGGCGGGCGTTAGTTCCCCTTGCGCCCACATCAGCTGCGCGCGCGGCGCCGCGTTTCGCGTGGACCGCCGGGTGCGTCGGGGAACGTCGGCTTCGGCGTGCGCAGGCGGGATCTCCCGCGCCCGACGACCTTTAAGCCCCCGTTTCGATGATGTCTTTGCCCTTACGACAAAGTCTTTGAGGTCGGACTCTGCGAATGCGGCGCTGACCTTATCGAGCTTAATGGAGTCTTCGAGCGTGTATTTTCCGGGAAAACGCGCCATCACCGCGCCCGCCACGATTCGTTCGTCCTGTTTTTTCAGGTCGAGTGTTGCGCGACGCCGGGTGAGCCGTTCTAAAAGTTCGTTGAGATTATTAATGTAGTCCGCGATCCTTTCGGCGGCGCCCTCCGCCTTTGCCTTCGCCACGAATGCAGCAACTGCGTCCCGGTACGCCTCAAAGCCGGACCCGTCGTCGTTCCTGTACTTCTTAATAAGTTCGATGTGCTCGACCTGAAGCTCATAAACTCTCGCGTTGGTGAGGGTTGGCGTCGCCTTATCCGCGAAAGCCTCACCGCCGCCGACCATCGAGCCCGCGGTCATTAACGCCACGCAATTCCACATAAACACCGTACATCTCATCTTTTCCTCCTTTAGGCTCGCGACCTGGTTTACTTAACGCTTTTGCAGCCCGCCGTCGCCGGACTCGAAGCCGGCTCCTCCGAGGCGCCCGAGCAGAATAATGGCTCGCAAGAAAAGGTGTGGTTAGACTCGCTTAGATCAACTTATATGGTGATTCACGCGTTACCAGCGTGCGGAATTACCTTTTGAAGCCCCCAGGGGCGACTGAAGCGCCCGCCGCTACTGAATGAGCTTCGCGATGCGTGCTTCGCTAAACCCGGGAACGATCTTCCCGGCGACATCGAACACCGGCACCCCGCGCGTCGCAACGCCTTGCTTTTTGGCCTTCGCGAGCATCTCCGATCGCGCGCCCGGCTCTGATTCAAGATCGCGTTCAACAACCGACACGCCGCGCGCTTCAAGAAACTTTCGCGCCCGTTTACAAACGCCGCACCACTTCGTCGCGTACATGATGACCGACTTGACGCGCGGGCCGCCCGCTGTCGCATCGCGCGAAACAGACCCACCGGCCTCGGCAAGCCTCGCTCCCTGCACACGGGACTTTCCATCTTTCGTCCGCTCGCCAAAGTTCATGACGCTCACCGAACCGCGCCGTTTTTTCCGTGGCCCGAAATCATCTTCAAGGCCAAGCGTCACAGGGAATTCACCGCGCCCATTCGCCCGCCTCAAATCGGCGATGTAAATCGTCCCGGCCGGTGGCCCATCGCCACGGAGCGGTACGACGCGCACCTTCGCACGCGCGAAACGCGGGATCTCCGCGAGCCGCGCCGACGTTCGAAATGCGCCCCGCTTCGTGACCCAAACATACGCGACGTCGCGCGACTCGGCGCGAACCGTTGGCGCAACGACCGTCGTCACGCGCGATTTCACCGCACCTGCTTGGCTAACGCTTGACGCGAATAAGAGTAAAAGGGCGAGCCACCCCATTATTAGAGTGTACGGTCCCGGCTCTCTGTTCGCAACCTCGCCCCTGTCAAGAACCCTCATCGGTTAACGAATCCAGCGGCGCTGACGTTAGAAAGACAAATGCGCGGCCGTATGCGGAATTGAGCGGAGCACGACCACGCAGGGGACATGCGGGTGCCCGCGCCACACCGCATCGTGGCACCAAAGCCAATGGCGAAATTCCGAGTAACGCTGAGTGGTACCGCGTCAAGTGCGGGATGGGAGGAAAGCGAAGGCTTGCGTCCGCAGCGTCTGCGGTGCCCGCCTGACATGGGATTCCCGATGAACAGACGACTTGGTTGCAGCGCGGAAACGGTTTTGAGTCAGACGCGAGGACGTTCGCAAGCCGAAGCGCCTCCCAACCCGCGCTTGATGTAGCGTTGGTTTCTCGGCGTTAACCGGGATTGAGGGTGTCAAGAACGCGCTGCGTCATCGCGGTTGATAACTCGCGTGGGCCGTGCTTATCTCCCCGCCCCGGAGGTGAACCATGGCCCAGACAGCGCAGAGTGCATCGACGTCTACCGAACTCGCGAAGGGGGTCGCGTTTCTCATGGATCCGGTCGGGTCGCGCCCGATTCAGACTCCAGAGAGGTTCACCGAGGAGCAGCGCCTATTTCATAAGAGCGCGCTCGACTTTTTGCGGCACGAGGTGCTGCCGCGTGTCCCCGAAATTGAGGCGAAAAACACGGCCGTGCTGCTCGAGCTCTTCCACAAGGCGGGTGATCTTGGTTTCTTTTCGGCGACCATCCCGACGGAATACGGTGGAATGGGCCTTGACGAAACAACGGCAATGCTCATCTCCGAGGCGATGAACATCGTCGAATCGTGGAGCGTAACGCTCGGCGCCCACGCCGGTATCGGGACGCTGCCGATCGTTTTTTTCGGGAACGAGGCGCAGTGTCAGAAGTGGTTGCCAAAGCTCGCGACCGGCGAGGTGATCTCGGCGTACGCGCTGACCGAGAATAACGCCGGCTCCGACGCGCTCTCGGGCCGGACGCGCGCCGATCTCACGCCCGATGGGAAACACTACATTTTGAACGGCTCAAAGATGTTCATCACGAACGCGGGATTCGCGGACTTGTTTATCGTGTTCGCGAAGATCGCGGGCGAAAAGTTCACGGGGTTCATCGTCGAGCGAAGTTCGGAGGGGCTTACCGTTGGCCCCGAAGAGCACAAGATGGGGATTCGCGGGTCGTCGACGTGCCCGCTCATCCTTGAGGACGTGTTGGTGCCAGCCGAAAATCTTCTCGGCGAAATCGGCAAGGGGCACAAAATCGCGTTCAACATTTTGAATGTTGGGCGTGAGAAGCTCGGCATCGGGTGCATCGGCGCGGCGAAATACGCGCTCGAGCTGTCGGTCAAATACGCGAAGGACCGCAAGCAGTTCGGAAAGTGCCTTTCGGAATTTGAGTTGATTCAGCAAAAGTTCGCGCAGATGGCGACGTCGATCTACGCGGCTGAGTCGCTCGGGTATCGCACGGCGGGGCTCATGGATGCGCGGATTTCGCTGATCGCGAAGGGCCAGCCCGACACGCAGTCGAAGGTCGTGCAGGCGATCGAGGAGTTCGCGATCGAGGCGTCGATTTTGAAGGTGTTTGGAAGCGAGATGCTCGACGACGTCGCCGACCATGCGATTCAAGTGCATGGCGGGTATGGCTTTGTCGAAGAGTATCAGGTGGAGCGCATCGCGCGGGATTCGCGTGTGAATCGTATCTTCGAAGGGACGAACGAAATCAATCGCATGCTCATCCCCGGAACGATTTTGAAACGCGCGATGAAAGGCGAGCTGCCGCTTCTCGATTTCTCGATGCAGATTATGGCGGAGCTGCAAGAGCCAGCGAAACTTCCAAAGCTGGACGGGCCGGCGCCACTCGACACGGCGCGGGGGCTCGTGGAGTGCGCAAAGCGCGCCACGGTGTACGCGATTCAAGCGGCGGCGCAAACCTACATGCAGGCGCTCGGCGAGCAGCAGGAGGTGCTCGCGCGGCTCGCGGATATGGTCATCGCCTGTTACGCGATGGACAGCGCCGTCGCGCGCGCGGGGCAAGCCGACACGGACGATGCGCGGCGCGCCACGACCCATCGAGAGATGGCGAACCTCTTCGCGCACGAGGCGTATGAGTCGGTTTTGCGCGAGGCGAACTGGGTGCTCGAATCGATCGCGGAAGGCGACGCGCTCGCCGGGATGAAGAGTCTTTTGAAGACGCTCCCCGAGCGTCCAGTCCTCGCGGTCGTGAAGGTGCACCGCGCGATCGCGGCGGCCTGCATTGAGACGAACGGCTATCCCCTCGTCTGATCCAACAACCGATTGAACGCCTCAGCGTTTCCGATTAGTTTTCGCCTTTCATCATGGAGACGTTAATTGCGATGATCGCCGATTTTGTGATCGTGGGCGGCACGATTCACCTCGAAGCGGATGGTTCACAGAAAACCGACGCCATCGCGGTCGGAGGTGGCCGCGTGATCGCCGTTGGCGCCGCTGATGTCGAGAAGAAAAAAGGGGCGAAGACACGCGTCGTTGATCTGCAAGGGCGGACGGTCATCCCGGGGTTCATCGACGCACACGCGCATCTCGTTAGCCTGGCGCGATCGCTCGCGGTCGTCGATCTGAAGGGCGTCGCGTCGTACGAAGCCGCCGTCGCGCGGGTCGCGGCGCGCGCCAAAACGACGAAGGCCGGAGCGTGGGTGGTTGGGCGCGGCTGGGACCAGAATCTTTGGGGGATGAAGGGGTTCCCGCACCACGACGCGCTGTCGAAGGCGACACCGGACCATCCCGTTTATTTGAGCCGCGTGGATGGGCACGCCGCGCTCCTGAATCGGCGCGGACTTGCGGCGGTTGGGCTCGACCCGACGCGGCCGGCACCGCCCGATCCAGCGGGGGGGCGAATTGAGCGTGACGACGCGGGTTTGCCGACCGGGGTGCTCGTCGATAAGGCGATGGATGCGGTCTCGGGAAAAGTTGAACGCCCGAAAGGCGAGGCGCTCGCCGCGCTCGTGAAGGAGGCGCAGACACGTGTCGCGGCCGCGGGGATTGTCGAAGTCCATGAGATGGGCATCGGCGAAGCGGAGCTGAACGTACTCCGTGCCTTAGCGCGCGAGGGCGCGCTCACCGTGCGGCTTGTCGTTTACATCGACGGCGAGGACCCTGCGACGTTGCTCGCGCAAGAGAACCGCGGCGTCGAAGCGCGCATTGCGGGCGGAATGCTCGCCGTGCGCGGCGCAAAATTTTTCGCGGATGGAGCGCTCGGTTCGCGGGGCGCGGCGCTCTTAGAGCCTTACAGCGACGACGCGAAAAATGCGGGGCTCTTGACGCGCGACAAGGCGTCGCTCACGGCGGCGATCGCCCGCGCAACGAAGGCCGGGCTTCAAGTCGCCATTCATGCCATCGGCGATCGCGCGAATCGCGTGGTCCTTGAGGCGCTCGAAGCGCAGACGGCGCCGACAAAACCCGAGCGGCCGCGCATCGAGCACGCGCAGGTCGTGCACGAGGATGACGTCAAACGGTTCGCGGCGCTCGGTGTGGTCGCCTCGATGCAGCCAACGCATTGCACGAGCGACATGGCGTGGGCCCCGGCGCGCCTCGGCGAGAAGCGCGTGCCGCGCGCTTACGCGTGGCGGTCGATGCTGGAAGCGAAGGTTCCGCTTGCGTTCGGGTCCGATTTCCCGGTCGAGGAGGTTGAACCGATCTTGGGGCTCGTCGCGGCGACGCTCCGCGCCGATGGCGACGGCTACCCAACCGGCGGCTGGAACCCGTGGCAGCGCCTGACCTCGGCGCAGGCGCTCTCGGCGTTCAGCGCGGGCGCGGCTTTCGCGGCGTTTGAAGAAAAAGAGGCCGGGTCACTCACCGTTGGCAAGCGCGCCGATCTCGTCGTCGTATCCGAAGACCCCCTCGCGATTTCAGCGGCCGACCTTCGCGACGTTCGCGTCGAGATGACCGTCGTTGGCGGCCGCGTCGTTTTCGAAACGCCGTGAATCGAGCGACTCCACCTTTTCACCCACGACGATCAGCGAAAGGCCGGCCGGAAGCTTCACGCGGTCCTCGATTCGTAAGAGCGGAACCATCAAATCAAAAAGCCGCGTATCCCACCGCGACAGCCGCGCGCTCTTCGTTACGCGCGCCCGCACGAACCACCCGAGCATCCCAACGGCGTTCATCGACGCCTGCTCAACGACGCGAAACCCCGCTCGCTCAACGATTCCCCGAAGCCCCTCCTTCGTATATCGCCGATGGTGTCCAAGCTGGCGATCCACCTCACCATAAAGCGCAGGCTCTGCGGGCACGAACAACACAACGCGACCGCCCACCGACAGCATTTCGTTAAACCGACGAAGCGCGCCCTCGTCATCCTCGACGTGCTCGAGGACGTTCATGCAAAGAATGGAATCGATTGCGTCGTCTTTGAAATCGGCCGAATTGAATTGATTCAAGTCGAGCCGCTTCACGGTCACGTTCGGACAATCGTGAAACGTGAGCGCCAGTCGATCGAGGTGCCATTCATCGATGTCCGTCGCCACAACATGTTCGCGGTTCGCAAGCATTTTTGTGTACGTCCCAACGCCAGAACCCACTTCGAGCACCCGCTTCCCGAGAAACTTTGCCGTCCGATCATAAAGCCACGCCGCATAGTTGTTCGCCTCGAACAAAACCTCGAGCGTCCCGGTTCCCGCGCGCGTATCCGTGAGCGGACTCAAGGTGTGCTTCGCAATTGTCCAAATCGCCTCAAACCCGTCGCGCCACCCGATCTTCTTCCCCTGCCAATACTCGCGACCCTTATACGAAATCGGAACCTCAAAAATCCGCGCATGCAACTTCGCGAGCTTGGCCGTCACCTCGGGCTCAAATCCGAAGCGGTCTGACTCAAGCGAAATCGATTGAATGAGCCGCGTCCGAAACGCCTTGTACCCGGTCTCCATGTCGGTGAGGTTCAAGTCCGTCATCGCATTCGACAAAAGCGTCAGAACGGTGTTGCCGATCGAGTGCCAGAAAAAGAGAACGCGGTGCTCATCGCCCAAGAAACGCGACCCAAACACCGCGTCGGCATCGCCGCGCATAATCGGCGCAACAAGGCGCGCGTAGTCCTTGGGATCGTATTCGAGGTCCGCGTCCTGAATGATGAGCGCCGGACAACGCGCCTCCCGAATTCCGCGCCGAACCGCCGATCCCTTACCGCCGTTTTTCTCCTGCAGAATGACGCGCACCTTGCGGTGCCCCTCGTACGACGACGCCAAAATCTCGCGCGTGCCGTCCGTCGAGCCGTCATCAACGATAATCACTTCGCCCACGACCGGCTCTGCCAGCACGCGCCGCATGATTTCGTTGAGTGTCGCCCGCTCGTTGAAAACCGGCATGACAACAGACAAGACGCCGGGTTCCATAATCTTGTTTCTCATCGACCCCTCTCGACCGGCACGGATATCACGATTCTAACCGACGTGCCAAACGCTTCATCGCTTGGCGAGGCGGGTCGAATTTATTTCGTTTGAGGCGCGGTGAATCCCTCGACAACGCCCTTCTCGTCGTTCACGCGCACAATGGAAATCGACGAGTCCTCGATAACGGGCCGCTCCTCGTATTTAAGGAAATAGGTCGCGCCCGTTCGCGGCGGCTCCGACTTCTGGGCGCCCGATCGGACGAGTATTTTTTTTCCAGTTTTCCGGTAAAGATAGTCGGTCCAATACGTCTCATGATTTTCGACGATGCCATGAAACTTCCACAGCGACGGAGCCACGATAACGCTCCCATCTGCGATCGCCTTGAACTCCGGTGTGCGAATAAACGCGTCCATGAGGCGCCATTTGGCCTGCGAGCGAACCTGGTCCTCTGTAACGATGTGATTGTGCGCGTCGGTCACGAGGCTCATGAGGACCGTCGCCGAAAGCAGGGCGCCCTTTGTGAGACGCTGCAGCGCTTTCCGAGATTCGAGCGCGCGAACCGCGCCGATCATGAGAATGGCGAGAAAGAGCGTCACCGCGAAAAAAGAGAAGTGAGTCGTCGTATAGGCTTGGCTGCCTTCCGCGACCCACCGCTGGTATTTCGGGCTCATGGCGACGAGAAGATTCGGGAGAAAGATGAGGACGGCGCCGAGACTAAGACCGCCCATCCATGGCCGGCCGACGAAGAGACGCGCGCGCGACTTCAGCGCCGCCGCGACCGCCACCGCGACGAGCAACGCTTTGACGACCCACACCACGCGAAGTTCGGCAACAAGCGTGACAAAAGGACCACCGCCCCGTGCGCTCGTCGAAACGAGCCCGTCGTGAATCCCAGAAAACGGGAAGTGCCCCGGGAACGCCGACAACGAATACCGCCACACGACGCTCAAGATTCTGTCGACTTGGCCACCGCCCGCGACCTCTATCCCCTCATACGTCGCAGGATAGACCAATCGAAAAGAAAAGTAGACGACGACGAATAGAAGCGCGGTCGCGACCGGGGGCACCATGAGGGCGAGCTTCCGGTAAATAATGCGCGGTCGCGGCGACCACTCAATCGGCCGGACCGAGAGCCCCAGCGCAAAAAAGACAATGAGGTAGAGCACAAAAATCTCGGAAATAAAGAGAGCGACGAGATACGTCGCACCGGTCGCGACGCCCAATCGCCACGTGGGTTTCGAAAGGAACCGGTGGAACGATAAGAGTGAAACAAGAAAGGCGCAAATGCCCACGCTATAAACAAATGGGTACGACGTGATGAGATTGTGCTGCCACGAGTTCGTGAGAAATGCGAAAAAGAAAACGACGGCGAGAAGGCCGAGGCGAAAAGAGCGAAAGAGGCGGAACACAACAAAGCCAAAAAGAAAAACCGAGACGGCGAGCGAGCCCAGCCGAATCGTCTGATAGTAAAGGTTGTCGTCGACAAGGTACGGGACGTACGCGATGACGCCACCGACGGCATGGAGAAGTCGGCCCGCGCTTTTCGCGGCTTGCCAACCGCTCTCAAACGGGTCGGTTACGAGCGCGAGGCGCGTGTCGTCGTTGGTCGTGAAGCCTGTTTCGGCGTACGGGAGGAGCGTCAACGCCGCGAGGACAATTGCAACGAGCACGAGGGCGCGAGCGTGAGTGAAGGGATCGGGCATTTACGGTCTGTGCGGGGTGAGCGTCCAAGTGTGCCGAAGATTCGATACCCCGCCATCCCGCTGCTCAATCACCCGAAACCCGCGTTGCACAAGGACCTTGTGTTTGTCGCCCGCGCGAAAACCAAGCTGGAACCGGTACTCGCCGCTTTCGATATCGAGGGGCGCGATGCGGAGCCGCGTTTCGAACGCCGATGACTCCTCGCGCTTCGATGGAAGCTCGCTCTCGGCTTCGAACAACGGGATTCCAGAGCCCGAAAGGATCGACGCAAGAAGGAAACGCCGCTCCCCCCCTGCGGCAACGTTCACCCTCGCAACGCCCTCAATCGCGCCACCCCGCAGGAACACCGCGGTTCCCTCGTCGCCCTCCCCGCGAAGCGACAAATCACCGTCGATCGCCACATCGCTTGCTCCGCTTCGGGATTCTGCGCTCGTCACCGCATTCGTATATCGCGCGACAACTTCGCGCGGTATACCGCGAAAAACGACGCGCCCCGCATCGAGCCAAATCGCCTCGTCGCACCATTTCTCGAGCGTGCCAAGCGAATGCGTCACGAGGAGAATTGTTGTTCCCTTTTGCCGTGTCTCCGCCATCTTCTTCTCGCACTTGCGCGCGAAATGCTCGTCGCCGACCGATAAGATTTCGTCGATGAGCAACACCTCGGCGTCCACGCTGATGGCAATCGCAAAACCAAGCCGCACGACCATTCCGCTCGAGTAAGTTCGCACCGGCGCATCGATAAACCCGCCGAGCTCCGAGAAATCGACGATTTCGTCGAAGCGCCGCCGAATTTCCTGTCGCGAGAGTCCAAGGATGAGGCCGTTGAGCGTGATGTTTTCGCGGCCGGAAAACTCGGGATGAAAACCCGCGCCGAGATCCAAGAGGCTGGCCACCTTGCCGCGAACGGTCACACGCCCGGTCGTCGGTCGATAAATCCCGGCGGCGATCTTGAGGAGCGTGCTTTTGCCAGAGCCGTTTGCGCCAATACAGCCGACCGACATTCCGTTGCGAACAACGAGGTCCACCTCGTGGAGCGCCGTGAGTTTTCGCTCGGGAAGCGTCTCGCCCTTTCCCAGCACCGACCGCAGGAACTGGGACTTCAGCGTCGTGTGCGCGGCGCGAACGCGGAAGCTCTTGAACTCCTTCGTGACATTCGCAATCTCGATTGAGACGTCTTGATCCATCATGCAAGCTCGGCAAACGCTTCGTGCCGGCTGTCGTAGTACCGGTTTGACAACCACAGCACGATGGCCGCCCCTCCCAAGAGCGCGCCCAACGCGGCGAAATTCGGCCACCGATCGTAGTAGAAGATGTCGTGATAGGCGCCGATCATGTGCGCAAACGGGTTCCATTCGAACAAAAACTGGTACTCCTTCGGAACCGCACGGATTTGGTAAACGACGGGGCAAAGGAAGAAGAGCAGCGTGAGAAGATTTCCGATGATGTGCTGCAGATCGCGGAAAAAGACGTTCGCTGATGCGAGAAAGAGAGCGAGCGCGTGGCTCACGACGATTTGGACGGCAACGACGAGCGGGAGCGAGAGAAGGGGCCACCCGAGCGGAGCCTGAACGATGAGCGCGAACGCAAAGAGGATCGGCAGGCCGAAAAGATAGTTTGCTGTGTTTGAAAGCACAGTGACGAGCGGCAGGATCTGCGCGGGCAGTCGTGTCTTTGAGAGAAGGTCACGTCGGTCACAGATTGATACGCAACCAGATCCCACGGCTCCGGAAAACGCGAGCCATGGAAGTAACCCGGCGATCACGTAGTATGTGTAGTTCGAAAGATTGCTCCTCATCGCCACGTCGAAGACGAACGAGTAAACCAGGGTCAGAAGCAACGGGTTTAGGAACGTCCAGAAAAAACCGAGGACCGAGCCGCGGTAGCGCGCATTCAGCTCGCGCGTAACGAGGGTCGACACCAGCGCGCGATACGTCAGCAGCTCTTTGATGTTTCGCAACACGTCGGCTGACATATCTCATGTGCCGGACTCTTGCCAAGGGCCTGTCAACGTCTTGGGCCCACACCCAAAAAGTGAGAGGAAAAGCACCGCAACAAACGGCGGCAGTGCATCACGAGGTCGTCTTGCACCCCCCATCCGAGACGTTGTCCCGCCCCCGCGTAGTTTCGCCGCCGGTAACGGCGAGATGGTTGAACGTTCCTGAAAAAGTCCGGACGATTTCCGAACCAATGGAATCCCTTCTCGACGCACGGACGACGAGGGTCCACTTCTGCCCTCGCCTCGGTTCCAGTGTCACATCCATCCAGATCTGAGGGTCGTCACCCAAACACAAACACCTGAACGTGTCTCTTGACGAAAGAACCAACAGATCTCGACCCGCCTTGAGCCCATGAAAGCCGTTCTCGTTGGACCATTGTGCTATGAGCCCGCGTTCTTCCTCGCCGCTGGTTTCGGAGAACAGCGTCGCGTCCTTGATCTCGAAAACGGAAGGGCGACGGCCTGGGTCAAGTCTCAACGGCCCCCTTGCCGTCTCCGGAAGAGCGAACACGTAACGATGGACAGGCGCACCTCCGAGGAACGCCTGTTGAGCGGAGGTACGCTCTGAGATTTCTCCAGCCTCCGTCCAAAAAACCTGAAGGGCATCCGCTGGGAAGTTCGATGGCGTCTCGGTCGCTGATGGCGCCTCGGGAACGCGCGGGAGCGGTTCGCCACTTAGCAAGTAGTGCAACACCTCCGGATGCGCAGCGAACCATTCGTGCGTTGCCGCCTCGTGACCGTCGGGAGTACTCGCCTCTTGCGGCGCGAGTTCTCTTGCGCCGTCGGTGTCCGCGGCTTCCACCGCCGGAAGCCGATTTTCTCTTAGCTCGACCACATGAAGGAGGTATTCGCCCAGCGCATCTCCCGGTCGAAACAAGAGCCACCGAGCGCCGTCCAAGAAACCACAGTCAAAAAACAAGCGATTTCGTCCCGGTCTTAGGAGAATCCGAAGCCCTTGCCCAGTTTTCTCGGTCTCCGTGTTTCGCGCAAGAGCGACCTCGATGATTGTTGCCGCGGGAGCCTCAATGTCCACGAATCCGACCAGCGCAACAGCCTCCCAGACTTCGCGAAGCGGTAACCAGACTGGAGCGGCGGATTCACCGGACGAACTACGTCGAAGAACGAGTGGCGTGCCGCCGCTCTGCGTATCCCCTTCTACCCTGGGCGAACAAAGGATGCCGCGCTGGCCAACTCGGAGGCAAACGTTCGATGGGTTGGCGTTGAATCGCTTCGCAAGACGCGCCTGTACTCGCTGATGAATCGTGACGACCGAGGCATGGTGCTCAACGGTAAGTCTCGATCTTTCACCGAGCGTCCATTGTCCGAGGCGCGCTTCAATGGGAGCGGAGCTGACGCGCCGATTTGAGAGAGCCCGCTCTATGAAATTTGCGTACTGCTCGAAGCAGGATGCCGCGGAGAATCGAGCGGCCGTCCTGATAGCGGCCTCGCGCATCCGCCCTAGGAGTGTTCTGTCTTGAACAATCGAAACAAGCGCCGCAACGAAAGCGCTTGGATGGTTCGTCGCCGTAACCAGGATGCCGTTGACGCCATCTTCAAGATACTCACGGACACCCCCAGAGTCGGCAACGACTGGAACGGCGCCGCAGGACATGGCCTCGAGCGGAACCAGTCCGAAACCCTCGTGAGGTGATGTGTCGACGAAAACGTCGCAGCGGCGCAGATGCTCCGCGAGCTTGCCGCGATCGACCGGGCCTTCAATCAGGACGGTGTCGGGGTCTGAATCCCAACCCGGGCAGAGATCCACGCTCCGCGCCCCGACAACCGTAATCGACAACACTCCGCGAAAAGGGAGAAGCCGTGTCAAGATATCAATCAGCACGGCTTGCCCCTTGTCTGCGTCACTGCGAAGGACGAATCCGACTCTCAGTTTTCCGGTGAGTCGCGAGCCCTCGTCGCCGGCCGAAAAAACATTCCTGTCAATACCTATCGGTAGCACCGTCGTTGGTTTTCGCTCGGCGTGGACGGCTGCCCCCTCCGCAAGCCAACGAGACGTGACGATCAGCTCGTCGGCGAGCTGGTACGAATCGGCGACGTCGCGGTACCTGCTCCCGCGCTCGAAGAAAAACTCGTAACCCTGCGTCAGGTTGACAAGCGGAATGTCGTGAACTTGGGAGAGTGCGAACGCGGGGAACACGGTCGTGAACAGGGTTGACACAACCAGCTTCGGAGACAAAAAACGATCGATAAGAAGATCCGTTTCCGTCCGGGACCAAAGCAGCCCGAACAGGATGGGCTCTCGAAACGGCTGGAGCGCGTTCGGCTGAGGCTGCCCAAAAACAACGCACCTCGCTTCGATACCGCGTCGAATAAGATGGTTGCAAAGGTCAATGACCACATGAATACCGCCGACGGCCTGGGAGATACCGGGGAGAACGAACAGGACGTCCGGCTCGATACGCTTCGGTTCCACCCGTTCCAGCAGTCCGCTGATTGTTTGGATTGGGTCGTTTTTTCGAACTCGTTCCAAAAGCGTCCCAAACTTTTCCCGCCAGACCGAGAAGAACAACCTATGATTCTTCAGTCGCAACGACTCCACGTCTTCTTCGTAGCGAAAAGTTCCCCCGCCGAAATGATAGACGTACGTGTTGATGGCGACGACGCCGCGAAAGCCGTCATCGAGAGCTCTCATTTGCAGGTCTGTTTCCTCGCCGTACCCTTTACCCCACACGCCCGCGAAGCCACCTGTTTGGGTCCAGCACTTCCCTGTGACGATGAGGCAGTTGCCCGCAACCGTGCACGCCTCGAGCACAACCTTTCGCAACGGCAGATCCGCAGTTGCGCGTTCGACCAAGCGATTCATCCCCGCATACGATTGGCCCGGGAGCATTGGAATGGTGACGGGATCAGAATTATTGGATAACGGGCATGCGAGCCCGATCGACGAGTCGGATTCGCACGCCGCCATGAGCTTCTCGATGGCCCGCGAAGTAACAAGGCAATCGCTGTTCAAGAACAAGATGTACGGGGCATCTGACTGTGAAGCTCCGAAGTTACACGCCCCACCGTATCCACTCCGTCCGCTATTCCTGAGGAGACGCACTTTGGGAAAGCTCGCACAGATCTTCTCCAACGAGACCAGGGAGTGATCGTCCGAGCCATCATCAACGACAAGAACAGACCCAAGCAGCGCGGGATCCGTGTTTTGGAAAAGCTCCCGAAGACACCAATCCATCCACCATACAGCGTTCT
This sequence comes from Deltaproteobacteria bacterium, assembly GCA_016192705.1. GTDB lineage: Bacteria > Myxococcota > JACPTQ01 > JACPTQ01 > JACPTQ01 > JACPTQ01. The sequence goes on along the minus strand of JACPTQ010000012.1, from coordinate 39,792 downwards.
TCACTGGTATGACGACGTCGCACGTTCCGCTCATCTATTCTCAACCCTCTTTCAATACAGGAACAGTTTGGCGCATTCTTTTACCACCGAGGCATGCGTACGAGAAGAGAAATTCGTTAAGAACCGCGTCGCTTCAAGTCGCTGTCGTTGCAGATTTCGGAGACGAGAACCATGCCGACCTGGCGGCGGATTCACTTGTAGATACCGAAGGTAAAGTGTTTCTGAAGAAGAAAATTCACAAACAACATCAATCCCGTGGTCAGCACGCGTGCGAGCATGGCGTGAATCTCGATCCAGTCGACAAGGACATGCATCACCCCGATACTCATTCCGATCGACACGGCCGAGACGACAGCAAATACGGCAAGTTGCTGGATGATTCTTCGGCTCTTGTTTCGGAATGTGATGAGTCGGTTGAGTGTGTAGTTGCAAGTGCCACCGACGAGGATGGCAAGAACAAGCGCGACTGGGTGCGAGAGAGCGGCGACCTGATAACCAAGGTAGAACGTTGACCAATCAGCTACCGTTGCCAACCCTCCGACAAGGGCGTAGCTTGCAAACTGACGCAGCAGCCTTGATCTGAAGGCCAATCCAAGCCTGGTACGAAAAGAGGGGATTGCAACAGCAACGCCGCGCTCACGTTGTCCAATTGCTTCCACAGGTTTGCGCATCGGTATCATTGCGTTCTCCTCGTCGCACGAATGACGATCCGAAAGGCGAGCATCGTGCGCAACGGATGAGCCAGCCATTTCTCCACGGGGTAGAAAAACTTCATATACGAGCGATAGGTTTTCGAATCGATGAGGGCACGCGGATCCTGTGCCTGCTCGCGATCTGCAAGAATCGTTTTGATCAGCGGCAAAAACGCTCTAACGATCTGCGGGGTTGAATCGACTTCCTCAATTTTGAAGCCAGCCGCCTCAACCAGTTCGCGCGCCGTTTTGAACGTGAAGAACCGGATATGTGTTCGGTCCATGATCCCCGAGTCGGAGTACCGGAACTCTCCGAAAAGCCAACGAAGACGATTGTCCCAGGTGACGGCGTTGGGGACAGAGACCAAGAGCGTGCCGCCAGGTTTGAGCAAGGGCAGATATAACTGGAGGACTCGGAGCGGATGGTAGACGTGCTCAAGCACGTCTGAGAAGACCAGCACGTCGAATCGAAATCCCGCCAGGTCCTGTGCGACCACAGCTGCTTCTTGAAGATCGACCACGATAACGCGCTTCAGGCGAGTCCTCGCGACCGCGACTGCGTCAGGTTCTTGCTCGATTCCCACCACGTTCCAGCCTCTGGCGCGAATGGCCTCGCCGAGAGCAGCACGACCGCATCCAACGTCCAAGATGTCGCGCCCCGGGGATCGGACGCGATTCAACTGCTCCAAGATGCCTTCGTTGATCTCGTCCATGTAGTGCGAGGCCTGAGTGTCGAGATGGATCATCGGTCGTCGCACCGCAGGGCGGCGTCAAGTTGGGCGAGGCCGGCCGGCGTTCCCACCTCGAAATAAGGCGTCAAAACTTCGAAAGCCATAAGACGTCCGAGGCGGGCCATCGAGCCCAGTGGCGTTTCGAGGCCGAATGCACCCACGTCGGGCCACGACTCCACCTCACTTCGCCGGAGCGCTATCATGCCGTAGTCGAGATGAGTCCGCGTGGTGTCACCCTGGCCCTTCTCGTATCTCGCTACACGACCATCAGCAACCAGGCAGTTGAGCGGCTCACGCGCGAGCCGTTTCGGCGTCACACTCATCACCCCGCCGAAGGAATCGCCGGCCTGATCGAGGTAGGCCAGCAAGTCCCGTGGCGAAAGCGAAAGAAACGAATCGCCATAAGTGACTACGAAATCCGGAGCGAGCAAGTCGAGGGCATGACGAACGGCACCGCCCGTACCGCGTAACTGACGGCCATCATCCACGTATTGCACCGGAAGCCCGTGTCGTTCACCAGCCCCGAGGTGTGCGCGAATCTGCTCTGCGAGGTGGGAGAGCAAAAATAGAACCTCGGTTGCCCCGTTTTCTCGGAACCGCTCGAGCTGCCAGTCGAGGAAAGGGCGACCGGCCACCTCAACCATCGCTTTGGGCACGAATCGCGAAAGTTCACCCAAGCGTGTGGCAAAGCCACCTGCAAGAATGACGACCTGTACTCGCTCGCTCACAAGATTGCGGTCGGCTGGCCGACTCGCGACCGTGAAGTTGGCAAGATCCTCAAAGCGTGAAACCGGCTTTCCGCGCGTCTTCGTAAAACATCTTGACCGTATCCAACGAGAACTCGTGCAGATCCTTGCCGATGAGACCAAGCTTGTTGAGGAGGTCGTTGGTGACGGTAATGATGTGACAGCCCACCGTGTCTGCCTGCTGGACGTTGAGGAGTTCGCGCGGGCTGGCCCAGATCAGCTCGATGTTTGCGTGTGGCCTCACCAGATCGACGGCAGTGCCCATCAGTGGGACCGGGTCACGACCAGAATCCGCAATCCGCCCCGCGAATATTGAGATGTATGACGGAGCGGCGTTCGCCAAGGCTGCGACGACTTCGCGGACCTGGTCGAGCGCGGTCACAGCCGTGACGTTGACCTTGACCCCGTGTAAGCTGAGCTCACGAACCAAGGCCAAAGAGTACTCGCCCCGTGTGTTCGTAACCGGAATCTTGACGTAGACATTTTGACCCCAGCCCGCAATGGCGAGGGCTTGCCGTTTCATCTCCGCGAAGTCATCCGAAAACACCTCGAACGAGATGGGACGATCTGGGATGGCTTCCACGACGGATTGCGCGAACGCCTGGTAGTCGGTGACACCGGCCTTGCGCATCAGCGTTGGATTCGTCGTGAAGCCCCGAACCAGTGGGTTTGAGTAGAGCGCGATCATACCGTCGCGCTCGGCCCCGTCCGCAAAGAGTTTAACATTGAGATCCGCAGGTCGCTTCATTTTGCCTCCGATTCCCACTTGGTTTCGCAGGCCTTGAGCGCTGGGTGGGATACCAGCAAGTGCCATATCACGGCCTGGAAGGATTCCGTGTGTGGCGTGATATGGGCTGCATTCACTGTTGGGATGATCACGACCGCGTCTGCCATCCGCGCAGCGTATCCTCCGTCGCGTCCCACGATGCCGGCCACGCGGGCGCCGACCTCTCTTGCGTATCGCAGCGCCGAAACCAGATTGGGGCTAATGTTACGCTCGACGCTGCCTCCACCAACGGACAGAACAAGCAAGAGGTCGCCCACGCGAAGCCGGCTGACGCGCAACCACGCCTCGAACACGGTTGGCCAACCTTCGTCATTCGTACGAGCTGTCAGCTCCGACGCGTTGTCGGTGGGCGCGTAAGCCTCGATTCCGGCGAGCTTGCGGAAATCGTTGACCGCATGCGATGCATTGCCCGCCCCTCCGCCGACACCGAGAACGAATAGGCGGCCACCACGGGCTCGCGTTTCGACGAGAAGGTTTGCCAGCCGGTCCACGGCCTGGACATCGATGGACTCAGCAACCGCCCTTGTTTCGGCCAAATAGTTCTCAATGAAGCTCATTTCACTCTCCGTTTTCTGTCCCAATGTCGTCCCCATATGGATCAAATCGGCGCAAACATCAAGTCTACGTTCTACGGGTCTCACGCCGCCCGCAGCGGGCGACCCAGGATCCACTCTACGGCTCCAACCAGGGAGCCCGTGCGGACGTCAGGAGTACAGGGCCTGTCGTTCCACCCAAAGTCGATGAGAATCGTTCGGCATCCAGCGTTTCGACCTGCCTCAATATCACGCCACCTGTCGCCAACGAGGTAACTTGCTGATAAGTTGAGCCCGTTGTCACGCGCAGCTTGCAGGAGCATGCCCGGCTTGGGCTTACGACACAAACATTGGTCTTCGTCATCATGAAAGCAGACACGCAGGTCATCGACGACAACCTTAGACCTGAGTCGCGCGTTGATGAGATCCACGGCCGCGATCGTCATCTTCCCTCGGGCGACATCCGGCTGGTTCGTAACGACGACCAGAAAAAAACCCGCCGCCCGGAGTGCATCGCAAGCCTCCACCGCCAGAGGCACGACCTTCAACTGTTCCGGGCTGGCCGGAGGGAAAGGCCGACGGTCTCGCACAATCGGGCGATTGAGAACTCCATCCCGATCGAGGAAGACGGCACGTCTGAGCGCGAGCGGCATCATTCAACTCGTACGCTCAATCGTCGGCAATCTTCCGACGGCCCGCTTGCGATGGCGGCATGCTCTCGCACCATTCTTCGGAAGCGGAGCACGAGGCGATGCGTCAAGATGGCAAGGTTGATCAGCAGAACTGGGTACGTCGGGAAGGCATAACGGTCGGACGCCTGAAGCAGCAAGAGATGCATTGCGAGAAACGCCCCAGGCACGCCCGTGACGACGATATCGCTCACGTCGCCCTTGGCGATTCCCCAGGCGAACAAGACCGCAGTTGCAACGAAGCCGAGGGCGACGAGGAGGTCAAAGACCGGCATGAGCAGTCTGAGGAAACTTGATACGAGCGAACGCGTCGACCGTGCTCCGAAGCTCTCCCGTACCGCCCCATCGAGTTTCTGAGGGCCCGGGAAGATCTTGGCTCCTTCCGCGTTGAACGCGGCTTCGCGCAACACGTGGTTTTCGCCTTCAGAGCCGGCGAATCCCACGTATGCGAGAAGCCATCGCCAAACTCCGCCCAGATACCGTCCAGGGTTGTCGAGAACGACACTTAGGAACAACCCCCCAGCACGACCTGCGTATGCGGGCGTAACCATCTGCCGCACCGCAAGCTCCTTGTCCCAGTCGATCCCACTGATCCGCAGGGCTCCGTTCTTGGATGCCTTCTCAATCGCTTCGCGATAGACGCTCGCGGCGTTTCCGAGCGCGGGATGATCTGGCGGGATAACCGCCTGTCTGACCAGCCCACTCACCAAGAGTCCGGTTGCGCCTTGCGGCGGCGCCCCCTGTTCCCACGGCCAGGCCAGAACGAACGGTACTATCGCCACTGCGAAAAAATGAGGAAGTGCCCGGCAAATGGGGCGCAGGCCCAGGCGTCGAAGGGGACGACCGGTCTGGATTGCCTCGGCCTTTAACAACCACAGGAAAAAGAAAACCGCGGCGATCGGCGCGAGATAGAGGATCGACTGCCGAAAGTAATAGCCACCCGCAATCACCAGAACGAGCATCGCCGTCTTGCGCGTGGCCGATGCCTTCGCGGGCGACCAGAGCAACACACGAACGAGAAGCGCGAGGAACATGAACGTCCCTGCTTCAGTGAGCGCTGAGTGCTCATACCCAATCAGCGCTGGGAAGAACGAGAGCCCTACGATGCACATCGCGGCCAACACCGGATGTCCAAGTTGCCGAATTGCCGAGCCGAGTAACCAAACGCCCAGAAAGCCGAATACCGATCCCGTTGCGATAACCGCCATGGCGTTCTTGCCGAGCACGAAAAATGCGATTTTTAAGGCCAGCGGATAAAGCGGCACCCGGAAGAAGTCGAAGTCCTCTGGAAATCGGGACGAAAAAAGCACGTCCGCATAGTCGATATACTGTTGACCATCCCACGTAATCACCACCGGCACAGATACGGCGTGAAGGATGGTGACGATGGCCGCCGCGGCGAGGGAAAGGTGATAGAGGCGCGCAGCGCGAAAGGCCAAATCCAAAGGTGCGGCATCTACCGTTGGTGGTTGCATCTTTGGATCGTTGGGTTGGATAATGCACACGGTAGATTCCAACTGCCGCTCTCCTCAGTCGACTCGTCAAGTCCATCACAGTGATGTACGCAGCGCAATGGCACGCGACGAAGAGCGCGAACTTTAGCGGCGCCGGTTGCGACGTGTCAAGCGAACCTAATGGCAACGCCAATACCCGAACGCAAAACCAATTCCGAACGACGACTTACAGCCCTCCGACGTCCTTGTTTAGCCGCTCGGCGAGCGCCATAGCCCGCCGGATGACCTCGTCAGAGTTGATGTACAAGAACTCACCAAATCGCCCCAGCAGGTCGACGCCCAGAGACGAGAAGTATGACCGTAGCTGGCCAGTCAGTTCCTCGTGAGAGCTATCGTAAACCGGGTAGCCATAGTCGAAGTTCTTGATGTCCGTCACCACGACGTCCTTTCGGTCAAGAAGCGCCAGCCGGTGCAGATCCTCAACCACCCGCTCGACAAGAACGCCATCGGACGTGGTGTGCAGATCGGTGCTTGGATTTGTCGTGATCTCTGCAATGAGCGACGAACGGCCGAGGGGAACGTTGTTGGGGCTGAAAAAGCCCATGAAGCAAACGCGGTGCGCTGCGACGGTTGGGTCTGGGATGTAGAGTGCACTCATTGCGATTTCGGTCAGCGACGTATTGTTGACGCCGACCATGACCACGCGCACACGGTTTCGCCGCAATCGGGCTGCCGCCTCCCGCACGCTTTCGGGCACGCCCTCGAAGACCTTCACCGCCTCCGTTACCGGAAGGGTGACGACCAGCCGATCGTACTCGCGCACCTCCACCTCGTTGGACACGTACCATCCGGTCGAGCCGCGCCAAACCCGGCGCACCTCAAATCCAGTGACACTTTGACTCTCTGTCTTACGGAGCGAATGGACCAGGGACTCGAACCCACCGTTTAGCGGATAGTTGAAATTTAACTGGTGCTGGTAGCCTTCGGTCTCGAAACCGAGCGCCGACTTGACCACGTCTTCGAGCGGCGGCCGTGGAATGCGCTCGACCCAGCCTAGCGCCATCTCATCGAGTGGCGTCTTCCAAATCTTCTCGTTATAAGGCACGAGGTAGCGGTTCGCGATCCCGTCGCCAAAGGTGTAGTAGATCCACTCCCGAAAAGTTGCGGGGTGTCTGTGTGGGTTGTTAAGGTACTTGATCAAGCAGTCGAAAATGTCTTCTCGTTCGAGGATTCCTAGCCCATTCTCGAACGGATACTTGACGTATTTCCCCTTAAAGAGAATGCGATTGTTGCGGCGACAGTGGCGGATGTTCCCGTCGAGCACTTGCGCCACGAGTTGATTGATCTCGTGGTGCTTCGAGAAAAGGATGTGGCCGCCGATGTCGTAGCGAAAGCCTTCCTTTTCGAAGGAACGGCACAGACCGCCCAACCGCTGTTCTTTCTCGAGGACCTCACTGGAACAGGATAAGAAGCGTTGCAGGCTCACTCCGGCGATTCCACCCCCTAAGATCCCGACCCTCGCATCCATAGCGCTCCTTCTTGCGAATCTACCGCGCGAAACGGGTGGCGACGATGCGCCTGACCGTCCACCACGCGCTCTCAATCGGCCGCATCGTCGATTTCCCAACTCTTTCGAAGTAGTCGATCCGTGTCAACTTGATCTTGTAGCCACGTTTAAAAGGCACGAGCAGCAGATCGACCGGCAACGCGGCACCGCGGGCATCGAAGGGAAGCGCATCTATCACGCTCTTTCGGTAGGCTCTCATTCCGCTGTGCAAGTCTGTGAATCGCCTCAAAAAGAGAGCGGATGCGACCAGTGCGAATCCCGCGTTCGCGAGGTAGTTGATCATGGGCATTGCCTTGGGTTTCGAGCCAAGGCGCGATCCGTCCACCACGTCATATCCATCTTGTAGGATGTATCCCGCTAGCACCGGGATTTGGTCGGTCGGATAGGTATCGTCACAGTCCATCGTAACGATCACGTCTCCCCCTGCGGAGCGCAGGGCCAACTCCATTGCGGGCCCATACCCGCGGGGAGGGAACTGGCGAAAAACGCGCGCACCTCTCTGGGCGGCAATGTCGGGCGTTCGGTCCGAGGAGGAGTCCACAATGAGAATCTCTGCGTCGGGAACAACCCGCTTGATCTTGTCGATCACCAACCCGACTGCGGCCTCTTCATTCATCGTAATCATCGAAACGGTAATCATGGGAGCATCGCCTCTAGCCGTGGTAAACGATCTTTGCGCCTTCGTGCTCGAAGCTAAACCACGTTGGCCTCAAACCAACCCGTCCCATCGCTTCAATCACCTTGGATCGATTCTTAGGGCAGTACACCAAGAGGAAGCCGCCTCCGCCTGCTCCAACCACCTTGCCTCCAAGCGCGCCGTTGATTCGGGCTAGTTCGTAGGCCTCGTCAATAACAGGGTCCGTGACCTTGCTAGAAAGGAGTCGCTTGCTCATCCAATGGGAGTGCAACAACTCCCCGAACTCGTCGATGCGACCCGCCTCAAACGCCTTGCGCGTCTGGAGCCCGATGTCTTTGATGGTATCGAGCCGACTCAAGACGTTCGCGTCGCCATCGAGGCTTTTCCTGTTCTGCTCCTCGAGCGTCTCGCTCGCCGACCGCTCCTTCCCCAGGTGGAAGAGCAAGATGTTGTTTTGCAACGTCATGACGTTCTCTTCGGAAATACGCACGGGTTCGATAGAAACGGTCCCATCCAGATGGAAGGTGTAGGCGTTGAAACCGCCGAAAGAAGCCACGTACTGATCCTGCTTCCCAATCGGCTCTTGGAGGATTCCAATCTCCACCCGGCACGCCGCTTCCGCGAGTTCGGAGAGGTTTACGTAGCGTCGTTGAAAGGAAAACAGCCCATTCAATAGCGACACCGTAAAAGACGATGAGGTACCTAGCCCACACTGCGCTGGGACATCTGCGACCGACACCAGTTCGAGATGGGTGTCGACACCTGCGAACTTGAGCGCCTCCCGGAAGATGTTGTGCTCGATCTCGTCCGCTTGGGACACGATCTCGGTGCGTGAATAGGACAAGCGAAAGGATTTCTGGAACCGCCGGTTCACCATGATGAAGACGTACCTGTTGATAGCGGCGGCCATGAGAAAACCGCCGCGACGGGTGTAGTACGATGGCAGATCGGTGCCCCCGCCACCCATCGATATCCTCACCGGCGCTCGCGAAATAATCATTTTCCTTCCTCGCTAGGTTCCTCGAGCTCTTCCCGCATGGCCTTGATGGAGTCGGTCAATGCCTCGCGCGACGAACGTCTTGCACGCCAGCCAAGCTTCTTGATTCGCGACACATCGAATCGTACCACTGGGACGTCGCCTTTCCACCCTCGGTCGCCACCCGAGTACTCGTACCGGACCGAGCCCTGCGGCAGGTTCGACACTTGTACCGCCAGATCGGCGATTTCCGTCACGCTGATAGAGTCGTCTGTCGCAACGTTGTAAACCTCATATCCCTTTTCACAGCGCTCGCTCACCAACAGAATCGCCTCCAACACGTCTTCCACGTGGATGTATGACTTGGTTTGTGTTCCATCGCCGAGAATTCGCAAGCGAAAGGGATCGCGGCGAAGGAACCGGACGAAATCGTACCCCACGCCGTGCGTTTGCCGCGGGCCGACGACATTCGCAAACCGAAAAGAGCGGCCTTTGATCTCGAACATGTGACCGTATGCACAGATCAGCGCCTCGCACGCAAGCTTGCTGGCGCCGTAGGTCGAGATGGGCAGACACGGCCCATGGTCCTCCCGAAATGCCACGGATGGGTCTTCGCCGTACACCCCGCTTCCCGACGTATAGAAGATCTCCGTTGCACCGGTGATGCGCATGGCCTCAAGGACGTTGGACGTTAGATACGTACCCTCCCAGAAGTCGATGTCTGGCTGACGGACAGCCTTGGCGATGTCCGGATTTGCCGCGAGGTGAAAGACAACGTCGCAGCCAGTCATGGCGGTCTTGATCGTCTCCAAATCCTTGAGGTCTCCCCGAACGGTCCGAAGCTGCGAGCACCCGCGCACCCCTCGAAGATGTCGCTCCGACCCCGATGAGAAGTTGTCGAAGACAACGACGCAGCGCACGCCATGCTCGTGGATCAACTTTTCAACGAGGTGGCTTCCGATGAACCCAGCACCCCCGGCAATGAATATCGATTTCGATCTGAACCGCGTCCGTTCCATCTTGGTGGCCGCCTTTCTATCAGAGTCCGAGGATCAGCCGCAAGCGTTTGTGTGGGAGCCAGCAGAGAGCACTCCTGCTTGACGACGCGCTTTACCCCAAGGATAATCCACTCCTCTTCTTGACCGTAATGGGGGGGGAATGTGTGCGAAATGATGCGAACGAAGCATTGCTACACCTTGAAGTTTGATCCTGCGGGGGATTCGGCTCTCACGATGCTTAGCCGCCTGATCAGCCGTGGAGCGACCGTGCTCGAACTCGGACCCGCGACGGGCTATTTCACGAAGTACCTCACCGAGGATCTCGGTTGTACCGTGGACTGCGTGGAGATCTCTGCGGAAATGGCAGCGCAAGCCTCGCGGTTCGCTCGCGACGTTTGGGTCACAGACGTTGACGAAGTGCGCCTGGCAGACCGGTTCCCGTCAGGGGCGTACGATTACGTCATCGCAGCGGACGTGCTCGAGCATCTCCGAGACCCGTGGCGACTCGTACAGCAGGTGCGCGATGTCCTCGCCCCGACAGGTAAGCTACTCGTATCGATTCCAAACGTAACTCATTCGGCACTCCTCGCAGAGCTTGTTTCGGGGTCATTCGATTACCGGGATGAAGGACTGCTGGATCGTACGCACCTGCGTTTCTTCACGCGACGAACGGCGATAGAACTCCTTCGGCACGGAGGTTTCCGGATCGACGAGTTCGAACAAGTCGAACGACTCCCCGAGCACACGGAGTTCAAGTCGATGCTGGAACGCCTTCCAAGGGCGGTAGCGGACTTCCTCGCGCAGGCGCCAGAAGCGAGAACTTACCAGTTCGTGGCGGCGGCCACGCCAGGAATCATGTCGGACGCGGAGGTTGAGTCGCTCGTCGCCGCCTCCGTGCGCACGGAGCCGCAGTTTCGCTTGGTCGTTCTCTGGGCGGACGTGGACGAGTTGTTCACCGAGGAGCGAAGCAAAAGTGCTTTCGCGTCTCTCGGTGCAGAACGACAACTTGTGCGTTTTGAGATTTCGAGGCCAGGCCAGATAAGACGCATCCGAATTGATCCGTCGGATCGCCCTGGCTTCTTTCACGTCTTCGCTTTGCGCGTGTACCGGAAATCGAGAGCGTCTGACGATCACGAGCTCGTGTGGGAGGCCAAATCAGCGGACGAAATCGTTCGGCAGACTCACCTCAACAATGTGCTCCACCTGCCGTCAACTCTTGGTGGGGCGTTCCTCTCGACCACGACAGATCCTTGGTTCACAATTACACTTCCTGAATCCGTCGCCCAAGCATCGTCGACGTTCGTTGTTGAGATCGAACTTGACTGGCCGATGTCTGCGGACTTCATTCTTGTGCGGGATACGCTCGTATCTCGTGTCGATGCGCTCGAGGTTGCGTTGAGGAACAGTGGCGACCTCGTAGGAAAGCTCGAGGGGACCATCGCCGCGGAACGTCGGCAACTCGAACAAGTTCGTTCGGATTTCGAACGTGTTGACGAAGAAGCGGTGACCCGCCAGAGCGAGATCATGGCTCTCGGGATGCAGTTGCAGCGTTCCGAGATCATTCGGCGACTGAGGAAGGTCGAGACGGACAAGCTTCGGCAGGCAATCGCATCAAGCGAGTCGGCCAGTGCTGCGCTCCGTATGCAACTGCAGCGTTCCGAGATCATTCGGCGACTGAGGAAGGTCGAGACGGACAAGCTTCGGCAGATAATCGCATCAAGCGAGTCGGCCAATGCTGCGCTCCGCGAAGAATTGGGCGACCGCGAGGAAAAAGCGGGACATCTAGAGTCCGTCCTTCGAGAGAAAGGCGAGATCTTGGCGCGACGAGAGCGGGAGATGGAGGGGCTGCGGCAACAACGGGACCAGAGCGCGGGCGAGTTGGAGGCCATGCGTTCGAGGCTCGCGGCGTCGGAGTGCGACGCGAAGCGCTTGTCGGAAACTCTTATGCAAGAACAGGCGGCGCTCGCCGACCTCGCCCGACTCGCGGAGAGCAGCCTAGCGTTTCGAACTCTCGTCGCGTTTCGACGCACGCGCGACCGGTTTGTCCCGGTTGGCACGACACGACGTCGTTTGTACGACTCCACTGTTCGCGCGGCTTCGAGGCTTCGCGGGACTAGGCTCCGAGTCTTGACAGATGCACTCGAATCTCGGCTCCGATTGTGGTCCATGCGGTCGAACTGGCGATGAAGGCGACCGAGACGGCAATCGAGAATACCCTCCTTCCGCACCTCGACCGCGATGACCGTTTCCGGCTGCGCGTGCTCTACGTCGCGAACCGGAGCGACGCCCCATTTCGCTATCGGTGCGTGAACGCTTGTGAGCAACTTCGGGAATCACGAATCGTCGCCAACATCGCGTCGATCGATGCTCCAGACCTTCTGGATTCGCTTGCCGGCTATTCGGTGATTGTATTGTTTAGGCTGCCGTGGTCCAAGCGCGTGGCCGATCTGGTGGAAAGGGGCAGGGTTTCGGGGGCGACCATCGTCTCCGATATCGACGACTTTGTTTTCGACCCGGCGGTCGAGCCCCTCCTTCCGTTTCTGAAACGGATGCCGCGGGCAAAGGCCGAAACGTATCGGGCCGAGTTCCGCCTGCTTCGGCAGACAATAATGGCGGCGGATTTCTGCGTCGTCACAACACCGCGCATGGCCGCCATGACGAAGCGCTTCGGGAAGGACGCCATCGTTCACCCGAACATCCTCTCGAGAACTTACGTGCGCCTATCGCGGGCTATCTACCCGCTTCGCTCTTGGCTCGAGCGAAAACCAATCGTGGCGTACTTCAGCGGCTCGGACACGCACGATGAGGATTTCGACGCCATTCATGAGGCCGTCCTTCAAGTGATGAAGAAGAACCCAGAGCTCTCATTCCTCGTCTGCGGGTTCTTGCAGATGCCTTCTGTGTTCGACTCGCTTGGCCCCCGCGTCATACGCGTTCCCTACCAGGACTATCGTGTCTACCCCTGGCTCATGGCGAAGTGTCGGGCCATTCTCGCACCTATTGCTGCGCTCAACGATTTCACGAACTCAAAAAGCGCGCTCAAGGTGTTTGAGGCGGGCGTCTTCGGTGTTCCAGTGATCGCCTCTCCCGCGGAAGCCTATGTCTCGGCGATCGAGCCCGGTGTGTCCGGGTTCATCGCGTCGAAACACGACGAGTGGGTCGATTCGATAAACCAGTTGGTCAATGACCGCAGCAGCCTCGATTTCGGCCAGGTGGCGCGCCGGATTGCACTCGCGAAGTATTCGCCCGACGCATGGCGGGGAGTTTTGGCGCGCGAGCTGCTTCAAAGGTGCGGACGAGCGGAGGGTGGGCTTCCAGAGCTTCGGTCGCTCGAGCATTCGCCGGCTGAAAGCAAGCGCCCGTGGGCGAGTGCAATGTCGGGGCTTCGGCTGGCGAAGGCGTCGCTTAAACTTGTGTTCAACAAACGGTTGCACACAGAAGGGACGGCATCACCACCCCGCGGCACGGGCATCGTGGTTGCCCCCGAGACAAGTGCCTCGCTCGAAACGATCTCCCATGGGATAGCCACCGCAGAGCGCAAGGACGCCGTGTTGACTTTCGCAGGCCGCAAAATCGGCACCGTGCTGGTTGATCGCGAGCGGGATCTCTCTTCCGCCCGCGCCTCCCATGATGTTTCTCCTGTTTCGAAAGGGAAGGCGCGGACGGAAGCGTGGGCGGCCACGGGGCCAGATCCATGGTTTGCTTTCGAGCCTTTGCGGTTCGATGGTTCGGGCGCACGGTACCTGTTTGTCGAATTGGCCGCGAGCTGCGAGCACCGGACTGTCACGGCGCGGCTGTATTGGCGAGAGGCGCCGGACACACAGTATTCGGAGGACGCGAGCCTCGGGTTCCATATCGTCGCGGACGGAACCCGGCGCGGTTATCTTATCGACCTTCAGGCGGGCGAGGTTTCTCGCCGGTGGCCTCGCAGGCGGCTTTTCGCGCTTCGTTTTGCTCCGATCGACTCACCGGGTGAGTTTGAAGTGACGACCGTCGCGTTTCTCTCGTCGTTGCCAGAGCCAGAAGCCGTCGCGCGGGAAGATCTCCGGGCGAGACTCGCGAAGCGCTTTGTCCGCGGGTGCGGCGTTGAAATTGGGGCGCTGCAAAATCCGCTGCATCTACCCGACAGCGTCGCGGTGCGCTACGTCGACCGCCTTTCAAGTGCGGATGCGCGAAGGCACTACCCCGAGTTGGACGGACAACCACTCGTCGAGCCTGCAATCTTGTGCGACGCACATCGCTTGGAACCGATTGAGAGTGGCTCCCAGGATTTCGTTGTGTGCAACCATCTGTTGGAACATATGGCCGATCCGATTGGGGCCATCACCGAGTGGATGCGTGTCCTCGGGCCGGGTGGGCACCTGTTTCTCGCCGTTCCGGACCACACGAATCCGCACGATCGCTTGCGAGACGTCACGACGTTTGAGCACTTACAGGAAGACTTCGAGCGGCGGGAGGAACGAGCCGAGGAAGATCGGCGGCATTTCCTCGAGTGGGCTTCGAGCGCCCACAGCGAGATGTCGGCCGAAGAGCGGGTGCGATACGCCGACCAACTCCTCGAAACTGGGTACAGCATCCATTACCACACGTTTGACCAGAGCCTCTTCGAACGCCTTCTCCGATTCGTTTGTGCGCGAACCGGGGCAGCGCTCGTCGAGGTGTTGTCCCGGTGCGGTGGGGACAACGCGGAGCACATCGCGGTTTTGCGACGGCCCGCCGAACATCAGACGCGGGGCCCTATGCGGCCAGTCGACATTGTGGTCCCGGTCTACAATGCGCGGGAGTTCACGCGGTGCTGCGTCGAGAGCGTGCTCGCGCACGCGAGCGGCGATTGGCGTTTGGTCCTCGTGAACGATGCGAGCACAGACCCGGGTATCAGCGCGGACCTTAACGAGTTCGCGAACCGTGACAGCCGCGTCCGCGTTCTGACGAACGACAAGAACCAGGGGTTCGTTGCGACCGCGAACCGCGGGATGCGTCATGCCGAGGGGCGCGATGTGCTGCTCCTGAACAGCGACACGGAAGTGTTTCCGGAGTTCCTCGAACGACTACAAGACTGTGCGTATGCGGACGAGGCGACAGGCGTCGTGTCGCCGTTTTCGAACAACGCGACGATCTGCAGTATCCCGGAGTTTTGCAAGGAGAACGCGATCCCCGATGGGTTCACGCGGCGGTCGTTCTCTGATTTCGTCACGATGGTCTCGCGACAGGTTCGTCCAGAACTCATCACGGCGGTCGGCTTTTGCATGTACGTGAAGTCAACCGTTCTTGATCGCGTCGGGAACTTCGACCGGGACTCGTTTTCCCGAGGCTACGGCGAGGAAAACGATTTCTGTGAGAGGGCCAAGAAGGCGGGGTTTCGGATCCGCCTTTGCGACGATGTGTTCGTTTACCACAAGTCCGGGGCGTCGTTTGGTGCCGAGGGGCACGCGCTAACGAAGGAGAATGCAAAGAAACTGGAGGCGAAGCACCCCGGCTACGCGGCCTCCGTTGCGCACTGGATTGAGGGGAATCCTCTCGCAAGTTTGCATGGGGAAATCCGTTTTCATCTGGAGCGTTGGAGAGCGGCGTCGGCGCCGGCTGTATTGTACCTTCTGCATGCGTCGCCTTTCAGCGCGTCGCCAGGCGGCACGGAGCTGCACGTCCGCGACCTCGTGGCGACCCTTGCGCCAGAGCGCGCGCTCATCGCGTACCCTTCGGGCGCCGGCTACGCCGTTGCCGAAATTCTCGACGGTAAGGTCGATGGCGCGACCTTCTTCCGGTTCCCCGTCGCGAAACCGATCGAGCGCTTTTGCATCGATGACCCGGCGGTTGCCGAAATGATCGGGCGGTGGATAGACCTTTTCGGGATTGGCGGCGCGCATATCCATCACTTGATGAATTGGCCCGCGGGGCTCGGGAATCTCCTTCACCAGGCGGGAGTCCCGTTTGTTCTTACCTCCCACGACTACTACATCACCTGCCCAAGCTGGAATCTGTTTGAGCACGATCGATTGCAGGAGTGCACGTCTGAATGTGGAAAGGACGGCGATCTCGGTTCCAGATGCTTGCCAGCGTTGTTCCAGAACCTCGGTCTTCCGGCGGACACGGACTTCTCGTCGCTCAGGCGGCGTCACCGCGAGGCGATCAGCGAGACTTTGTCGCGCGCGCAGGCGATCGTTTTTCCGTCGAACGCGGCGCGAGAGATCGCGACCCGTCGTCTCCCCGAGATCTCGAGCCGCGCGGTTGTGATCGAACATGGCTACGACGGCAAGGTCTCGGGCGCGCGGAAGCCGTCGGGGGGATTGCTCCGGCTCGCGGCTGTGGGTGAGATTGCCTATCCCACGAAGGGGGCGGCATTCTACGAGGAGTTGGTTCGACTGAGCCGCGACTTGGCCGTGGAGTGGCATTTTTTTGGGGCGACCCACCTCTTCGGTTTCGAGGAGCGACTTCGGTCTATTGTCCTCGCGGAGAAGCTCCATTTCCATGGGCGCTACAACCGCGCGGAGATCGCGGATCGGCTCGTCGAGGCGGGGAGTGATTTGCTCGTGGCGCTGCCGCCGTGGGCCGAGACATTTTCGTATACCCTTTCCGAGGCGCTCGTTGCGGGAATCCCGGCGCTCGTTTTCGACCGGGGTGCCATCGGCGAGCGTGTGCGGCGCGACGGGGTCGGCATCGTTGTCCGGTCGATCGATGAGGCCCGATCGGTATTGGCGGACCTTGCGTCGGGGCGCGAACGCCTCGATTCGATCACGCGGCGCGCAAGGTCGTATCGCCACCGGTCGCTCGCGGAGAATGCTGAGGACTACCGAGACCTCTATGCTCGTGCGGGTCTTGTCGAAACGAGTGCCCGCGTGTTGACGCCAGAGGGCAAGCATCTTCACGATCTTTTCGATCGGTGGGATGTGGCCGCCGCGGCGGTTCGACTCAAGGAGGCGGAGGCGCCTCGCTACCAGCAAAGCTTCTGGTATCCGTATTTCCTCCGGGTGAAATCCCTTTTCCCCGAAAAGGCGCGTCGCTGGGGAAGGCGGGCATTGGTTGCGCTCGAATCGGAAACGGTGTTGACGTTCACCTTCAAGAATTCTGCGATCGCTTCCGCCAAGGGGCTTCGCCACGTCAAGAATGGTCGGCGTGGGGCCCGTTTCGAGGTTCTGTCAACCGACCCCCAGTTCCTGTTTGAGCACCGCCCATTCAGTCCCGGTTCCGTCCGCATGGTTCGTTTCAGGATGCGCCGAGAACAGGAGGGGGGCTTCGCGTTCGCGCAGGTTTATTGGACGCACAGCGGCGACGCGGGCTTTGCGGAGGAGAAGTCCGCGAAAGTAGTCTTGGAAGGCCCAACCGGAAATTGGCAGGAGCACTCGATTCGGCTCGACACCCCTGGGGTGACGAAGGCCTGGTGCGCCGGGGACAAGATCACCCAATTGAGGTTCGACCCGACGAACTTGCCCGGAGTCATCGAGCTGGACCGGCTGGTCCTCTGCCCTTGATCGCCGCGAAGTTCACGATGTGAAAGATGCGGGGTGCCGCAATGGGCGTGGTTGCGCCTTGCGGAGAGATCGTTTCGAGAGTGAGGCGGTGGGGGCCTTGGCTGAGCGTAGCGGTTTCGATCACCTCACTGAAGCCGGAATAGGTCGCGACGCTCGGGTTCACATCCCGGAAAACAGTCGCAACATCTGGGCGGGCGATCCCGTGGCGCGGTGAACGCCGCACCTCGCGTCCGTCGATCTTGTAGACGAGCTCAGAGATCCCGCCCGACGAGAAGGCCCATCCCGACACCACGAAGCGGTCGCCTTGCTCGATGTTTGCGCCATCCCCGGGCGCGTCGATGTAGGCATTCGCCACGAGGGGTCCGGGGACGCCCGTTCGGGCCACCGGATGTCGCCTTAGGCAGAGAAGGTCTTCTCTCGCTTCGATGACGGCGCCGTCGGAGCGTCGAACCGCGAGGCTGATGCGAGCCGCGGCCCCTTCGGCGATTCCTGCTAGGTCGAGCGCGCCTTGGAACCAACGTCGCGTTGTGCCCGCGGGTGGGTCAGGCTGAGGAGGTGCGTCCGGTGGCGGTGCAGGAGTTTCCACGAGCGGGATGGGTTTCTCCGGGCCCTTGATCACGAGCGATAACGTCGACAGGCGGTCGGCTGTCTCCACCCAGCCCACAACGCGAATCGGCTCCGCGCCGGTCTCCATGACGCAACTTGACCGCGCCACAACAAAACCGTTTCGAGGCGAGCAATCGCGGTTCACTTGCGTTGTCGGCGTTCGTCGCAAGCCATCGTGGTGTCGCGAAAGTTCAATGAGGTGGATTCCATGGTCGTCGCGAAAGGGGAATTGGCAAGCGAGCCGCTTCCGAATTGCGCCGAGCACTGGGCTTCCGCTCGCCCAGGCGAAAACAGTCCAAACGCCAGGGCGGTCGGCGGTTGCCCGGTCAAACACGCCATTCAAGAGATCCTCCTCGGAAACCCCGAACAGGCGCTGCTCCGTCGAGAGGTAGCGAGCGAGCGCGTAAACAACGTTCGGAACGAAAACGATCACGGCGTCGCGCGCATCACCGTTGGTTGCGATCGCTTGAGCGGCGGAGCGCCAGTCGCGTTTCTTGAAGCGGTGGTAGTAGTGGTGAAGCCCAGCCCCCATGGCAATCGTAAGAACGACGGCCGCGGCGACGTGGCGCGCGCGGAGAGCGGGCCCCACGAAAAAGGCTCCAACCGCCACGAACAGCGTGAACGAGAAGAAGATGACGTAGCGAGGCCAGAGAAGTTGGTTATTTTTCATAAGGCCGTATGCGGCGAAGAGGAATGCGAGGGGGAGAAGCGTGTTGACCGCGATGAGCCACCGCAGGCGCCGTTCCTCGTGGGCGCGAAGACCCAGGACGAAGAGAGCCGCGACGACAACAAGCAGCGGGAGTACGATCCATAGAGCGGGCCCAGAATTTGCGAGTTCGCCGATCCAAGGGTGGAGAAGGTTTGCCACGAGCCGTTCGTAGAAGAAACGTGCGCCGCCGAACTCGCCTCCGAAGTTGGCGCTTGCGTGTCCGAACAGATGGGCGAGGACGACCCGAAAGTCGACACCGAGCAGAGCGACGCTTACAACGAGTGGAATGGCGGCGCGGGCGAGCGCTTTCAGTCGTGCGCCGAAATAGATGATGATGCCGACACCTTGCGAAAAGACGACAAGCGCCGAGTAGTAGTGTGAGTAAAGGGCGAGGGCGCCGAAGACGGCGAGGGCGGCGCCATGTTTGAATCGACCCGAGCGAAGAAACCGAAAGTAAAAGACATAAGACCACGCAACCCAGCATGAGGCTGCAGCGTAGTGATTTACCTCTTGTGAGTAATACACGTGGAAAGGGGAACACGCGACCAGGAGCCCAGCGGCGATTGCGGCACGACGTCCGAACAGGTCGTGCGCGAGCAAAATCACGCCGAGGATGCACAAAACGCCGAACAGCGCAAACGGTAGCTTGAGCGCGAAGTCGCTGTCAGAGCCCCACGCGCGCATCCAGAGGTTGAGCATGAGATCGCTGAAGGCGGGAACGTGGCGGCGAATTTCGCGCAGCGCATTGCCCGCGTCTCGCGGCGGGCGTCGGATGCCGAGATCCTGAGAGCGAACATCGAGAAAGCCACTGACGTCGTAGCCTTTGGCCCAGGTGATGTGCTGGATCTCGTCGATCCAAATACTCTTGTCGGTGAGAAGGTAGAGGCGCAGGAAGAGGCCGACGCCGAGGACGAATGCGAACGGAGCAAGCCGCTTCAGCGTCACGTGACGCGACCCTCGACGCGGATTCGAGTCAACGGCTGCACTCTTCTTCGTGCCGTGGTCCGAGAAGCTCCGCGTGAAAAAACGGATCGCCGCGCATGAGGTCGCGACCCCAATCGACGAGGAACCGCGTCCTGTCGCCCTCGTGGCTCTCGCCGCGTCGCCGCGTGCCAAACTCGCGGTGCGTGAGGACGGCGTCGGGTGTCCAAACCGTCCGATAGCCCTCCGCCCAAAGTCGGAGACAGAGGTCAACGTCGCCGAGCTCAACGGAATAATGCTCGTCGAAACCACCCACCTTCTCGAAGAGGTCGCGCCGCACCATGAGACAGGCGCCCGTCACCGCGATGCAATTCCGCGCGACCGCGAGTGCGCCGAAAGCCGCTCGGTCGTCGGGCACGCCGAGCAGCGTATGCACGGGGAAAACCTCGCCATCCGGCACGGTCATTCCCGCGTGTTGGATGCGCCCACTCGGGAAAAGGAGCTTCGCACCCACAACACCGACATCGGGCCGCGCTGCGTGCTCCAGCATCGCTTGGATCCAATCCGGCTCGATGACGATCGTGTCGTTGTTGAGAACAAGAAGAACATCGCCCTTCGCTTGTCGCGCGCCCGCGTTGATGAGGCGAGAAAAATTGAAAGGGCCGTCCTCCCGCACAACTCGAAAACGCTCCGATTTGAAAGAGCGAAGCGTCCGCGGATCGACGCTCTCGTGATCGACGACGATCACTTCGATCGGTCGATACGTACTCTTTTCCATGATGCTGTTGATACACCGTTCGAGATCGTCGACGTGGTCTTTCGTGGGGATAACGATCGAAACAAGCGGCTCACCCTCGATTGCCGGACGCACCCGAAACGGACCGGTCGATTGATCGTTGACTTCAGATCCAATTTCAGTCGGCGACACCAAGCGCCCTTCTCCGAATAATTGTCGATGACGCTCGGGCCTAAGCCCCGCTTCGCGCCGGAGCGCCGCAACCTCGCGCTCCAGCGACGCGAGCGACGCGACGAGGTCAAGGTTCAGCGCCCGCTGTCGCCGCAGGAGCTCGCGGTGAAACGGTCCCATCGCCGCGAGATACAATTTTTTGAGCGCGCGCACAACGAATCCGTTCGCGCCCTCGCGATGCCGCGGAATCGGGTCGTGCTTCCAAACATCCCATCTCACGGCGCCGCTCCAAGGAAGTCGTTCCGCCGTGTCGCGCGCAATCCCAGGCCGCTGCGTTCCCTTTCGCTTATTCAAGGCCCACCCGCTGCGAGCAGCCAGCGGCGAACGCCGTCTTGCCACGCGGGCGGCCGAACACCAACGCTTAAAAGTTTCTCTGTGTTCAAGCGACTGTTCTCTGGACGCGCGGCCGGAAGCTCCACGTCACACGTCTTGACGGGCGTAATGCGCGGTGACACGACGCCCAGGATGCGCGCGATCTCCTCGGCGACCATGACGCGCGTCGCGTAACCCGCGTTGACGAGATGAAAGAGACCGCGGTGGCCGCCATCAAAAAGGTCCAGCGTCATTCGCGCGATGTCGCCCGCAAAACACGGCGCTCCCCACTGATCGTCAAAGGCCCGCACTTCCTCGCCTGCACGAAGCCGCCGCGCCGTGTCACCAACGAAGTTTGCGCGACCGTCACCAAACACCCACTGGACGCGCAAGACGAGATGTTCCGCCCCAACGGCCTCGATGACCATTTCCGATTCCGCCTTCGTGCGCCCGTACACGTTGATCGGCTTTCGCACATCGCCCTCGCGCCACGGCGCGGCGCCGCTCCCGTCGAAAACGTAGTCCGTGCTGTAATGGACAAGCGGGATCGCGCGCGCGCGGCACACCTGCGCCAAATGCCGAACACCGTCACTGTTCACGGCCTCCGCAAGAGCGGGTTCGCGTTCGCATCGATCGACGTTCGTCACCGCGGCGCAGTTGAAGATTGCGGATGGTCCGGTCTCATCAACGAGTCGTGTGACTAGGGCGTGGTCGCAAACGTCGCAGGCGGCCTTCGCCACAAGAACCGCGCGCGTCCCTAGGAGGCGGGAAAGCGCCGTCGAGATCATCCCACCCGCGCCCAACAGAACGATTCTTCCCGTTTCAAGCATCGTGGCCGAACCCGTGGCGGCCCCCGTCAATCCGGGAACCGAAACGCACTGTCGAGCTCCTCGTGGCGGATCTCGTCAACAGGCTCCTTACGGCCAGGCCCCGCGTAAAGACGATTCGGGCAATTGACAACAAGGCCATCGACCGCCCCCACATTCCTATAGCCGTGCACCACGCCCGCCGGAACGATCACGATCGAGGGGCGGCTCGCGCCCACGCGAAGGTCCATCATGCGCGCAAACGTCGACGACGACCGCCGGTTGTCCCAAAGCACGATCCGGAAATCGCTCATCTCCAAAAAGCAAAAAATGTCGGTCTGAGAAACATGCTCGTGCGGCCCACGAACAACGCCCGGGCGGGTCACTGATACGTACGACATGACCGGTGCGACATTGGCGGCGATTTCATCCACCCGAAAAAGTTCTACGAGCCATCCGCGGTCATCCATGTGCGATTTGAGTGGCCGAACAACGACCCCCTCAATTTCGCCCCGCACGAACGTCATGATTCTTCCTTCCCATCGACCAGATTCGTTGCATTTTGGAGCCTTTTCAACGTAGAGGTTATTGACGTCGGTTATTTCGAGCTCGCCGCGCGCCGAAGGCTTGAGCCCCCTGACGCGTTCAAACACCGCTCCATCGTAAAGGTACAACCCAGTGACCGCGAACGACGACGGCGGTTTTTTCGACTTCTCCACGATTTGGCTGACCCGATCGCCTTTGAACGCCGCAACTCCAAAGCGGTGCGGATCGGTGACCTCTTTGAGAAAAACGTGCGCCCCGCGCCCGTGCTCGCCAAACGCCTGGATTGACGCGCGAAACCGGTCCTCGAAGATGTTATCGCCGAGGATCACCGCGACCGGCTCCGCGCGCGCGAAGTCCTCGACAAGTCCGAGCGCCTGAGCGATTCCGCCCGCTTCATCCTGAACCTTGTACGTGAAGCAGGCATTAAATTCGCGGCCGCTTCCGAGCAGATTCACGACGTCCCCCATGTGCTCGGTCCCGGTGACGATGGCGATGTGACGTATCCCGGCATCGAGGAGAATTTCGAGCGGGTAATAGATCATCGGCTTTCGCCCAACCGGAAGAAGGTGTTTGTTCGTTACCTTCGTAAGTGGAAAAAGACGGCTCCCGGTCCCGCCCGCAAGAATCACTCCACGCATGTCGAACGTCCCCACTTTCGCGCGCCTAGCTTCGTTTGCACGACTTGATTGAGCATGAGCGCCGAGTTCTTACTACGGCGCCGGCGCAGAAGGCAATGGCTAAGGCGCAGAACGGTTTTCGTCGTCGCCGCCTTGACGAGGGCGGACACGCCAGGTAGACAATCGGCCGTCTTGAGCGGCGTGAACGACATCGAGACCGAGCTTCGAAAACGCGTTTTTGACGCGGCGCGCGCCTTTTTTGCGACAGCCCACGCACCCAAGCCTTTCGTTCCAGGCGTCACCTACGTCCCCGTCACGGCGAAAGTCATTGACGAACGCGACCTCGTTTCGCTGCTCGACGCGTCGCTCGACTTGTGGCTGACCGCGGGGCGGTTTTCGCGCGACCTGGAGGCCAAGCTCCCGGCGCGTATGAACAGAAAGGGGAACGCGCTTCTCGTCAACAGCGGTTCGAGCGCGAACCTCGTCGCCATCTCTGCCCTCGGTTCGCCGATGCTCCGCGATTTCAACGTTAAACCGCTTGAGCGCGGCGACGAAGTCATCACGGCAGCGGCCGGCTTTCCAACGACGCTGAACCCAATTATCCAAAACGGCTGGGTTCCTGTTCTCATCGACGTCGATTTCGCCACGCTGAACGCGCTCCCCGAGACGGTGATGGCCGCGCGGTCAGCAAAAACGCGCGCCGTCGTGCTCGCCCACACGCTGGGGAATCCTTACCGCGTCGACAAGATTGCGGAGTGGTGCCGACGCGAGGGGCTTTTTCTCGTCGAGGATTGCTGCGACGCTTTGGGCGCAACCCTTCAAACCGCGACCGACAGCGGCGCCGCGGCGGCCCCCGTCGGCTCGTTCGGCGACTACGCAACGCTCAGCTTTTACCCCGCGCACCACATCACGACCGGCGAAGGCGGCGCGGTGATCGCGCGCGACGGCCGGATGCGACGCGCGGTTGAGAGCCTTCGCGATTGGGGACGCGATTGTTGGTGCGAGCCGGGGAAAGACAACACGTGCGGCAAGCGATTCGCGTGGACATTCGACGGCCTCCCGTGCGGGTACGACCACAAGTACGTCTACTCGACCATCGGGTACAACTTGAAAATGACCGACATGCAAGCGGCCATCGGTCTCTCGCAACTCGACAAACTCGACGGCTTCATCGCGGCGCGGCGACGCAATTGGCAAACGCTATTTGACGCCGTAACGTCGAACCCGGCGCTTAGCGAGGGGCTGATCCCCGTTCGCGCAACGCCCGGGACAGAACCTAGTTGGTTTGGCTTTCCCATGCACTGCGCGAACGGCGTCGATCGCGAGAAACTGACCCGGTTCCTTGAGGAGCACAAGGTCGGCACGCGGCTCCTTTTTGGCAGCAACCTTGCGAAACAGCCGGCGTATAAGGGTATTGAATTCAGGCGCCACGGTGATCTCGCTGCGTCCGACGAGATTCTCAAGCGGACATTTTGGATCGGCGTTCACCCGGGACTTGACGCCGCCAGAATCAGTTACATGGTTGAGCAGCTCGAAGCCGCCGTGAAGGCCGCGCGTCGCTGACGGCCGGCACCGTCTGGTGTATTCATCGGCCGCGATGACCCCAAAACCCCGAGTCGCGTTTGTCGTCCAGCGTTGCGGTTACGCCGTCAATGGCGGCGCCGAACGACACGGCCTCGCCATCGCCATAAAAATGGCCAGCGTTTGGAACGTCGACATCGTGACAACGTGCGCGACCGACCACCTCACGTGGGCGAACGACTACCCTCCTGGCGACACCCTCCTCGAGCGCGTGACCATTCGCCGCTTTCCAGTTTTGCGACCGCGCCACATGCCGTCGTTCAATCTGCATTCGCGCGCCATCAAGGCGAACAGTGGGCGCAACACGCGCGCCGCCGAGGAAGCGTGGATGCGCGCCCAAGGCCCGTGGTCACCCGCTCTCCTCGATTTCCTCACGACACACCGCACGGCTTACGACGCGTTTATCTTCTTCACCTACCTTTACGCAACAACCTATTTTGGCCTTCCGCGCGTCGCCGACCGCGCGTTCCTCGTCCCAACCGCGCACGACGAATGGCCCATCCACCTTTCGATTTTCGACGACCTCTTCGCGCGCCCGCGCGGCTTCGTCTTCAACACGATCGAAGAGCGTGACTTCCTCCGCAACCGCTTTCCGCGCGTCGTTTTCGATGGCCCCATCGCGGGCGTTGCCGTTTCGCCGCCTCGCCGCGTCGACGCCGAACGGTTTCGCCGGCGCTATGGAATCACCGCGCCGTTTCTCATTTATGTCGGCCGCATCGATCCGCAGAAGGGCGTCCGCAGCCTTATCGACGACTTCGCGCGTTATCGCGAATCCGCGCGCGCGCGAGGCCGCGACATCGACTTGGTCCTTGTCGGAAAGCCATTTATGGACCTGCCGCCAACTGGCGGTGTCCACGCGATCGGCTTCGTCGACGACCAAACGAAGTGGGACGCCATCGCCGCGTCGTCCGCTCTCGTTATGCCGTCGCCGCTCGAAAGCCTTTCGCTCGCGTGCCTCGAAGCCTGGAGCCTCACAAAACCCGTTATCGTGAACGGCGCGTGCGACGTCCTTGTCGGCCAGTGCCGCCGCTCAGAGGGCGGACTTTGGTATCGCGACGCCACCGAATTCGCAACCGCGTGCGATGCCGTTCTCCGAGGTAAAGCGCGCGCCGCACGCCTCGGCGAAAACGGCCGCGCCTTCACAACTAAAACATACGCGTGGCCTGTCATCGTCGCAGCGTTTCAAGATCTCCTCGGCTGTGGCCAGATTGACTCGCGCGGGTCGCCAACATAAACTTCCGAGCTTTTTAGAGGTCAAACGATGGCGACACCCACAACTGCAACGCCAACACGCATCGATGCGCTCCCGATCGAGGACAAGCGCGTCTTTATTCGCGTTGATTTCAACGTTCCGCTCGCCGGGGCAGGCGCCGGTCTTCGCGTCGCCGACGACACGCGCATCCGCGAAGCGCTCCCGACCATTCGCCATGCCCGCGGCCGCGGCGCCCGCGTCATTCTCGCGTCGCACCTCGGCCGCCCCAAAGGAAAATTCAAACCCGAGTTTTCGCTCGAACCCGTTGGGACGCACCTCGCGGGGTTGCTCGATTGCGACGTGCGCCTGACCGACGACGCCATTGGCGACGGCGCGATCAAAGTGTGCCGAGACCTGCGCGCGGGCGACGTGGCGCTCCTCGAAAACCTGCGGTTTCATCCGGGCGAAGAAGAAAACGACGATGCGTTCGCGCGCGCCCTCGCGGCGCACGCCGAGGTTTACGTCAACGACGCGTTCGGCACGGCCCACCGCGCGCACGCCTCAACCGTGGGGATGGTCAAGCATGTGGCGACGCGTGGCGTTGGATTCTTGATGGAGAAAGAGATCCACGAGCTGGGGCGACTCTTGGGCGATGTTGAGCGCCCGTTTGTCGCGATTTTTGGCGGCGTGAAGGTCTCGGACAAAATCGCTGCGCTCGAAAACTTGTTGCCACGGCTCGACGCGATCGTCATCGGCGGCGCGATGGCGAACACGTTTCTCCTCGCCTTGGGGCATAACGTCGGCCGGTCGCTCGTTGAAGACGGCCAGCTCGCGACAGCGCGGCGCATCCTCGATCGCGCGAAGGGCCGCGGGCTTCCCATCGTGTTGCCAACGGATGTTGTTGCGGCGCGAGACTTATCGGCGGGCGCTCCTTGGGACGATGGCGTCAGCGTTCGGGCGGTGCCGGCCGATCGCCTCATCGTCGATCTCGGCCCCGCAACGATTGAAGCGGTCCGAGCGCGGGTGCTCGGTGCGAAAACAGTTTTTTGGAATGGTCCGCTCGGCGCGTTCGAGATGAAACCGTTCGATCGCGGAACGCGCAGGGTGGCTGAGGCGGTGGCTGAGGCAGCGCGGCGCGGGGCTGTGGTTGTCGTGGGTGGCGGCGACTCGGTCGCGGCGGTTCACGAGGCGGGCGTCGCAGCCGAACTGACGCACGTGTCGACGGGCGGCGGTGCGTCGCTCGAATTCCTTGAGGGACATGGGCTTCCGGGGATCGAGGCGCTCAAGTGACGGCGCAACCTCAAAGCGCAGAGACAAAAAACGTCCGCGCTCTCGTCGTCGCGAACTGGAAGATGAACAAGGTCACCAAGGAAGCGATCGATTTCGTCGAGAAGCTGAACGCCGCTTGGGATCGCCTGCGCGGCGTCGATGTTGTCGTCGCGCCGGCCTTCCCGCTGATCGGGTCGGTTGCGCGGCGGCTCAAGGACCCGTTTGGGCTCGCCGCACAAAACGTCCACTCGTCGGCGTCGGGTGCGTTCACGGGTGAAGTTTCGGCGAAGATGCTCGTTGATGTGGGGTGCGAATTCGTGCTTGTCGGGCATTCTGAGCGGCGCGTGGCCCAGGGGACGACACACGCCTATGGCATCGGCGAATCGGACGATGAGGTTGGGCGAAAGCTCAAATCGGCGCAGAGCGCGGGCCTTGTGCCGATCCTCTGCGTTGGTGAACAACTCGTCGAGCGTGACCGCGGCGAAACAGAGGCGCGCCTTAACGCCCAGCTTGCGGCCGCGTTAGACGGGGTCTCGATCGCGTCGTCGCGTGAATTGGTCATTGCCTACGAACCGGTCTGGGCCATCGGCACCGGGAAAAACGCGACGCCCGAACAGGCCGAGAAGGCGCATCATTATATACGTGCGCGACTCGCCGACCGCTTCGGCGCCGCCATCGCCGCACATCTGCGAATTCTCTATGGCGGAAGCGTAAAACCGGATAATGTAGTCGAAATCGGGCGGTGCCCGGACGTAAACGGTGCCCTTGTTGGCGGCGCAAGCCTCGATGTCGAGGCTTTTGTCGCGATCGGGGAAGGGATCGCGCGGGCGCGCGAACGAAAAGGATAACGAAGGAGTCGATCGATATGCTGTCCGTCTTGCTGACCATTCTTCACATCCTCATCTGCCTCTTTTTGATTGTGGTCGTCTTGCTTCAGGCGGGAAAGGGCGGCGGTGTCGGGGCAGCTTTCGGAGCGAGCGGAAGCGGTTCGCTGTTTGGGGCGCGCGGGCCAGCGACGTTTTTGTCGAAGATGACGGCGGCGATGGCGGGGCTGTTCATGCTGACGTCGGTGTTTTTGTCGCTCAATGCGACGCGGCAAGATTCTAAGCTCGGCAAAAAACATGGAAAGAAAAAGAAGGCGGTGGCCGGGGCGGGCGCAGTGGCAGGCCAGGTGGGCGGCGCGGTCGATGGCGGCACGGTGCTTAACGTCGTGGGGGCCGACGGCGGCGTGACGTCGCTGACGGTTCCGGCCATGCCAACGATTCCACCGGGAAGCGCGACGACGGCTGGTCAAGGCGCAGGCATACCGCGCGAAATTCGGCCGACGCCACCGACACCTCCGGCGCCACCGCGACTTCCTCCGCCTCGGGCGGGCGCGAGCGCACCGGACGCACGAGAGACACCGCGCGCGGCAGAAACGCGACCAACGGATCAGCCTGGCGAGACACCGCCAAAGCGCCCATAAGCATGCGCGCCTTCAACGTTTCGGTTGCCGTCGCGATTGCGCTTCTGCAGGGCGGATGCAAACCGCCCCAGCGATCCGATTCGGATGACGCAGACGCGAAAACCGAGCGCCGCGAAACTGCTCGTCGCGACGACAGCAAGGATCGCCGTGAGCGGGCCCGCGACAAGCGCCGCGAGAAACCGAGACCCAAAGAGGACGAGCCGCGCACCCCCGATGGCCTCGGCGACGCTCTCAAAGACGCGATGAAGCTGCTTGGGTCGATGGCACAAGGCGGCGACGTGGGTGGCCTTCTCGGTCAGGACGCGCGGAAAGACGATCCGGTTGAGCCGGGAAAAATCATCGTCCATCTTCGCATCGACGGGACCCTCGAAGAGCTTGAGGATCCGCTCGACCTCTTCGGTATGGGCCCACGTTCACTCCAGCAAGTCGTTGACGCCATCAACAAGGCCGCGACCGATCCGAACGTCGTCGCTCTCCTTGTCGAGCCGGACCACGTCGGAGGTGGCGCCGCAAAAATCGAGGCGCTTCGCCGCGCCATCGCCGCGTTTCGTGCAAAGGGAAAGCGCGCGTTTGGGTACGTCACATCGCCCGGCGCCAAAGAGTACCTCGTCGCGCTCGCCGCGGAGGAAATTGCCATCGCGCCGACGGGGGCGTGGCTTGTGACGGGCGTCCGCGCGGAGGCGCTGTACTTGAAGGACTTGCTTGGGTCGGTCGGGCTCGCGTTCGATGCGGTCGCGGTTGGCGAGTACAAAACAGCGCCTGAGCCACTCACGCGAGACCGCATGTCGAAAGAGATGCGCGAGGTGCTCGATACGATTCTCGACGAACGAATGGCGGCGCTTACGGCGGCGGCCGGTTTGCGCAAGATTTCGGCAAAGGAGTTGCAAGATGCCATCGACGCCGCGCCGCTCACGGTCGCGGAGGCGGTCACGCGGCGACTCGTCGATCTGCCGATGGGCCGCGATGCCTACGTGGCCTGGATCTCGAAGAAGCTCGGGCTCACGGAGGAGCCACGCCTCGTTGCCGATTACGGGCGAGAGAAAAAAAAGTTTGACCTCGCGAGCCTTTTTTCTTTCTCGAACATTTTCGGTCGGAGCAAATCAGACGTCGCGAGTGGACGACCAAAGATCGCCGTGGTGTATGCCGTCGGGCCTATTTTTGGCGGCAAAGCGACGCGAAATCCGTTCGCGCAGGACCGAGCGATCTACGCCGAGGATTTTGTCGCGACGCTGAAGAAGATCGAGAAGGACGCGACGGTGCGCGCGGTCGTGCTGCGCGTCGACAGTCCCGGCGGATCCGCAACGGCGAGCGATCAGATTTGGCAAGCCGTCGAGGCGCTCAAGCGACGCGTGCCGGTCGTCGCATCGTTCTCGGATGTCGCGGCGTCGGGCGGTTACTACATTGCGGCCGGCGCAAACTCGATCGTTGCGGAGACGGGAACGTTGACGGGCTCGATTGGCGTTTTTGGTGGGAAGCTTGTGACGGAAGGGCTGTTCAAAAAGTTTGGCGTCAACCGCGAAGTCGTCACGCGCGGGAAGAACAGCGGCCTTTTTTCGGGAGCGGCACGATTCGATGCGAATGAGCGCGCGGCGCTCGAGAAGATGATGAAGGAAACGTACAAAGAGTTCCTCGCGCGGGTTGCGCAGGGACGAAAGCTCGACGTCGCCAAAGTCGATGGGATTGCGCGCGGGCGCGTCTGGACGGGCGGTGACGCGAAGGGCCGTGGCCTCGTCGATCAAATTGGGTCGCTCGCGGATGCGGTTGACGCGGCGAAAACGCGCGCGGGGTTTGCGGCCGGTGCTGACGTGGAAATTGTTCGATACCCGAAAAAGAAAACGTTCATCGACTGGATTCGCGACGGTGGCGTCCGCGTCGATGCGCTGCCACTGCTGTTATCGCGCGCGATGAAGATTGACGCGCTTGACGGGCCGCTTCGAAAGTGGACAGCGCTGCTTTCGTCGCCCGGGCCTTGGACCGCGTTGCCGGTCGAAATCAGAGTCGAGTAGCGATGGGTCATGGCGACCTGGCTCTTGCCGTCGATGAAGCGGTCCGAGCCGGCGCCGCGTATGTCGATGCGCGCCACGTTGCCGACGAGGCGGAGAGGATCGTCGCACGGAACGGGCAGGTTGAGCGCGTGTCGCACGACACGTCGGAAGGTGTCGGCGTGCGTGCGCTCGTGGATGGGGCATGGGGATTCGGGTGCGCGCCCGGGCTTGACCCAGCGGCGATCGCGGGGGCCGCACGCACAGCGGTCGGCATCGCACGGGCCGCCGCAACGCTTCGTCGAGCGCCGGTCTCGCTCGCGGAAACTCCGCCGGCCCATGGTGATTATAGAACACCGTGCGTCATCGACCCGTTCACGGTTCCAACGGCACAGAAATGTGATCTCGCCGTGCGCGCGAGCGAAGCCGCGCACCAATCGCCGCTCGTTCGTTCATCGGAAGTTTTTCTCTCGGCGCGGCGTCAATGGAAACGCTTCGTTTCAAGCGAAGGCGCCAACGCGACGCACGACCTCGTCGTGACGGCGGCCGGCCTCAACGTTGTCGTCGCCGAAGGTGACGAGGTTGAGAGCCGCTCCTATCCCTTCGAAGCCGTCGGAAGCTACCGCGCGGCTGGGTACGAATTCATCGAGGGTCTCGATCTCGTGAGCGCGGCCCCGCGCGTTGTTGACGAGGCGATTGAGATCCTGCGCGCACCGGACTGCCCGGCCGGACGCACAACCCTCATCGTCGGCTCAGCCCAGCTCGCGCTCCAGATCCACGAATCGTGTGGACACGCGGTCGAGCTCGATCGCGTACTCGGCACCGAGGTGAGTCTCGCGGGAACGAGCTTCATTCGGCCAGACGATTTGGGACGCCTCGCCTACGGAAGCGACAAGGTCTCCATTGTCGCCGACGCCACGTGCGAGGGCGGGCTCGGCACGTTCGCCTTTGACGACGATGGCGTTGCCGCGACGCGAACGCCGATCGTCGAGCGAGGCAAGCTCGTCGGTTTTTTGACGTCGCGAGAAACGGCGGCGCAGCTCGGCCTTGACGCACGCGGTGTCATTGGCGGCACGATGCGCGCCGAATCGTGGAATCGATTCCCGCTCATTCGCATGGTCAACGTAAACCTTGAATCCGGCGAAGGCTCGCTCGAAGACCTCATCCGCGACACCGACGACGGAATGTTTGTCGACGGTTTTAGAAGCTGGTCGATCGACGACCGCCGTTTGAATTTTCACTTTGCGTGTCAAGTTGCGTGGGAAGTGAAAAATGGTCGGCTCACGCGTCGCCTTCGGAATCCCGTGTACACCGGCGTTACACCCGAGTTCTGGCGATCGTGCGATGCGGTTGCGGGCGCGTCCGAGTGGCGACTCTGGGGGCTTGCGCAGTGCGGAAAGGGCGACCCCGCGCAACTCGTTGGTGTTGGACACGGCGCAGCGCCGGCTCGATTTCGCAACGTCGAAGTTGGCTCTGGCCACCGCGGAGGCCGAAGTTGACAGCGCTCATTGCCCGCGACGACCTCGAAGCGCGCATTCGCGCCGCCGTCGCGCAGACGGGCGGCGAGCGCCTCTGCGCGTTTGCCGTGATCCGAAGTCGTTCGGTGACTCGGTTCGCGGACTCATCGATCCACCAGGCCTTCGACGAATCCAACATTCGCATCGAGTTTCGCTCGCGCGGGCATCACGGCGTGTCGGTGACCGCCGCAACGAGCGCCCTTGACGCGCCCACGCTCGCCCAAACAGCCGCGCGCGTCATCGCAACCGCGCCCGCTCAATCGCCCCCGCTGTCAGCCGAAACGTCTCGCGACCAAGGGACGCACGACGATTCGGGATGGTCCCTGGCCACGACGGCCTCGTCCCACGAAGAACGCGCCGACGCGCTCCGAGCCGCGTTCGGCACCGCAGCGCCTGCCGTTTCGTTTGCGGGTGTCTTCGGCGCTCGCACCCTCTCTTTTCTTCATTTGCGCAGAGACGCGCCCGCGTCGTTCGCGCGCATCTCGAAAGCCTACTTCAACGTCTTTGGCGTTGGCCCCCGCGGCGACGAAGGGTTCGACGGTTGCGCGCACCGCGACATCGCAGAGCTCAACATCGATGCGTCCGTTCGCACAGCCACCGAGCGCGCCCTTCGCGCATCCGCGCCCAAGCGTCGCGTTTGCAGAGGCCCCATCGAGGCCATTCTCGCTCCCGACGCCGTTGAGGAACTCATGAGTTGGGCCGCCCCGATCGGGTTCGGTGGCAAGATGTTTGTCGAGGGCGCGGGCTTTTCGGCGGGCCGTCTCGGTGAGCCGATGTTCGACGCCGCGCTCACAATTCATGACGACGGTCTTTCCGACGATCCACTCGCCGTGCGGATGCCGTTCGACTGCGAAGGCACCCCCAAACGCTGCGTGACCCTCGTCGACCGCGGCCGCGTCGTGGGAATCGCGCACGACTCAACGACGGCCGACCTTGCGGGAACCGTGTCCACGGGGCACGCACCGCACGACGATGTCGAAGCAGGTCCTCTTCCCCTTCACCTCTTCATCGCACCGGGCGACGCCTCTGTGGACGACCTCGTCCGCGGTGTCGAGCACGGCCTTTGGATCACGCGCTTTCACTACGTGAACGGCTACGTCAACCCGCGCGAGGGCGCGATGACCGGCCTCACGCGCGGCGGCACGTTTCTCATCGAGCGTGGGAAAATCACCGACCCCATCGAAACCGCCCGCTTCTCGGATCGCTTCCCCGCGATCTTTTCGTCGATCGCCCGAATCGGCGCCGAACGCCGTCTCATCCCGTCGTGGCTCCACGACGCTGCGGGCTCCGTCGTGCCCGCGATACACGTTCGTGCGCTGAACCTCACATGACGCGTGAATTCAGACGCGCCTTCATCCTTCTTCTCGACGGCGCGCGCCCAGATTTCATCCGCGAGCTCGCCGCGGAAGGCCGCCTCCCCAACATCGCGCGCCACTTCATCGAGCGCGGCACCGCCGCCGACGCCGTCACGGTCTTTCCATCAACAACGGGACCCGCGCACCTCCCTTACCTGACGGGCCGCTTCCCTGGGCCATGCAACGTCCCCGGCATTCGCTGGTTCGATCGCGGCGCGTACGCACGCACCGTCGTCGGCGCTTCGCGCTTTCGAAGTTACATGGGGCTCGGCAGTTTGTTTCTCGGCCGCGACATCGCACCCTCCGCGCGCACGCTCTTTGAGGAGATTCCCGATCACGCGCTCATCGGCGGCACCGTGACCAAGGGTGTCGGGTCCGGCCGCAACCTGACGCGCTTCTCGCGCATCGTCGCCGCGGCGCGCTCGTTTCTCGCCGAGGATTGGTTCATCATCGATCGCTTGTCGGGTGCGCAGTTGCAAAAAGCCGCGGGGGCGCCAACAGAGTTTACGTTCGCGGCGTTCTATTCGATCGACGCGTGCGCGCACAAGAAGGGTCCACGTTCCACGGAGGCGCTTTCTGCGTACGAACGCCTCGACACCGTGCTGGGAGAGTTTTTTTTAACGCTTGAACGTCGCGGCGATCTCGACTCGACGTTCGTCACCATCGTGAGCGACCACGGCGCCTCCGAAACGCAAACGCACTTCGACCTCGCGGGCCTCGTCGAACGCACCGTGGGGCGCACCCTCACGCACCCATTCGGCGCGCTCCGTTGGGTCGGCGCACGATCGGCCGTGATGGTTTCTGGAAATGCGATGGCGCACATTTCCGTCGCGGGACCTCGCGGCTTTCGCGATCCCGTGTTCATCGACGCGCCGTCGCCGGACCTCGCGCGCGTCATTGAGGCCCTTCTTGAAAGCGAATCGATCGACGTGCTCGCGGGGCGAACTTCATCGGGCGCCATCGTCGTGAAGAGCGCTCGCGGCGCCGCGCGCATCACGTCAAACCCCGCGGGAATCGCCTACAGCGTCGACGGCAGCGACCCATTTGGCTTCCCGCCGCTTCCCGCCGTCATGACGTCCCTCGACGCGCTTCGCCTCACCGCAACGACCGATTACCCTGACGCCATCGTTCAACTCGCGCAACTCTTCACGTCGGCCCGTACCGGCGATGTCGTCGTCTCCGCGCGGCTCGGCCACGACCTCCGCGCGCGCTTTGAAAAGCCCCCTCACATCGGTTCTCACGGGTCGCTTCACCGCGCGCACATGCTGGTCCCGCTCTTTACGAACGTCCCGATCGCACCTGGCCCACACCGCTCCGTCGACGTACACCCAACCGTCCTCAAATGTCTCGGCCACGAGGTACCGCACGGACTCGACGGTGTCGCCATCGATTTCGTTTAAAACCAACGCGCATGCTCGCGCACCAACGCGACCGGCTCCTTCGCAAAATCGTGCTTGAAGCGCGCAATGGCAACGCGCTTCTCATCCGCGTCTTCAGGAATCGGGATCCCACCCATGTCGAACTCAACACACCCCGCGTCACGCGCCCAACGTATCGCTTCGAAAACTGAAAGCGCCGATTTCGAGAACGGCAATTTCCCTGGCGCCGCGGCGCCCATAACGTAGCTCGCGCGCGCCCCGCATCGAATCGCGAGCGTCGCGGCAAGCGGCGCCCCCGCGTGTTCGCAAAGGAAGAGGCCGTAACGACCGGGCTCAGCGCCGACGCGCTCGCCAAGCGCCTGCCACCAGCGCATGGGTCGCGATTTTTGCCCCTGAGCGATCATGAGGTCTCCATAGAGTTTCGCGAGTACATCCACGTCACCCGAACCGCCGCGCCGCACCGTTGCGCCGGCCTTCGCCGCATTTCGAAGTTCTTGCCGAAGTTTCTTGCGATCGGATCCCTCGAGAATCTGTTCGTCCGAAAGGCCGCTGACGGCGACGCGCAACGTCGCGGCGTGAGACCCGGTCGGCTTTTGAACGTTCCGAAACCGCTCTCTGTGAAGCACAGACTCCGTCTCACCGCGATCGTCGTTCGCGAAATACGGCATCGCGCGCAAATAGATGTTGCCATGGCGACGTGACGCGCGATGGAGCGCCTGTAGCACCGGTCCAAGCGCGGCAACGTCTCGAACAGCTGGGCCGCGCTCAACCCACGCGACCGGAACCACGGCACCCAGCCCAGCGATTTTCAAAACGGCCGCAGCACCCAGAACCGCGCCATTTTCGCGCGCAACGAAGTAGCGCGGCCGCAACGGGTAGGCCGCCGCTGTAAGCTCCACCCAGCTTCGCGACTGCGTGTAGTGCCCACTCGGCGCGGACTCCAGAAACGCGTCGTATGCCGCCGCGTCCGGATCCGACAGCGACCGTGTCCAAACAATTTCCAAGCGCGGGGAGACTAGTCGACTGAGGTGCTCACAATCAAATGACCAACGCGTTATACAGCTTCGCGGTTTGGTCGAAGCGCGCGAAAAACAGCGTTGAGGGGTGCGTGATCGCCGGCAAACCGAGCAGCGAAGCGATACAAAATGGCGCCGCCCGGTTGAATCACAAGCGTGCCGCCCTGTTGCCACGCGTCGCCTTGCATTCGCCCTTGCCGGTGACCACGAAACCATGCGCGGACGTAAAACCAGCCCGCGACCGGGTTAAAGACCGACCAGACGCTTCGCCGAAACCCGGCCAATCGGTACGCGTCGCGCTTCGCGTCGCAGACAACCGGGACATCGTTAATCTCGAGACGCTCCTGAAACGCGCGCGCCACTGCGGCCCAGCCGTTTCCAACGACAACGACGTCCGCCCCCAGCGCCCTCAACTCCGGAATTCGCGGCCGCAACTCGGCCACCTGGTCACCGCAGAGCGCTCACCCAAAGTGGCGCACAAAAACAAACACCGCCGTCCGCTCGCGCCAAAACTGCCCGAGCGGCACTCGCGCGCCCGTCGAGTCCTCGACGACAACCTCACCCAGTGATTTAAGGTCAGACATGGGGCAACCGTAATCGATCCGCTGTCCGGTGATCAAACGCGCTTGAATAGATCGCTCGCCAAGCTCAACCGTCACACCGTACACTTGGAGGCTCTATGAAAAAGAACTTCGCATCTCGCACAGCGCCCCTCGCGATCGCCTGCCTCGGAATCCTCGCGCTCTCGCCGGCGTGCGCCGTGTCCGCCCGCGTTCCCGTCGCCATTACGATCGACGACGTGCCGTGGGTTGGACCGCTCGCGCACGGCGATTCGGCGGTCGCCGCAACGAAGCGCCTCCTCGAAAAACTCCGCGCGCACAAAGCGACCGCAACGGCGTTCGTCGTGTGCGATCGGTTCGTTGACAAAAAAACCGGGTCGGCCCGCCGCGACGAAATCATGCGCCTTTGGACAAACGCCGGCCACGCGCTCGGAAATCATTCTGCGCGACACAAATCGCTCGACGGTGTCACGCCGGAAGCTTGGCTCGACGACGTCCGTCGCTGCGACGACGCGCTTCGTCCCTTCGCCCCCTCGCGCCACTTTCGCTTTCCTTACCTTCGCCAAGGGAAAACGCCCGAACGACGCGAATCTGCGCGCGCCGGTCTCGCGGCTCTCGACCTCAAGACGGCCCACGTCACGATCGATATCGCCGACTGGGTGCTCGCGGCCGCGTACGTCGCTGCGAAAAATCGTGGCGACACCGACGAACAGCATGCGATCGTTTCCGCGTACGTCGAATACGTCGTCGCCGCCGCCCGCCGCTACCGCAACATGGCGCGCACCAAAGTTGGCCGCGACATCGCCCACGTCGCGCTCTTCCACGCGAACGCGCTGAACGCCGATCACTTCGACAAAATCCTCGCGGCGCTTGGTCGCGAAGGGTTTTCCTTCGTCACGCTCGACCGCGCGCTCGCCGATCCGGTTTACGCAGAGCGCGACGACTACGTCGGCCCCATCGGCCTTTCGTGGCTCTATCGCATCGCGCCCGTTTCGGCCAAAGACTGGGCCTGGGACGAAGCGCAGGAAGCCGCCCTCAGCCAGCGGTTTCCCGGTTCCAGCTCCAGTACCAGAACGGGTGTTCGTATCAACGACGAACTCGCCGCGCGTCCGCTCGCGCCCAACGTTTGGGTCGTCACCCACGAGCGCCCGACGCCGTCGAATTCGCTCGTCGTTCGCGTCGCCGACGGCACCCTTGTCCTCGTGAGCACGCCGTTCGATGCCGTCGCTACACGCGCTGTCATCGCGTGGCTCAAGAAAACGTTTCCCGGCGCGCCCGTCGTCGCGATCAATTCGCACCACCACTTCGACGGATCGGGCGGCAACGAAGCGCTCGTCGCCGCGGGCATTCCCGTTTACGCGTCCGACGCAACCGCGCAGCTCCTCAGCGAGCGCGGCGAATCGATGCGACGCACCATCGAGCGATTGCGCCCGCTCGACGCCGCGTGGATTATTCCGGGCCACGGCCTCAAATTCTCGCGCGACCTCCTCGACAACACCGTTCGCGTCGTAGACAAAGCGCGTCTCAAACAACAGTGAGTGAAATCATGTCGTTGAGATCGCCCGAGGTAGCATCGTACGTCCCTGAGCCCGCGGAATTCGTTGACATCGCGACCCCGCGCATCGCTATTCGACGCTTGGGCTGTGACAACCCCGTTTCCCGGTGGGCGATGCTTGCCATTCTCCTCTCGCAATCGTACGGATGCACAACCCGTCCCCATCTGCAGCCCAGCGAAAAACATTTTCGACTCGCGTATCGTGTCGCCGATGTGTTTCCGACTCTTTGGTCAGCCTACGACGGGGCTCCGCAGCCGAACGAACTCGATCGCGTCACGTATGCCGTGGACCAAGTCGTCCGCGCTTTTCCCCAACTGTTTCAAGCCAATGTGATTGGGATTGGACGCCGCACCCCAAAAGAACGAACCCTCAACGATCGGTTGTCGTTTTACCTGCCTATCCTTGTGAGAAACCGCGAAGAGGTTCGCCGATTCAGCGACAAATCTCGCTCGGCGCTCTCGCGATACGCTGCGTCTTTTCGACAGCACTTCCCAGACTTTTCATGGCGCGGCACAGTTTACATGACTCTGTCACTTGGCGCGTTCGACGGCGGCCTTCGAAGAGTCGCGGCAAAGCTCGAGCTGCTCTTCGGAATCGATCGAATCGTCGAACTCCACGGCTCGGATGCCGACCTTGGCCCGCTGTTTCACCACGAACTCTTTCATCTTTATCACGGCCAATTTGACTCGAACCAAGACCGCTCGGACGATCGGACCGTGGGCGACAGCTTATGGAGCGAAGGCCTCGCTGTTTATGTCTCGAAGCGGCTCAATCCAAAGTCCTCCCATCGAGCGCTCCTGATCCCTGACGATCTCTTGCAACGCGGCCAAGCGCAGATTCGCTCGCTGGCGACCGAATTGCGATCCAAACTCTCGTCAAAGTCGCCGCAAGACTACCGGGACTTTTTCCTCGTCGCGTCAACGCGCAAGGACATTCCGCCGCGCGCCGGGTATTTTGTTGGACTACGTGTCGCCGAAACGGTTGCGCAAAAGGTGTCTCTTTCTGAAATGGTTCGGCTGCGGGGAAAGAAACTGAGCATCGTCATCGACAAAGCGTTGCGCGCGCTTGAAGATAATTGACTTGCGCTCGAAGACGACCAAGATAATTGCCGGAGGAGGGAATCGAACCCACACAAGGCAAAGCCTCACTGGATTTTGAGTCCAGCGCGTCTACCGTTCCGCCACTCCGGCATACCCCTTCTACGCAACTCTAGCCACTCCAAAGTTCCATGTGCCACACACGCGGTAGCCGCGGGGGTTTGCGCTCCGTGTCCGTCGCGCTCACCCATTTTCCTCGCGCCGCCAAGCCACTGGCTTGACGGCTAATCGCTCGCAAAATCGTCTACCGTTCCGCCACTCCGGCGTCAAAACTCCATCCTCTGCCATATCGTTAGTCTACGTTCTTAACCCGGCGCGCTGTTCTTCGGCAGCCGCGGGTGTGAAGCCTATCCTAACGCGCGTATCGGGAAAACTGTTTTTCCTGCTGTTGACCGGCCCACCAAAACCGCGGTAATTAACGGGGTCCGTGTGAATCAGGCTCACACAGTGAAACGACAAGAGATGCTGAAACGGCAGAATAGGTTGAGTCACCTCGAAATCAGAGCAGAAGGCAGTATTCGAAAATCGAAGCTCGCGGTCCTGATTTTGCTTAAAAAAGCTCGTTGAATCATGCCGATCCGCGCCATCATTCGTTCCGCCGTCAAGACGCTCGTGCTCCTCGGGCTCTTCGCGGCGCTTCTCATCGCGACTGTCAAATCCAACGGTGCCGCGCAGACTGCGTTTGTCGTGCTAACGGCCTTGGCCGCGGCGATCGGCACACTCGCCGCGTATATCTATATACCAGGGTTCGATTTCGCCGGCCGCTTCCCGTGGCGCGGTCCGCGCGAAAAGAACGCGGTCGCCATCACATTTGACGACGGCCCCAATGGACAAATCACCGAGGCGATCCTCGACACACTCAAACGCCATAACGCGCGCGCAACGTTTTTCCTGCTCGGTCGCTCGGTCGACGCACACCCCGACGTCGCGCGCCGCATCGCCGCCGAAGGGCACGCCATCGGCACGCACACCCAAAACCACAAGAAGCTCCACTTCGCATCGCCGGACGAGATTGAGCACGAAGTCCGAGCCGGCGTCGAAACGCTGACGCGCCACGGCGTTC